>NZ_JAHKNG010000100.1 GCF_018860165.1 Paracoccus marinaquae
TCAAAAATCCCATGTCGATCACTCCGTATGCCTCCAGCTGCTTCAAGCCGAGGCAGGGTTGCACATGGGTCAATTCTCAATGACAATTTTGGCGGTTGCCGGGTCAATTCTCAGTGGCAATCAACAGGCGTGGCATGAATGACGCCCCGGAAATCCTGCTCGCCCATCACCTCAAGGCGCTGAAGCTGCCCACCTTCCTGCGCGAGCATCAGAAACTGGCCAGGCAATGTGCGGCGGAAGATGTGGACCATGTCCGATACCTGGCACGGCTTGTCGAACTGGAACTGATCGACCGGGAGCGGCGGATGGTTGAGCGGCGCATCAAGGCCGCCAGGTTCCCGGCCGTCAAAAGCCTGGACAGCTTCGACTTCACGGCAATCCCGAAGCTGAACAAGATGCAGGTGCTGGAGCTTGCCCGGTGCGAATGGATCGAGCGGCGGGAGAACATTATTGCTCTCGGCCCCAGTGGCACGGGCAAGACGCACATCTCCCTCGGCCTTGGTCTGGCCGCCTGCCAGAAGGGCCTGTCCGTCGGCTTCACCACCGCCGCGGCCCTGGTCAGCGAGATGATGGAGGCCCGCGACGAGCGCCGCCTGCTGCGCTTCCAGAAGCAGGTGGCCGGATACAAGCTGCTCATCATTGACGAGCTTGGCTTCGTACCCCTGTCGAAGACCGGCGCCGAGTTGCTGTTCGAACTGATCTCGCAACGCTATGAGCGCGGATCAATCCTGATCACCAGCAATCTGCCCTTTGATGAGTGGACGGAAACCTTCGGCTCCGAGCGCCTCACCGGTGCGCTGCTTGACCGGCTGACCCATCACGTCAATCTCCTCGAGGTGAATGGCGAAAGCTACCGCCTCGCTAACAGTCGCGCCAGAAAGGCCGGCTGACCCCCCTCAAAATCGAAACACGCGGCTGAGACCCCCGCTCGGGCTACGCCCTCACGGCGGTCTCAGCCGCGCGCAAGGGTGGCCGACTTTTGCGCCGCCCAGTGGCTGGCTTTTTGCGCCGCCGTTGACACATATCTCATTGATTTTGAGGGCACCTCGAATTTTCACCGTTTTCCGCTGTTCGTGGGCAGGTCTGCGGGCTTTGTTGCGCAAATCGGGTGAGGGCAGACTTCCCCTTACCCCGAACAGACTCATCCCACCGGCTCTGTAACGGGTATGCCAAGAGCGGTGTAGCGCTTGAGCACAGCGACGCGGACCTGGATTTCCGCGACCTGGCGATCAAAGTCTCTGGCCATCAGGGATTGGCCCAAGAGTTTGATGCAGTTCATCTTGCTCTCGACGCGGCTTCTGCGGTGATATCCGCTCCATCGTCGCCATAGCGCGCGGCCCAGGTATCGCGACGCGTTGACCGCCTCGTTCCGGGCGATGGCTCCGGCACTTGTGGGCCTCCACGGCTTGGCGTTCTTGCGCGGTGGAATGACAGCATGAGCATTGCGAGCGGCAATCGCGTCGTGGCATTTGCGCGTGTCGTAGGCCCCGTCTGCAGTGACCAACTCAATGTCCTGATCGGGCGGGATCTGGTTCAGCAGTTCAGGCAACATGGGCGCATCACCGATGTTGCTGCTGGTGACCTCTACCGCCCGAACCTCCAACGTTTCCTCGTCGATACCGATGTGTATCTTGCGCCAGATGCGGCACCTTGAGCCGCCATGCTTGCGGGCGTTCCACTCGCCTTCACCCTCAGCCTTGATGCCGGTGCTGTCGATGAGGAGGTTCAGTGGGCCGGTGCCACCGCGATAGGGCAGGCGCACGTCCAGAGTTCTCTGGCGCCGACACAGGGTGCAGAAATCTGGTACGGCCCAGTTCAGGCCAGCCAGCCGCAGGAGACTTTCCACGAAACCCGTGGTCTGCCGGAGTGGCATCCCGAACAGGACTTTCATCGTCAGGCAAGTCTGGATGGCCGCGTCACTGAATTGCTGCTGTCGACCACGCTTACCGCTTGGCGGCGGTACCCAGATCATCCCGGGATCAAACCAGATCGAAAGCGATCCGCGTTGCTTCAGTGCGGTGTTGTACGAAGGCCAGTTCGTGGTCTTGTACTTCGTTGGGGCCCAGCTGCTCATGCCCCCCAGCTATCACGCTGGATTCACAAGATGAATCCCCTCCCCCGATTTGCGCAACAAAGCCACGACATTTGAAATAGTGCCGCCGCTACCACTTTCGGTAGCATCATCAGCATCTGAGGCTACATCTGAAAAATTCACAGAAACAGTCATTTACCGCTACCTCGCAGCGCACGGGCGTTGTTGCAGAACTCGGCGCTGGAAGGATTCACACTGCGAATCCGGTAGGTTAAGAATCTCGACATGAGCAAGCCCGAGCCCGCCCGTTACCGCACGACGAACTGGAAATCCTACAACGAAGC
>NZ_JAHKNG010000101.1 GCF_018860165.1 Paracoccus marinaquae
CTGGCGGGCGTTCCGGTTGCTGTGAAAGACCTGATTTGCACCCGAGGGATGCGAACAACTTTTGGATCACGCCTCTATGCGGATTTTGTGCCTGAGCAAGATGACATAGTTGTCGAACGCCTGAGAAGAGCTGGTGCGACAATCATCGGTAAGACAAACACGTCTGAATTCGGCTATGGTGGCGTTGGCCACAATCACGTTTTCCCCACAACCCGCAATCCCTGGAATGTGGCTCTAACGCCGGGTGGGTCGAGCGCCGGTTCGGCAGTAGCCGTTTCAACCGGCATGGTTCCATTGGCCCTGGGTAGCGATGGTGGCGGTTCGATACGCATCCCGGCGTCACTTTGCGGCGTCTTCGGCATGAAGCCGTCTTGGGGACGGGTGCCTCTATACCCAAGCTGCCGCGATCCAGGCTACCCCGGACAGTCAAGTTGGGAGAGCCTTGAGCACATTGGCCCTTTGACCCGAAATGCAGCCGATGCAGCACTTGCGCTTTCCGTCATATCCGGCCCCTCAGACTACGACCGTCATTCTATTCCGTCCGGGAGCAGTGATTGGGGTTTGAGTAGTTTGGACGCAATGGCAACCATCCGCATCGCATTCTCGGACGACCTCGGCTTTGCGATCGTGGATCCGGAAGTCCGCTCTGTTTTTGAACAGGCTGTTGGGCGTTTGAGAACGGCAATCAGCCATATCGAATGTGCTTACCCGGCCGTTGGCAATACCGAAGGATTGCTCGACACGCTTGTTGCGCTTGAGACGGATCGGGCTGGTCTGAAAGCTATGGCTGCGGAGCAGGGCATTGATCTTGATGGCTGGATCGGAAGCATTCTTGAGCGAACCTGGACAGGGGACCAGTTCACAGCCGCCATCATGGACCGCAAGCGCATCGCAAATATCACTGCGGACTTCATGCGTGATTTCGATTTTCTGCTGACCCCCACAACCGCAAGCGCCGCCTTTCCGATTGATACCTACGGCCCTGACAAGATTGCAGGGCAGGTGGTGCCACCGTCGTCATGGGTTCCGTTCTCCGCGCTCGCGAATTTCACCGGGTTGCCTGCCGCTTCAGTGCCCATTGGTTTCACCAAGGATGGCCGACCAATCGGATTGCAGATCATGGGACGCCATCTGGATGACAACGGCGTCCTTAGCCTTTGCGCCATTGTGGAAAAGATCGTTGCGCTAGATCATAGTTCAACGCCTGTCTGACCCGAAATGGCACCCGAGATTGATCAGCTCGCACCCCCTCCATTGGAGCCCATTGCTGACCTTCGTCGATGACGTTAGCCTGTAGGAACGCGCATAAAGATCGACCTGCAGGGTCGATCATCAGCGCGCTCCCCTCCAATGGAAAATAAGGATGGCACATGTGTGACAATATGTTTGTCGTGACTGGTGGCCCCGGTTCCGGCAAGAGCACGTTGATCGACGCCCTGCGCGACAGGGGATTTGCCTCGATGCCAGAGGCCGGGCGGGCAATCATTCGCGATCAGGTTCAGATTAGGGGCACCGCTTTGCCATGGGCAGACAAAGTCATGTTTGCCGAACTCATGCTCGGATGGGAGTTGCGGTCGTGGCATGAAGCTTCGGCTCTGGAAAAGCCGGTGCTTATGGACAGGGGAGTTCCCGATGTTGTCGGCTATCTGACGCTGTCTGGCCTTCGGGTTCCCGCCCATGTGGAGGCTGCCGCGAAGACATATCGCTACAACAGGATGGTCTTCATCGCCCCATATTGGGAGGACATTTTCGGGCAGGACGCCGAAAGAAAGCAGGATCACGAGGAAGCCGAGGCAACCAACCGGGTCATGGCGGATACTTACACCCGCTTCGGCTACCAACTTGTCGAGCTTCCCACGGTGTCAGTCGGAGAGCGTGTTGCTTTCGTCTTGGATCACCTGAAAGCGGAATGACCGCTTCGTCCCGCATGTGTGATTTTATGCGCAGCGCAGCGAATGGCGGCTTTCACAAACGCAGGTTTGTGAAACGGATGTAAAATAGGCTCTCAGATAGCGAAGTCGTGCATCTCAGCTCATGTCTAAATGTAAATTCCGCAAAGGGTGCCAGCGTCAGGGAAAAATATTTCTTAGCGTAGGATTTTGCACTGAGCCGGAGCAGACCCCAAAGAGGGTATGGCAGTTGCCCGCGCGAAGGGAAAGCTGAAGGGTAAAAAGCCAAAGCTGTCGGATCGACGCCAAACAGAGCTTCGGCGCATGTATGACACAGGAGATTACTCGATCGTAAGACCGCATGTCTTTTCCATCGGCCCGGCCCATGGCGGATCTGTCTGTATCCTGAACGTTGGGCGGCGGGTGCCGTCCTTTTGCGATGGAGGAAGACATGCGGAGAACCCACGGAACGCTCTA
>NZ_JAHKNG010000102.1 GCF_018860165.1 Paracoccus marinaquae
CATCTCGGGGTCGAACCAGATCGTCAGCGAACCCCGGCGCTTCAGCGCTTCGGTATAGGACCGCCAGTTCCTGGTCTCGCAGGTCGGGGGTATCGGTCTGCTCATGTGACCCAGCTATCACGCTGGACTCACCGGATGAATCCCAAACCAGATTTGCGCAACAGCGCCGTTCCATGATCTCAGAATCGGTGGCCCGGCGCGGTGCAAGCCGACTTGTGCGATCTGGGCTAAGAGGCTAATCCACGCCGGTCGGAGGCGTGGCAGAGTGGTTTAATGCACCGGTCTTGAAAACCGACGTGGGTTCACGCCCACCGTGGGTTCGAATCCCACCGCCTCCGCCATCATCCCTGTTGCGAACACGAACAGGCGCCTATCGCGGCGCGGAAATATTCGTGTTTTCAAAGGGCTTTGCCTCCCCCATGCGAACCTCTGAGACTGCACGCCAAGGCCATTCCGGGCTCTGAACGGCGCTCCGTCTCTGTTCGAGCGAACCTCGCCGTTTTCGGTTCGCTCGGAATTTACTTAGCCTTTCCAATAGTCTGAGTTTCAATCCCGCCAAAACTTCGGCCCTTGCGTCCATCGCCTTCGAGGGGAACAGAGCCGAAACACGCGAGAGGCGCAGCAGGTGAGTGCGCTGGCCGAATGGCGCGTAGATGTGGCGGTGATTTGCCGGGGCCAACCCCGGAAAGCGTTGATGACAAACGGACTTCCCGACCTTAGCCTGGCGGAATGTCGAACGGGCCCTGGACGGACGAAGAGAACGATCTGATCGTCGCGGATTACTTCGCGATGCTGGTCGATGATCTCGCGGGGAACCCCCTGAACAAGGCGGCATCATATCGACAGCTTGCAGACCGGATCGATCGGTCCGCAAAGGCAATCGAATATAAGCACCAGAACATCAGTGCCGTGCTCAAGGCGCTGGGTGAAACCTGGCTGACTGGACTCGCACCGGCCTTCAACTTCCAGAGCTCGCTTGAGGATGCTGTTCTGCGATGGATGAACTCGCATCCGGAATGGGTCCTGCGGGCCCCGGGCAACCGACCACCCACCGGCCTTTATGATGCGGCGCAGATCTGGATCGGGCCGCCACCGACGTTATCCAACCAGCCACCACCGCAGGAGCTGGATCTGATGTTGCGGATCGCCAGGAAGTCCGACGTAGCCGGCCGCGACGAGCGTAACCGTGTCCTCGGCCGCGCGGGAGAGGAACGCGTGCTGGCGCATGAGCGGTTGGCGCTGCGGGCGGCGGGCCGCGACGACCTCGCGCGGAAGGTTCGCTGGGTGTCGGAGGAGGACGGTGACGGTGCCGGCTACGACATCGCCAGCTTCGAGCAGGATGGCCAGTCGCGGCTGATCGAGGTCAAGACGACGAACGGCTGGGACCGGACGCCATTTCACATCACGCGCAACGAACTGGCCGTGGCCGAGGAGCGGCGCGCGGAATGGTGCCTGTTCCGGCTGTGGAACTTCTCACGCGAGCCCAAGGCGTTCGAACTGCGCCCGCCGCTCGATGCCCATGTCTCGCTGACGGCGACGTCGTATCGAGCGAGCTTTCACTGAGGCTCAGTCGAACACCCGCCCCGGCTGCTCTTCCCACGGCAGGGACGCCACGAAGCACAGATCATAGATGCTGATTGTCGAGGGCTCGCGGTGGACGACCAGCCGCTCGAGCACCTCGGGCGCCAGCCACGCGAGGCGCAGGAGGCGGCTGACGTAACGGTCGGACAGGCCCTCATCGGCGGCCAGATCTGCGAGCGTGGCGACGTCGCCGCGTTCCAGTCGCTGCCGCCAGCCCCATGCGCGGCCGATGGCGCGCAAGAGGTGGGGATCTTGTCCGCGGATCATGGCGGACTCGACGTGCTTCGGCGGAAGGATCCGGGGGTATAGCGCGACAATCTGGGTGAGACGCGAGCGACGATCTGGATGAGATTCTATGTCGCGTCATCTGCGACGATAGCATTCTGATTGTCGCTGGCAAGTTCCTCTTTCGTTTCTGATTGTCGCGCCGCGTCAATCAGCGGCGTGTTGTTGATGGTGGCGTAGGATGCGGGCCTTCCGCGCTGCCGTTTGGCCTCGAGGGCGGCGCGGCGCCGGTAGCTTTCGACGTTCATCTCGAAGATGGTTGCGTGGTGAACCAGCCTGTCGACGGCGGCCAGCGTCATGGCGGGGTCCGGGAAGACCTTGTTCCATTCACCGAAGGGCTGGTTGGCGGTGATCATGATGGAGCGCCGCTCGTATCGTGCCGAGATGAGTTCGAAGAGCACGCTGGTTTCGGCCTGGTCCTTGGTGACATAGGCGAGATCGTCGAGGATCAGCAGGTCGAACTTGTCGAGTTTCGTGATGGCGGCCTCGAGCT
>NZ_JAHKNG010000103.1 GCF_018860165.1 Paracoccus marinaquae
CTGGAGGACCCCGCCATGGATGGTGGTGCTCATCGCCGCTGCTGGCGGGATGGGACTCGCGCTGATCGCCTGAACTTCGGGGCGGCGCGTGTCAGGATCGCCTCGAACTCGGCGTCGGGCATGCGGAACTGGTCGCCCGCTTTCGGCGGCGTCATGGCGGTTTTCCAGGAGAGACTTGTTTCGGCTCGCGGCCTTGCCGGTGACGGCTCACGTCGCCACGCCGGCCTCGCACAGCATGGTGATGAAGCGGCGCCGTCGCTCCATGTCGGCGGCGGTGCGGATATTGTAGATGGAGCCGGAGCGGGTCTCGATCAGTCGCCATTCGGCGGTGATGGTGGCGGTCTCGGCATCGAAGCGTACGATGATCAGCGCCGGCTGCACCTCCTGCAGGCGGGCAGCAATGACGGTCTCGCCGCCCTTGGAGGGCAGGATGCAGGCGTCGCGCTCAAACTGGGCCACCCACATGCCGACGGTGTTGCCGTAGCCGTCGTCGACTTCCTCGCGCTTTTCGAAGCTGACGCGGTCGCGTAGATCATTGGCGGTGATCCTGGCCATCAGATCGGACTTCTGCGGTAGGGCGCGATCAGGGCATGGACGGTGCGATCGATAGCAACATCAATGCTGGTGTCGGTGCCATCGAACAGGCGCTGCACGATCAGCAGGATAGCTTGCCGGATGGGCTCCGGCACGTCGGCCGCGCCAAAACCGGCTGTAAAGGTGACAGAGACGGCATCGGGGCGATAGAAGGTGGCGGGCCAGGATTGTCCCGGCCGCAGCGAAACATAGGCCCCGCGCGCGTCGGTAAACAGATCGCAGACGCTGGGGTCCAATGTCTGCACAACATTACCGACATCGAAGTAGCTGACGCTGACGATCGCAGTCACCGGCGATACTGGCAAAGCTAGACGATCGGCAAAGCCGGCAAAATCTTGCCGCCAGGTTTGCGTCACCAGTGCCCGGCCGAGAATGCCGGCATAGCCGTCGAGATATGCCGTCGCCGCCTTGATCTGGGCGGTGATCAGATCGTCCTGATCATCATGATCGACGCGCAGATGAGCCTTGGCCTCGGCCAGCGACACCGGCATGTTGACCGGGGCGACGGTGCGAACGGGTACGATCACGTTTTCGATCCATTATAATAAAAAGAAGCGACCAGCCGTTCGGGCGAGTGATGGGCTGATCGCTTCGAGCGATGTCAGGCAACCGGCGCGTCGTGGGGATGGCCGAGCACAATGACCGCGCCGGCAGCGATCGACGTGCCGGAGGTCTTGGTGACGACAGCGCGGATATAGCGCTTCGAACCCTTGTAGCCCTGCTTGTAAACCGTGCTGGCCTCGAGTGCCGTCGGAAGGGCTCCAAGCAGATCGCCGGCCGCCACATCGGTAAAATCGCCATCCGTGGTGGTGTTGCTCTCCTGGATGGCGACGACGAAGAGGCCATCGCCGGCAATCGCGCCGGTATTGATGATCAGGGTTGCGGAGTTGAAGCCCTGCAGATCGGCATGGCTGCCCTTGGTCGTGGCGGTGACCACGGCGGGAACCAGCGATGCAACGAGGCCGAGGCCGGAGATACCGTCCTTCATGACAGAAGTCCTTTCGATGAATGGGAATGATGAAGAGACGGGCGACCGTCCTTCGACCGTGTGATGGCCGCCCGCTGCTGGATCACGCCGGTGATCAGGTGCTGATCTTCAGAAGCTTGAGCGCCTCGAAGTTGACCACGCCGCCGCCGACGCGCTTGGTCGTGTAGAACAGGACGTTCGGCTTCGAGGTGAACGGATCACGCAGCACCCGGATGCCGATGCGGTCGACGATCAGGTAGGAGCGACCGAAGTCCCCGAAGGCGATGGGGAACTTGCTGGCCTCTGCCGCCGGCATGTTGTCGTCGGTGTAGACCGGCTTGCCGAGGATAGTGGCGACTTCGGCTGCACCCGATGGCGGCGCCCAGATATAGGCGCCTTCCGCATCCTTGAACTTGCGCACCGTGTTCATGGTCGCATCCGACATCAGCCACGATGCCCCGTTCCGGTAGCCGGACTTGAGCGCATAATAGAGATCGATCAGGCAGTCGGCCGGACTGACCGAAGCGGTCGCAGCCAGGAAGCCATCCGCTTTCCCCGAGGCAACGAAGCCGATCTTGCCCCACACATGGGAAGCATTCGCCACCGTGTCGTAGGCGAGAATGCCGCGCGGCTTGTTGATGCCATCGCCATGGGCAAAGGCCGCGCCCTCCTGCTCGGCAAACTCGATGGACACCTCATCGGCGAGCCATGCGGCAAGATCGATGCGG
>NZ_JAHKNG010000104.1 GCF_018860165.1 Paracoccus marinaquae
TGCGGGTCCAGTATTTCAACTTGGGCAGAGCATCCAGCGCCAGGGCGCATTTGACCTCTTCGCCGCCATCCTTGCTGTCGAAGGTCGGCACCTCGTCCGGTCCCATGAAGTGGTGCTTGAACTTGTACATGCCCCGATACTTGGGCACGTCGAAATACATCTCGTCGAAGAACCGGATGCCGTCATCGAAAGACACTTCGACGCGGGCCTCGGGGCCGAACAGGTTCATCTGGTAAACCTTGTCGCGCTCCATCTGGCGGAAACCCCGGATCTTCTCGTTCAGCTTGCGGGCCAGAATGAACTTGCAGCGCATCAGTTGCGACAAGGGGATGTCCCTGTCGCGGGTCAGATGGGTAACGACATCACTTAGCCAGGCCAGCAGCTCCGCCTGGCCGATCCATTGATCGCGAACCTTCCCGTCGAGCCAGCGCACCAGGGAATTCGGCGTCCAGTCGTCCACGTCGATATCCAGCGAAAGCTGCTCGGAACTATCCGCTGCCGAGATCGACAGGCGATTGCCGTCGAGGTCGATTTCGAAGGTGTTGGTCGTCTCGACAATATCGAACTCGGCCTTGGTCAGCCGTGCCGGATGATCGGCCAGTGACCAGTCGTGATATTCCATCAGAATATCGGTATCACCAAAGACCAGCTCGCCCTGCACATGCGCCATCAGGCGCGGCACGGTGAATTCCTCGCCCAGATGGGCGGGGGCCAGGTCGTCGGCGTGCTTGGCCTTGAACTCAGCCAGCTTTTCGCGGAGCACGCCATGCAGGCGCGCAGGCGCCATCTGGAACAGGCGCTCTTCGTCTTTGGGCTTAGGCACGCCGGTGAACTCGATCCGGGTCCTGCCGTCATCGCCTGCCGAGACCTTGATCTTGCCCGGCGCGACAATATTGATCTCGCGGCGCTCCTCCTCGGACGCATCCAGCTCGACCGTCATTGTGGCTCTGGGACGCGAATGCCGCCCGAATAGGCCATCATCCAGCCCCGGCTGCTCAGCCTCGATATTGGCCTCGGCCTCGCTTTCCTCGAAGCCCATATCGACCAGCTTGTCGCGCAGGCTGACGGCGGCCTCGGAGAAATGCTTTGACACCAGCTTGGCATAGGACTTGTTCAACGCCGTTTCCTTGCGCTTTTTCGCATAGGGCATCCGCAGCACACGGCCCAAAAGCTGTTCGGCATCGGTCGAGCTGCGGATATTGGCCAGCGAGCAGAACACATAGGCGAAGGAACAATCCCAGCCTTCCTTCAGCGCCTCGATGGTGATGACATATTCAATCGGACAATCGGGCTTGAACAGGTCGATCCCGTCCAGATCGCGCTGCGCGCCGGTCGCCACAGCAATTTTGGCCGGGTCGATATTCTCATTGTCGATCAGATGCTGTTTCAGCACATCGACCGTGACCTCCTCGCCCTTCTTCTGCGCCTGGAACAGCACGATGGGGCGGATATAGCCCTCACGGTCGCGATCCGCGTGCTCCTGCAACTCCGCCCGCTTCAGAATCGCCGAGTTCACAGCCCCCTGCCAGGTCTCGGCTTCGTCCAGGACCACGGGCATCTTGATCATCTCTTCATCCTTCAGCTCCTGCGCTGTCACGGAATGAAGGATGTTGTTGAACCCCTTGGGCGTGGCGGTGAACTCGATCAGGGCGCTCGGTTTGATCCGTTCGTAGACATCCTGGCTCAGGCTCGTGCCCGCCTTGTGCGCCTCGTCCATGATGACCAGCGGGCGGTACAGATGCATCAGGTTGGCAAAGCTGAACCGGATGTCACCCTTCATCGGGCCATCGTCATTGCGCTCCAGCCCCGGCGTGGCGGGCGAAACGGTGCTGAAATGCCCCTCCAGCATCTCGTGATGGGCATAGACCTTTCGCCCGTCGGTATTGCTGACCCGCAGTGTCTGGATCGTGCCGACCACGACGCAGAGGTTCGAGCGCAGGTCATGCGGCGTGATTTGCGTGAAATCGCCAATGTCGAAAACGCGCACGCGGCCCTCGAACGCCGCGTCCAGCACCTGCCGATAGGGGTGGCGCGGGTTTTTCAGCGCCTCGGCGGTCTGGATGCGGATCGTGTTCGTCGGC
>NZ_JAHKNG010000105.1 GCF_018860165.1 Paracoccus marinaquae
TGCGGGTCCAGTATTTCAACTTGGGCAGAGCATCCAGCGCCAGGGCGCATTTGACCTCTTCGCCGCCATCCTTGCTGTCGAAGGTCGGCACCTCGTCCGGTCCCATGAAGTGGTGCTTGAACTTGTAAATGCCGCGATACTTGGGCACGTCGAAATACATCTCGTCGAAGAACCGGATGCCGTCATCGAAAGACACTTCGACGCGCGCCTCGGGGCCGAACAGGTTCATCTGGTAAACCTTGTCGCGCTCCATCTGGCGGAAACCCCGGATCTTCTCGTTCAGTTTGCGCGCCAGGATGAATTTGCAGCGCATGAGCTGCGACAGGGGCATGTCCCGGTCACGGGTCAGGTGGGTAACGACATCGCTCAGCCAGGCCAGCAACTCCGCCTGGCCGATCCATTGATCGCGAACCTTCCCGTCGAGCCAGCGCACCAGGGAATTCGTCGTCCAGTCGTCCACGTCGATATCCAGCGAAAGCTGCTCGGAACTATCCGCTGCCGAGATCGACAGGCGATTGCCGTCGAGGTCGATTTCGAAGGTGTTGGTCGTCTCGACAATATCGAACTCGGCCTTGGTCAGCCGTGCCGGATGATCGGCCAGTGACCAGTCGTGATATTCCATCAGAATATCGGTATCACCAAAGACCAGCTCGCCCTGCACATGCGCCATCAGGCGCGGCACGGTGAATTCTTCGCCCAGATGGGCGGGGGCCAGGTCGTCGGCGTGCCTGGCCTTGAACTCAGCCAGCTTCTCGCGCAGCACGCCATGCAGGCGCGCAGGCGCCATCTGGAACAGGCGCTCTTCGTCTTTGGGCTTAGGCACGCCGGTGAACTCGATCCGGGTCTTGCCGTCATCGCCTGCCGAGACCTTGATCTTGCCCGGCGCGACAATGTTGATCTCGCGGCGCTCCTCCTCGGAGGCGTCCAGTTCGACCGTCATCGTCGCTCTGGGACGCGATTGCCGCCCGAAGAGGCCATCATCCAGCCCTGGCTGCTCGGCCTCGATATTGGCCTCGGCCTCGCTTTCCTCGAACCCCATATCGACCAGCTTGTCGCGCAGACTGACGGCGGCCTCGGAGAAATGCTTTGACACCAGCTTGGCGTAGGATTTGTTCAGCGCCGGTTCCTTGCGTTTTTTCGCATAGGGCATTCGCAGCACACGGCCCAGAAGCTGCTCGGCATCCGTCGAGCTGCGAATATTGGCCAGCGAGCAGAACACATAGGCGAACGAACAATCCCAGCCTTCCTTCAGCGCCTCGATGGTGATGACATATTCAATCGGACAATCGGGCTTGAACAGGTCGATCCCGTCCAGATCGCGCTGCGCGCCGGTCGCCACAGCAATTTTGGCCGGGTCGATATTCTCATTGTCGATCAGGTGCTGTTTCAGCACATCGACCGTGACCTCCTCCCCCTTCTTCTGCGCCTGGAACAGCACGATGGGGCGAATATAGCCCTCACGGTCGCGATCCGCGTGCTCCTGCAATTCCGCCCGCTTCAGAATCGCCGAGTTCACAGCCCCCTGCCAGGTTTCGGCTTCGTCGAGCACCACGGGCATCTTGATCATCTCTTCATCTTTCAGCTCCTGCGCTGTCACGGAATGAAGGATGTTGTTGAACCCCTTGGGCGTGGCGGTGAACTCGATCAGGGCGCTTGGGTTGATCCGTTCATAGACATCCTGGCTCAGACTCGTGCCCGCCTTGTGCGCCTCGTCCATGATGACCAGCGGGCGGTGCAGATGCATCAGGTTGGCAAAGCTGAACCGGATGTCGCCCTTCATCGGGCCATCGTCATTGCGCTCCAGCCCCGGTGTGTTGGGCGAGACAGTCGAGAAATGCCCCTCCAGCATCTCGTGATGGGCATAGACCTTGCGTCCGTCGGTATTGCTGACCCGCAGCGTCTGGATCGTGCCGACCACGACACAGAGGTTCGAGCGCAGGTCATGCGGCGTGACTTGCGTGAAATCGCCAATGTCGAAAACGCGCACGCGGCCCTCGAACGCCGCGTCCAGCACCTGCCGATAGGGGTGGCGCGGGTTTTTCAGCGCCTCGGCGGTCTGGATGCGGATCGTGTTCGTCGGC
>NZ_JAHKNG010000106.1 GCF_018860165.1 Paracoccus marinaquae
AAAAATCCCATGTCGATCACTCCGTATGCCTCCAGCTGCTTCAAGCCGAGGCAGGGTTGCACATGGGTCAATTCTCAATGACAATTTTGGCGGTTGCCGGGTCAATTCTCAGTGGCAATCAACAGCCTTGGGCGCGTCTATCATCGCCTGCCGCATCTTGCCCTGATTGAGGGCCAGCCAAAGTTCCTCGGTCGTCGGCACGGTGCGGCTTGATGCCCCCGCCGGTGCGCCACCCACCTTGGGCAGCAGGAAGGCCGCGACATACAGGTTCGCCGCCGCCGTCGCCCGCACAAAGGCCTGCCCCTTGCGCAGTTCCTTGAACCGCGCGGCCTTGGCCCCGATCTGCTCCACCGTATCCTCGGGCAGGTCGCGGAAGCCCGAGAAATCCAGCGCCAGCGGTTTCATCGCCGGCAGGGAGGCTTGCCCGGTGCCGAAATCGAACCCGCCCTGCCCCGCCTTCGCATCGCGATTGGCCTTGAGGTAGTATCTCGCTGTTTCCTTGTCGTCGCCCGTCAGCGGCTTGTAGGCGGCATCGGGGATGCCGTCCTGCAGCACCTTCAGGTCGAACACCCCCAGCAGCGCATCGCCGCAGCGGATCTGCGCGTCGAAGAAGCCTAGGGGAAGGCCAGGGTCCACCGTCTCGATCCAGAGTGCGACCTTGGTCAGCTCCACCGCCATCGGGTTGCGGTCCACCCCGTGCAGGCAGGACCGCGCGACATCGCGCAGGGCATGGCGGAAATCGGCGAGCGAGGGCGTGCCATCGGCGCGGATGCGCGCGAGCCGCGTGGCGATGCGGCGGGCGGCGGCCAACAGGAAGTGGCCCGAGCCGCAGGCGGGGTCGATGACCGAAAGTTTCAGCAGCGCCTTGGCAGGATCGTCCGCCTCGGCTTCGGTCTTGTCGAGAACGGGGTCGAGGGCTGTGTCGAGCAGCGCCTGAACCAGGCTGTCGGGCGTGTAGTAGGAGCCAGTGGTCTTGCGCTGGTTGCCCCTCTGCTCGGCGGCCTCGGAGGCGAAGAGCAGGGTCTTGCCGTCATCGCCCAGCTGGGGCTGCAGTTCGAGGAGGGATTCGTAGACGGATCCCAGTTCCTCGGTCTCCATCGCGCGCCAGTTGACCGGGACCATGCCGGTTTTCTGGTCAAGCCAGGAGAGGCGGTAGAGCGCCTCCATGAAGGCGCGGTTGCGCAGGCGGGCGGTTTCGAGGTGGGGCAGACGGTCGTCCGCAAAGAGGCCGCCGAGAGCAGGGAGCGCGAGGGCGGGTTGGCCATCGGCAAGGGCGCGGAAGACGATCTTCACGCCCTCATAGCGGTCGTGGTGCTTGTCCCAGGTCGCCGCTCGAAAGCACTGGGCGCGCAGGTGGGCGAGGCTGTAGCCTTCGGCATAGAGCTTGCGGGCGTCGGTGGGGGCCTTTTCGGGGTGGAGGAGGTTGCGATCCTCGGCCACCATCAGGAAGATCAGGCGGTAGACGAGGCGGAGGAGTTCGTTGAACCACTCGGTCAGGTTCACCTCACCTGACGTGAGGCTTCTGGCGAGGTCGGGGTTGGCCTCGAGGAAGCCGGAGCCGAGGATCTTCAGCGCCTTTTCCACCTGAACGGCCAGTTTCTCGCGCGCGGCTTCGCCTTCCTTCGATCCAGCATCGCGCCAGCGTTCCAGCGCACAGTCGGTAGCGGGGGTGCCCGCGGTGCCGAAGCGGGTCCGGTGGATCAGGAGCCAGAGGACGGCAAAGGAGGCGGTATAGCGCGACAATCTGGGTGAGACGCGAGCGACGATCTGGATGAGATTCTATGTCGCGTCATCTGCGACGATAGCATTCTGATTGTCGCTGGCAAGTTCCTCTTTCGTTTCTGATTGTCGCGCC
>NZ_JAHKNG010000107.1 GCF_018860165.1 Paracoccus marinaquae
AGCAGGTCCTCCGGGCGCTCAACGCCTTTCAGCAACTCGTCCAGAACTTCCTTGGAGATCGTCATACATGCTTCCTTTCGGTGAAGCATGGACCCGATCAATCATACACAAAAGATCGGACACTCCCGTCCAGCTGGGCGCCGACCTCGCCGTCCATGACCTTGTAGGCGGTGTCCAGGTCGTCGAACATGAAGGGCAGGCCCAGAACAGCGAATTCCTCGACCACCCCCGAGGTGGAGCCCTGAGAGTTCGCCGACAATGCCAAAGTGCCAAGGCGCATCTGGGTCAGCGCCTCGACATCGTCGCCATACTGGGCCGAACCACCGACATCGACGGTGATCCGCCCCTCGGTTTTTTCGGCCACCAGTTCCGCAAATCTCTGCGATCCCAGATCCTTCGGATTGCCCGGCGCGCAGAATAACGCAAATGCGGATCAGCACTTGACCAAGGCGATTAGAGAACGTCCTCGGACGCTAACCTTTCATGCAGTTGGCAGCCGAGCAGATGAACCGTGGTCGCGCGAAGAAGTACTGGGCGCGGCTTTGGCCGAAGGGATGCGGTTTGCCCCGGGCAATGGTTGGTCCTACTCGAATATTGGCTATATGTTCGTTCGAGAGTTGATCGAAGAGATAGCCGCGAATTCTCTCGGCCAAGTTATTTCTGATATGATTTCTGAACCTTTGGGGCTGGCGGGTGTCGAGTTTTGGGACACTCTGGAGCAGTCAGCCTCCCTGCATTGGGAAACGGCCAAGGGCTATGATCCAGGCTGGGTTTACCACGGGTGCCTGATCGGCACGACATCGGATGCCGCACGGCTTCTGCACGGACTCTTCCAAGGCGAATTGCTGCAGTCCGAGACCCTGCGCGATATGCTCGACAGGCATCCCGTTGGTGGTTCGATTTCGGGACGACCGTGGTCCGAATGTGGATACGGTTGCGGTCTCATGTCGGGCTCGATGGGCAATGTTGGCCGAGCCATAGGCCATTCAGGGGGCGGCCCGTTCAGTGTCAATGCGGTCTACCATTTTCCTGATCTGGCAGAACCCATGACGGTGGCCTGCTTCACCGATGGAACAGACGAGGGTGTGGCAGAAAATGCGGCAGTGAAAATCGCGCAACGCGAATGACGGCCTTGCCCCGCAAAGCGGAACTGACGCGCCATATCCATCCCACCGCAGGTTGCTGCCCGCCCGGAACAGGCGATCGAAGACACCTCCCGACCACCCCCGAGGCTTCCTCGTCGTCATGATGAACGTCATGTGAAAGGGCCGGGGCCAGGATAAACCGCCTGACGCACCAGGTTCCGTGTTAGGATCGGGTCACGTGGTTCTCACCTGGATCAAAGGATCTTCCGATGAAACACCTGACCCTTGCCGCCGCCTTCGCCCTGCTCGCGGCGCCCGCCCTTGCCAACCAGTGCCCCGCCGACATGGCCGCCATCGATGCCGCGCTGGCCGCCGGCACCGACCTGACCGAAGAACAGGCCACCCAGGTCCAGGCCCTGCGCGACGAGGGCGCGCAGCAGCATGAAGCCGGCGATCACGCCGCCTCGATGGCGACGCTTGCCGAGGCCAAGGGCATGCTCGGCCTCGAATGACGGGGCTGCCGGCCCCGGCCCGCGTTGGTCCGGGGCCGGCGCCTTTGGGAGGCGCGAAAAGGGGCCGGACATGTGCCGGCCTTCAAGTTCTGGCATGTCAATCTCGGCCCGCCCGCCGCTTTCTCCTGAGGTAATCCCCCCGGAAAGTAGGGGGCTTCAAAAGTAGAGTTTTCTCGGCAAAGTGCACGAGGAGATTTCGTATGAAGACCAGCAGATACACAGAAGCGCAGATACTCGCGATCCTGCGGCATGCCGA
>NZ_JAHKNG010000108.1 GCF_018860165.1 Paracoccus marinaquae
CACATCCGCATTGCCCTCATGAACCGCTTCAACGCTCTCGGCCAAGCGGAGATCGAACGCGTCGCCTAAGATCGCGGGGGAAAGGCGCAAGCTCGGCTCAAACCGGCGTTCTGCAACAACGCCGATCGCCGCCTGCGTCGATGTCATGCGCGCCAACGTCCTCGACGGGCCGGTGCCGTTCCGGCGCGCCTATCTGCGTGCCCTCATCGACAATGTCGAAGTGGACGATGCAGAAATCCGCATTCACGGAAGGCGGACAGTTCTGGAGCGGCTGGTGATGGGCGGCGGGGCGGCTCCGGCAGGAGTGCCCAGTTTTGTTCGTAAGTGGCGCACCCGAGAGGATTCGAACCTCTGGCCTCCGCCTTCGGAGCAATTATTAGCAGTCTATCCGAAATGTGCGATGGACTACGCTACAGTGCGATAAAACACTGAAATAACTTTACTTTCCAGCGCATCACGACGGAAAAACGTAACCGGCTCTACGCTGTGGTTTTCCCCCAAGTGCTTACGTGGTGCTTACGCGAGAGCCCGACTGGAAAGGATAGATTCCATGCCAAAGATATCGAAACGGCTTGTTGAGAGTGCCATAACCAAACCCAACGACTACGTCATCTGGGACGATGACCTACCCGGTTTCGGGCTGAGAGTCTTCGCGTCTGGCAAGCGCAGCTATGTGATCCAATATCGATGCAACGGATCTTCCCGGCGTTTCACCATTGGCCTTCACGGTATCTGGACGCCTGAGACTGCACGACGCGAGGCGAAAGCACAACTCGGGCGCGTGGCTCAAGGCGACGATCCGGCTGAAGAAAAGCTGGAGGACCGAAATGCCATGACGATCAAGGAGCTTTGCGAACGCTATATTGGCGATCTCCATGCCGGACTCATCCAAGGTAAACGCGGTCGACCCAAGAAGCCAGCGACAATCACTACCGATATCGGCAGAATCAATGGCCATATCATCCCAATCCTCGGCAAGAAGCGCGTGCGCGATCTGAGTAAGGCTGATGTGACGAAGATGATGAACGACATCCTGATCGGGAAAACGCGCGCGGTCATGAAGACCAAGAACCTTCGCGGCAAATCCATTCTTCGCGGCGGACCAGGGGCGGCAAGTCGTACTGTCGGCTTACTCGGCGGGATTCTTACCTATGCGAATGACGCCGGGATTGTGGATCGAAATGTTGCCCATGGCATCAAGAAACCAAAGGATCAGGTTCGAAACCGGCGCCTAAGCACCGCTGAATATCGGGATATGGGTGAGGCGCTGAAGCGTGCGGCAACAGACCCCGATCTTGCGATGATGGCCGACATAGTGCGTCAGATTGCTCTGACCGGCTGTCGGCGCAGCGAAATCATTGCTTTGCGGTGGAGCGACGTGGACCTCTCGAACAGTTGCCTACGACTGTCGGATTCAAAGGAAGGTGCGTCGATCCGCCCGATTGGCCTTCCGGTGGTCGAGTTCCTGGAGATGCAGCGCGAAGTTGCTACGGGAGATTACGTGTTTCCTGGATCGCGGGGTGGCAAGGCGTATGGCGCCTTTCCCAACAAGTGGAGGAAGATCTTCGCCGGGACTGCACTTGAGACGATCACAGCCCATGTCCTTCGGCACAGTTTTGCGAGCATTGCCAATGATCTTGGCCTCAGTGAGATCACAATTGCAGCACTCCTTGGCCATGCCAACAGTTCGGTGACCAGTAGATATGTCGTAAGCGGCGCCTGTGCCCCACCTTCCTTGTTTTCACACGGTCTGAGATTTCGCGCCTGACGGAGATTGTGCGGGAGTTTCGCGATGGCGACTACGGTGGAGTTTCTCAGGGACTATGGGGTAGACA
>NZ_JAHKNG010000109.1 GCF_018860165.1 Paracoccus marinaquae
TGGCCACAGGTGCGCGACGGGGTCATGCGCATGTCCAGCGCGCAGTTCGCAGCGCTTTTTGAGGGCGTGGATTGGCGGATGGTCCGACCCGAACGGGCACGACGCCCGCTGACGGCGGGGTGACAGGTAGACGGCGCCGAAATACCTGTTTTTGCTGGCCTGTAAGGGCATCCTGTGATTCACTTCCTGGCATGGAAGCAGCTGATCTTGCGCGTGAAAATGCCCTGCTGAAGGCCCGCCTCGCTGAGGTGGAGGCGACGCTGGCCGAGACGCAAGAGGCCAACCGGCGGCTGCAGGATATCCTGCACGCGGCGCAGCGCGAGAAATTCGGCAAGCGCTCCGAAAAGCTCTCGCCCGAGCAGTTCAACCTGCCCCTGGAAGATGCCGAATTTGCCCAAGGCGTGCTCGAGGCGGCACAGGAAAAGGCCGAAGCGGCGATGCAGCGGGCGCGCGGGGAAACATCGCGCAAGCCCAAGCGCAACCGTGGGCATCTACCGCCCCATCTGCCCCGGGTCGAGCGCGTGATCGAGCCTGCCAGCACGCTCTGCCCCTGTGGTTGCGGTGAGATGGCCAATATCGGGGAAGACGTCTCCGAACGGCTGGACGTGATCCCCGCGCAGTTCCGGGTGCTGGTCACGCGGCGGCCCAAATACGCCTGCCGCCGCTGTTCGCAGGCCGTGGCGCAAGCGCATGCGCCTGAACATGTGGTGCCTGGCGGTCTGCCCACGGAACTCTTCATCGCCTGGATTATCGTCTCGAAGTTCGGTGACCACCTGCCGTTTTATCGGCAGGCCGAGATCTTCAAGCGGCAAGGGATCGATCTGGACCGCGGCACGCTCGGCAACTGGGTCGGCCGCGCCTGTTTCCACCTGATGCCCGTCATCAACCACATGCGCACGCATCTGCGCGGTGCAGACCGTATCTTCGTGGACGAAACTCGCGCGCCAGTGTTGGAACCGGGCCTGAAACGCACCAAGAGCGGCTTCTTCTGGGCCGTCGTCACTGATGACCGTGGTCATGGCGGGGCCGGCCCACCCATCGTGCTGTTCCACTACGCCCCTGGCCGGGGCAAGGCGCATCCGCTGAAATTCCTCGCCGGATACCGCGGCCGCTTCCTGCAGTGCGACGCCTACCAGTCCTACAACGCGATGACGGAAATCGCGCGCGACAATGGCCCGTGGCAACTGGTCTATTGCTGGACCCATGTCCGCCGCCGCTTCGTGAAACGCTTCGAGAGTGACGGCTCGCCCATCGCCGAGGAAATGCTGCGCCAGATCGCGCTTATTTATCAGATCGAGAAGTCCGTGCGGGGCAAGGAGGCCACTATGCGCCTTGCTGCACGGCGTGAGCATTCGGCCCCGATCATCGCGGCGCTGAAACCCTGGCTGGAAGCCCAGCTCTCGCGCATACCGCAGAAATCCCAGCTCGCCGAAGACATCCGCTACACCTTGGCGCACTGGCCCGGACTGATCCGCTTCCTCGGGGACGGCATGCTGGAGCCCGACACCAACCCGGTCGAGAACCAGATCCGACCGATCGCCCTGACAAGAAAGAATGCTCTATTTGCAGGGAATGAAGTCGGCGCCGAGAACTGGGCCATGCTCGCCTCGCTGGTCGCTACCTGCAAGATGTCCGACGTGAATCCGGTCGACTACATCGCAGCAACCCTGCACGCCATCCTCGACGGTCACCCGCAAAACGGTATCGAAGACCTCATGCCGTGGCGATTCAATCAGCAGTCAAGCCTCGCCGCATAGGGCCACAACGTCGCGCTTAC
>NZ_JAHKNG010000010.1 GCF_018860165.1 Paracoccus marinaquae
TGCCGACCTCGGCCTGGCAGCCGCATTCGGCCCCCGAGATCGAGGCATTGTGCTTGATCAGCCCGCCGATCGCCGCCGCGGTCAGCAGGAAATCGGGCAGATCGCGCTCGCTCGCGCCCGGCACATGGTCCAGCCAGTAGCGGATCACGGCGGGCACAACGCCGGCGGCGCCATTGGTCGGTGCGGTGACGACCTGGCCGCCGGCGGCGTTTTCCTCGTTCACCGCCATGGCATAGACCGACATCCAGTCATTGATGACGTGCGGCGCGGTCAGGTTCATGCCGCGTTCGGCCATCAGCTTTTCGTGGATAGCATGGGCGCGGCGGCGGATGTTCAGCCCGCCGGGCAGGTTGCCACCGGTCGCCAGCCCGCGTTCCATGCAGTCGCGCATGACCTGCCAGATACGGGCAAGGCCATCGCGCAACTCTGCCTCGTTGCGGAAGGCCAGTTCGTTGGCGCGTTTCATCTGCGCGATGGTCTTGCCCGATCCTTCGGCCATGGCCAGCATCTCGGCGGCGCTGGCGAAGGGGTAGGGCGCCTTCGAGGTGGCGTCGCTGCGGGCCTCGTCGCCCTGGCGCGCCAGTTCCTCTTCGGTCAGCACGAAGCCGCCGCCGACCGAGTAATAGACCTGATGAAAGATCACGTCGCCCTGCGCGTCCGTGGCCGACAGGGTCATGCCGTTGGCATGGCCGGGCAGGGCGTTGTCGAAATCGAAGCGCAGATCCGCCCCGGGGTCGAATTGCAGCTCGCCCAGCCCCTCGGGTGTCAGGATGCGGCTGTCCCGATTGGCCGCCAGTGCCGCCTCGGCCCCCGCGGCATCCAGCGTTTCCGGCACGAATCCGGCCAACCCGAGGATCGTGGCCCGGTCGGTGGCATGGCCCTTGCCGGTGAAGGCGAGGCTGCCGTGAAGGCTGGCCCTCAGGCCATGCGCACGGAACGGCTGGAGGCGCAGCGCGGCCAGAAAACGGGCACCCGCGACCATGGGGCCCATGGTATGCGAGGATGAGGGGCCGACGCCCAACTTGAAGAGATCGAAGACCGACAGGAACATGCCGCCCCCTTGATGGTTCGTTTGCATCTAAGCAGCCGCGATGCGGCGCGGCCAGCCCGGATGCGACCCCTGCGGGGGCGTGTTGCGACATTGTGGCGAATGGAATCTGCCCTAATTATTTGCACAGTGCTTTAAAAATGTGCAATCGCGGCGATGTGCGGGAAGGCTGGACTGCGGGGTCGTGACCGGCTTCTTGCGATGACGGCGACCAAGGCCGAGGAACATAATATGCAAATGCCCGACCCGATCATCCTAGGCGATACGCGGCTTGGCGCGCCGGTCTTTCTGGCGCCGATGGCCGGGATCACCGACCTGCCGTTCCGGCGCGCGGTGGCGCGATACGGCGCCGGGCTGATGGTCAGCGAGATGGTCGCCTCGACCGAGATGGTGACGCCGCGCCCCTCGACCCGCGCCGCCGTCCGGGCCAAGGCGCTGACCGAAGGCGCGCTGCCGGTCAGCGTCCAGATCGCCGGCCGCGAGGCGGGCGCGATGGCCGAGACCGCGCGCATCGTCGAGGGCATGGGGGCCACGATCATCGACATCAACATGGGCTGCCCGGCCAAGAAGGTGACGGGCGGGCTGTCGGGCGCCGCGCTGATGCGCGACCTGGATCATGCGCTGTCGCTGATCGAGGCGGTCATCGGCGCGGTTGCGGTGCCGGTCACGCTGAAGATGCGGCTGGGCTGGGACGAGACCTGCCTGAACGCGACCGAACTGGCGCGCCGGGCCTCGGCGGCCGGGGTGCGGATGCTGACCGTCCATGGCCGGACTCGGGCGCAGTTCTACAAGGGCCGGGCCGACTGGGCGCGGATCGCCGAGGTGGCAAACCTGCCCGGCCGTCCGCCCCTGGTCGCCAATGGCGACGTGACCGATGCGGCATCGGCGCGCGCGGCGATGGCGGCGTCGGGGGCCGAGGCGGTGATGGTCGGGCGCGGCGCGCAGGGGGCGCCCTGGCGGCTGGCCGGGATCGCCCATGCGCTGTGGGGCACGCCCGCGCCCGCCATTCCACGCGGCGCCGCGCTGGCCGATGCGGTCGAGGCGCATTACGAGGACATGCTGGGATTTTATGGCCGTGAACTGGGCCTGCGCGTCGCCCGCAAGCATCTGGGCTGGTATGCCGAGGCGAATGGCGCCCCTCTGCGGGCCGAGATGCTGCGCGCCGACAGCCCGGCCGCGACCATCGCGCTGATCCGCCGCGCCTTTGCCGATGCGGACGCGGTGGCCGTATGACCTGCGAACGCCCCGCCGATTTCACCGAGGTAAGCCCGGGACCGGGCTGGATGCAGCTGCCGCTGCCGGCGCTGATCCTCGACGGCAAGAACCGGGTTGCGGCGATGAACGATGCGGCCGAGATCTGGCTGAACGTCTCGCGCAACTCGACCCTGGGCAAGCGGCTGGAGGGGAACCGGCTGTCGGGCAAGCTGCGCGTGCGCCCCTCGCTTCTGCCGCTGTGCGAGCGGGTCGCGGCCGGGGACGAGGCGCTTTATCAGCCCGGTGTCCAGTTCGAGATCGCCGACCGTGCGGGAGGCCATCAGCCGCGCCGTGCCGCCGTTCATGCCGGCTCGGCGCAGGGGATCGGCGGCGCGGTCTCGGTCCTGATCGTGCCCGAGGACGAGGCCGGCGTGATCCATCAGAGCCGCGCCCTGCGCACCGCCGCCCGCAGCGCCATCGGCATGGCCGAGATGCTGGCCCATGAGATCAAGAACCCGCTGGCGGGCATTCGCGGTGCCGCGCAGATGATGGGAATGAATGCCGCGCCCGAGGACCGGGAACTGGCCGAGATGATCGTCAGCGAGACGCGCCGGATTGTCGCGCTGCTGGATCAGGTCGAGCGTTTCGGCGACACCTCGGCGCCGCGGCTGGCGCCGCTGAATGTCCATGACGTGCTGGAAAAGGTCCGTCGCTCGGCCGAGTTGGGCTTTGCCCGCGGCCTGGTCATCCAGACCGAATACGATCCCTCGCTGCCCTCGGCACTGGCCGATGCCGACCAGCTGACGCAGGTCTGCCTCAATCTGGTGAAGAACGCCGCCGAGGCGCTGTCGGGGCAGGGCGGCGGCACCATCCGGCTGCGCAGCCATTACGATCACGCATTGCGGCTGCCACCCGATGAGCTGCATGCGAAGGGTCGTCCGCTGCCTCTGCAGATCGAGATCGAGGATGACGGGCCGGGCCTGCCGCCCGCCATCGCCGAACAGGTCTTCGAGCCCTTCATCTCGGGCCGCGAGAACGGCACCGGGTTGGGGCTGGCGCTGGTCAGCAAGATCATCACCGATCACGGCGCGCTGATCCGGGTCGAAAGCCGCCCCGGCCGCACCGTTTTCCGTATCTCCCTGCCAAAGGCATAAGGAACCCACCATGGACGGAACCGTTCTGATCGCCGATGACGACCGCACCATCCGCACGGTGCTGACGCAGGCGCTGACCCGCGCGGGGTGCCGGGTCCATGCGACCGGAAGCCTTGCGCAGCTGTCGAAATGGGTCGAGGAGGGGCGCGGAGATCTGGTCATCACCGACGTGATGATGCCCGACGGCAACGGCATCGACCGGATCCCCGCGATCCGCGAGGCGCGGCCCGACCTGCCGGTGATCGTGATTTCGGCCCAGAACACCATCGTGACCGCGATCCGCGCGACCGAGGCCGAGGCCTTCGAATATCTGCCCAAGCCGTTCGATCTGCCCGATCTGATGAACAAGGCCGGCCGGGCCCTGTCGCGGCGGCCGCGCAAATCGGACCCGGCCCCCGATGCCGTGGCCGCGCCGCGCGACAGCGCCGATCCGGCGATGCCGCTGATCGGCCATGCGCCGGCCATGCAGGCGCTGTTTCGCATGGTGGCGCGGGTGCTGAACGCCGATCTGCCGGTGCTGATCGCGGGTGAGCCGGGCGTGGGCAAAAGCACCATCGCGCGCAGCTTTCACGAATTGTCGGACCGGCGCGATCTGGGTCTGGCGGTTCTGACCTCGGCCGATGCAAGCGAGCAGGCGATCAGCGCGGCGGCCGAAAAGGCGCGTGGCGGCACCATCGTCATCGAGAACCCGGCCGGGTTCGATGCCGCTGCCCAGGCCCGGCTGATCGGGCTGATCGAGGCGCTGGAATCCGGTCCCAACCGCGCCAGCGCCCCGCGGATCGTCGCCACCGCCGGCCCCGATCCGCAGGCCGATGTCGCGGCGGGCCGGCTGCGCTCGGATCTCTACTACCGGCTGGCCGGCGTGATGGTGGCGGTGCCGCCGCTGCGCGCCCGCATCGACGACATCCTGCCCCTGGCCCGGCATCTTCTGGCCCGCGCGGCCAGCCAGGGCCTGCCCGAGCGCGACCTGGCCGACGATGCCGCCGCCCTGCTGCGCGCGCATCCGTTCCCCGGCAATGTGCGCGAGCTTGAGAACATGATGCGGCGGCTGGCCCTGACCGCGGGCGGACCGGTCATTACCGGCGCCGAGTTGCGCGAGGTGCTGAGCCAGCAGGGCGTTTCGCGGGCACCGGCGATGATCCCCGGAAGTACTGCGCCAGGCGAAACCGCAGGTCCGGCGGCGTCGGCCCGCCCGGGGATCGGGGCCAGCCTGTCCGAGTCGGTCGAGGCGCATCTTCAGCGCTATTTCGACCTGCATGGCGAGGGATTGCCGCCACCGGGCCTCTATGAGCGGATCCTGCACGAGGTTGAACGGCCGCTGCTGCAGGTGTCGCTGGACGCGACCGGCGGAAATCAGCTGCGTTGCGCCGATCTTCTGGGGATAAATCGCAATACTCTGCGCAAGAAGCTGACCGAGCTGAATATCGAGGTGACAAGGCGCCGCAAACTGATGTAAAACCGCCACAGGGGCAGCGCCAGAGTCACGGCGCTGCAACAGCAAGCCGCGTCAGACGGCGAGTGGGGGTTATGGTCGAGTCCGTATCAGGGCTGAGTTGGGACAGGCTGGCACGCATCCGGTTGCCGCGGCAGTGGCGCGGGATCCTTCTCTGGGGCGTGCTGCTGGTCGGTGCGGCGCTGGCGGTCGCGACGATGACGGTGCTGGGACCGCTGAGCCATGGCGGACAAAGCCGCGTGTTGCGGCTGGTCCTGCTGCTGGACCTTCTTTATCTGATCTGCCTCATCGGGCTGGTGATCCTGCGCATGGCGCGGCTGATCACCGCGCGCCGCCGTTCGGCGGCCGGTTCGCGCTTGCATGCGCGGCTGGTGATGGTCTTTGCCGGGCTTGCGCTGGTGCCGACGGTGCTGGTGGCGCTGTTCGCCGGGCTGCTGGTGAATATCGGGCTGGAAGGCTGGTTCTCGGAGCGGGTGCAGGAGGTGGTCACCACCTCGCAGGCCGCCGCCGAAGCCTATCAGGAAGAGCATCGCGGCGATCTCAGCGAGGATGCGCGCGCCCTGGCCGGGGTGCTGACGCAGGCCGGGCGGGCGAACCCGATGATCGACGATGGCGAGATGCGCCAGCTTCTCGTGCAGGGGCAGGCGCTGATCCAGCGCGGGCTGCGCGAGGCCTATGTCATCAACGGTGCCGGCGAGATCCGGGCCCGGGGCGAGCGCAGCTATCTGTTCTGGTACGAGGCGCCCGGCAGCGAGCAACTGGATCAGGCGCAGGCCGAGGGGCTGACGCTGATCGAGGATTGGCAGAACAACGAATTCCGCGCGCTGGTGGCGCTGCCGCCGCTGGCCGACCGTTACCTTTATGTCACGCGCGATGTCGATGGCGATCTGCTGGGGCTTCTGGACGACACCCGGGCCACGGTCGGCGATTACCGGCAGCTTGAGGCGACCCGGGGGCAGGTGCTGTTCGAATTCTCGCTGGTCTATCTGGGCTTTGCGTTGCTGCTGGTGGCGGCGGCGATCTGGCTTGGGCTGTGGTTCGCCTCGCGCCTCTCGCGGCCGATCGGCCAGCTTGCGCAGGCCAGCGAACAGGTCGGTCGCGGCGATCTGGACGTGCAGGTGCCCGAACCCGATACCGGCGACGAGATCCAGACGCTGGGCGAAAGCTTCAACCGCATGACCCGGCAGTTGAAGATGCAGCGCGAGGAACTGGTCGAAAGCTATCGTGCCAGCGACGAGCAGCGGCGATTGTTCGACAATGTGCTGTCCTCGGTGACCTCGGGGGTGATCGGGCTGGATGCGGCGGGCGAGATCGATTTCGTCAACCGCTCGGCCTCGCGGCTTCTGGGGCTGGATGCGCGGCTTTCCATCGACACGCTGCTGTCCGAGGCGGTGCCGGAATTCGCGCCGCTGTTCGAGCGGCTGTCCGCCTCGGTCTCGGCGGCGGTTCAGGACGAGGTGCGGCTGTCGCGCGACGGCCGGATCGAAAGCCTGCTGGTGCGCATGGCGGTGCGGCGCGGCACGGATGGCGATCTCGAGGGCTATGTGGTGGCTTTCGACGACGTGACCGAACTGGTCAGCGCGCAGCGCATGGCCGCCTGGGGCGATGTCGCCCGCCGCGTGGCCCATGAGATCAAGAACCCGCTGACCCCGATCCAGCTGTCGGCCGAGCGGCTGCGGCGCAAGTTCGCCCCGCTGGCCGCGCCGGAAGACCGGGCCTCGCTGGATCAGTATGTCGATGTGATCATTCGCCAGACCGGCGATCTGCGCCGCATCGTCGACGAGTTCAGCCGCTTTGCCCGCATGCCCGAGCCGGACCGGGCCGAGACCGATCTGGCGGCGCTTTTGCGCGAGGTCGTGCTGCTGCAACAGGACGCGCTGAAGGGGGCGCTGCGGGTCGAGATCCCCGAGCGCCCGGTCATCGTCGATTGCGATGCCGGCATGCTGCGCCAGGCGCTGACGAACCTCTTGAAGAATGCCGGCGAGGCGGTCGAGGAAAAGGCGGAACACCCGCCCGACGGCTGGGTGGCGCGGGTCCTGGTGGTGATGGAGGTCGGGCATGACGCCGTCGCCATCCGCATCACCGACAACGGCCCCGGCCTGCCGGCCGACCGTACACGCCTGTTCGAGCCCTATGTGACGCTGAAATCGCAGGGCACCGGACTGGGGCTGCCGATCGTGAAGAAGATCGTCGAGGAGCATGGCGGCAGCATGATCCTGACCGATGCGCCGGACGGCGAGGGCGCATTGGCCGAAATCCGCCTGCCGCGGGAACGTCACCCCGTGCGCGGCGCGCAACGCAAGAACAGAGAAGAAAAAGACGAGGCGGGAACGACATGAGCGACATTCTGATCGTAGATGACGAACGCGACATCCGCGAACTGATCGCGGACATCCTGAAGGACGAGGGCTTCGAGACACGCGTCGCGGCCAATTCCGACGAGGCGGTGGCGGCCCTGAACGCGCAGGAGCCGGCGCTGATGGTGCTGGACATCTGGCTGAAGGACAGCCGCATGGACGGCATCGATATCCTCAAGCAGGTCAAGCGCAACAACCCCGAGGTGCCGGTGATCATCATCTCGGGGCATGGCAATATCGAGATCGCGGTGGCCGCGATCCGGCAGGGCGCCTATGACTTCATCGAGAAGCCCTTCAATATCGACCAGCTGATGGTGGTGGTGAACCGGGCGATGGAGACCAGCCGCCTGCGGCGCGAGAACAGCAGCCTGCGCCGCAATGGCGACCGGCCGGCCGAGATGCTGGGCCAGTCGGCCGCCTTCAAGCGGTTGCGCGACAATCTGGACAAGGTGGCGAAATCGAACGGCCGGGTGATGCTGACCGGCGAGCCGGGCGCCGGCAAGGAACTGGCCGCGCGCTTCATCCACGCGCACAGCCCGCGCGCCGCGGCGCCTTTCATCACCGTCCCCTGCGCCAGCATCGAGCCCGAGCGCATGGAGGAGGTGCTGTTCGGGCGCGAGAGCCCCGAGCGGGGGATCGAGGCGGGCCTGCTGGAGCAGGCGCATGGCGGGGTGATCTATTTCGACGAGGTGGGCGACATGCCGCTGGGCACCCAGCCCAAGATCCTGCGGGTGCTGACCGAACAGCAGTTCACCCGCGCCGGCGGGTCGGACCGGGTGCGGGTCGATCTGCGGGTGATCTCATCGACCAACCGCGACCTGCCGGCCGAGATTTCGTCCGGGCGGTTCCGGCAGGAACTGTATGACCGGCTGAACGTGGTTCCGGTCGCGGTTCCGGCCCTGGCCGAGCGCCGCGACGATATCGGACCCCTGGCCCGTCATTTCGTCGAGCAGTTCCACAAGAACCAGGGGTTGCCCATCCGCAACCTGCCCGAGGAAACCGTGGCGGCACTTCAGGCCATGCGCTGGCCCGGCAATATCCGCCAGCTGCGCAATGTGATCGAACGGGTGCTGATCCTGGCCGAGGAAAGCGGCCCGATCCAGCCTGCCGAACTGGAGCCGCAGGGCGCCACGCCCGACAACAGCGATGCGCTCAGCCTTGGTCCGCAGATCACGGCGATGGCGCTGCGCGAGGCGCGCGAAATGTTCGAGCGCGAATATCTGCTGGCCCAGATCAACCGCTTCGGCGGCAATATCAGCCGCACGGCGCAGTTCGTCGGCATGGAGCGCAGCGCCCTGCACCGCAAGCTGAAATCGCTTGGCGTGGTCGGCGGGGTGCGAAGCGAGGACGAGGTGATGCTCGGGAAATAGGCCCGCCGTTCCTGGCGGGGCCGTATCGTCATGGTTTCTTCAGGCAGGGAACGTGGTCGGCGATGCGCTGCCAGGCTATCACCGCCGACCACGCCCGATCCAGTCAGACTGGCGATGGCGTTCGGGGGAACAAACTTGAAGCATTACGACATTTGGCCGCGGGAGCAGACGAAACCGGGACCGTACATCGTCGGCATTCTCCATCTCCGTTCTGTCAACTGGGTCGGTCGGGCAGGTCCGAAGCGTGGCCCGGACTGCCAAATCCCAAGGCCCGGCCCGAAGGCGGGACCCGTCCGTGTCGGTCCGCTGGGCATGCACCGGGATTAGGCTGTTCCGGTTCTCTGAAATCGGCATGTCGCAGCGTCTTCCTCCGCATTTCGAGCATTGGAGGGTCTCAGATCGTTAACCATTAATCGGTCAAAGCTGCCGCTGCAAGTGCCTTGTCGAAATTTTTTCAATTCATGGTTGCGCGCCGGTCCTGCCGGCCGCAGCTGCGATGCAAGGACGGTTGCACCGGGGCGGGGCGCGCCTTAGCAAGGGTCGGGGCGGAACGTCGCCAGCGTGCGGAGGCTTGGGATGAAGATCATCATCTGCGGAGCGGGGCAGGTCGGCTGGCAGATCGCCCGGCATCTGGCCAGTGAGCGCAACGATGTCACCATCATCGACAACAATGCCGAACTGGTTCGCCGCGCGACGGACGTTCTGGACGTGCAGGGCGTCACCGGCTTTGCCAGCCATCCCGACGTGCTGGACCGGGCGGGCGCGCGCGATGCCGATCTGATCATCGCCGCCACCCATTCCGACGAGGTGAACATGGTCACCTGCCAGGTGGCCCATTCGGTCTTCCAGATCTCGCGCAAGATCGCCCGACTGCGCAGCAGCGCCTATCTGGACGCGATCTATTCCGATCTCTACCGCACCGAGCATCTGCCCATCGACGTGGTCATCAGCCCCGAGCGCGAGGTTGCCAAGGCGGCGTTGCAGCGCCTGTCCGCGCCCTCGACCTTCGATATCGAGACGTTTCTCGGCGGGCGGATCCAGCTTCTCGGCATCGTTCTGGAAGACGACTGCCCGGCGTTGAACACACCGCTGCGGCAACTGAACGAGATCTTCTCCAGCCTGCGGGCGATCGTGGCGGGGGTGCGGCGCGGCGGGCGGCTGTTCGCGCCCGAACCGGGCGACCAGTTGTTCGCGGACGACCAGATCTATGTCTTTTCGCATATCGAGGATGTGAACAGGACGCTGGAAATCTTTGGCAAGCCGCCGCAGAAGCAGGAACGGGTGGTGATCATCGGGGCGGGCAATGTCGGCCTGTCGGTGGCCCGCACGCTGGAGACGCGGCCCGACCGGATCCGCGCCAAGCTGATCGAGCGCGACCGCGAACGCGCCGAATTCGCCGCCGACCGGCTGGAACGGACCATTGTGCTGAACGGCGATGGCCTGTCGGCGGAGTTGCTGGACGAGGCTGCCGTGCAGACGACCGATGCAGTGCTGGCGGTGACCGATGACGACAAGGTCAACATCCTCACCTCGGTTCGGGCCAAGCAGGCGGGCGCCAAGATGGCCATCGCGCTGATCAACGACCCGACCCTGGTGCCGCTGATGGAGGCGCTGGATATCGACGCCTATATCAATCCGCGCGCCACTACCGTCTCGACCATCCTGCGCCATATCCGCCACGGCCGGGTGCGCGACATCTATTCCGTAGGCGATGCCGAGGCCGAGGTGATGGAGGCGCAGGTTCTGTCCACCTCGCCCATGTCGGGCCGCGCGATCCGCGATATCGAGTTCCCCGAAGGCGTCCTGATCGGCGCGGTGCAGAAGGGCGACAAGGTGCTGAAGCCCTCGTCCGACACCCGGGTCGAGGAAGGTGATATCGTGCTGATCTTCGCGCTGACCCATGACGTGCCGGAGGTCGAGCGCCTCCTGCAGGTCTCGATCGACTTCTTCTGAGGCCGGGCCGGTGCCGCTGCTTCTGCGCCTGCCCCTGCTGATCCAGCTCTCGGTGATCGCGGCGCTGGCGATGCTGGTTCCGGCCGCCTATGCCTCGGTCACCGATCACGACGACATCGCGCGCAAGTTCCTCTATTCCTCGCTTCTGGTCCTGATCCTCTCGGGCATGATCGGGCTGGCGACGATGGCCAATCCGCAGGGCCTGCGCTCGCGCGATACGCTGCTGAACATGCTGGCAAGCTTTGGCCTGCTGCCCCTGGTGCTGGCGCTGCCCTTCGCGGAAAGCCTGCCCGATACCGGCCTGTTCAACGCCTGGTGGGAGATGGTGTCCTCGCTGACCACCACCGGTGCCTCGCTTTACTCGGCCGATCTGCTGCCGGCGCCGCTGCATCTGTGGCGGGCGCTGGTCGGCTGGATGGGTGGCCTCTTCATGCTGGTCGCGGCCATTGCGATCCTTGCGCCGCTGCGCGTGGGCGGCTTCGAGATCATGTCTTCGCCCTATGGCCGCAACGAGCAGTTCGAGCGCCTGCCCAGATCCGCCAGTCCGCGCAGCGTGCAGCAGCATCTCTCCTCGCCCGGCTTCGGCACGGAACTGGGTGAGCCCGCCCACCGGCTGGTGCGTGCGGCCCTGTCGGTGATGCCGGTCTATGCCGGGCTGACCCTGATGCTGTGGCTTGCGCTGCTGCTTCTGGGCGACGACTCGCTGGTGGCGCTGTGCCGGGCGATGGGCACGCTGGCGACCAGCGGCATCTCGCCGGTGATCGGACCGGCGGACGGCACCTCGGGGGTTGCGGGCGAAATGGTCGTGTTCCTGTTCCTGATTCCGGCCCTGTCGCGGCGCTTCTGGCCCGGTGGCGGCGAGTTGCGGGCGACCGAAAGGCTGATCGACGATCCCGAACTGCGCATGGCGGCGGGGCTGGTGGCGATGGTCGCCACGCTGCTGTTCGCGCGCCATTTCCTCGGCGCGATCGAGGTCGGGGCCGCGGCCACGGCGGTCGGGCCGCGGCTGGCCGATCTGCGCAACGCGCTGGCCGCCTATTGGGCCGGGCTGTTCAATGCCCTCAGCTACCTGACCACGACCGGCTGGAACTCGATCGAGTGGCAGGGCGCACGGGCCTGGTCGGGCTTGACCTCGCCGGGGCTGATCCTGGCCGGGTTGGCGATGATGGGCGGCGGCGTCGCCACCACGGCCGGCGGGGTCAAGCTGCTGCGCGTCTATGCGCTGGCCCGGCATGGCGAGCGCGAGATGGAGCGGATCATCCATCCCAGCTCGGTCTCGGGCGGCGGCCGTATCGCCCGGCGGCTGCGGCGCGAGGGCGCCTATCTGGCCTTCATCTTCTTCATGCTGTTCGCCAGTTCCATCGCCGTGACGGTGGCGCTGGTCTCGATCCAGCAGCTTGAATTTGAGACGGCGACGATCCTGTCGATCGCCGCCCTGACCAATACCGGCCCGCTGGCCGGGGCCATCCCGCTGACGCCCGCCTTCGAGGCAAGCGCCGGCATCGCCTCGGCGCCCTGGGAGGGCTGGTCGGGCCTGCCGGTCCTGACGAAACTGGTGCTGGCCTGTGCCATGGTCGTCGGGCGGCTGGAGACGCTGGCGATCCTGGCACTGTTCTCGCCCGAATTCTGGCGCCGCTGAGCGGGGCGGCAGGGGCGCCGCCTCTCGCTTGCAAGCCGGGACACGACGCCTTAGATGTGATTCAACCGGGACAGTTCATAAAACGGACGTAAAATCATGGCCAACGACAAGCAGAACCTGCAGGACGCCTTTCTCAACCATGTCCGCAAGGCGAAGGTGCCGGTGACGATCTTCCTGATCAACGGCGTCAAGCTGCAGGGTGTGATCACCTGGTTCGACAATTTCTGCGTGCTGCTGCGCCGCGACGGTCAATCGCAGCTGGTCTACAAGCACGCGATCAGCACGATCATGCCCGGCCAGCCGATCAGCCTCTATGAAGGCGAGGACTGATTGGCCGAACCCACCTCGACCGAGGCCAGGCCGACCCGCGCCTATGTGATCCATCCCGATCTGGGCCATGCCCGGACCCAGCGGCGCGCCCCCGACCATGCGCTGGCCGAGGCGGTGGCGCTGGCCCATGCCCTGCCGGGCATCGAGATTGTGGGCGCCGAGGTCGCGCGGCTGCGCAGCCCCGATCCGGGCCGCCTGTTCGGCAAGGGCAAGCTGGCCGAGATCGGCGCGCGGCTGGCCGAAGCCGAGGCCGAGCTTGTGCTGATCGACGGGCCGGTCTCGCCGGTGCAGCAGCGCAATCTGGAAAAGGACTGGGACGTCAAGCTGCTGGACCGGACCGGGCTGATCCTCGAGATCTTTGCCGACCGGGCGCGGACGCGGGAAGGGGTGCTGCAGGTGGAACTGGCCGCGCTCAGCTATCAGCGCACCCGGCTGGTCCGGGCCTGGACCCACCTCGAACGCCAGCGCGGCGGGCTGGGCTTCGTCGGCGGCCCCGGCGAGACCCAGATCGAGGCCGACCGCCGCGCCATCGACGAGCAGATGACGCGGCTGCGCCGCCAGCTTGAGCGGGTGGTGAAGACCCGGACGCTGCACCGCGCAGCGCGGGCGAAGGTGCCCTATCCGATCGTGGCGCTGGTCGGCTATACCAATGCCGGCAAATCCACGCTGTTCAACCGGCTGACCGGGGCCGAGGTGCTGGCCAAGGACATGCTGTTCGCCACGCTGGATCCGACCATGCGGGCGATCCGTCTGCCCGCCGCGGGCGGTGGCGCGGGCGGGCGCAAGATCATCCTGTCGGACACGGTGGGCTTCATCAGCGATCTGCCGACCGAACTGGTCGCCGCCTTCCGGGCCACGCTGGAGGAGGTGCTGGAGGCCGATCTGATCCTGCATGTCCGCGATATCAGCCATCCCGAGACCGAGGAGCAGGCCGAGGACGTGGCCGCGATCCTGGACAGTCTTGGCGTCGACGAGGATGTCGCCTCGATCGAGGTCTGGAACAAGATCGATGCGCTGTCGGCCGAAACCCGCGCCGCGCTGCGCCGCACCGGCGCCCGGACCGACGGCGTGCAGTCGGTCAGCGCCTTGAGCGGCGAGGGGTTGGAGGATCTGGTTGCCGCCATCGACGCGCATCTTGCCCGCGCGCTGGACGAGCCGCGCGAGGCGGCGGTTGTGACGCTGCCCTTCGGCGACGGCCGCCGCCGTGCCTGGCTGCACGAGGCCGGCGTGGTCGAGCGCGAGGAATCGGGCGAGGCCGGTCTGGTCCTGCACCTGCGCTGGACCGCGCGGCAGAAGGCCGGCTTCGAGGCGCTGGATCGACCGGAGGCGTGATGTGCGTCCCGCGATGGCCGGGGGCTGTCTGCCCCCGGACCCCCGAAGGTATTTGGAAAGAGCGCGAGGATGATTGCCGTTTGGCGGAGGGAGGGAAGGGTGAGCGACTGGCAGGAGAGATTTGCCGGCGAGGGCTATCATTACGGCCGCGCGCCGGCGCAGTTCGTGCAGGCCCGGATGGCGGATCTGGGCGCGGGCGCAAGGGTGCTGAGCATCGCCGAGGGTGAGGGCCGCAATGCGGTCTGGCTGGCCGGGCAGCGCTATCGGGTGACGGCGGTCGAGCCGACCGCGACCGGGCAGCGGAAAGCGCTGGCGCTGGCCGCGTCGCAGGGGGTGTCCCTGGATTGGAGGGCGGAGGATCTGAAGGGATTTGCGTGGCCCGAAGAGGCGTTCGATGCGGCTCTGGGCTGTTTCTTCCAGTTTGCCGCACCGGAGTTCCGGGTCCGCATCCTCGCCGGGTTGGGTCGGGCGGTCCGCCCCGGCGGGACGGTCTTCCTGCACGGCTTCAGTACCCGGCAACTGGCCAATGACTCGGGCGGGCCGAAGATCGAGGAACAGTTGTGGACGCCGGAACGCATCCTGCCGGCCTTTCCGGGCTGGCAGGTGATCCGGGCCGAGGATTACGACGCGGTTCTGGCGGAAGGGCCGGGCCATTCCGGGCCGGCGGCTCTGGTCGATGTGATCGTGAGGAAACCCGGATAGATCCGGTCAGGCCCCGGGCATCTCATGCGCCCAGGGCGGGTTCGCGCCGGCGCGCGAGACGGTGATGGCGGCAGCCTGTGCGCCAAGCGTCAGCGCGTTGCGGATTTCCTCGGCGCTGATCGTGGCCAGACGCTGCTTGCTCAGTACGCCCTGCCGGCGCAGGCTGGCCAGAACGCCGGCATTGAAGGTATCGCCCGCGCCGATGGTATCGGCCACGGCGGTGCGGATGGCGGGGGCCGAGACCGTCTCGCCCGACCAGTGGGCGCGGGCCCCAGCCGCGCCGCCGGTCTGCAGCACGATCCCTGGCCCCGTTTTCAGCACCTCGCGGGCGGCGGCGGCGGGATCGAGGCCCGGATAGAGCCATTCGAGATCGTCCCCCGACAGCTTGACGATATCGGCCTGCGGCAGGATGCGGCCCAGCCGGGCGCGATAGGCGTCGCTGTCGGTGATGAAGAAGGGCCGGATATTGGGATCCACCATCACCGGCAGGCGGGCGTGGTTGCGGTCGATCAGCGCCTCGATGGCAGCGCCGCAGGGATCGGGCACGAGGCTGATGCCGCCGGCGAAGATCGCCTCGATTCCGGCGGGCAGGTCGGGGATGTCCCCGGGGGTCAGCATGCGGCCGGCCGAACCCTCGTCATAAAAGGAATAGCGCGCCTCGCCATCGCTCAGGCTGACCAGTGCCAGCGTGGTCAGCCGGTCCGAGCGCGGGCAGAGGTCCAGATCGACCCCGGCCTCGACCAGTGGCTGCAGCAGCATCTCGCCAAAGACATCACGGCTGATCGGCCAGAAATAGGCGACCGATTCGCCCAAGCGGCCAAGCGCGACCGTGGTATTGTAGACGGCACCGCCCGCAAGCGGGCGGAACGCGCCCTCTGCCGGCACCATGTCGATCAGCGATTCCCCTGCGCACAGGATCATGCCTGCCCCTCCTAGTAGCCCTGGATGACGTAATCCCCGCCGGGCGTCGCGTCATCGACCGCGGGGCTGGCATCGAACTGGATATAGCCCCGATTTTCGGAGACATACAGGAAAACTGCTAGCGCTACCAGAGCGGCGATCACGGCGGCGGCGATTTTCCATGCCGAGTAGGGCCGTTCGCCCTGGACCCGGCCCGACTGGCCGTTGACCAGGAAGCGATAGCTTTTGCCGCCATAGCGATAGGCGGCGGACCAGACCGGCAGCAGGACATGCTTGAAGGTTTCGTCGCGGTAATCGGTGCGGATCTGTTCCACCCTTTGTTCGTCGCCGCCGATATCGCGCCGGGCATCGTTCAGGATCACCCCGGCCATCTCGGCGCGCGCCGTTGCATGGCCTTCGGTCAGCGGGATCGTATAGCCCTCGGCCTCGAAGCCCGAGAGATATTCGGGCCGGTAGGGCCGCAGATGCGACAGGTCCCAGGGCGTCAACCCGTCGCTGAAACGCCGCGGCAGCGAGGCTGAAGCCAGCACCAGAACGTCATTGAAATCGCGCGCGACCTGGCCCGCGGTGCGGCGCCAGCGGATGCGGCGCACCTGTTGCTGCACCCGCTGCGTCTGTCCGTTCACCTGTCGCGTGACATGGACCGTCTCGTAATAGGCGTCGCCGCGTTGCCCCGAATATTGCGACCGGGTGCGCGCGTCGAAGGTCCAGTAGGGCGAATAGACACCGCGCATCTTCCGCCCCCGCCTGGCATAGGCCAGAAGCCCGGTGGGCGCGAACCACAGCCGGCCCAGCCAGTCCTCCATGGCGGCATGGGCCTGGGCTTCGGTCAGCACGAAGGGCAGTACGCCCTGCGGCTTGATCTGCCGCGTGCTGCCGGTATCGGTGACGACCGGGGTGGCGCAGAAGGGGCAGGTGGCGGCATGGCTGTCGCCCGCGATCTCGATCCGGGCACCGCAATTCGGGCAGGACAGCGTGCGGATATCCTCGGCGACCTCCGAGCCCGCATCCAGCCGCAGCCCCTTTTCCAGCGGCAGTTCGACCAGTTCGGGGGATTTGTGGCCGGCATCCCATTGCAATGCCCGGCCGGTCTCGGGATCGGCCAGGATCGCCGCCTCGCCCTGGCTGTGCCCCTGCCGGGCGGGGGCGCGGGCGGCGCCGTCACCGATGCTTTGGCGGTGGCCGCAATAGTCGCAGACCAGCATCTGCTGGCCGGGGCGGAAACGCAGGCTGGCACCGCAATTCTCGCAAGGATAGCGGTATTCGGTCGGTGGGGTCGGCATGGTCAGCCGGGCAGGGGCGGCGGCATCATGGTAAACAGCTGGGCCAGTTCCGGCACGTCATCGGCCGGCCGCCAGCCATCCTGTCCCGGGGTCCAGACCAGTGTTTCGCGGGTGAACTGTCCGTCGGCGGCCAGCCGTCCCAGATGTCCGCGCCCATAGGGGCCCTGCGCCTGACCGTCCAGCGCGACATGCCAGACCGTCTCGACCTGCTTGCCGGGCAGCGGGGGCGGCGCTGCGGGCTGTGCCGCCGGCCCCCAGGGACCGGGACGCGCCATGCCCATGCCCATCGCCGCACCCATGGCGGCCCCCATGCCGGCGCCGGCGCCACCCGGATTCTGGCTGGCGTTCAGCATCGCCTCGCCCGCGGCATATTGGCCGAACCGGTCCAGATCGCCGATGATCCCCATCGAGCTGCGCTTGTCCAACGCCTTTTCGACCGATTCGGGCAGGCTGATATTCTCGATATAGAATTCCGGGATGGTCAGCCCGTAACCGGCGATCACCGGTTCGATCGCCTTGGCGACCATGCGGCCCAGCTGATCGGTATTGGCGGCCATGTCGAGGACCGGAATGCCCGCCCCCGCGATCATGCGCGAGAATTCCTGCACGATCACGTTGCGGATCTGAAAGCTGATCTCGTCGCTGGTGAACTCGCCATCCGTGCCCACGATCTCGGACATGAAGCGCGCGGGGTCGGTCACCCGCATCGAATAGGTGCCGAAGGCGCGCAGGCGGACCGGGCCGAATTCGGGATCGCGGCAGATCACCGGGTTGCGCGTGCCCCATTTCAGATCGTTGAAGCGGGTCGTGTTGACGTAATAGATCTCGGACTTGAAGGGGCTGCGGAACCCGTGATCCCAGTGCTGCAGCCGGGTCAGGACCGGCAGGTTGTTGGTTTCCAGCAGATAGAGGCCGGGGCCGAACACATCGGCCAGCTGCCCCTCATGCACGAAGACGGCGGCCTGTCCCTCGCGTACTGTCAGCTTGGCGCCGTATTTGATCGCCTTGCCGACGGTCGGGAAGCGATAGACCATGGTATCGCGGCTGTCATCAGTCCATTCGATGATCTCGATGAACTCGCCGCCGAGAATGTCGAAGATGCTCATGTGCCGCGCCTTTCCTGATCATGCGGATCGCGGGCCATTCAGGGACGCGGCGGCTGGATTGTCAACGCCGGCGCGCGCAGGGATGCGCTGCAGGTCAGCCCGGCAAGGGAGGCTGCCAGCCGCCGTTCTGCCAGACCGCTTTCAGGGCCAGGCTCTCGTCCAGAAGGATCAGATCGGCGCTGCGGCCGGGGCTCAGGCGGCCAAGGTGATCCTCCAGCCCGGCCGTGCGGGCGGGCTCGAGCGTTGCCATGGACAGTGCCCGCGCGGGCGCGATGCCGACCTGGCCGACCAGGGTGGCGATGGCGCGGTCCATGCGCAGATCAGCGCCGGCGAGCGTGCCATCGGGCAGGGTCAGCCGGCCGTCCCGGCGCAGGACCGTGCGGTTGTGCAGGATCATCTCGGTCTGATCGGTGCCGGCAAAACCCATGCAATCGGTGACCATGAAAATCCCCTCGGCCCGAGCCGCCAGCGCGGCGCGCATGGCCGCCGGATGGACATGAATACCGTCGGCGATCAGCCCGGCCCGCGCCTTGCCGGTCAGAACCGCGCCCACCAGCCCGGGTGTGCGATGGCCAAGCTGGCTCATCGCGTTGAACAGATGGGTGGCGCAACTGGCGCCGGCGTTGAAGGCGGCCTGCGCGGTCTCGAAATCGCAATCGCTGTGCCCGAGGCTGACCAGTGCGCCAGCCCCCGCCAGCGCGGCGATTTGTTGCGGGGTGGCATTTTCGGGCGCCAGCGTCAGCATCAGCACCGGCAGGACCCGCGCTGCCTCGCAGAGCCGCGACAGATCATCCTCATTCATCGGCCGGATCAGGGTGGGATCATGCGCGCCCTTGCGACGCGGGTCCAGATGCGGCCCCTCCAGATGCAGGCCCAGAAAGCCGGGAACGCCCGCGCGGGTGGCCTCGATCCCGGCGGCGATGACCTGCGCGGTGGCCTGCGTGGTATCGGTGATCAGCGTCGGCAGGATGCCGGCGCAGCCCAGCCGGCGATGGGTGGCGCAGATATGGCGCAGCGCCGCCAGATCGGTCGCGCCATCGACCATAACGCCGCCGCCGCCATTCACCTGCAAGTCAAGGAAAGCGGGGGCGATGATACCGCTGGTCCGGTGCGTCGGCGGGCCGGCCTCGGCGGCGGGCAGGATCGCCTCGATCCGGTCCTCGGCGATCACCAGCGCCTGATCGTCCAGAAAGGCCTCGCCGTCGAACAGGCGTGCGCCGGTCAGGATGTGCCGCATCAGACCGTCTCCGTCACCTTGCGCAGATGCGGCGGCGTGTCCGGATCGAAGCCGCGACGCCGCGCCAACCCCTCGACACAGGCATAGAAACTGGCGGCATTGACCAGCGGCGCCACCATCGGGTGCAGGCCGGGAACCGAAGGCAGGCGGATTGCGCCATTGGCATCCGCGCCGGTCAGGAACACATCCGCCCCCTGCGCGGCCAGCCGCTCGGCGGTGGCGACGACATGCGGCAGGGCGGCATCCTCGACCCCAAGCGCAAGCACCGGGAAATGCGCCTGCACGATGGCGGCGGGGCCGTGCAGCACCTCGGCGGCGCTGTAGGATTCGGCATGGATGCCCGAGGTTTCCTTCATCTTCAGCGCCGATTCGCAGGCGATGGCATAGCCCGGCCCGCGTCCCAGCACAAAGGCAGAGGCCGCGCGCGCCAGCCGCGCCGAAAGCGGCGACCAGTCCAGTGTCACGGCCTCGGCCAGGGCCTCGGGCAGGCCGGCCACGGCGGCGCGCAGATCGTCGTCCTGCTGCCATTCGGCCAGCAGCGCGAGGCCAGCCAGCACCGAATTCACGAAGGTCTTGGTGGCGGCGACGCTTTTTTCCTCCCCTGCCTGCAGGGCCAGGCAATGGGCCGAGGCTTCGGCCATCGGGCTGTCGGCATGGTTGGTGATGGCGATGGACAGTGCCCCGCCCTCGCCCGCCGTGCGCATCATGTCGACGATGTCGGGGCTGCGGCCCGATTGCGAGATGCCGATACAGGCCGCGCCCTCCAGCCGCAGCGGCCGGCGATAGATCGAGGCGACCGAGGGGCCGACCGAGGCCACGGGGATGCCCGCCTGCAACTCGATCGCGTATTTCAGATAGGTCGCGGCATGGTCGGATGACCCGCGCGCCACCGTCGCGGCCACGCGCGGATCGCGGTCGCGCAGGGCGGCTGCGGCCTGCGCCACGGCATCGCGCGAACGCTCGAGGAACCGGGCGGCGGCTTCGGGGATTTCGGCCACTTCGCGGGCCATGTGACTTTGGGTCATGCGTGGTTCCTTTCGGCCTCGGGGGCCAGTTTCAGTTCGACGGCGAAGTCATAGGCATCGCCGCGGTAAAGCGAGCGGGTGAATTCCACGACCTGCCCTGAGGGCAGGTAGGACACGCGTTCGATCCGAAGGCCCGCGGCCCCCGGCGGCACGCCCAGCAGATCGGCGTCCCGCGCGCCCAGATTGGCCGCCGAGATACGCTGCACGGCGCGGACCGGGCGCGTCCCGCGTGCCTCCAGAACGGCGTAAAGACTGGCCTCGACCCCCTCGGGATCGGGCAGGATCGAGGCCGGCAGCGAGGCACGTTCGATGGCCAGCGGTGTGCCGTCCGAACTCCGTACCCGTGCCAGCCGCGCCACCCGGTCATTCGCGCCAAGGCCAAGCGCCATCACCTCTTCGGGGGCCGGGGCGTGCAGCCCCCGCGCCAGCCAGCGGCTTTCGACCCTGCGCCCGCGCCGGCCCATATCCTCGGTAAACGAGGTCAGCAGCGACAGCGCCTGTTCCAGCCGCTCGACCCGGGGGGCGACGAAGGTGCCCGAGCCGCGCCGCTGCACCAGCTGCCCCGAGGCGACCAGCGCCTCGACCCCCTTGCGCACGGTGACGCGCGACAGACCGGTCAGCGCCGCCAGTTCACGTTCGGGCGGCAGGTTGTCGCCGGGCTGCAGCCGGCCCGAGGCGATGGCCTCGGCGATGCGGCGGTGCAGCTGCACATAAAGCGGGCCGGCACCGGGATCGGCAAAGGCCTCGGGGGTGAACAGATCGCTCATGCCGGCACCCCCAATTCGCGCGCCATGGCCAGCGCGCCGTCGGTGCTGCTGCCCAGGGCCGGGCGCTGCGGCCAGTGATCCGCCAGCCGGGCGGCATAATGCGGCCCCAGCCCGCCGGTAAAGACCACCGGCAGGTTGTCGCCATCCTGCAACGTGGTCAGGTTGTGGCGGACCTGATCGACCGCCGCGCCAAAGATGCGCTGAGCCGCAGGGTCATCGCTGGCGACGATCCTGGGCGCCAATGCGCCGAAATCGCCGGGTTTGGCACGGTTGCCGAAGGTGATGATCCCCTCGATGCCGCCATGTTCGTCCAGCACCGCGCGCAAGAGCGGCGTCATCGGCGCGAATCCGTCCTCGGCCCGCATCGCCTCGGCCAGCAGCGTGCGGCCCAGAACCGCGCCGCTGGCCTCGTCCCCCAAGAGGAAGCCGCGCCCGCCGACCTGGCGAATCGCACCAAGGCGCTGGGCCGCAAAGACCGATCCGGTGCCGATCGCGGCAAGGATGCCGTCTTCGGCCCCGAGCGCGCCGCGGGCGGCGGTCAGGCCGTCATTCACGATCCGGATGCGTGCGAAGGGCAGCAATTCGGTCAGCCGGGCGGTTGCCGCGCGCATGGTGCCACCGGCCAGGCCCAGCACGGCGATCAGTTCCTGCGGGGTGGCGCCCCGGCCCCGCAGGGCTTCGTTCGTGGCGGCCATGATGTTGCGGGCCGCGCCCTCGACATCGGTATTGATATTGGCCGGCCCACCGCTGCCGCGGCCCAGAACCGGGCCGTCAGCACCGGCCAGAACCGCCCGACACCCGGTGCCGCCACCATCGATTCCCAGAAACAATGCCATATCGGTCTCCTTGGTAACTAAGATACCAAAGTAATACCAAATGAAAAGCGGAAAGTTGAATCTGGCTGAATACTCCGAATTTCTCGGCAGTTCAGGAGGGGGGTTTACAATTGGTATTGTTTTGGCATTATCTAGCGCAGAGGGGGAATCACATGGATCAACGCAGCACCGAAGCCCGGCATCCCGATTCTGCGGATCTGCATGCGCAGCCCGCTGAACGTGTCCTGTCGCTGCTGCTCGAGGCGCAGATCGCTGCCCTGTCCGCCCTGCGCCCGGCCCTGCCTGCCATCGAGCGCGCGGCCGAGGCCGGCGCGCTGGCACTGGGTCGCGGCGGCCGGATGGGTTACGCCGGGGCGGGCAGTTCCGGGCTGATGGCGCTGGCCGATTGTCTGGAACTGGCCGGCACCTTCGGGCTGCCGCCGGACCGTTCGCCGATGCTGTTCGCGGGCGGGGCCGACGCGCTGCTGCATATGAAGGGCAGTGTCGAGGACGATCCGGAACTGGCCCGTGCGGATGTCGCGCGCGCCGGGCTGACATCGGGGGATGTGCTGCTGGTGCTGTCGGCCTCGGGCACGACACCCTATGCGCTGGCCGCAACGGATGCGGCGCAGGCGCGCGGCGTGACGGTGGCGGGATTCGCCAATCGCGCGGGCAGCCCGCTGCTGCAGGCCGCCGATATCCCGGTGCTGATCGAGACCGGCCCCGAAATGGTCGCCGGCTCGACCCGGATGGGGGCGGCGACGGCGCAGAAGGTGGCGCTGAACATGCTGTCCGTGCTGGTCGCGATCCGGCTGGGTCATGTCCATGACGGCCGCATGGTCAATCTCGTGGCGGACAATGCCAAGCTGGTGGTCCGTGCCGCCCGGATCGTGGCCGACCTGGCCCATGTGCCGGGCCCCGCCGCCGAAGCCGCGCTGAGCGCCACCGGCGGGGCGGTCAAGCCCGCCATTCTGGTGGCGCGCGGCATGGGGCCGGACGAGGCGCGCGATGCGCTGGACCGGACCGGCGGGCGACTTGGGCCGCTGATGGGATGAGCTACAGAGTTTTCAACCAGGGCCAGGACAAGGTCCGAACACAGGGAGACAGACAACCATGACCCGAACGCTTCGCCTCGCGCTGCTGACCAGCACGGTGCTGGCCGGTGCGGCCTCTGCGCAGGACGTGACGCTGACCATCGAAAGCTGGCGCAATGATGACCTGCAGATCTGGCAGGACACCATCATCCCTGCCTTCGAGGCGGCCAATCCCGGCATCAAGGTCAATTTCGCCCCCTCGGCGCCGGCCGAATACAATGCCGTGCTGAACTCCAAGCTGGATGCCGGCTCGGCCGGCGATCTGATCACCTGCCGACCCTTCGAGGCCTCGCTGGAGCTGTTCAGCAAGGGCCAGATCGCCGATCTGACCGATCTGGCGGCGATGGCGAATTACTCGGATGTGGCAAAATCGGCCTGGCAGAGCGACGACGGCGCCGCGACCTTCTGCGTGCCGATGGCCTCGGTCATCCATGGCTTCATGTATAACAAGGCCGCCTTCGAGGAACTGGGCCTGACCCCGCCGACGACGGTGGATGAATTCTATGCCGTTCTCGACAAGATCAAGGAGGATGGAACCTATATCCCGATGGCCATGGGGGCCGCCGACCAGTGGGAAGCGGCGACCATGGGCTATCAGAATATCGGCCCGACCTACTGGAAGGGCGAAGAGGGGCGCAAGGCGCTGATCGACGGCAGCCAGAAACTGACCGACGAGGCCTGGGTCGAGCCCTTCCGACAACTGGCGAAATGGAAGGATTATCTGGGCGATGGCTTCGAGGCGCAGACCTATCCCGACAGCCAGAACCTGTTCACGCTGGGTCGGGCGGCGATCTATCCGACCGGGTCCTGGGAGATCGGCGTCTTCGGCCCGCAGATCGCCGGCGCCTTCGAGATGGGGGCCTTTCCGCCGCCGGTCGCGGCCGAGGGCGATACCTGCTATATCAGCGACCATACCGACATCGCCATGGGCATGAACGCCAAAACCGAACACCCGGAAGAGGCGCGGAAGTTCCTCGAATGGGTCGGAACGCCGGAGTTCGCCACGCTTTAGGCCAATGCGCTGCCGGGCTTCTTCTCGCTGAACGCGACCGCGGTCGAGATGCAGGACCCGCTGGCGCAGGAATTCGTCAGCTGGCGCGAGAGTTGCGAGCCGACCATCCGCTCGACCTATCAGATCCTGTCGCGCGGCACGCCGAACCTGGAAAACGAGACCTGGAACGCCAGCGCCAATGTCCTGACCGGCACCGAGACGCCCGAGGAAGCGGCGGCGCGGCTGCAGGAGGGGCTGGCCTCGTGGTACGAGCCGCAGAAGATGTGACAGCCTGCCGGGCCTGACGGCCCGGCGATCGCCGGGGGGCTGTCTGCCCCCCGGACCCCCCGAGGATATTTTCGTGAAGAAGAAAGGATGCGTCATGGCGCAGCGAAAGCCGTTTCGCTGGCATATCGCGGTGTTTCTTGCCCCCGCGCTGCTGGTCTATACTGCGATCATGATCGTGCCGCTGATCGGCACGCTGAACCTGTCGCTGTTCAACCTGACCGAGGCGGGCGGGCGCGTCTTTGTCGGCCTGAAGAATTTCGCCACGCTGTTCGGCGATCCGCGCTGGTCGGAATCGTTCTGGAACGCACTTGGCAATAATGGCTGGTTCTTTCTGGTCCACATGCTGGTGCAGAACCCGGTGGGCGTGATGCTGGCGGCGCTGCTGTCCTCGCCCCGGCTGCGGATGGCGGCCTTCTATCGCACGGCGATCTTCATTCCGACGATCCTGTCCTTCGTGATCGTGGGCTTTGTCTGGAAGCTGATCCTGTCGCCGATCTGGGGGATCGCGCCGGGCATGCTGGACGCGGTCGGGCTGAAGGCGCTGTTCGCGCCCTGGCTGGGGAAGGAGGAATATGCGCTGACGACGCTGGCGCTGATCTCGGTCTGGCAGTTCGTGGGCATTCCGATGATGCTGATCTATGCCGCATTGCTGTCGATCCCCGACGAGGTGATCGAGGCCGCCGAGATGGACGGCGTCACCGGCTGGTCGCAGTTCTGGAAGATCAAGCTGCCGCTGATCCTGCCCTCGATCGGGATCATCTCGATCCTGACATTCGTCGGCAATTTCAACGCCTTCGACCTGATCTATGTCTCTCAGGGTGCCCTGGCGGGGCCGAATTTCTCGACCGATATCCTGGGGACGTTCCTGTACCGGACCTTCTTTGGCTTTCAGCTGCAGCTGGGCGATCCGCATATGGGCGCGACCATTGCCACGGCCATGTTCGGCATCATCCTGGTCGGTGTCTGCTTCTACCTCTTCGCCATCCAGACGCGGCTGCGCCGCTATCAGTTCTGAGGTGAGATCATGAGCACCGCACGTCATTCCGCCGCCCGCAGCATCGCCGCCCATGGCGTCCTGATCCTCTATACGGTGATCGCGCTGTTTCCGGTCTTCGTGATCGTGGTCAACAGCTTCAAGTCGCGCCGGGCGATCTTTGCCGATCCGCTGGCGCTGCCCACAGCCGAGACCTTCGACATGGTCGGCTATCAGACCGTGCTGAAGCAGGGCGATTTCCTGCTGTATTTCCAGAACTCGATGGTGGTCACGGTGGCCAGCCTGTTCTTCGTGCTGCTGTTCGGGGCGATGGCCGCGTTTGCGCTGTCGGAATACCGGTTTCGCGGCAATCTGCTGATGGGGCTGTATCTGGCGCTTGGGATCATGATCCCGATCCGGCTGGGCACGGTCGCCATTCTGCAGATCATGGTGGCCTCGGGGCTGGTCAATACGCTGACCGCGCTGATCCTGGTCTATACCGCGCAAGGCTTGCCGCTGGCGGTGTTCATCCTGTCGGAATTCATGCGTGGCGTCTCGGACGACCTGAAGAATGCCGGGCGCATCGACGGGCTGAGCGAATATACCATCTTCTTCCGGCTGGTGCTGCCGCTGGTGCGTCCCGCCATGGCCACCGTCGCCGTCTTCACCATGATCCCGATCTGGAACGACCTGTGGTTCCCGCTGATCCTGGCGCCGTCCGAGGCGACCAAGACCATCACGCTGGGCAGCCAGGTCTTCATCGGCCAGTTCGTCACCAACTGGAACGCGGTTCTGGCGGCACTGGGGCTGGCCATCGTGCCGGTGCTGATTCTTTACCTGATCTTCTCGCGCCAGCTGATCCGCGGCATCACCGCAGGAGCCGTGAAATGATCCGCGTCCTTGTCGCCGGGCTGGGGAACATGGGCATCAGCCATGCGCTGGCCTATCACACAGGCCCCGAATTCCGGATCGTCGGGCTGGTCAATCGCAGCACGCCCGACCTGCCGCCCGAGTTGCGGGACTATCCGCTGGGCCATGACTATGCCGAGGCGCTGGCGCGGCTGAAGCCCGATCTGGTCTGCATCGCCACCTATTCGGACAGCCACGCCGATTTCGCCGTGGCGGCGATGCGGGCGGGGGCGCATGTCTTTGTCGAAAAGCCGCTGGCCACGACGGTGGCGGATGCGCAGCGGGTGGTGGATTGCGCGGTCCGGACCGGACGCAAGCTGGTGGTGGGCTATATCCTGCGCCATCACCCCAGCTGGCAGCGCCTGATCGCCGAGGCACGGGCGCTTGGCGGCCCCTATGTCTTTCGGCTGAACCTGAACCAGCAAAGCAGCGGCCCGACCTGGGATGTCCACAAGGCGCTGATGCGGACCACGCCGCCGATCGTCGATTGCGGCGTCCACTATGTCGATGTGATGTGCCAGATCACCGATGCCGCCCCGGTCGAGGTGCGCGGCATGGGGCTGCGGCTGTCCGATGAGATCGCGCCCGGGATGTATAATTACGGCCATTTCCAGGTGCTGTTCGGGGATGGCTCGGCCGGCTGGTACGAGGCCGGCTGGGGGCCGATGATGTCGGACACGGCGTTTTTCGTGAAGGATGTGGTGTCGCCGAACGGTGCCGTCTCGATCCGGATGCCGGAGAGCGCGCGTTCGGACGACATCGACACGCATACCAGAACCTCGACCCTGCGCATCCATCGCGTGGGCGCGGGGGACGAGGATCTGAACATGGCCGATGAGCCGGGCCATCAGGATCTGTGCGACCGTGAGCAGGCCTTCGTCGCCCGCGCCATCGCCGAAGATATCGACCTGAGCCGCCACATGACCGATGCCGTGCGTTCGCTGGCGGTCTGCATCGCGGCGGATGAAAGCGTGCGCAGCGGCGCACCCGTGAAACTTTGAAGGAGGCCCAATGGGAGATCTGACCCTTTCCAATGTCACCAAGAGCTTCGGCGCCACCCAGGTCATCAAGGGTGTCGATCTGGAGGTGAATGACGGCGAATTCTGCGTCTTTGTCGGCCCTTCTGGCTGCGGGAAATCGACGCTTCTGCGGATGGTGGCGGGGCTTGAGGACGTGACCTCGGGCGATGTCCGCATCGACGGCGAGCGGATCAACGATCTGGCCCCGGCAAAGCGCGAGATCGCCATGGTGTTCCAGAGCTATGCGCTCTATCCGCATCTGACGGTGCGCGACAATATGGGGCTGGCGCTGAAACAGGCCGGCACGCCCAAGGCCGAGATCGCCGCCGCCACCGAAAAGGCCGCCGCCATGCTGGACCTCGGGCCGCTGATGGCGCGGCGCCCGTCCGAACTGTCGGGCGGCCAGCGCCAGCGTGTCGCCATCGGCCGGGCCATCGTGCGCACGCCGAAGCTGTTCCTGTTCGACGAGCCGCTGTCGAACCTGGACGCGGCGCTGCGCGTGGCCACCCGGATCGAGATCGCGCGGCTGCACCGGGAACTGGGCGCGACGATGATCTATGTCACCCATGACCAGGTCGAGGCGATGACGCTTGCCGACAAGATCGTGGTGCTGCGCGCCGGCCGGGTCGAGCAGGTCGGCCGGCCGATGGATATCTATAACGATCCCGACAACACATTCGTCGCCGGCTTCATCGGCAGCCCGCAGATGAATTTCCTGAAATCCGGCCTTCTGGGGCTGCGTTCGGACAGGCTGGGCATCCGTCCCGAGCATCTGGAGATCTCGACCAGCGCCGGCCAGATCGAGGGCCGCGTCAGCCATGTGGAAAAGCTGGGCGGCGAGACGCTGACCTATGTCCGCACCCCGGACCACGAATTGCTGACCGTGCGCCAGTTCGGCGAACACGACCACCCGGTCGAACAGGCCGTCTGGCTGACCCCGGACCAGTCCCGCGCCTTCCATTTCGATGCCGAGGGGCAGCGCCTGCGCGCCTGAGCCTCAGCGGATGCTGATCGGCTGGGTGAAGGAATAGCTGGCGTCGGTCAGTTCCTTCGGCGCGGCGGGACAACGGGCCCGCTGCGCACCGCGCGCGATCTCGCGGTCGATGCGGGCCTGACCGGAGGAACCGGTCACGCTTGCGGCCTGAACCCGGCCATTGCGTCCGACCCGGACGCTGAGCGTCGCGCGCAGACCGCTGCCGCCCGATGTGCGGGCGATGCTGCGCAGCAGGCAGGACGAGATCTGGGCGTGCCATTTCGCCTGCATGCTGGCGCGCTGCTTGGCGCTGACCCCGCCACCACCGCCACCCGAGGACGACGCGGCGGACTGCCCGCCCTGACCCGCACGCGAGGGCGCGGCTGCCTGCGGCTGCCTCGGCGCCTCGGTCCGGGCCTTCTGGCGTTCCGGTTCGGCCTTGGGCTGCGCCTGCTTGCGGATTTCGCGTTGGGGCTCCGGCTTCGGATCGGGCCGCTGCATGGGCCGGGCCGAGGCGTCCAGCCGCAGTGGCGGCACGATCTCTGGCGGCGAGAAGCTTTGCAGTTCGGGCAGTTCCGGCGGCACAATCTCGGGCTGCGGGGCCGGAGGCTCGGGCAGGTTCGGTCGGACGGCGCTTGTCTCGGGGGGCAAAAGCGCGGGCGGCGGCGCCATCGCGGTCACGACCGGCGGCTGCTCGGACAGGGGCGCTTCGTCCTGCACCTCCTCGACCGGGGGGGCCGGCGGCGTGGTTTCGACGATCTCGGTGGTCGGCTCGGGCGGGGCGTCCCATTCCGAGACCAGTCCCGCCATATCGACCGATCCGGCCGCCAGAACGGCGGGCGGGGCGTCGTAGAAGGCGCCGCGCTTCATCTGCTCGGGCAGCATGACCGCAGCCGCCGAGACATGCAGGGCGGCGGCGATGACGACGAAACCGGCGATTTCCAGAGAGCGCGACCTTGCCATGATCAGCCCCCGCTGACCACAAGCCGGGCCTCGCTCTCGCTGACCTCGCGCAGCCGTTTCAGCAGCCCGGCGATCTGCTTGCCCGGCGTCGCTGCATCGGCGCGGATCTCCAGCGGGATCGTGGCTTCGCGCGCGGCGATCAGCGGCCAGACGGCCTCATCGCGCGCCGCGTCATAGGCCAGCTCGCCCTCGGCGGATACATACAGCACCCCCTGTTCCTGCGCGGGAATGTCCGAGCGGCTGTCGGGCGGGATCACCTCGAAGGGCGTGGGCGGTGCGATCTGCGCGGTCAGCAGGAAGAAGATCAGCAGCAGGAAGACGACGTTGATCATCGGGATGATCGACTCGCCGCGCGGCTTTCGGGGGGGCATGTCGATGCGCATGGCCTATTCCACCAGGATCAGCCGGTCAAAGCCGTCCGCGCGCAGCAGGTCCATCACCTCGACAAGCCGTTGCAGGTCGGCCCCCTCGCGCGGGCGCAGCACGACGGCACCGCCCTCGGGCGGCATCAGCGGCGTCAGCGCATCGGCCAGCGCCTCCTCTTCGACCGCGGCTCCGTTCAGCATCAGCCCGTCGGCGGCGATGTCGACAAGGCGTGGCGCCCCCTGCCATTCGCTGCCCGTCCCCTCGCTGCCGCCGGCGATCGGCAGCACGGCGTCGATTCCAAAGCGCGAGGACAGCATGAAGAAGATCAGCAGCAGGAAGACCACATCGATCATCGGCGTCAGCGACATGCGGCGCGGATGCCGGCGCGGGCCAAAGCTGAAGCCGGTCTCGCTCATTCCGCGGCCGCAAGCAGGGGCGCGCGGCGCGGGGCCTCGATCGGGGTCGGGGCCGGGGCCTTGACGAAGATGCGGGTGGCCAGATCCTCGAGATCGGCCTGCAGCCGGTCGACGATGGATTCGAACCAGCTGAGGGCGATGCCGGCCGGAATCGCCACGGCCATCCCCGCGGCGGTGGTCAGCAGCGCCTCCCAGATGCCGCCGGCAAGGGCCGAGGGGTCGGCGCGGCTGCCGGCCTCCTGCAGGACCTGGAAGGCCGAGATCATGCCCAGAACCGTGCCCAGAAGGCCCAGCAGCGGCGCGATGGTGGCGATCAGTTCCAGCGCCCGCAGGCCCTCACGGGCGCGATACAGCGCCTGCCGGGCGACCCGGCCGGTCTCCTCGCGCGCGGTCTTGTCGTCGATGGCGGGATCCAGCGTGGTGCCGATCGCCGCCTGAACGACCCGGGCGCGGGCCGAGGGGCGGCCCTTGACCTCGGCCAGTGCCTGCGCGCGCTGGCCTGCGGTCCACAGTTGCAGCGCGCGGCGCGAATGGCTGCCGCCCCAGACGCCCAGCCGCCACAGCGACCACAGCTTCCACAGCACCACGGCCAGCGTGATGACCGACAGGGCCGCGATCAGCCACATGGTCCAGCCGCCGTCGCGGATCATTCCGATCAGCGGCAGGTCGGCAAGTGCGGGGGTGATGTCGGTCATGTCCAGTCTCCGTCGGATGCGGAATGGGGTGTCGGGTTCGATGCCAGGATGTCGGCAGATGGCCCGCAGGTAAAGAAGGTGACCAAATATGTCAAGATTGCCGCGTGTCTTTCACCGGCGGCGCCGCCCATTGCGCTTGCGCTCTGGCCGGGCGACAGTCGGGCGATGACGAAACTGCCTGCCATCGTTCTTGCCGGCGGCCACGCCTCGCGGATGGGCGGTGGCGACAAGGGGCTTTTGCGCCTCGGCGGGCAGAGCCTGCTGGCGCGGGTGATCGCCCGGCTGGGCCCGCAATGCGCCCCGCTGGCGCTGAGCGCGAATGACGATCCGGCGCGGTTCGCGGGCTTCGGCCTGCCGGTTCTGGCCGACAGCATCCCCGACCGGCCGGGGCCGCTGGCGGGGATTCTCGCGGGGCTGGACTGGGCGGCGCGGCTGGGCGCACCGGCGCTGGTCAGTGCCGCGACCGATGCGCCCTTCCTTCCGCCCGATCTGGCCGCCCGGCTGGCCGAAGAGGCCGGACCCCGGGGGCTTGCCATGGCCGCCACCCGTCATCCGGACCGGCAGGTCATCGACCATCCCGTCTTCGCGCTGTGGCCGGTGTCGCTGCGGGACGAGTTGCGTGCAGCCCTGTTGGCCGGCCAGCGCCGGGTGCGCAGCTTCGCGGCGGCGCATGAGCCCGGCCTTGCGATCTGGGAGGCGGGCGCGGTCGATCCCTTCTTCAACGTCAACACGCCCGCGGATCTGGCCCGGGCCGAGGGTCTCGCCGCGTCGTTCCGGGCCGTGCCGGGCAGTTAGCCCCTCGGCGGCCAAGGCGATTTAGTGAACGCTTGATTCTTCTCTGACTTACTGATTCGGCACCTCCAGTATCGTGATGGAGGTGCGGTTGAATCTGCGTTTGATCCTTGAGCGGGTGCCCGATCCGCGTGGCCGGCAGGGCCGTGATTATCCCTTGTGGTCCATTCTGGCGCTGATCGTGGTGTCGCTTGTGAGCGGGCGCAAGGGGATGAAGGCGGCGTTCGAACTGGGACGCAGTCTGAACAGCCGGCAGCGGGCGGCGCTGGGGTTCACGGCGACGACCCCATGCCATGCTACGCTGACCCAGACGCTGCGGGTGATCGACCCTCAGGCCCTTGGCGCGGTGCTGGGTTCGCTGCGGATCAACCAGGACGAACAGGGGCGCCACATCGCCATCGACGGCAAGTCCATGCGGGCCAGCAAGGACGCGTCGGGCACGTCGATCCATGTGGTCTCGGCCTTCTGCACCGATCTTCAGGCCACGCTCGGGCATGAGGCATCGCGTGGCCGGGGCTTCGAGCTTCCCGATGCGTCCTTGCTGGCCCGCATGGACTTGCCGTCGATGGCGACGCCCTGTTCTGCGCGCGGGTGGTCGCGGCCAGGATCACCGGGAAAGGCGGCGATTTTCTCCTGCCGGTCAAGGATAACCAGAAGGAACTGCGCAAGGATATCGAACTGGCTTTCAACGAGCCGATTTTTTTCCCTCAAGAGCCATGAAACCACCAACCGAGGCCATGGCCGGACCGAGACGCGACGGATCGACGTGCTGCCTGCACTTGCCGCCGGCATCGGTGACATCTGGCCGACGGCCCGGCAGATCTGCCGCCTCACCCGGTCGCGGCGGCGAAAAAGTGGCGGCGCCTGGGGTGAAACCACCGAGATCGTCTATCTCATCACCAGCCTCACCACCCGCAAGGCGTCGCCGGAGATGCTGCTGGAGCTCAGCCGCAGCCACTGGGGCATCGAGGTCATGCATCGCCACAAGGATTTCACACTGGGTGAAGACGGATACACCAACCGTCTCGACCACGCGCCCCGCAATATTTCCTCGATCCTCGCATTCGCCTTGCGGATCCTGAAGACCGTCTCACCCTCGCCGACCCGCGCCATCGAGCACTTTCAGGACAACCGGAACCGCGCGATCCGACTGTTCAGGCCGGTTCACTGAATCGCCCTGCTCGGCGGCCCGGTCGATCGCCCGACGACAAGTTCCGCCTCCATGAGGTCATGCTTCGGTTCGGGATCGCCGCTTTCGATCTTCGAGATCAGCATGGCCGCGCTGCGCCGGCCGGCCTCGCGCACCGACGAGCGCATGGCCGTGAACAGCGGCACCACGCCGGGATTGCGCGAATAGGCCAGATCGTCATCGAAGCTGACCACCGACAGATCCGCGCCCAGCCTCAGCCCGCGCTCGTCCAGCCCCTGCGAAATCCCCGCCGCGATCAGCGTCGAGGAACACAGGATGGCCGTCGGCGGGCTGTCCAGAGCCAGCAGGCGCATCGTTTCGGCGAAGCCGAACGAGGTTGTCATCTCGGCGCCCGACATCAGGGCCGGATCGGCGTTCTGCCCGGCCTCGGCAAGGGCCTGCAGATAGCCGTCGCGGCGGCGGGCGGCGAAATCCATCCGCTCGTCGCCATTCAGCAGGGCGATGCGGCGATGCCCCAGTTGCAGCAGGAATTCGGTCGCCCGGCGAAAGGCGCGCAGGTTGTCGACATCGACCCAGCAATAGGGGCCGTCATGGCTGCTGATCCGGCCATGGACGACGAAGGGCAGGCCGATCCCGGTCAGCAGGGCCGGGCGCGGGTCGTCATGGCGCGGGAACTGCACGATCACGCCGCCGATCAGCCCCTTCGATTTCAGCGCGCGATAGGCCGAGGCCTGCGCGTCATCGGGCACGACCGTCAGGTTGATCTCGTATTTGCGTTCGGCGCATTCCTCGCCCACCCCGGCCAGGAAATCGGTATAGATCGGATTGACGATCTCGTTCCGCCCCGAGATCGGAATGACGCAGCCGATGGTCGAGCTGTGCCCCATGGCCAGAAACCGCGCATGGGCATTGGGGGCATAGCCATAGTGCTGCGCCGCCTCGATCAGCCGGGTCCGGGTGCGGATGCTGACCTCGGGATGGCCATTCAGCGCCCGGCTGACGGTCGTCGGCGACAATCCGACGAGCCGTGCGAATTCCTTCAGGTTCATTGAACGCCCCCCTGCCTCCCCTGCCAGCGGTCTGCCCGCCGCCTGGAAGGCCCATGCTGGCGCATGAAGCAGGGGTGACGCAATGCCGCGCTTGGGATTGCGGGCAATTTGATAGAATGCCGGTCACCCGCGCGGCTTGCTTGAAACGCCTCGCTGTCCGAGAATGGCGGCACCGATCCACAGGCAGGCCGCGCCGTCCCGGCACCCGTGCAACGTGCCGCGACAGGCTCGACGGCAGGGGGAGTGGCGTCATGCTGAACCGCAGACTGGCAAGGGATTTTCTGGGCACCGTCGAGGCCGTCCGATACGGAACGCTGGCCGTGACCACGCCCGAGGGGCAGACCCACCGCTTCGGAGGGCAGTTGCCCGGCCCGGACGCCGCGCTGATCATCCGCGACTGGCGCATGGTGCCGGCGCTGGCTGCCAAGGGCGATATCGGCCTGACCGAAGCCTATCGCGACGACTGGTGCGACACGCCGGATCTCGAGGCACTGCTGCGTCTGGGGCTGATGAACGAGGAGGTTCTGGACCGCTATATCTATGGCCGTCCCCTGCAGGGGCTGGCGGTGCGGGCGCTGTATCTGCTGAACCGAAACACCCGCGCCGGCGCGCGGCGCAACATCGCCGCCCATTACGATCTGGGCAATGATTTCTATCGCCTCTGGCTGGATCCGGGCCTGACCTATTCCTCGGCGCTGTTCGGGCCGCTGGACGATCTGGGGGCCGCCCAGCAGCGCAAATACGACCGGATCATCGACAATCTGGCCAGCCGCTCGGGCCGCCTGCTCGAGATCGGCTGCGGTTGGGGCGGATTTGCCGAACGGGCCCTGCGGCGGGGCGATTTCGCGCCCAAGGGACTGACGCTTTCGGACCGGCAGGCGGAATACGCCCGCATGCGCCTTGGCCGGGATGCCGAGATCGCGCTGCAGGACTATCGCGACGAGACCGGCCGTTTCGATCATATCGTCTCGATCGAGATGTTCGAGGCGGTGGGCGAGCGTTACTGGCCGTCCTATTTCGGCAAGCTGGCGCAGGTTCTGGCCGGCCGGGGGCGGGCGATGGTGCAGACGATCACCGTCGCCGACCGCTATTTTGAACGCTATCGCCGGGGCGGCGACATGATCCGCAGCTTCATCTTTCCGGGGGGGATGCTGCCCTCGCGCAGCCGTTTCGAGGCCGAGGCGCGGCGGGCGGGGCTGATGGTGCAGGATGCGTACGGCTTTGGCCGCGACTATGCCCGGACCCTGCGCAACTGGCTGGCGCGCTTCGACGCACATCTGCCCGAGATTCGCGATCTGGGCTTTGACGAGGAGTTCATCCGGGTCTGGCGCTTCTACCTGGCCGCCTGCGCGGCCTCGTTCGAGGTCGGGCGCACCGATGTCGTCCAGTACCGGCTGGCCCATGGCTGACAATCGCTGCCGGCCCCGCCTGATCGCGGCAAAAGGAACCATGTCCCGCCTGGCTTGTGCTATGGTTGATTCCGACCCTGCAACAGAGAAAGGCCCACTGCCATGCGCCGCCGTCTGTTTCTGAGCTTTGCGACCGTGATCCCCGCCGTCGTCACCGGCATCGGCCTGCAGCGCGCCCGCGCCGCGCCGGCGCCGGGTTTCACCTTCCCCTCGATCGATGGCGGCGCACTCGACTCCGTCGATTGGCGGGGCAGTCCGGTTCTGGTCGTCAACACCGCCTCGCTCTGCGGCTTTGCCGGGCAGTTGCGCGACATGCAGGCAATGCACGAGGAATACGGCCCGCGCGGGCTGGTGGTGCTGGCCGTGCCCTCGAACGATTTCGATCAGGAACTGGAGGACGCGAAGAAGGTCAAGGAATATTGCACCCTCGAATATGGCATCACCCTGCCGATGACCGACATCCTGCCGGTCGCCCGGGGTGAGGTGCATCCCTTCTATGCCTGGGTGCGGCAGCAGACCGGCTTCGTGCCGAAATGGAACTTCGCCAAGGTTCTGCTGGGGCCGGACGGGCAGATCCTCGGCACCTGGGGTTCCTTCACCAAGCCCGACGGCAAGACCATTCACACAGCCTTCGCCCCCTATCTTTCGGCCTGAAAGGCGCCGGTCGCGACGCCGTGCGGACCGGCGCCGGAACGGGCGGCATTGTCTGTCCGGACCCGGCTGCTATAGCTGGGGCAAGTTCTGTTGCGAAGGTCCTGCCCCGTGTCCGATTCTGCCCAACCCACCGGTTTCGTGTCGCTTGTTTCCGCCGGTCCGGGGGATCCCGAACTGCTGACGCTGAAGGCCGCCCGCCGGCTGGCCGAGGCCGAGGTGGTGCTGTTCGACGATCTGGCCTCCGGCCCGGTGCTGCAGCAGGTCGGACCGGGCGCGGAACTGATCGCGGTGGGCAAGCGCGCCGGTCGCCCCTCGGCCAAGCAGGAGCATGTGAATGCGCTGCTGGTCAGCCATGCCCAGGCCGGGCGGCGGGTGGTGCGGCTGAAATCGGGCGATGCCGGCATCTTCGGGCGGCTGGAAGAAGAGCTGCTGGCCCTGACCGAGGCGGGCATCCCCTTCGAGATCGTGCCCGGCGTCACCTCGGCCAGTGCGGCGGCGGCGGCGGCGGGCATCCCGCTGACCCGGCGGCTGACCGCGCGGCGGGTGCAGTTCGTGACCGGGGCCGATGTGACAGGCGAGTTGCCCGAGGACATCAACTGGGCCGCCATCGCCGACCCGGCGGTGACCACGGTGGTCTTCATGGGCCAGCGCAGCTTTCCGAAACTGGCCCAGGGCCTGCGCGCCCATGGCCTGCCGGGCAGCACGCCGGCGCTGTTCGCCGAATCCGTCGGCCATCCCGACCAGCGGCTTCTGCGGACCACGGTGGATGAACTGGCGCAGATGATGGAGGGGGCGCAGGTGGTCCAGCCGGGGCTGATCCTCTATGGCCCGCTGGCCTTCGGAACCGGCACTGCCGGCAAGGGCTGATCCGGACGGGTCCGCTAAAATGCCCGGTACTTGAGGGGTGGTCCCCTGCCTTGCGTGAATGGCTTGTTAAACGGGTGCGCCTAGAATCGGGCCTGTCGATCAACCTCACGCGGACGGGACATGCTCGCCTATCGTCACGTGGTGACCCTCGGGACCACGGAAACAAGCTGGCTGTCGAATATCACCGATCTGGTCATTGCCAGGATCGGCGACCAGCATGTCCTGTTCAGCGCCACCCATATCGGCGGCGGGGTGACCAGCTTTGCCTTCGCCGATCCCGACGCGCCGCTGGAACTGATCGACAGCCAGCCCTACCTTGGCGATTTCGGCTATCAGCGAAACCCCGAACTGGCGCTGCTGGACCTCGGGTCTGGAACCTACCTGCATCTGGGCCAGCTGAGCGGCGCCGAGGGGCTTGGGCTCGCCACCAGTTCCGAGGGCGATCTGGGCGGCTTTGACCGCCTTCTCGGGGTGTCCCAGATCGGCACATGGATCTCGGCGCTTGGCCAGTTCCGCAGCGAGGCGGGGAACTTCATCTATTCCGGCCATGGCGACGGCCTGACACTGACGGTTCATGCGATTCTGTCCGATGGCAGTCTTGCGGTGCGCTCGTCGGTCGATCTGCGCGCCGCGACCGGGATCGAATGGGCCGGGCTGGACAAGATCATCGACGTCACCGTCGGCGACCAGCGGATCCTTGCGGTGATCTCGTCGGGCGGCAATTTCATCTCGACCCATCTGATCGCAGAGGATGGGGTTCTGGTCGCGGGCACCGTGCATGCCGCCGCACAGGGCGCCGGATATTACACCCCGACCGATATCGCCCCGCTGCAATTCGGCGGCGAGACCTTTCTCGTGGTCGCCGCATCAGCTTCGTCCTCGCTGACCGTGTTCCGGCTTGCGGCCGATGGCGGGCTGACGGTGGCGGATCACGTCATCGATGCGCTGACCACCCGTTTTCAGTCGGTGACGGCACTGGCGACCGTGGTGGTCGAGGGGCGCGGCTTCGTCTTCGCCGCGGGCGTGGATGCCGGGATCAGCGTCTTCACGGTCCTGCCCGACGGCCGGCTTCTGCATCTCGACAGCATCCTCGATACGAACGACATGGCCCTGACCGGTGTCAGCGCGATCGAGGCGCAGGTGATCGACGGCAAGATCGTGCTGTTCGCGGCCAGTTCCACCGAAGCGGGCGTGACCCAGCTCAGCTTTGATCCCGGCAGTATCGGTGCGACCGGCAATGCCGGAACCGGCAGCGTCGAGGGCGGGGCGGGCAGTGACCTGCTGCGGGCCGGGCCCGGCACCACCCTGCTTCGGGGCAATGACGGCGACGACATCCTTGTGGCGGGCGGCGAGAATATCACCCTGGTGGGCGGCGCGGGCGCCGACATCTTCGTGGCCTCGCGCTTTGAGGGGCGCATCATCCTGCAGGATTACCAGCCCGGTGTGGACCGGCTGGACCTGTCCATGCTCGAGATGATCTGGAGCATGTGGCAGCTGACCTTTCAGCCGCAGGGCAATGGCATCCTGATCAGCTATGGCGACACGGTCATCGAAATCCGGACCAGCGACGGGCAGCCGCTGACCGAGGCCGATTTCACGAACGACATGTTCCCGATCGCGCATTACCTGATGGAGGATCTGGACCCGGCCGAAATCACGCCCGAGGATCTGCCCTCGACCATCGGTCGATGGCTCTTCGGCAAGGACACGCCGGAACCCATGCTGGGCGGGGCCGGCGACGACTATATCGTCGCGCGCGGCGGGGATGATACGGTATCGGCAGGCGCGGGTGATGATACGGCCCTGGGCGAGGGCGGGCACGACGTCCTGCGCGGCGGCGACGGTGCGGACGAATTGTCCGGAGGTGAGGGCAGGGACACGCTCTTCGGTGATGCCGGAGATGATTCCCTGCTTGGCGAAGGCGGCAGCGACCTGATCTATGGCGGGTTTGGCGCCGACACGATCCGGGGCGGCAGCGGCAGTGACCGTCTCTACGGCGGGGATGGGAACGACCAGATTTTCGGCGATTCCGGTGACGACACCCTTGTCGGCGACGCGGGCAACGACCGTCTCGAGGACCTGTCGGGCAGCAACCGCCTGATCGGCGGCGACGGCCACGACACCCTGCTGGCCGGGAATTGGCAGGACACGCTTCATGGCCTCGCCGGCAGCGACCTGCTTCGCGGCGGCGGCGGCAGGGATGAACTCTACGGAGGAGACGGTGACGACAGGCTGTTCGGCGATGCCGGCGACGACACCCTTGTGGGCGATGCCGGTGCGGATCGCCTGGATGGCGGTGATGGCAATGACCGCCTGTTCGGCGGGGAGGGGAACGATGTCCTGAGCGGATCCCTGGGCAACGACCTTCTGCAGGATCTCTCAGGCAACAATCACCTTCTTGGCGGCGATGGTGCGGATACGCTGATTGCGGGTGGTGGAGCGGACTACATCGTGGGCGACACCGGCAACGACCGTCTACATGGGGCCTCCGGCAACGATCGGTTGTTTGGCGGGCCTGGAAACGACTTCCTGACCGGCGACGCGGGCAACGATCTCGTTCAGGATCTGTCGGGTAACAATCGCCTGCTCGGGGGCGATGGTGCCGATACGCTGATCGCGGGTGGCGGCGCGGATTATCTGGTAGGCTATACCGGCCGCGACCTGTTGCGGGGTGGCGGTGGCAATGACAGCCTCTATGGGGGCAATGACAACGACACGTTGGTCGGGGATACCGGCATAGACCGGCTCTTCGGCGGTGCAGGTCACGATCAGCTGTTCGGTGGGCCGGGGAACGACACCCTAAGCGGGGAAGCGGGCGATGATCTTGTTCAAGATCTTTCGGGGAGCAATCACCTTATCGGCGGCGATGGTGCGGACAGGCTGATCGCGGGTGGCGGCGCGGATTATCTGGTAGGCTATACCGGCCGCGACCTGCTGCGGGGGGGCAGCGGCAGTGACAGTCTCCATGGGGGGCATGACAATGATACACTTTTCGGGGATGCCGGCACAGACCGGCTCTTTGGTGGGGCGGGTGACGATCAGCTGTTCGGTGGGACCGGGAACGACTTTCTGACGGGCGAAGCCGGCAACGATCGTCTTGAAGATTTCTCGGGCAACAATCGGCTTCTGGGTGGCGCCGGCACCGACACGCTGATCGCGGGTGGCGGCGCGGACTATCTGGTGGGCTATACTGGCCGCGACCTGCTGAGGGGAGGGGGGGGCAGTGACAGCCTTTATGGTGGCAATGACAATGACACGCTGATCGGGGATATCGGCGCAGACCGGCTCTTCGGCGGTGCGGGTCATGACCAGCTGTTCGGCGGGACGGAGAACGACACGCTGAGCGGAGACGCGGGTAACGATTTTCTTCAGGATCTGTCGGGCAACAATCGCCTTCTCGGCGGCGATGGTGCGGACAGGTTGATCGCGGGCGGTGGCGCCGATCTTCTGGTCGGCGGTGCGGGCGCGGACCGGCTGAGTGGCGGGAACGGTCGCGATATCTTCCGCTACCATTCGGCCGCTGACAGCCGCAACGGCGCTGGTGCGGATCTGATCCTCGATTTCCGGCCCGGCGCGGACCATCTGGACCTCGTGGCGCTGGATCTGCGCTATATCGGCCGATACGGATTCCGCGACGATCATCAGCTGCGCTGGACCTATGTCGGCAGCGAAACGCATGTCCTGGTGGATCTGAACGGAGACGGCGGGGCCGACATGACCATCCGGCTTGCCGGTCATCTGCGCCTGTCGGGCGACGACTTCCTGCTTTAGCCCGTGCCGGCCAGCCGCTGCACCGCCCATTGTGCGGCATCGGCGACCGCCGTGTCGGGATCGTGGATCAGGTCCCGGGCAATGGCCTGCAGCGACGCATCGCCGGAATTGCCGATCGCGTAGAGCACGTTGCGCACGAAGCGGTCGCGTCCGATCCGCTTGATCGGGCTGCCCGAGAAACGGGCCCGGAAATCCGCGTCATCCAGCACCGCAAGCTCGGCCAGCGGCGGCGCCTCGACAATGCCGCGATAACGCATCTCGGACCCGGCCTGGGCGAACTTGTTCCAGGGACAGGCGGCCAGGCAATCGTCGCAGCCATAGATGCGGTTGCCCAGCATCGGCCGCAATTCGGGATCGACCGGCCCCTTGTGCTCGATCGTCAGGTAGGAAATGCAGCGCCGCGCATCCAGCTGGAAGGGCGCCGGGAATGCCCCGGTCGGGCAGGCGTCGAGGCAGGCCCGGCAGGAGCCGCAATGCTCGACCTCAGGGGCATCGGCGGGCAGCGCAACGGTGGTGAAGATCGCGCCGAGAAAGAACCAGCTGCCCAGATCGCGCGACAGAAGGTTGGTGTGCTTGCCCTGCCAGCCCAGGCCCGCCGCCTGCGCCAGGGGTTTTTCCATCACCGGCGCGGTGTCGACGAAGACCTTGATCGCCTCGCCGGGCGCGCGTTCCAGCAGCCAGCGGCCCAGCCGTTTCAGCCGTTTCTTGACCAGGTCGTGATAGTCGCGGCCCTGCGCATAGACGCTGATCGCCGCCCGGTCCGGCTGTTCCAGAACCGCCAGCGGATCGTGGTCCGGCGTGTAAAGTTCGGCCAGCATGATCACCGAGCGCGCCTCGGGCCAGAGTGCTGCGGGATCGCCGCGCCAATGGCTTCGTTCGGCCATCCAGCCCATCTGCCCGTGCCGCCCGGCCTTAAGGAAGGCCCGCAGCCGCCCGGCGATCTCGGGCACGGCATCGGGCGTGGTCACGCGCATCCGCGCAAAACCGGCCTCGGCCGCCTCGGCCGCAAGCGCCTGCTTGATCTCCTCTGCCCGCCTGTCCGGGCAGGGATCGCCATCGGCCGACGGCGGAGGGCTGTCGGCCCTATCCGAAATCGAGTTCGGCATAGTGCGGGGCCGGATGGATGCCGGGTATCTGGTCGGCCAGGACGCCGCGGAAGGCCGGGCGCGACTTGATCGTCGCATACCAGTCGCGCAGCATCTCGGAGCGGTCCCAGTCCACGTCCGAGATATAGTCCAGGCAGGAGAAATGCGCCGCGGCGGTGAAATCGGCCAGCGACAGCGTGTTTCCGGCCAGCCAGCGACGGCTTTCCAGCAATGTGGTCAGGTAGTCCACATGCTCCTTGATCGCCCGCAGCCCGTCCTTGACCGCGCGGCTGTCGGGATAGCCGGTGCGGGTGATCTTCTTCCACACCCGCTCGCCCAGGATCGGCTGGGTGACCTCGGCATTGAACTTGTCGTCGAACCAGGCGCAGAGCCGGCGCACCTCATGCCGCTCCAGCGGGGCCTGCGGCATCAGGGGTGGGGCCGGCACCGCCTCGTCCAGATATTCGACGATGGCCTGGCTTTCGGCCAGAAGGTTGCCGCGATAGCGCAGCACCGGCAGCTTGCCGGCCGGGTTGCGGCGCTTCAGGTCGGGCGGATTCTCCCAATAGCGTTCCTCGACCAGTTCGACCTCGATCTTCTTCTCGGCCAGAACCAGCCGCACCTTCCGGCAGAAGGGCGACAGCATGGTATGGTAAAGCCGCGTGGTCTGCGTATTGGTGTTCATCGACTGCCTGAGACCTCTTCGTTGCGCAACGGCGCCTTGATAAGCCTCGACCCCTTGCGTTTCAACTGCAAGGCGCCCCCTACAGGCAATCCGCGCGCCCGTCCCGCGCAATCGTGGCGGCGCCGTCGGCAATTGCCCGCGACCGCGCCGAGGCCCGGTTCGGATCGCGCGATTTCGGCGCCGGCAGCACCGCGGCCAGCCGGGCGGCCTGCCGGGCGGTCAGCTGCGCCGGCGTCACCCCATAGAACTCGCGCGCCGCCGCGCCGATGCCGAAGATGCCGGGGCCGAATTCGGCCACGTTCAGATAGACCTCGAGGATGCGCTGTTTCGACCACAGCGCCTCGATCAGCGGGGTATAGATCGTCTCCAGCAGCTTGCGCGGCCAGCTGCGGCCCTGCCACAGGAACACGTTCTTGGCCGTCTGCTGGGTGATGGTCGAGGCCCCGCGGCTGGACCCCGAGGCCACGACCTTGCGGATCTCGCTCATGTCGAAGCCCCAGTGCAGGCAGAAATTCGCATCCTCCGCCGCCACGACCGAGCGGCGCATGACCGGGGCGATATCGCCGATATCGACCCAGTCACGGGTGCTGATCGGATCGCTGCGCGAGGCGGCGACGATGGTCCAGGTGGTCGGCGGGTTCACCAGCGCATAGATCGCCACCAGCACCGCCATCAGCGCCAGGGCGCGCAACCCGAACCAGCGCAGCCAGATCAGGACCCGGCGCAGCGGGCGCCAGCGGACCGCGCCGGGGCCGGCCGCCGCATCCGCGGGCATCTCGGTGGCAGGGGGACGGAACAGGCTGCGCAGGAACATGTCCCGGCTTTGTCACGCCCCCCGGCCCGGCGTCAAGCGCGCCGCGCGGTCACGACACCGCCGGATCGGCGGCGGGCCGGGCCTCGCCCGACAGCGCCTCGCGCAGCTTGTCCTCGTTCTCGCGCGACAGCGAGGTGCGCAACACGCGGCCGCGCTTGTGGAACTGTTCCAGCCGCTCCAGCACCTTGTCGCCGGTCATCTTGCGCACCAGCACGAACACGGCCGAGCCGCCGGGCTGCAGCGCCTGGGCGACATCGCGCATGAAGTTGTCATTGATGCCGACATCCGACAGCCGCCCGGCCAGCGCGCCCGAGGCCGCGCCGACCGCCGCGCCCAGAAGCGGGTTCAGGAACAGCATCCCGACCAGCGTGCCCCAGAAGCCGCCGCCAACGGCGCCGGCGGCGGTCAGGTTCACGGCCTGATGCAGCTTGATATCGTCCTCGGCCGCGCGGGTGACGACGACGGCGTCCTCCATCTCGATCAGGTATTCCTGCTGCATCTTCACCAGTTCGGTGCGCAGCTCGAAACCGGTGGCTTCGTCGTCGAAGGCAATCACGATCAGGTCTGACATGGCGGTTCTCCTATCCGTCCGATACGCGCGATCCTCTCCCGGCAACGTATCGCCCGGATGAAGGTTCCGGCGCAAGGATTGTGCCGCGACGTCATTCGTCTTGCCCCCCAAAACGAAAGATGCGGCCCGCCGGGGGCCGCATCCCTGTCGTCATTGCAAGATGGCCGGGACTATTCCGCCGGCACCGCGCGGATTTCCGCGATCTCGGCGACGGGATAGGGCAGGTGGGGCAGCATTTCCCTGGGGCAAAGCTGCAGGAAATGCGCCTTTTCCTGATCCCAGTCCTGCAGGATCTTCTCGGCCTTGCGGGACATGGTTTCCTTCAGGTGCCGCTCGATCAGGCCCTTCAGCTCGGCCTCCCAGTGATCCTGCGTCACCGGGCACAGCAGCAGCGTCTCGGCGTTGATATAGTCGCGCGCCAGGCCCTCGGGATCATAGAGATAGGCCATGCCGCCGGTCATGCCGGCGCCGAAATTCGCGCCGATCCGGCCAAGGATCACCGCGACGCCGCCGGTCATGTATTCGCAGCCATTGGTGCCGCAGCCCTCGATCACCACCTTGGCGCCGGAATTGCGGACCGCGAAACGCTCGCCCGCGCGGCCGGCGGCGAACAGATGGCCGTCGGTGGCGCCATAGAGGACGGTATTGCCGATGATCGTGTTGTCCTCGGCCACCAGCGGGCTTGCCATCGGCGGGCGCACGACGATGGTGCCGCCCGACAGGCCCTTGCCGACATAGTCATTGGCATCGCCCGACACTTCCAGCTTCAGGCCCGGTGCCGCGAAGGCGCCCAGCGACTGCCCGGCGCTGCCGGTCAGCCGCACGGTCAGGTGATCGGGCTGCAGCTTGTTCCGCATCCCGAATTTCTGCACGATCATGCTGGAGGTGCGCGTCCCGATGGTGCGCAGCGTGTTGCGGACCGCATAGGACAGCTGCATCTTCTCGCCATCGCTGAAGAAACGCTCGGCATCGCGAATGATCTCGGCGTCCAGCGTGTCCATCACCGCGTTGCGCGGGCGCGAGCGGTCATAGACGATCTTGTCCCAGCCATCGACGGTGATCAGCAGCGGGTTCAGGTCCAGATCGTCCAGATGCGCGGCGCCGCGGCTGACCTGGGTCAGGAGATCGGCCCGGCCGATCACCTCGTCAAGGCTGCGCGCGCCGATGCTGGCCAGGATCTCGCGCACCTCATGCGCGTAGAAGGTGATCAGGTTCACCACCTTATCGGCGCTGCCGGTGAACATCGCGCGCAGCTTTTCGTCCTGGGTGCAGACGCCCACCGGGCAGGTGTTCGACTGGCACTGCCGGACCATGATGCAGCCCATGGCGATCAGGGCGGCGGTGCCGATGCCGTATTCCTCGGCCCCCATCATCGCCGCCATGACGATGTCGCGGCCGGTGCGCAGCCCGCCATCGGTGCGCAGCGTGACCCGCTCGCGCAGGCGGTTCATGGCCAGCACCTGATGCGCCTCGGTCAGGCCCATCTCCCAGGGAAGCCCCGCGAACTTTATCGAGGTCGCGGGCGATGCCCCGGTGCCGCCATTGTGCCCCGAGATCAGGATCACGTCGGCCTTGGCCTTGGCCACGCCCGCCGCGATGGTGCCGACGCCGGAACTGGCGACCAGCTTGACCGTGATCTTGGCGCGCGGGTTGATCTGCTTCAGGTCATAGATCAGCTGCGCCAGATCCTCGATCGAATAGATGTCGTGATGCGGGGGCGGCGAGATCAGCGTGACCCCCGGCGTCGAATGGCGCAGCCGCGCGATCAGCGAGGTGACCTTCATGCCGGGCAGTTGCCCGCCCTCGCCGGGCTTGGCGCCCTGGGCCACCTTGATTTCCAGTTCCTCGCAGGCGTTCAGATATTCCGCCGTCACCCCGAACCGGCCCGAGGCCACCTGCTTGATCTTGGCGCAGGGGTTGTCGCCGTTCGGCAAGGGCGCGCTATGGGCCGGATCTTCCCCGCCCTCGCCGCTGTCGGACTTGGCGCCGATCCGGTTCATGGCGATGTTCAGCGTCATATGCGCCTCGGGCGACAGCGCGCCAAGGCTCATGCCTGGGGTCACGAACCGCTTGCGGATCGAGGTGATCGATTCCACCTCCTCGATCGGCACCGGCTTGCCGAGGGGCTTGATGTCCAGAAGGTCGCGGATATGGATCGGCGGGTTGGCCCGCATGGTGGCGCTGTATTTCTTCCAGACGTCATAGGACGCCTTCTCGCAGGCGACCTGCAGCAGCTTCATGGTATTGGCTTCCCAGGCGTGCTTCTCGCCCGAGCGGCGCATCTTGTAGAAGCCGCCGACCGGCAGCAGCTCGACATTCGCCGCGCCGAAGGCCTTGCCGTGCAGATCCTCCAGCTTGGCCTGCAGCCCGTGCAGGCCGATGCCGCTGATGCGGCTGTGCATGCCGGGGAAATATTCCGCCACCATGGCCCGCGACAGGCCCACGGCCTCGAAGTTCAGCCCGCCGCGATAGGAGGACAGCACCGAGATGCCCATCTTGGCCATGATCTTCAAAAGCCCCGAATCGATCGCCTCGCGATAGCTGTTCATCGCGTCGAACAGGTTCGATTCCAGCAGGCCCCGCTCGATCCGGTCGCTGATCGCGTCCTGCGCCAGATAGGGGTTCACCGTGGTCGCGCCGCAGCCGATCAGCACCGCGAAGTAATGCGGATCGATGCATTCCGCGCTGCGCACATTGATCGAGCAGAAGGTCCGCAGCCCCTTGCGGGTCAGCCAGCTGTGCACCGCGCTGGTCGCGAGGATCATCGGCATGGCGATCTGCGCCTCGCCCTGATGCTCGTCGGTCAGCACCAGATGCCCCGCGCCCGAGCGCACGGCATCCTCGGCCTCGGCGCGGATCCGCGCCAGCCCCTCGGCCAGCGCCTCCTGACCGGCGCCCGCCGGGAAGGTGCAGTCGATGCGGGTGACGCTGTCGCCGAAGGTGCGGCACATCTCGACCAGTTCGGAATTGGTCACGAACGGGCTTTCCAGCAGCAGGATCTCGGTCTGGCTGCTGGATTCCTCCAGCACGTTCTTCAGGTTGCCGAACCGGGTCTTCAGGCTCATCACCCGGGTTTCGCGCAGCGAATCGATCGGCGGGTTGGTGACCTGGCTGAAGTTCTGGCGGAAGAAATGGCTCAGGGGCCGGTACTGGCCCGACAGCACGGCGGGCGGCGTGTCGTCGCCCATCGAGGCGATCGCCTCCTTGCCGTCCTCGGCCATGGGCGACAGCACATGCTCCATCTCTTCAAGGGTATAGCCGGCGGCGACCTGGCGGCGGCGCAGGGCCTCGCCGCGATAGGCGGCATCCTCGGGCAGGTCCTTCATCATGTGGCTGAGGTCGATGACCTTCTCCAGCCACTCGCCGAAGGGCTGGCTGGCGGCCAGCCGGTCCTTGATCTCGGCATCGCGGTACATCCGGCCCTCGGCCATGTCGACCGCGATCAGCTGGCCGGGACCAAGCGCGCCCTTTTCGCGCACGTTATGTTCGTTGATCGGCACCATGCCGACCTCGGATCCGGCGATCAGCAGCCCGTCGCCGGTCACGACATAGCGCATCGGCCGCAGCCCGTTGCGGTCCAGCCCGCCGCAGACCCAGCGGCCATCGGTCATGGCAAGGGCCGCCGGTCCGTCCCAGGGCTCCATCACGGCGTTGCAATAGGCATACATGTCGGCCCAGGCCTTGGGCATGTCGGTGGTGGCCTTGGACCAGCTTTCGGGAACCAGCATGGTCTTGGTCATCGGCGCGGACCGCCCCGAGCGGACCATCAGCTCGAACACCGCGTCCAGCGCCGCCGAATCCGACGACCCGCCCGGCACGATCGGCTTGATATCCTCGGCCATCTCGCCGAAGGCATTGCTGGCCATGCGGATCTCGTGGCTTTTCAGCCAGTTGAGGTTGCCCTTCAGCGTGTTGATCTCGCCGTTATGGGCCAGCATGCGGAAGGGCTGGGCCAGCCACCATTGCGGGAAGGTATTGGTCGAATAGCGCTGGTGATAGATGGCGAAGGCCGAGGCGAAACGCTCGTCCTTCAGGTCGGGATAGAATTCGGCCACCTGCTCGGCCAGCATCATCCCCTTGTAGATGATCGACCGGCAGGAGAGCGAGCAGAAGTAAAGCTGCGTGACCTGCGCGGCCACCGCCGCCTTCTCGATCCGGCGGCGGATGATGTAAAGTTCGCGCTCGAACTGGACCTGGTCGATGTCCTTTTCACAGCGGATCAGGATCTGCTCGATCTCGGGGCGGGTGGCATTGGCCTTTTCGCCCAGAACGGCGGTGTTCACCGGGACGTGGCGCCAGCCATAGATGTAATGGCCCATGCGCAGGACCTCGGATTCCACGATGGTCCGGCAGGTTTCCTGCTGCGAGAAATTGGTCCGCGGCAGGAACACCTGGCCGACCGCGATCAGCTTGTCCTGATCGGGCTCGTGCCCGGTGCGGCGGACCTGATCGTAGAAGAAGGGCACCGGGATCTGCACATGGATGCCGGCGCCGTCGCCGGTCTTGCCGTCCGCGTCCACGGCGCCGCGATGCCAGATCGCCTTCAGCGCGTCGATGCCGTTCTCGACCACCTGCCGGCTGGGCTTGCCGTCGATGCTGACCACGAAGCCCACCCCGCACGAGGAATGCTCGTCCTCGTGCCGGTAAAGGCTGTTCTCGGCCATCCAGTCGCGGCGGGCCTGTTCCTGATGCTGCCAGTCCTTGCTCATAGCTGGGCCCTTTCAAGCTGAAGCTGCGTCATCAGCTGATCGCAGTCGAATTGTGGTGTCGTCTCGCCGAATCCGGCCTCGCCGGGAAAGCTGAAGAGAACCGGGCTGTCATCGGTGCGGCGGTTCTCGCCGGTCCAGTCGCTCTGGGTCTCGATCCCGCCATAGAAGCGGCGCAGGCTGCGGCTGATGAACTGCTGGCCCTCGCGGGTGATCAGCACCTCGCCCGAACTGTCGCGGGTGACCAGCCGGAATCGGGTCTTTTCCAGTTCGACCCCGTCCACGCTGACCGTCTCGCCGGTCAGGATGTCCTCGCCGACATGGTGCAGCCGCTCGCCGGTATTCGATTCGGTCCAGAAGTCGAAATCGTCGCGGCCGGTGGCGATCAGCGTCGAAAAGCTGGCATGGTCGCGCGCCTCGTCGATCAGCCGATCCTCCAGCCCGGTCTCGGGATCGCTGCTTTCGACCCAGCGGGTCTCGCCGTCGATGCGCGACAGATGGGTCAGCCCGTCCTGCCCGAAGATCGCGCTGCGCTGGTCGCCCTCGGGATCGCCGCCGCAGCGGTAATACTGGCTGACCGTGCAGCCGCGGTTCTGCGCCGTCACCTCAAGCCGGCAATCCTGCGGCGGCTTGAAGGTCGCGGACCGGCCGGGCAGGGCGGTCAGGGTCAGCGCGGCGGCGCTCAGCAGCAGAAGGGCCAGCAGGGCTGACCCGTGCTGGCGCGCGTCCCTGGCCCGCGCAACACCCTGCGTGCGTTGCCGGTGTACAGTCTGTGCACATCCTGTGCCTGTCCGGTGCATCATGCATGCATCCTCATTCGGCGGCCACGCGGGCGTCGCCGGTCAGGAAACTGGCGATCGATTCCGCCGCCTCGCGCCCGTCGCGGATCGCCCAGACGACAAGGCTCGCGCCGCGCACGATATCGCCCACCGCATAGACGCCGGGGATCGAGGTCCGGTGGGTCTGGAAGTCGGCCTTGACCGTGCCCCAGCGGGTCACCTCCAGCCCGTCCGTGTTCCACAGCTTCGGCAGATCCTCGGCCTCGAAGCCAAGCGCCTTGATGACCAGCTGGGCCGGTTCGTCGTAATCGGCGCCCTCGATCAGTTCGGGCGACTGGCGGCCGCTGACATCGGGGGCGCCAAGGCGCATCTTCTGCACCCGCACCGCGCCGATCCGGCCGATGCCGTCCACGTCGCGTTCCTGCGCGGTCGCGGCCTCGCCGGTGACATGGCCCGAGAAGGCGCCGGGCGCCGACAACCAGACGAATTCGACGCCCTCTTCCTCGGCATTCTGCACCTCGCGCTGGCTGCCCGGCATATTGGCGCGGTCGCGGCGATACAGGCATTTGACCGACTGGGCACCCTGCCGGATGGCGGTGCGGACACAGTCCATCGCCGTGTCGCCGCCGCCGATGACGACGACGTTCTTGCCTCGCGCGTTCAACTCGCCATCCTCGAAATCGGGTACCTCGTCGCCGAAATCGACCTTGTTCGAGGCGGTCAGATAGTCGATGGCGCGGACCACGCCGCCGGCCTCGGCGTTGTCGATGTCCAGATCGCGGGTCTTGTAGACGCCGGTGGCGATCAGCACCGCGTCATGCTTGCCGCGAATGGCGTCAAAGCTGATATCCTCGCCGACATTGCAGTTCAGCACGAACTCGACGCCGCCCTCTTCCAGTTGCCGGTTGCGGCGCAGGACCACGTCCTTTTCCAGCTTGAAGCCGGGGATGCCATAGGTCATCAGCCCGCCGGCGCGGTCGTGGCGGTCATAGACGGTGACCTGGAAACCCTGCCGGCGCAGCGCATCCGCCGCCGCCAGCCCGCCGGGGCCGGCGCCGATGATGCCGACGCTTTCGGACCGCTCCTGCCGCGGCGCGATGGCCCGGACCCAGCCGCGCTCCCAGGCGGTGTCGGTCAGGTATTTCTCGATCGCGCCGATGGTGACGGTGCCATGGCCCGACTGCTCGATGACGCAATTGCCTTCGCAGAGCCGGTCCTGCGGGCAGATGCGGCCGCAGATCTCGGTGAAGGTATTGGTCGACTGGCTGAGGTGATAGGCCTCCTCCAGCCGCCCCTCGGCGGTCAGGCGCAGCCAGTCGGGGATATTGTTGTGCAGCGGGCAATGGCTCTGGCAATAGGGCACGCCGCACTGGCTGCAGCGACCGGCCTGCTCGGCCGCCTTGGCCGCGGCGAATTCGCGGTAAATCTCGTGGAAGTCCTCGCTCCGCTCCACCGCCGTCCGCTTCTCCGGCATCTCGCGCGGCGTATGGACGAATTTCAGCATCTTCTGCGTGGCCATTGCTGCGCAACCTTCCAATGTCAGGAACTCCCGCAGTCCTGATAAAGCAAGGCGAAGATGATTAAAAGTCAGCTATGCTGACCTAAATGCAGGAATATTGAACTGCGGGGATTATTTATCGGCCCCGGATCGTGAATTTAGGTCAGCACAAGTTACCTTCATGCAGAAAGAGCCAGCATGGCAAGGGCGCCGACGATGATTCGCCACCAGGCGAACAGGGCGTAGCCCTTCTGCGACACGTAACCCAGCAGCCAGCGCACGACGAGAACGGCGGTCACGAAGGCGCAGGCAAAGCCGATCGCGATATCCCCGAGGGCCGCGGCGTCCAGCACGTCGCGATTCTTGTAGAGATCGTAGGCGAAGGCCCCCAGCATGGTCGGCATCGACAGGAAGAACGAGAACTCGGCCGCAGACCGCTTGTCCGCCCCCAGCAGCAGGGCGCCGACGATCGTCGCCCCCGAGCGGGAGACGCCGGGGATCATCGCAAGGCACTGGATCAGGCCGATCTTGAAGGCCATCGCCAGCGGGAAATCCTCGGCGCGGAAATATTGCGGATGCCGGGCCCAGCGGTCCACGAACAGCAAGATGATGCCGCCGAGGATCAGCATCGCCGCGATCAGCATCGGTGTCTCGAACAGCACCGTCTTGATGATGTCATGCGCGGCGACGCCGACCACCACCGCCGGCAGGAAGGCCAGCAGCACCGCCGCGATGAAGCGCCGCGAATCCGGATCGCGCGGGGCGCTGGACAGGATCTGCCAGATCCGGCCGGCATAGACGCCGAGGATGGCCAGCACCGCGCCAAGCTGGATCACGACCTCGAAGGCGCGCCCCGGCGACTGGAAGCCCAGAAAATGCCCGGCCAGCAGAACGTGGCCGGTGGACGAGACGGGAATGAACTCGGTCAGGCCCTCGAGCAGCCCGAGCGCGGCAGCAACCAGCGTATTGGCTTCCATCAGAGGCTGCGCAGGTTCTTCGCCGAATCCTTGATGGCGTCATACTGGCCCGAGGGCCGGAAGCGCCACAGATAGTCCTCCAGAACCGCCTCGGCGGCGGTCGGTTGGATGCCCAGGTCGGCAAAGCCGCGGGCGCCCTCGCTGACCACGTTGTCGCTTTGCAGCAGGACCAGTTGATCCCGGCCGAGTATCTTGTTGGCGAACAGTCTGCCGGTCATGAACTGCAGGCCGTCCAGCAGGGTGGCGCCGATCCGGGCAAGCCAGAAGGGCATGTTCAGCACTAGCCGGCGGCGATGCGTGACCTCGAGGACCTGGCCGACGATCTCGCGCAGCGTCAGGATGTCGGGGCCGCCAAGCTCGTAGATGCCGGATTCGGCCTCGCCGGTGGCGCCCAGAACGGCGGCCTGGGCGACATCATCGACAAAGACCGGCTGCATCCGGGTGTTGCCGCCCGCGATCGCCATCACCGGGCCAAGCCGAGCGAAACTGGCAAAGCGGTTGTAGAAATGATCGTCGGGCCCGAAGATCACCGAGGGGCGCAGCACCACCGCATCGGGGCGATGCGCCAGCATCGCGGCCTCGCCCCGCGCCTTGGCGGCGACATAACGGCTGGCCGAGTCGGGATCGACGCCCAGCCCGGAAATATGCACGACCCGCGCCACGCCCATTTCCTTCGAAAGGCGGGCGATGTTCCCGGCACCATCCTCGAACACCGTCTGGAAGGTGCTCTTGCCCTCGGTCCGTTCGATATTGACGCAGTTGACGACGGCATCGGCATCCGACATCGCGCGGCGGACCGAGGCCTCGTCGCGGATATTGCACAGCACCGGCACGACCTGGCCGACGGCGCCATAGGTTCGGGTGAACAATGCCTCGTCCGGCCGCCGGACGGCGATGCGCACCCGCCAGCCCCGTTTCGCCATCAGCCGGGCCACCTGCCGGCCGACAAGACCGGACCCGCCAAAGATCGTGACCAGTTTCGCCATGGGCTCCTCGCCTCCATTGTGCCGCGTCTGAAGAATCCAATACCCAAGCCCGGACGGCGCGACAAGTCGCGCGACCGGCGCCGATTGCCGCATTCCGGTAAAACCGTCCCGCGCGGGCACAGACTGGCCGCGGATTCCGGGGGCGGCGGCGGTGCTGGCCGGGCTTCGAAACCCCTTCCGGGCAGCCCGAACCGCGGGCCGCGCGAAAAACAAGCGGAAGGTCAAGAATTTTCCCGGCCCCCCATTGACGCCCCTGACGACTGGCTTTAGAGACCCCGCTCACACCACCTGCCCAGGTGGCGGAATTGGTAGACGCGCACGGTTCAGGTCCGTGTGCCGCAAGGCGTGGAGGTTCGAGTCCTCTCCTGGGCACCATAAAAACCCCGCAGCTTTCCGAAGCTGCGGGGTTTTTGCTTTTTCGCTTCTGAACCGGTTCCGGAACGCTCGGGCAACGGGGCCGTGTCCGGCAGGGCGCGCGGCCCGAAACCGCCCCGCGCCTGCTGCACGGCCACGGTCGCTAGATATGCAGGGCGTGGCCCAGCCCGCGCAGCGCCGCCTCCTGCAACCCTTCGGATTGCGTCGGATGGGCGTGGATCGTCGACGCGATATCGTCCAGCGTCGCGCCCATCTCGATGGCCATCGAGAAAGCCGCCGACAATTCCGAGATGCCGGCGCCGACGGCCTGGATGCCCAGCACCGCCTTGTCCGCCTCGCGCCAGACCACGCGGACAAAGCCGTCCTCGCGTTCGGTCGTCATGGCGCGGCCATTGGCCTGGAAGGGGAATTCGGCGGATTTGCTGCCCTCGACACCGGGCAGGGCGCCGCAGGTGACGATCTCGGGATCGGTGAAGCAGACCGCCGGCATGGCCAGCCGGTCCCAGGCGACATTGTGGCCTGCGACATGCTCGGCGACCATCTCGCCCTGCGCCATGGCGCGGTGGGCCAGCATCGGCTCGCCGGTGACATCGCCGATGGCATAGACGCCGCGCATCGAGGTCTGGCAGGTGCCGTTGATCCTGATGAACGGGCCGTTCATGGTCAGCGACAACTCTTCGATGCGGATGCCGCCGGTGCGCGGGCGGCGGCCGACCGTGACCAGCACCTTGTCGGCGGGGATGGCGCCGACATCGGTCTGCAGCGCGCCGCCCTCATAGCCCTGCGCCTTCACGCCGGTCCTGACCTCGACGCCCAGGGCCTTCAGCCGCGCCAGAACCGGGCGGGTCAGCGCCGCGTCATATTGCGGCAGGATCCGGTCCTCGGCCTCGATCACCGTGACCTCCGCGCCCAGCTTGGCGAAGGCGGTGCCGATCTCCAGCCCGATATAGCCGCCGCCGACCACGGCCAGCCGCGCCGGCACCTGCGTCAGCGCCAGCGCATCGGTCGAGGACAGGATCGGCCCGCCGAAGGGCATGAAGGGCAACTCGACCGAGGCCGAGCCGGTGGCGATGACGACATATTCGGCGCGGATCCGCCGCGTCTCATCGCCATCGGTGACCTTCACCGTCTTGCCGTCGACGAATTCGGCCTGCCCCCGGACCAGCCGGGTACCGGCCTTCTTCAGCAGGCCCGTGACGCCGCTGTTCAGGCGCCCGACAATACCGTCCTTCCAGGCGACGGTTCTGGCCAGATCGATGGCGGGGGCGGTGACCGAGATCCCCAAGGGGCCGGCGGGCGCATGGGCGATCTTGTGGAACTCGTCGGCGGCATGGATCAGCGCCTTCGAGGGGATGCAGCCCACGTTCAGGCAGGTGCCGCCCGGCGCCTGCGGGTCGACGACGATGGTGTCGATGCCCAACTGCCCGGCCCGAATGCCGCAGATATAGCCGCCCGGCCCGGCGCCTATCACCAGAAGCTTGCAGGTCAGATCAGTCATTTCAGCCCTCGACAAACAGCATGGCCGGAGTTTCCAGCAGGGTTTTCAGTTTCTGCACGAACACCGCCGCGTCCCAGCCGTCGATCACCCGGTGATCGAAGGAACAGGACAGGTTCATCATCTTGCGCGGCTGGAACTGCTGGCCGTCCCAGACCGGGCGCACCGCCATCTTGTTCACGCCGACGATGGCCACTTCGGGATAGTTGATGATCGGCGTCGTCGCGATCGCGCCCAGCGGCCCCAGCGAGGTGATGGTGATCGTCCCGCCGGCCAGTGCCTCGCGCGAGATCGAGCCGTCGCGCGCAGCCTCGGCCAGCGCCGAGACCTCGGCGGCGTTGTCCCACAGGCTGCCGGCCTCGGCGTGATGGATCACCGGCACGTTCAGCCCGGCGGGCGTCTGCGTGGCGATGCCGATATGGACGCCGCCATAGCGCTGGATCACGCCGGCCTCGTCATCATAGCGGGCGTTCAGGTCCGGCTGCTCGCGCACCGCCTCGACGATGGCGCGCATCAGGAAGGGCAGGACGGTCAGCTTGGGCCGGCTGTCCTTGTATTTCTTGTTCAGCGCGCCGCGCAATTCCTCCAGCGAGGTGACATCGACCTCTTCGATGATGGTGATATGCGGGATATGCGATTTCGACAGCGCCATCTTTTCGGCGATCCGGCGGCGCATGCCGACGACGCGGATCTCCTCGATGCCGGTATTCCTGCCGCGCGTGACGCCGCCCTGCTGGATCCCGCCCGAGGCGATGAACCCGTCCAGATCGGCGTGGCTGATCCGTCCGGCGGGGCCGCTGCCCGGCACATGGCGCAGGTCGATGCCTTCCTCGCGCGCCCGCGCCCGGACCGAGGGCGAGGCCAGAGGCCGGGTGCCCTTGGCCCGGGCGACCGACGGGGCAGGGGCCGGCTTCGCGGCCGGCCTGGCCGCAGGTTTGGGTTCGGGCTTCTGAGGGGCTGCCGCGGCCTCCTCGACCTTCGGGGCCTCGGCCGGCTTCGATGCCGTGGCTGCTGCGGTTTCGTTGCCCTCGCCCTCGACCTCCAGCCGGATCAGCACCGCGCCGACCGCGATCATGTCGCCGATCTCGCCGCCCAGATCGACCACCGTGCCCGAAACCGAACTCGGGACCTCGATGGCGGCCTTGTCGGTCATGACGGCGGCCAGAACGTCGTCCTCGCGCACCACGTCGCCGGGTTTCACATGCCATTCGGTCAGTTCGGCCTCGGCCACGCCCTCGCCGATATCCGGCAGGCGGATTGCATAGATGCCCATCTCAGCTCTCCATCACGGTTTTCAGCGCGGCGCCGACCCGGACCGGACCGGGGAAATAGTCCCATTCCTGCGCATGCGGATAGGGCGTGTCCCAGCCGGTGACGCGGATGATCGGGGCTTCGAGGTGATAGAAGCAGTTCTCCTGCACCAGCGCCGACAGTTCCGCCCCGAAGCCCGAGGTCTTCGTCGCCTCATGCACGATCACGCAGCGGCCGGTCTTCTGCACCGAGGCGGTGATCGTGTCGAGGTCGATGGGCAGCAGGGTGCGCAGGTCGATCACCTCGGCATCGATGCCGGTCTCGGCGGCGGCGGCCTCGGCCACATAGACCATGGTGCCATAGGCCAGAACGGTCACGTCCTTGCCCTCGCGCCGGATCGCGGCCTTGCCCAGCGGCACGATCTCGTTACCCTCGGGCACCTCGCCCAGAGGGTGCTTCTTCCAGCTTGTCACGGGCCGGTCGTGATGGCCGTCGAAGGGGCCATTATACAGGCGCTTGGGTTCCAGAAAGATCACCGGGTCGGGATCGGCGATGGCGGCCAGCAACAGGCCCTTGGCATCGCGCGGATTGGACGGCACCACGGTCTTCAGCCCCGAGGAATGGGTAAAGAACGCCTCGGGCGACTGGCTGTGGGTCTGGCCGCCGAAGATGCCGCCGCCGGTCGGCATGCGGATCACGATCGGGCAGGTGAAATCCCCGGCCGAGCGGTGGCGCAGCCGTGCCGCCTCGGACACGATCTGGTCCATGCCGGGATAGACGTAGTCGGCGAACTGGATCTCGATCACCGGACGCAGCCCATAGGCGGCCATGCCGATGGCGGTGCCGACAATGCCGGCCTCGTTGATCGGCGCATCGAAGCAGCGCGACTTGCCGTATTTCTTCTGCAGCCCGGCGGTGACGCGGAAGACGCCGCCGAAATAGCCGACATCCTCGCCATAGACGACAACGCGGTCGTCGGCGGCCATGGCGACCTCATGGGCGTCGCGCAGGGCCTCGATCATGGTCATCTGCGCCATCTCAGAACCCCGCTTCCTGACGCTGCCGCACCAGATGCGGCGGCATGGTTTCGAACACACCCTCGAACATGTCGCGGGCCGAGGGCGCGGTGCCCTGGCCCAGCGTGCCATGCGCCTCGGCCGCCTTCTGCGCGGCCACCACCTCGTCCCGGATCTGGGCCTCGGCCTGCACATGGCGATCCTCGGACCAGGCGCCGATGCGGATCAGGTGCCGCTTGAGCCGGTCGATCGGATCGCCCAGCGGCCAAGCCGCGACCTCGTCAGCCGCACGATAGGCCGAGGGGTCGTCGCTGGTCGAATGGCCGCCGGCGCGATAGGTCACATGCTCGATCAGCGTCGGGCCATGGCCCAGCCGCGCCCGCTCGGCCGCCCATTTGGCGACGGCGTGGACCGCCAGATAATCATTGCCATCGACCCGGACCGAGGCGATGCCGAAGCCGTGCCCGCGGGCCGCGAAGGTGCCGACACCGCCGCGCGCGATCCCCTGGAAGGTCGAGATCGCCCACTGGTTGTTGACGATGTTCAGGATCACCGGCGCATTATAGGTCGAGGCAAAGACCATGGCGCTGTGGAAATCCGACTCGGCGGTCGAGCCGTCGCCGATCCAGCCCGTCGCGATGCGCGTATCGCCCGAGATGGCCGAGGCCATCGCCCAGCCCACCGCCTGGACGAATTGCGTGCCCAGATTGCCCGAGATGCTGAAGAAGCCGTGTTCCTTCGAGGAATACATGATCGGCAATTGCCGACCATGCAGCGGATCCTTCGCGTTGGAATAGATCTGGTTCATCATCGTCTGCATCGGATAGTCGCGCGCGATCAGCAGCCCGGCTTGGCGATAGGTGGGGAAGTTCATGTCCCCGTCCTCCAGCGCCATGGCGAAGGCGCAGCTGACCGCCTCCTCGCCCAGATGCTGCATGTAGAAGCTGGTCTTGCCCTGCCGCTGCGCGGTCAGCATCCGCGCGTCGAAGGCCCGCAGCAGCATCATGTGCCGCAGTCCCTGCAGCAGGTCGTCCTGCGACAGACCCTCGGCCCATGGCCCGACCGCCTCGGCCTCCTTGTTCAGCACCCGGATGATCGAGAAGGCCATGTCGCGGATGTCGTCGGGATCGACATCGACCGGCGGGCGATCCACCGCACCTGCGCGCGGGATCACGAAATCCGAGAAATCGGGCGTGTCGCCGGGCCGGCATCCCGGCTCGGGCACGTTCAGCGACAGCGGCGGGGTGTCGGTCATCAGACGCTCCTTTCGGCGGAAGCCAGAATCTCTTTTACCATATCGCTGGCGATCGCGGTCGTGGTCCGGCCTTCCTTGTCGGCGCGGGCCAGCATCGAATCGACCCGGGCGGCGATGCCCGACAGCCGGTCGCGCCGATAGCCGGGGCCGGCCTTGTGGATCTCGCCCGCGACGCTGATGATGCCGCCCGCGTTCACGACATAGTCGGGAAGGTAACGGATGCCGCGCGCGCGCAGTTCCTCGGCGATGCCGGGCTGGGCAAGCTGGTTGTTGGCGGCGCCGCAGACCAGTTTCGCGGTCAGTTGCGGCACCGTGGTCTCATCGAGGATCGCCCCGAGCGCGCAGGGCGCGAAGATATCCATCTGCGTCGCGAAGACCTGATCGGGCGCGATCACGCGGGCGCCAAGGTCGCGCTCGGCCCGCGCCAGCGCGGCCTTGTCGATATCGGTCACGATCAGGCTGGCCCCGGCCGCGTGCAGCTTTTCGGCCAGCGACATGCCGACATGGCCAAGCCCCTGAATAAGAACCTGACGGCCGGTCAGATCATCGCTGCCGAACACATGCATTACCCCGACGCGCAGGCACTGGAACACGCCCTCGGCGGTGAAGGGCGAGGGGTCGCCGCTGCCATACTGTCCGCCTTCAAGCCCGACCGCATAGGCGGTCTCGGTCGCCACCTGCGCCATGTCCTCGGGCGAGATGCCGACATCCTCGGCGGTGTAATAGGCGCCCTCCAGCGCGTTCACCGCGCGCCCGAAGGCGCGGAACATCTGGGGCGTCTTGTCGCGCCGGGCATCGCCCAGAATGACCGACTTGCCGCCGCCGAGGCCCAGATCGGCCATCGCGTTCTTGTAGGTCATGCCCTCGGCCAGCCGCTGCACGTCGCGGCGCGCCTCGTCCCAGCCGGCATAGTCCCACATCCGGCAGCCGCCGGCGGCGGGGCCAAGCACGGTCGAATGGATGCAGATCAGCGCCCGCAGCCCGCTTTCGGGATCCTCGATGCGGACGAGGCGCTCAAAACCTTGGGGCGGGGTTTCATCGGTCAGGTTCAGGGGCATGGTGTCCAATCCAGATGGCGGGTTTTGCCCAGTCTATACCCTGTCTGAGAGTGAAAACAGTCGGTCAGATCTTGGCTTCGGCAGAGATTTTGGTGATATTCACCATGACGCAAGGATAATCAGATGAAAATCGCTATCGATCACGCGGATCGCAGGATATTAGCTGCAGTGCAGAAAGACGGGCGCATCAGCCTGACCGATCTGGCCGAGCAGGTCGGCCTGTCGGCGACACCCTGCAAGCGCCGTCTGGCGCGGCTGGAGGACAGCGGTGTGATCGCCGGCTATCAGGCCCGGATCGACCCGGTGGCCAGCGGCTTCGGCATCACCGTTTTCGTCTCGGTCGAACTGGAACGGCAGCAGGTTGCCGAGTTGAGCCGGTTTCAGCAGGCGGTCGCCGGTTTCGACGAGGTGGTGACTGGCACGCTGATGACCGGCAGCCAGGATTTCCTGCTGGAAGTGGCGGTCGAAAGCCTCGAGGAATACGAGCGTTTCCTGCAGACCCGCCTGCTGAAGGTCGAGGGGATCCGCGCCGTCAGATCGCGCTTTGCCCTGCGCAAGTTCATCGACCGGGCCAGGATCCCCTGATGCCGGGGGGCACCGCAAATCCCGTCCGTTCCCCGCATCATCGTTGAAAAGGCAGGGGCGGGCGATCTTACGGGGCGTCCGGCCTCCGCCTCTCCAGCCGGATCGGGATGCCGCTGCGGCCGCGTACCGTCAGCCGCGCCGTCGGTATCGGAGGGACCACGCCCGGTGACAGCCGGAAGGCGGCGGCGATCCGCGCCAGCATCAGCACGCCTTCGACCATCGCAAATCCCGCGCCGGGGCAGACGCGCTGCCCGGCAGAGAAGGGGATATAGGCCAGGCGCGCGCTGGCCTTGCCCTCGGCTGTCTCCCAGCGGGCCGGGTCGAATTCGTCGGGGCGGTCCCACAGCCTTTCGTGCCGGTGCAGATGCCAGGGAGACAGCACCAGTTGCGCGCCGGGCGGCACCTCGCGGTCGCGGAAGTTTTCGGGCCGGGTCGCCTCGCGCACCATCATCGGCACCGGCGGATAAAGTCGCAGCGCCTCGCGAAACACCGCCCGGCTGGCCCTGAGGCCCGCGACCGCGCAGAAATCGGGGGCCATCGCCGCGCCCTCGGCCGCCACGCGATCCTGCCAGTCGGGATGGGTCGCCAGCAGCCACAGCGCCCAGGCCAGCGCCGAGGCGCTGGTCTCGTGCCCGGCCAGAAAGAAGATCGCCACCTGATCGACCATTTCCGCGCCGTCAAAGCAGCGTCCGGTTTCCGGGTCCGGCGTGGTCATGATCTTGGTTGCCAGATCGTCGGGGGCGGTGCCCGCCGCGATCGCTGCCAGCCGCTGGCTCACCAGATCCTCGATCAGCCCGCGGATCTCGGCCGCGGTCTGCCGCGTGCGCCGCGAATGCAGGCGCGGCAGCCAGCGCGGCAGCGGCACAAGCGCTGCAAGGTTCACGATGGGCTGGGCGTCCTGATGGGCGCGGAAGGCGCGAAAGACACGGGCCGCGATCTCATGCTCGATCGGCAGCGAGAACAGCGCCCGGAAGATCACGTCGGCGGCGGCGTGGCTGGCCTCGGGTTCGATGTCGATCTCGCCGGGGCGCAGGCGCGCGACCGCGGCTTCGGTCGCCGACCAGATGGCGGGAAAGACCTCGCGCAGCCGGCCGCCCTCGAAGGCGGGGTCGATGATGCGGCGCTGATGCGCCCATTCCTCGCCATTGGTGACGAAAACCGAATTGCCCAGCAAGGGAGCCAGTCCCTCGCGCAGCCGGTTCGATTTCGGGAAGTCGCCGGGCCGCTCCTGCAGGATCAGCCGGACCAGCGCCGGGTCGTTGCAGACGAAGCTGTGGATCAGCGGGCTGCGGAACTCGGCCATCCAGGCGCGGTACAATCGGGCGGGCAGGGCCGACAGCAGGTCGCGGCGAAAGGCGCGGGCCAGCCGCAGGACCGAGCCGCGCCCCTCGGCGCTGTCGGGCTTGGGCGGGATCATGGGCGCCTGCCCACAGGGCGGGTGATGCGGCCGGGCGAATGGCTGCGGGCGGCAAAGCGCGACGCCAGCGGCCGGGGGCCGGCGGTGATGGCGAAATAGTCGTAATCGCCGGGCCGGTCGAAGGCGTGCAGGTACTGGAAATGCAGCCGGAACCAGCGGTGGCGCAGGCTGCGCTGCATCTGCGGCGACAGCGTCCGGGTGAAGGCGGCCGAGACGACCAGCGGCCAGCGTTGCCCCGGCCCCGCCACACCGCTGACCGCGACCGGATCGCAGAGGCCAAAGCAGCAGGCGTCACCCGGTGCCGAGACATCCAGCCAGAAGATGCCGGGCTGCTCGGACAGGAAGGCCAGATCGGCGCGCAGCCGGTCCGCCCTCGGCAGGAACGAGGCCATCGGCACGACCTGCCCAAGCGTCATCAGGGCCAGCGCCGGTCCCTGCGGGGGAACCCGGCCGGAACGGATCACATCGGCCAGCAGCGACACCGCCAGATAGGCGCCCGAGGAATGGCCGACCACCAGCACCTCGTCCACCTCCTCGTTCAGCGCCCCGGCCAGCTGGTCCGAGAATCGGGCAAGCCGGGCCTCCAGCGCCTCGGGATAGGCGCCGCGATCGCGGGCGGTGAAGGCATAGTCGTGCATCAGGTAATGGGCATAAAGCCTGCCGTCGAGACGACGAAACCAGATCAGCAGGGCACAGGCGACCAGCGCGGCCAAAGGCAGGCCCAGCCACCAGCCGCCAAGCCGCGCCCCCGCCCAGCCCGCCACCGCGCCGAGCGCGAGCGCCAGAAGGCCCTGCAGCAGCAGCATGGCGACGGGGTAGAGGGCGGCAAGCACAGGCCCGCGCCGCAAGCGCATAAGCCGGAACAGCGTGCCCGTGCCGATATAGATCCATGCTGTCGTGACCAGCTGGGCATAGGTGGCGGGAATGCCGTGACGCATCGATGCCTGCACCAGATCGTCCCAGATCAGCACCTCGAACCTTGCCTCGGCCTCGCCGTCGGAGAAATGTCCGATGCTGCACCAGCCGAAGCCGGTGCCGCGCTGGCGCGGGCTCGGCGCGATCCGGTAACCGGAAATCCCGGCCTGCCGGGCCGATTCACGGCGAAACATCTCGCGATAGCGGCGGGGCGGGATCGGGTCGAAGCCGGGGATATAGAGAATGCGGCGGCGGAACGGGCGCGTCATCGAAAAGCCTTGTCGTTGCGCGCCAGAATAGGAGAAATCGGGCGGGCGGCAAGCCGTCAGCCCTGCGACCAGCGCGCCTCCTGGGCTTCGATGGCGGCGATGCGTTGCGCGGTCGGCGGGTGCGACAGCAGCCAGGCCGGCGCGCCCGCCGCCACCCGGCCGCCGGCAAGGCTGTCCAGCTTGCGAAACAGGGATTTCTGCGGGCCGGTTCCCAGACCGGCGCGGATCATCAGCGCGCTGGCAAAGCGGTCGGCCTCGAACTCGTCCTGCCGCGACAGCCGCGCCGCGACGGCGCTGGCGACCAGATTGGCGATCCAGGCGCCGATTCCGGGCAGAAAGCGGCCGAGCACCCCGGTCAGCGCCAGCCGGATCGCGTTCTGGCCGGCGAAATCGATCATCCGCCGGCGGGCATGGCCATGCGAGACATGGCCCAGCTCATGCGCGATGACACTGGCCAGTTCTTCGGGCGTGACCTCGCAGGCATCCAGCTTGCGGATGAAGCCGCGGGTCAGGAAGATGCGGCCATCGGGGGCGGCAAGGCCGTTGATCGGCTCGACCTCGTAGATATGCGCGCGGATCGGCGGCAGATCCATCGCCTCGCCCAGACGCTTCAGCACCGGCGTCAGGCGGGGATGGTTCAGCGGCGTCGATTTCTCGCGCAGGTCCTGCTTCAGGCGCCATGCGGAAAAGAACCACATGACGGCCATCCAGACGAGCAGCAACAGAAGAGGCGTCAGCTTCAGCATGATTCTCAGATAGGGTCGCAGACGGGCCTGCGCCAGAGACGGCTGGCGGAACCCGGTGCCTTCAGACGGGGTCGGAGTCCCGCCCTGACCCAAAGCGTCGCCAGGCATGGCGACCCAGCCAGACCAGCAGGGCAAGGACGGCCCCGACCGCCAGTGCCTTCACCGCAGCGCCTTCCGCATCTCGGAACTGGCGACCGAAGAGGTGGCCCAGCGTCAGGTGCAGCGCTGCCCACAGGAATTCGCCGGCAGCCGAGGCGGCCAGAAACCGGGGCAGGGGAAGCCCGGCCATGCCCGAGACGTAGTTGGTCGCCGGACCAAGCGGCGTCAGCAGCCAGCGCGACAGGAAGACGGCCATCGCCCCGCGCCGCGCGATGAAGTCATGTGCCTTGGCCAGGACCGCGGCGCTGCGGCTGCCGGGGCTGTCCAGCCATGGCCCGATCCGCCGGGCCAGCAGGAAGGCCGCCAGATCGCCCAGCGTCGCGCCGACGAAGGCCGCGACGACCAGTTCGGGCAGATAGAGATGGCCGGTTCCGGACAGCGCCCCCGCAGTCAGCAGCAGAAACGAGGTCGGAAATGGCAGCATCAGGCATGAGAGGAAGGCCGAAACCCCGATCAGCCAGGGCCCCCATTGCGGCAGCAGCGCCAGCAGTTCCTGTTTCACCCCAGCACCCGCATCGCCTGCGTCAGCCCCTCCAGTGTCAGCGGCATCATCCGGCTTTCGAAGATCTGGCCGATCATACGGATCGACTGGGTATATTGCCAGTGCCGTTCCGGCACCGGGTTCAGCCAGACATGATCGGGCCAGGTCTCGCAGGCGCGGCGCAGCCACAACTCGCCCGCCTCCTCGTTCCAGTGTTCGTTCGCCCCGCCCGGCACCGCGATCTCATAGGGCGACATCGAGGCATCGCCGACAAAGAGGCATTTATAGTCGCGCCCGAAGCGGTGCAGGATGTCCCAGGTCGGAGTCTGCTCGGTCCAGCGGCGGTGATTGTCCTTCCAGACCCCCTCGTAGAGGCAGTTATGGAAGTAGAAATGCTCCATATGCTTGAACTCGGCGCGGGCGGCGCTGAACAGTTCGTCGACCAGCCGCGTATGGTCGTCCATCGAGCCGCCGACATCCAGAAACAGCAGCACCTTGACGGCGTTGTGACGCTCGGGCCGGGTCTGCACGTCGATATAACCGTGATCGGCGGTGGCGCGGATGGTCGCGGGCAGGTCCAGTTCCTCGGCGGCACCGTGACGCGCCCATTGCCGCAGGCGTTTCAGCGCGACCTTGATGTTGCGGGTGCCCAGTTCGACCGAGTCGTCGAAATCGCGGAACTCGCGCTTGTCCCAGACCTTCACGGCGCGGCGGTGGCGGCTTTCATGCTGTCCGATCCGCACGCCCTCGGGGTTGTAGCCATAGGCCCCGAAGGGCGAGGTGCCGGCCGTGCCGATCCACTTGTTGCCGCCCTGATGCCGGCCCTGCTGCTCGGCCAGACGCTCGCGCAGCTTCTTCATCAGTTCCTCAAAGCTGCCGCTGCCCTCGATCGCGGCCTTTTCCTCGTCGGTCAGCAATTTCTCGGCCAGCTTCTCCAGCCATTCCTTCGGGATCGCCTGTTCGGTCACCAAGGCCTCGACCGGGATCTGTTCCAGCCCCGCGAAGCTTTCGGCGAAGGCGCGGTCAAAGCGGTCCAGATGCCGCTCGTCCTTGACCAGCGCGAGCCGGGCGAAGTGATAGAAGCCATCCACCGTCCAGCCGGCGATGCCGGCCTGCATCCCGGTCATCAGGTCCAGCCATTCCCTCAGCGAGACCGGAACCCCCTGCCGGCGCAATGCGTCGAGGAAGGGGATGAACATCAGGCCATCCGGTCGATGACGATCGTGACGAACAGTCCGAGGACCGCGAAGGCCAGGGCATAGCCTGCCGCGTATTGCGCCCGGTCGCGGCCGTTGCCGCCCAGTTGCGCGGCCCGGCGCCAGCCCACAAGGGCGCCCAGGACGATGGTTGCGATCACGATCATGGCTGCCTCGGTCGGTGGATACCCCTCGCAGATAGACCGCCGCAGCCTTGGGCGCAACCGCGGGACGCCGGGCCGAAGGCGGCCCGTCTTGTCGCATCGGTGCAAGCAGACTAGCTTTGCCCCTCATCCGGGGAGGGGCGGCCATGCAGGATATCGGCGAGTATGACTTCATCGTGATCGGTGCGGGCTCGGCCGGCTGCGTGCTGGCCAACCGGCTGTCGGCCGATCCGCGCCATCGGGTGCTGCTGCTGGAAGCCGGCGGCAGCGACAACCGGTTCTGGCTTCACGTCCCGGTGGGCTATCTCTTCGCGATGGGCAACCCGGCGGTGGACTGGTGCTATCAGACCGAGGCCGATCCCGGGCTGAACGGGCGGCGGCTGAACTATCCGCGCGGGCGTGTGCTGGGCGGCTGCTCGTCGATCAACGGCATGATCTACATGCGCGGGCAGGCGGCAGATTACGACCGCTGGCGGCAGGCCGGCAATCCCGGCTGGGGCTGGGACGACGTGCTGCCGCTGTTCCGCCGTTCGGAACGTCACTACGGACCGGCCAATGACGCGCATGGGACCGAGGGCGAATTGCGGGTCGAGCAGCAGCGGCTGCGCTGGCCGATCCTCGATGCGGTGGCCGAGGCCGCGCAGGAAATGGGCCTGCCGGTCTGCGAGGATTTCAACAGCGGCGACAACGAGGGCGTCGGCTATTTCCCGGTCAACCAGCGCGGCGGCATCCGCTGGAACGCGCGCAAGGCCTTCCTGAACCCGGCCCGCGGCCGCCCGAACCTGCGCATCGAAACCCATGCCCAGGTCGAGCGGCTGAGCCTTGAGGGCCGCCGCGCGACCGGTGCGGTCTTCATCCAGAACGGCCGCCGGATGCAGGCCCGGGCGCGCGGCGAGGTGGTGCTGGCGGCCGGCGCGATCAATTCCCCGGCGCTGCTGGAACTGAGCGGCATCGGGCAGGGCGCCCGGCTGGCGGCGTTGGGTATCGACACGCTGCTGGACGCGCCGGGCGTGGGCGAGAACCTGCAGGATCACCTGCAACTGCGCACGGTGTTCCGCATCAGCGGCGCGAAGACGCTGAACGACCGGGCGCGCACGCTGTGGGGCAAGGCCGGGATCGGGCTGGAATATGCGCTGCGCCGCTCGGGGCCGATGGCGATGGCACCCAGCCAGCTGGGCATCTTCGCCAAATCCTCGGAGGCCTATGAGACGGCGAATATCGAATATCACGTCCAGCCGCTGTCGCTGGAGAAATTCGGCGAGCCGCTGCATGATTTTCCCGGGCTGACGGTCTCGGTCTGCAATCTGCGGCCCGAAAGCCGCGGCCACAGCCATGTCACCGCGCCCGACCCGAAGGCCGCGCCCGCGATCGCGCTGAACTACCTGTCAACGCCCAGCGACCGGCAGGTGGCCATCGACAGCCTGCGTCATGCGCGGCGGCTGATGGAGACGCGGCGGATGGCCGCATTCGCGCCGCAGGAGATGAAGCCCGGCGCACATCTGCAAAGCGACGCGGATCTGGCGCAGGCGGCGGGCGATGTCGGCACGACGATCTTCCACCCGGTCGGCACCACGAAGATGGGCACCGATCCGATGGCGGTGGTCGACCCGGAACTGCGGGTCATCGGGATCGAACGGCTGCGGATCGCGGATGCCGGGATCATGCCCTCGATCGTCTCGGGTAACACCCATGCCCCGGTCACGATGATCGCCGAGAAGGCGGCCGGGATGATCCTCGCCGCGGCCCGGTAAGGCGGGCCAGCCGTTTCGCCTGTCCGGCTGCGGCTTCGCCGATTGCGCTGTCCGGGCTGGCCGGGATAATGTGCCGCCATGAGCCCGAAATCCCCCCGTTTCATTCACCTCCGCACCCATTCCGAACATTCGCTGCTGGAAGGGGCCGTGCCCGTCGGCAAGCTGCCCGCACTGGCCGCCGAGGCCGGGATGCCGGCGGTCGCGCTGACCGATACGAACGCCATGTTCGCGGCGCTGGAATTCAGTGTGAAGGCGCTCGACAAGGGGGTGCAGCCGATCGTCGGCTGTCAGGTGACGCTTGCCGCCGAGGTGACCGGCCCGGTCGTGCTGCTGGCGCAGGATCAGGCCGGCTGGCTGAACCTGATGGCGCTGAATTCCTGTCTCTATCTGCGCCGCGACGGCAGCCTGCCGCATGTGACGCTGGACGAACTCTGCGACCGCTCCGACGGGCTGATCTGTCTCACCGGCGGGCCGGGCGGGCCATTGGGCCAACTGATCGCGCAGGGGCAGGCCGACAAGGCGGCGGCCCTCGCCGGGCGGCTGGCCGCGGCCTTCCCGACCCGGCTCTATGTCGAATTGCAGCGCCATCCGGGCGAGAATGGCGGGCTGATGGAGGCCGAGGCGGCCTCCGAGGCCGGGCTGATCGAACTGGCCTATGCCAGGGGCCTGCCGCTGGTTGCCACCAATGATGTCCATTTCCCCAGGCCCGAGATGTACGAGGCGCATGACGCGCTGATCTGCATCAGCGAGAAAGCCTATGTGGACCAGTCGCAGCCGCGCCGCCGCCTGACCCCGCAGCATTACTTCAAGTCGGCCGAGGAAATGGCGGTGCTGTTCGCCGACCTGCCCGAGGCGCTGGAGAATACGGTGGAAATCGCCCGCCGCTGCGCCTTCGCGGTGACCAGGCACAAGCCGATCCTGCCGAAATTCGCCGAGAACGAGGTCGAGGAACTGCGCCGTCAGGCCCGCGAGGGGCTGGAGGCGCGGCTGAAGGTCATCCCCCATTCGGTGCCGGTCGAGGAGTATCACCAGCGGCTGGATTTCGAGCTGGGCATCATCGAGCAGATGGGCTTTCCCGGCTATTTCCTGATCGTTGCCGATTTCATCAAATGGGCCAAGGATCACGATATCCCGGTCGGGCCGGGGCGGGGCTCGGGCGCGGGCAGTCTTGTCGCCTATGCGCTGACCATCACCGACCTCGACCCGCTGCGCTATTCCCTGCTGTTCGAGCGCTTCCTGAACCCGGAACGGGTCTCGATGCCGGATTTCGACATCGATTTCTGCATGGACCGCCGCGAAGAGGTGATCCGCTACGTTCAGGAGAAATACGGCGAGGACAAGGTCGGCCAGATCATCACTTTCGGCGCGCTGCTGTCGAAGGCCGCCGTCCGCGATGTCGGCCGCGTACTGCAGATGCCCTTCGGGCAGGTGGACCGGCTGTCGAAGATGATCCCGGTCGAGGGGGTAAAGCCGGTCAGCGTGACCAAGGCCCGCGCCGAGGAACCCCGCCTGCGCGAGGCCGCCCGCGAAGAGGTGGTGGCGCGCCTGCTGGACTATGCCGAGAAGATCGAGGGCCTCTATCGCAATGCCTCGACCCATGCCGCCGGTGTGGTGATCGGGGACCGGCCGCTGGACAGGCTGGTGCCGCTGTACCGCGATCCGGGATCCGAGATGCCGGCCACCCAGTTCAACATGAAATGGGTCGAGCAGGCGGGGCTGGTGAAGTTCGACTTTCTGGGCCTGAAGACCCTGACGGTGATCCAGAACGCGGTCGATCTGATCAATGGCGGCGGCCGGCCCCTGCATGTCGCGGCGGACGGGCGGCGGCTCTATGATCCGCCCGAGGGGGCCGAGAATCAGATCAACGCCATCCCGCTGGACGACAAGGCGAGTTACGACCTGTTCGCCAGTGCCCGCACCGTGGCGGTGTTCCAGGTCGAAAGCTCGGGCATGATGGATGCGCTGCGGCGCATGAAGCCGACCTGCATCGAGGATATCGTGGCGCTGGTCGCGCTCTATCGTCCCGGCCCGATGGAGAACATCCCGACCTATTGCGAGGTTAAGAACGGGCTGCGCGATCTGGAATCGATCCATCCCAGCATCGACCATATCCTGGCCGAAACCCAGGGCATCATCGTCTATCAGGAACAGGTGATGCAGATCGCGCAGGTCATGGCGGGATACAGCCTTGGCGGCGCCGACCTGCTGCGCCGCGCCATGGGGAAGAAGATCGCCGCCGAGATGGCCAAGGAGCGGCCGAAATTCATCACCGGCAGCGTCGGGAACGGCGTCCCCGAGAAGAAGGCCGGCGAGGTCTTCGACCTGCTGGAGAAATTCGCCAATTACGGCTTCAACAAGTCGCATGCGGCGGCCTATGCCGTGGTCAGCTATCAGACCGCCTGGCTGAAGGCCAATCACCCGGTCGAGTTCATGGCCGCGGTGATGAACTGCGATATCCACCTGACCGACAAGCTGGCCGTCTATAAACGCGAATGCGACCGGATGGGGATCGAGATCGTCGCGCCCTGCGTCAACCGCTCGGCCCCGAAATTCACCGTGAGGGACGGGCGCATCCACTATGCCCTGGGTGCGTTGAAGGGGGTCGGGGTCGACGCCATGCGGCTGATCGAGGAGGCGCGCGGCGATCGGCCCTTCGCCGGCATGCATGATTTCGCCCGCCGCGTGGACATGAAGCGGGTGGGCAAGCGGCCGCTGGAGATGCTGGCCCGGGCCGGGGCCTTCGACGCGCTGGACGACAACCGCGCGCGGGTGATGAAATCGCTGGACGGGCTGGTCGCATGGTCGGCGGCGGTGCAGGAACAGGCCGCGTCCTCGCAGACCAGCCTGTTCGGCGGCGGCGAGGATCTGCCGCCGCCCCGCGCCGCCCTGGCGCAGGTCTGGCTGCCGACCGAGAAGCTGGGCGAGGAACACAAGGCCGTGGGCTTCTACCTGTCGGGGCATCCGCTGGATGACTACCTGCCCGCCCTGCGGCGCAAGAAGGTGCAGACGCTGGCCGAGATCAGCGCGGATGCGACGGGCGGTCCCCTTGTGGCCAGCATCGCCGGCACCGTGGCCGCGCGGCAGGAGCGCAAATCGGCCAAGGGCACGCAATATGCCTTTGTCAGCCTGTCCGACCCGACCGGGCTTTACGAGGTCACGGTGTTTTCCGACCTGCTGAACGCGGCCCGCGACCGGCTGGAGCCGGGCGAGAACGTGGTCTTGCAGGTGAAGGTCGAACCCTCGGGCGATCAGGTGAAGATGCTGGCGAATTCGGTCGCGCGGCTGGAGGAAGCGGTGGCCGATGCCGGTGCCGGCTCTCTGGCGGTCCAGATCCAGGGGGCCGACACCATCCCGCGGCTGGCCGAGGTCCTGGGCCGCATCCGGACCGATATCGCGGCGTCGCCGCGCTCGCGCGGGCCGGTGCTGCTGCGCCTCCGCGAGGGCGACGAGATGATCGAGATCGAGGTTGCCAACGACATGCCGCTGACCACGCCCGCGCGGCAGGCGCTGCGCGCGGTGCCGGGTGTGCTGGAGGTCATTGAGGAATAGGCGCGGCCGCGTGCCTTGCCCGGGGAAGCTTGGAAGAACGGCGGGACCGGGCTATTCCCGGTGGTCGCGCTGGTCTTGGCTGGTCTCGCCATCCATCAGGCTGCGTTCGGCAGAATCGCCATAGGTCGCCCACTGCATGTCCGGGCCGCAATGCGGCAGCTCATCAGGCTCCCAGGTCAGGTGCATGTTGGCCTTCGAGATCATCATCCCGGTGATCGGGGCGGTCAGGAACAGGAACAGGGTGATCAGCAATTCGTGCCAGCTGGGCGCCTCGCCGAAGAAGGCGAACCACATGAGCGAGGCGATCAGGACGCCGCCGACGCCCAGCGTGGCGGCCTTGGTCGGTGCATGCAGGCGGGTCATCTGGTCGGGCAGCTTGACCAGCCCGTATGAGCCGACCAGCCCGAACAGGCCGCCCAGCACCAGCAGCGCCGAGATCAGGATTTCGCCGATCTGTTCCATTCCCGGTCCTTTCTATTCGATCACGTCGCCGCGCAGCAGGAACTTGGCATAGGCCACGGTCGAGACGAAGCCGACCATGGCGAACAGCATCATGATCTCGAAATACATCGTCGTGTCATGCAGGATGCCGAACAACGCGATCAGCGCGATCATGTTGATGGCCATCGTGTCCAGCGCCAGCACCCGGTCGCCGACGCCGGGCGCGAAGACCAAGCGGAAGAGGCAGAACAGCTGGCCGATCCCGAAACAGGTGAAGGCGAACCAGAGCGCATATTCGATCATTCGAAGATCTCCTTCAGCCGGGCCTCGTAGCGGGTCTTGATCTCGTCGATCACCGCCTCGGGTTCGGGGGCGTGCAGGCAATGGACCAGCAGCGCATGGCCGTTCTGCGACAGATCGGCGCTGACCGTGCCCGGGGTCAGGGTGATCGTGCCGGCCAGCACGGTGATCGCCTCGGGGGTATGCAGGTCCAGCGGGATGGTGATCCAGGCGGGCTGCAGCTTGCGGTTCGGCTTGAACAGGACGATCAGCGCGACCTGGACATTGGCCTTGATGATGTCATGCAGGACCAGCAGCACATAGAACACGATCTTGCCCGGATGGCGCAGCCGCGCGCGATCGGGCCAGTAGGGTTCGGTCAGCAGCGGAATAACCGTGCCGAGGATGACGGCGAACACCAGCGAGCCCCAGGTAAAGCGGTTCACCAGCAGCATCCAGATCACCACCAGCAGCGCCGACAGATAGGGATGGGGAAACAGGCGGCGGATCATCGCGAACCCTCCTGCTGGCGCAGCACGGATTCATAGTAGATCTGCGGGCTGGTCAGCTGATCGGCGGTGCCTTGAAGATAGCGCGTCAGCGGGCCTGCGAACAGCGTCAGGGCGACACTGCCCGCCAGCAGCGTTCCGGTCGACAGGAAGGCAAGCCAGGGGGCGGCGGAATCGGCGACATCCTGGATCGGCTCGTCGGTTTCCAGCTTGGTCGGGATCGGGCCGCGCTTCGGCGCCTCGCCCTCGTCGGTGTCGTTGCCGGGCTCGGGATCCATCTCATGCGCCTTCCAGAACAGGATCGAGCCGGCGCGGGAAAAGGCGACAAGCGCGACCAGCGAGGTGATCAGGATCGTGGACCAGATCCCTGCCATCCAGGGATCGTCCATGGTCGCGTTCAGGATCATCAGCTTGCCCAGAAAACCCGACAGCGGCGGCAGGCCGACCACGGCGATGGCGGTCAGGAAGAACAGGGCCGAGATCAGCCCGGTATTCGCGATCGCGGGCCGCAGCCGCAGCCAGAAATCGCCGCCGCGCCGGGCCGCGACCAGATCCACCACCAGAAACAGCGCCGCCCCGACCAGCGTCGAATGGATCAGGTAATAAAGCCCCGCCGTCAGCCCCTGCGCATCGAAACGCGCCACCGAGATCATCAGCATCCCGACCGAGGCGACGACCGCATAGGCCGCCAGCCGCGTCAGGCTGCGGGTGCCCAGAACCCCGATCTGCCCCAATGTCAGCGTGATCAGCGCGGCGGGCAGGATCAGGTCGGTGGCGATGTTCTCGGTCACCGAATCCTGCGGGAAGATCAGCGTGAAGAAACGGATGATCGCATAGACGCCGACCTTGGTCATGATCGCGAACAGCGCCGCCACCGGACCCGGCGCGTTGGCATAGGTCGAGGGCAGCCAGAAATGCAGCGGCACCAGCGCCGCCTTGATCGCGAAGACCAGCAGCAACAGCACGGCACCGGTGCGCAGAAGTGCCGTGTCCTCAACGGGCATCATCGCCACGCGCTCGGCCATGTCGGCCATGTTCAGCGTGCCGGTGACGGTATAGAGCGTGCCCAGTGCGGCCAGGAACAGGGTCGAGCCGGCGAGGTTGAACGAGATGTACTGCACGCCCGCACGCAGACGCATCGGGCCGCCGCCATGGATCATCAGCCCGTAGCTGGCGATCAGCAGCACCTCGAAGAACACGAACAGGTTGAAGGCGTCGCCGGTCAGGAAGGCGCCGTTCAGCCCCATCAGCTGAAACTGCCACAGCGAATGGAAATGCCAGCCCTTGCGGTCCCAGCCCGAGCCGACGCCGTAAAGCTGCACCACCACGGCGAGGATCGCCGTCAGCAGCAGCATCAGGGCCGACAGCCGGTCCAGCATCAGCACGATGCCGAAGGGCGCGGGCCAGTTCCCAAGGCGATAGACATGAACCTCGCCGCCCGCCGCCATGCCGGTCAGGACAAGCGCCACCGCCAGGGTCAGCAGGCTGCCGATAAGGCCGAAGACCCGCTGCTGCAGCAGGTCGTGGCGCATCCACAGCACCATCAGCGAGCCCAGAAGCGCGGGAACAAGGACCGGAGCGATCAGCCAGTGGGTCATGCGGTCTCGTCCTCGGGCTTCTGGTCGTCGAGTGTCTTCAGCGTCGGCATGATGCGATCGTCGTCGGGCATGTTGATATGGTCGTCGCCGCCCTCGATGAAGGCGCCAAGCGCCATCATCACCACCACGGCGGTCATGCCGAAGGAAATGACGATGGCCGTCAGCACCAGCGCCTGCGGCAGCGGATCGGTATAATCGGCGGGGTTGATGTTGCTGTGGCCCAGCAGGATCGGGGGTTTGTTCACCACCAGCCGGCCGGTCGCGAAGAGGAAGGCGTTGATCGCATAGGTCAGCATGGTCATGCCCAGCACCACCGCGAAGGTCCGCAGGCGCAGGATCAGATAGATGCCGGCCGCAGTGATCGCGCCAACGGCAGAAGCGACAAGGAACTCCATCAGCTTGCCCCCTCCGGATGTTCGTCGCTGAGGTCGATGTCCATCGGCGTCTTGTTCACGACCTCGCCGGCCTTGCGGGCGATCCGGCTGAGCGAGTTCAGCGCCAGCATCACCGCGCCGACCACGCAGAGGAACACGCCGAGATCGAAGCCCATGGCCGTGGCCAGTTCGAATTCCTCGATGAAGGGCAGCTTGAAATAGCCGTAGGCCGAGGTCAGGAATGGCCGGCCGTTGAACCAGGCCCCGAGGCCGGTGACGCCCGCCGCGACCACGCCCGCGCCGATCAGCGCGTGATAGGGAAGGGCCTGACGCTCCTGCGCCCAGCCATAGCCCGAGGCCATGTATTGCATCAGCAGGGCGATGGCGACGACGAGGCCGGCGATGAAGCCGCCGCCGGGGTCGTTATGGCCGCGCAGGAAGATGAACAGGCCCACGACCAGCGAGATCGGCAGCAGCACCCGGGTGGCGATGACCAGCATCAGCGGGTGGCGGTCGCCCGCGCGCCGCTGGTCATGGGTCCAGTTGATCAGTCGCTTGGCCGAACGGCCCTGCAGCAGTGTCTGGGTCAGGGCAAAGATCGCCAGCGCGGCAATGCCCAGCACGGTGATCTCGCCGAATGTATCATAGCCGCGGAAGTCCACCAGGATGACGTTCACCACATTGTCGCCGCCGCCCAGCTTGTAGCTGTTGTCCAGCATGTAGCTGGAGATCGTGGGGAAGGCGAAGTCGCGGCGCAGCATCGCATAGGTCAGCCCGCCGAAGCCGAGGCCGGCCAGGGTGGCGATGAATGCGTCGAAGCCGCGATGGATCGCGGGCGTCTCGGTCAGCGTCCGCTTCGGCAGGAAGTTCAGCGCCAGCAGCAGCAGAATCACCGTCACCACCTCGACCGAGATCTGCGTCAGCGCCAGATCGGGGGCCGAGAAATAGGCGAAGAAGACCGAGACGATCAGCCCGACGATGCCGACCAGCACCAGCGCCAGCACGCGGATGCGATGGAAGAAGACCATGCAGGCGGTTGCGACCATGGCCATGATCCAGCCGATCAGCGGCACCGGCGTGACCGGCAGCATGGGCCGCGTCACCGGACCGGCCGAGCCGGTATACCAGGCGAAGCTTCCGGCAAACAGCGTCGCCAGGGTGAAGGCCGACAGGGCGCGCGGCATCGAGCCGTTGGTCATGGCGTCGGTCAGTGCCCGCCCGACCAGAACGCAGCGCAGCACCACCCAGTCATAGATGGTCTTGGCCTCGGGCCGCGGCGCGGCCTCCCATGCGGCCAGCAGCGGCTTGTGCATCGACAGCAGCGTCGCGCCGCCGGCAATCGCGATCAGCGACATGATCAGCGCCGCATTCACCCCGTGCCACAACGAAATATGCGTCTCGACCTCTGCGCCGGTCACGGCGCCGGCCGAGGCATCGATCAGCCAGCCCGCCATGGTATTGGGGAACAGCCCGATCAGCACCACCAGCACCACCAGGAAGGCCGGCCCGGCCCACATGCCGAAATTCGGGTCATGCGGGTGATGCGGGTAGTCGTGCCGTTCCGGGCCAAGGAAGACCTGGACGAAGAAGCGCAGCGAATAGCAGACCGAGAACAGCGCGGCGAGCGTGGCGAACAGCATGAAGCCCTGTTTCGCCACCTCCAGATGGCTGACCTCGTAGAGCATCATCTCCTTCGACAGGAAGCCGTTCAGGGGCGCGATCCCGGCCATGGACAGCGCCGCGACGGTGCCGATGACGAATGTCACCGGCATCAGCCGACGCAGGCCCCCGAGCCGCGCGATCGAGCGTGTCCCGGTCTCGTGGTCGATGATCCCGGCGGTCATGAACAGCGCGGCCTTGAAGGTGGCATGGTTGATGATGTGGAACACGGCGGCGATGGCGGCCTCTTCGGTGCCGAAGCCCAGCAGCATGGTGATCAGGCCCAGATGGCTGACCGTGGAAAAGGCCAGCAGCGCCTTGAGATCGTCCTTGAAGGTGGCGATCAACGCCCCCAGCAGCATGGTGACCAGCCCGGTCGTGGCGACGATCCAGAACCACTGCTCGGTTCCCGACAGAACCGGCCACAGCCGCGCCATCAGGAACAGCCCGGCCTTCACCATGGTGGCGCTGTGCAGATAGGCGGAAACCGGGGTCGGCGCGGCCATCGCATGCGGCAACCAGAAATGGAACGGGAATTGCGCCGACTTGGTGAAGGCACCGATCAGGATCAGGATCAGGGCCGGCGTGTACCAGGGGCTGGACTGAACCGCCTCCCGGGCCGTCAGGATATCGCTGATGTCATAGCTGCCGGCGATCTGCCCCAGGATCAGCAGGCCGGCGATCATCGCCAGCCCGCCGAGGCCGGTCACCGCCAGCGACATGCGCGCGCCCTGGCGCCCCTCGGGCAGGTGCCGCCAATAGCCGATCAGCAGGAAGGACGACAGCGAGGTGAGTTCCCAGAACACCAGCAGCAACAGGATGTTGTCGCTCAGCACGATGCCGACCATCGCGCCCTGGAACAGCATCAGGTAGGTATAGAACTTGCCGACCGAATCCTTCCGCGACAGGTAGAAGCGCGCATAGAGGATGATCAGCAGGCCAATGCCCAGAATCAGGATCCCGAACAGCAGCGACAACCCGTCGATGCGGAAATTGGCGTTCAGCTGGATCTGTGGCAGCCAGGCGATCCGCGCCGTGATCACCTCGCCGCGCAGGATCGCGGGGATATGCAGCAGCAAGCCCAGCAATGCGACCAGCGTCGTCGTCCCGCAGGCCGCGGCCGCCACCGTGCGCCCCGAGCGGATCAGAAGGCCGGGAAGCAGCGCCCCGATGAAAGGCAGCAGGGCGATGAGGGCTGGCGACATGGGTCCTCGTTCCTGTGGCGGATTATTGTTGTAATTGACCTTGTGTTTCCAATCGGGCGCTTGAAGTCAAGCAAATGCCCCGGACAAACCGTTCCCTCTAGGCGATGTTCGCCTTTCGTGCTAGTTCAGGGAAAAACCGGAAAGGGGCAGGCATGCGGGTTCTGGGGATCGATCCCGGGTTGAGGAACATGGGCTGGGGCATCATCGACATGGACGGGCCGCGGCTGCGCCATGTGGCGAACGGGGTGATCCGCAGCGGAGGGGGCGGCGATGCGGCACTGGGGGCGCGGCTGTCGGTGCTGTTTCGCGGGCTCTGCGCGGTGATCGCGGAACATGCCCCGGACGCGGCGGCGGTCGAGCAGACCTTCGTCAATCGCGATGCGGTCGGAACGCTGAAGCTGGGTCAGGCGCGCGGGATCGCGGTGCTGGCCCCGGCCGAGGCCGGGATCGAGGTCGGCGAATACGCCCCGAACGCGGTCAAGAAGACCGTGGTCGGCGTCGGCCATGCCGGCAAGGAACAGATCCAGCACATGGTGCGGGTGCAGCTGCCCGGCGTGCAGTTCGAAGGGCCGGATGCCGCCGATGCGCTGGCCATCGCCATCTGCCATGCCCATCACCTGCAGGGCCGCGCGATCCGGCCCGCGCGGGGTGTGGCATGATCGGCCGCATTGCCGGGGTGATCCTGCACCGGGCGCGCGACCATGTGCTGATCGATGTGCGCGGCGTCGGCTATATCGTCCATGTCAGCGAACGCACGGCGGCCGGCCTGCCCCCGGCGGGGCAGGCGGTGGCGCTCTATACCGATCTTCTGGTGCGCGAGGATCTGCTGCAGCTGTTCGGCTTTCCGACGCTGCTGGAGAAGGAATGGCACCGGCTGCTGACCTCGGTGCAGGGGGTCGGCTCGAAGGTCTCGCTGGCCATTCTGGGCACCCTGGGGGCCGAGGGGCTGGGCCGGGCGATTGCGCTTGGCGACTGGTCCTCGGTCCGCAAGGCGCAGGGCGTGGGGCCGAAGCTGGCGCAGCGCGTGGTGCTGGAACTGAAGGACAAGGCGCCGGCGATCATGGCGCTTGGCGGCGATCTGACGGTCGATGCGGGCGGTGCGGACGGGCCGGGCATCGAGCCCGGCCCGTCCGCCGCCCCGGCGCCGGCCTCGACGGCCGGCCCCGGGGCGCGCCCCATCGCCGACGTGGCGCAGACGGCAAGGGCGGCGGCCGATGCCCTGTCGGCGCTTGGCAATCTCGGTTACGCCCAATCCGAGGCGGTAACGGCGGTCGCCGAGGCGCAGGCGCGGGAACCCGGGGCCGATACCGCGGCGCTGATCCGCGCGGCACTGAAGTCGCTGGCGCCGAAGGGGTAGGCGCATGGCCGGACACATGCGCACCTTCATCCTGATGGCCGCCATGACCGCGCTGCTCATGGGGCTGGGCTGGATGCTGGGTGGCCGGGGCGGGGCCGTCCTCGCACTGATCCTTGCCGGTGCCGGCAATGTCTTCGCCTGGTGGAACAGCGACAGGATGGTGTTGCGCCAGCAGGGCGCGGTGGAACTGACCCCGCAGCAGGGGGCCGAGCTGCATGCGCTGGTGGCCGGACTTGCCCGACGCGCGGACCTGCCGATGCCGCGGGTCTATCTGCTGCCGACCGAACAGCCCAACGCCTTCGCCACCGGCCGCAACCCCTCGAACTCGGCCGTGGCCGTCACGCAGGGGCTGCTGCGCGGCCTGAACCGCGATGAGCTTGCCGGCGTCATCGCCCACGAACTGGCCCATATCCGCCATCGCGACACGCTGACCATGACCGTCACCGCGACCATGGCCGGGGCCATTGCGATGATGGGCAACATGCTGCTGTTTTCCGGCGGTCGCGAGGATCGCGGCGGCGGCCTTGGCGCGATCCTGGCGATGATCTTTGCCCCCGTCGCCGCCATGATGGTGCAGATGGCGATCTCGCGCAGCCGGGAATACGAGGCGGATCGCGGGGGGGCCGGGATCTGCGGCCAGCCGCTGGCGCTGGCTTCGGCCCTGAACCGGATCGCGCAGCTGGCGGGGCGCAGCCTGAACATCCCGGCCGAGCGTAACCCGGCCTCGGCGGCGCTGTTCATCATCAACCCGCTGCACGGGTTGCGCATGGACAACCTGTTCGCCACCCACCCGCCGACCGAGGAACGGATCGCGCGATTGCAGCGGATGGCCAAGCCATGACCCAGCCCGACCCGACCCTTCGCCCCGAACGGCTTGAGGACGAGACCGAGGACCGTGCCCTGCGCCCGCAGGCGCTCAGCGATTTCGTGGGTCAGGCCGAGGCGCGCGCCAATCTGCGGGTCTTCATCGAAAGTGCGAAGATGCGTGGCAAGGCCATGGATCACACGCTGTTTTTCGGCCCGCCCGGCCTTGGCAAGACCACGCTGGCGCAGATCATGGCGCGCGAACTGGGGGTGAACTTCCGCATGACCAGCGGTCCGGTTCTGGCGCGGGCCGGCGATCTGGCCGCGATCCTGACCAATCTGGAAGCCCGCGACGTGCTGTTCATCGACGAGATCCACCGCATGAACCCGGCGGTGGAAGAGGTGCTTTACCCGGCGATGGAGGATTTCGAACTGGATCTGGTGATCGGCGAAGGCCCCGCCGCCCGCACCGTCCGGATCGAGTTGCAGCCCTTCACGCTGGTCGGGGCGACGACACGGCTGGGCCTGCTGACGACGCCGCTGCGTGACCGCTTCGGCATTCCGACCCGGCTGCAGTTCTACGAGATCGCCGAGCTTGACCTGATCGTCCAGCGCGGGGCGCGGATGATGGGGATCGAGGCCGATCCCGACGGCACGCGCGAGATCGCGCGCCGTGCCCGCGGCACGCCGCGCATCGCCGGCCGGCTGCTGCGCCGGGTGATCGATTTCGCGCTGGTCGAGGGCGATGGCCGCCTGACCCGGCAGATCGCCGATACGGCCCTGACCCGGCTGGGCGTCGACGATCTGGGGCTGGACGGCGCCGATCGCCGCTATCTGACGCTGATGGCCGAGCATTACGGTGGCGGCCCGGTCGGGGTCGAGACGCTGTCGGCGGCCCTGTCGGAAAGCCGCGATGCCATCGAGGAGGTGATCGAGCCCTATCTGCTGCAGCAGGGCCTGATCGCGCGCACGCCCCGGGGCCGCCAGCTTGCCGCCCGGGCGTGGCGGCATCTGGGATTGGCGGCGCCGGTTCCTCAGGGACAGACCAGACTGTTCGAGGATTAGGCGGGACCGGAGGCCGATTGGGGCGGGCTTGATCTCTTGGCGGTCGCCTTATGGGGTAAGGCCGTCGGGATCGGGCAGGCCGTTGGCGCGCGCGGTGGCGGTCAGGGTATTGGCCAGCAGGCAGGCGATGGTCATCGGGCCGACGCCGCCCGGGACCGGGGTGATGGCGCCGGCGACCTTGCGCGCGGCTTCGAAATCGACATCGCCCACCAGCCCGTCATCGGTGCGGTTGATGCCGACATCGACGACCGTGGCGCCGGGCCTGATCCAGTCGCCTCCGACGAAAAGCGGGCGGCCGACGGCGGCGACGAGAATATCGGCCTCGCGGCAGAGCGCGGGCAGATCCGCGGTGCGCGAATGGGCGATGGTGACGGTGGCGCTGTCGCGCAGCAGAAGCTGCGCCATCGGCTTGCCGACGATATTGCTGCGCCCGATCACCACCGCGCGCTTGCCCGACAGGCTGCCCAGCCGGTCGCGCAACAGCATCAGGCACCCCAGAGGCGTGCAGGGCACCATCGCCTTCTGCCCGGTCGCCAGCCGCCCGACATTGAGGATATGAAAGCCGTCCACATCCTTCTCGGGGGCGATGGCGTTGATCACCGCCGCCTCGTTCATATGGCCGGGCAGGGGCAGCTGTACCAGGATGCCGTTCACCGCGGGGTCGGCGTTCAGCCTTTCGATCAGCGCCAGAAGTTCGGCCTCGGGCGTTTCGGCGGGCAGGCGATGCTCGAAGGAATTCATGCCGACCTCGAGGGTCTGCTTGCCCTTCGAGCGCACATAGACCTGGCTGGCCGGATCCGCGCCCACCAGAACCACCGCCAGGCCCGGCGTGATGCCGCGGGCCTTCAGCGCCGCGACCTCGGTTGCGATCCGGGCGCGCAGGCCGGCCGCAAAGGCCTTGCCGTCAATCAGCGTGGCGGTCATCTTGTCTTCCCTTCAGTTGACGGTCTTCCTGCGCGATCGCGGCCTCGACCAGCTGGCGCCAGATTGTCTCGATCAGATCGGGTTCCAGCCCTGCGGCAGCGGCGTTGTGGCGCGCATTTGCGACCACCTGCTCGACCCGCCAGCCGATGCGGGCGGGCAGGTTTTCGGCCGCCTTGATCCGGCCGGCGCGGTCGATCAGCGCGTGCCGGCGGGCCAGAAGCGCGATCAGCTGCCGGTCCAGCGCGTCGATCTCGGCGCGCAGGGCCGTCATGTCGGGAATATCGTCTATCTCGGTCATGGGCAGGGCATGCACCGAGGCCGGCGCGGGTGCAAGGGGCTTGCCGCCGGCGCGGCGCGGCACCCGCCGAGCCGGGCGGGACGGCGAGGCCGGACACGAAAAAACCCGGCCACGGGGGCCGGGTTTTCCGAAAGGTCAGCCCGATTTCGGGCCGAGTTCAGGCCGGCGCGGGGTCGCCGCCGGGGGCCGGCTTGCCGGCCTTGGGAACGGCGGTGACCGAGGGGATGGCGCTGCCCGGCGTGTCGTCATCGCCGCCCAGAGCCTCGCCGCGGATGATCTTGCCGATCTCCTCGCCGGTCAGGGTCTCGTATTCCAGCAGGCCCTGGGCCAGCCGTTCGAATTCCTCGTTCTTCTCGATCAGGATGCGGCGGGCTTCCTGATAGCCTTGTTCGATCAGGTCGTGGACCTCCTGCTCGATCAGTTCCTTGGTCGCCGCCGAGATCGAGAAGCCGCCGGTATTGCCGTTGTAACCCTCATGCGCCTCGGCATAGTCGATATTGCCGACCTTGTCGGACATGCCCCACCGCATCACCATGGCGCGGGCCAGCTGGCTGGCCTGCTGGATGTCGCCGGCAGGGCCGTTCGAGACACCCTCTTCACCGTATTTGATGATCTCGGCCGCCTTGCCGGCCATGGTCATCGCCAGCTTTTCCTTGGCCTCGTCCTTGTGGTAGTTCAGCCGGTCCATCTCGGGCAGGCTGACCACCATGCCAAGCGCGCCGCCGCGCGGGATGATCGTCGCCTTGTAGACCGGGTCGCATTTCGGCAGGCTGAGGCCGACGATGGCGTGGCCGGCCTCGTGATAGGCGGTCTTTTCCTTCTGCTCGGGCGTCAGCACCATCGAGCGGCGCTCGACCCCCAGCATCACCTTGTCCTTGGCGTTCTCGAAATCTTCCATGCTGACAAAACGCCGTCCGATCCGCGCCGCCATCAGCGCCGCCTCGTTGACGAGGTTCATCAGATCCGCGCCCGAGAAGCCGGGCGTGCCGCGGGCGATGATGCGCAGGTCGACATCGGGGCCGACCGGCACCTTGCGGGCATGGACGCCAAGGATCTTCTCGCGGCCCTTGATGTCGGGATTGGGCACATGGATCTGGCGGTCAAAGCGGCCGGGGCGCAGCAGCGCCGGGTCCAGCACGTCCTTGCGGTTGGTGGCGGCGATGATGATGATGCCCTCATTCGCCTCGAAGCCGTCCATCTCGACCAGAAGCTGGTTCAGGGTCTGCTCGCGCTCGTCATTGCCGCCGCCGATGCCGACGCCGCGCGACCGGCCCACGGCGTCTATCTCGTCGATGAAGACGATGCAGGGGGCCGATTTCTTGGCCTGCTCGAACATGTCGCGGACGCGCGAGGCGCCGACGCCCACGAACATCTCGACGAAATCCGAACCCGAGATGGTGAAGAAGGGCACGCCGGCCTCGCCTGCGATCGCGCGGGCCAGCAGCGTCTTACCGGTGCCCGGAGGGCCGACCAGCAGCGCGCCTTTCGGGATCTTGCCGCCCAGGCGGCTGAATTTCTGCGGGTTGCGCAGGAATTCGACGATCTCCTCAAGCTCTTCCTTGGCCTCGTCGATGCCGGCCACGTCGTCGAAGGTCACCCGGCCGTGCTTCTCGGTCAGCAGCTTGGCGCGCGACTTGCCAAAGCCCATGGCGCCGCCCTTGCCGCCGCCCTGCATGCGATTCATGAAGAAGATCCACACCCCGATCAGCAGGATGAAGGGCAGCCAGACGCCCAGCAGCGACATGATGCCCGACTGCTGCTGCTTGACGACCTTCACGTTGACGCTCTTGTCGATCAGCCGGTCGGTGATTTCCTCGCCCATCGGACGCACGGTCGCATATTGCTGGCCATCGGTGCCGGTGATCATCAGATCCTCGCCATCGATGGTCACGGCCGAGACCTGATCATTGTCCACCCGCTCGATGAAATCCGAATAGCTGATCTGGCGGCTGTTCATGGTCGCGGTCCCGTCGCTGAACAGGTTGAACAGCGCCAGGATCATCAGGAACAGGACGACCCAGAAGGCCAGATTGCGTGCGTTGCCCAAAACGGGTCCTCCGGCGGAAAGCAGTTTGGCATGAAAATAGGGATTATCGCCGCAGGTTCAATGCACCACGACCAGTCTGCGGAAATCTGCCGCGCCGCGGATCGGCCAGACCTCGTGCGAGTCGGGTCGGTGCAGCAGCGGGGCGGCGATCAGCCGGCCGCCGTCGCGGATTGCCGGACTCGCCGCCGCCTCGTCGCGGCTCAGCGCCGTGCCGCGCCAAGGAAGTTCCGTCAACGCATCATAACCCAGGGCAGAAACACGTTGTCCGGGTTCTAACCCGCGGATCTGCCAGCGATTGTCCCAGACAGGCCCGGCACCTGCATTCGCGCGTAATGCCGCCGCAGGCTCGCGGATGACGCGCAATTGCCCGTCTGACGCCTCGATCAATGCGCCGTCCAGCGTGACCCGGCTGCCGGCCTCGACTGCGCTCAGCGCGTTCATGACCGTCGCCCGGCGGGGGGGATAGGCGGCGCCGGTGATCCAGCGGCAGGCGGCGATCAGCAGGCGGCGGCGAATCTCGGCCGGGGCGTCGCGGAAGGGCTGCAATGGCAGGGCGATGCTGCCCCGCGCGACCGCGGCCTTGTCGGCGATGGCGGCGGCGTAATGGGTCAGGGCGTCACGCGCCTCACCGATATGGATTGCCGCCCGGGCCAGTGCGGCGGGATCCAGACCACAGGCCGCGATCGCCTTGCGGATGCGGATGCGTTCGAAATCCTCGTTCTCGTTGCTGGGATCGTCGATCCAGCCGATGCCACGCCCGCAAAGCCAGTCGCGCAACTCGGCCCGGCCGACGCCCAGCATCGGCCGCAGCCACAGCATGTCATGGGCCTCCCGCTGCTCGGCCATGGCGGCCAGCCCGTCCAGTCCCGATCCGCGCGCCAGCCGCATCATCAGCGTCTCGGCCTGATCGTCGGCCGTATGGCCAAGCGCCACCGCCGGCAGCTGCTGGCGTCGCGCCCAGTCCGACAGCAGCCGCAGCCGCGCGTCGCGGGCAGCGGCCATCAGGTTGCCGGTTTCGTCCGCGCGTTGCCAGTGCAGCGTCTCATGCGGCAGCCCCAGCCTTGCGGCCTCGCGGGCGACCGCCCACGCCTCCTCCGCGCTTTCGGCGCGCAACCCGTGATCGACGGTCGCCACCATCACCCTGCGTGCGCGGGCCCAGCCGGCCGCGATGTGCATCAGGGCGACCGAATCACCGCCGCCCGAAACCGCGATCCCGAGCGCGGGCCGATCACCCGCCAACCGATCCAGTGCTGCACGGATGCGGGCGGCGGGATTGGTCTGCGGCGCGGTCATGGCCGCCCGGTCACTCGTATTCGGCCAGGTCGGATTCTGCCTCGGGGTCCAGATCACCAAGATCCCCGCCCGCGCCCCCGAGATCGAAGCCGCCGCAATTCAGCACGGTCATGCGCCGCTCGGCCTCGGCGGCGGGCGTGCTGCCGGGAAACCGGGCCGGAATCTCGGCCAGGTAGAGGCAGGAGGCCATCGCATCGCCGTCCGCAGCGATCACCTGGGCGATGCCCAGCAGGCTGTCGGCGGCGCGCGGCCCATCGGGCGAGGCGGCAAATCCTTCCAGCCAGGCCGCTGCGGCGCCCTTGGGATCGCCGGCGCTGTCCAGCGCGGCGCCGCGCAGATACAGTGCCTCGGCGGTCAGCGGCCCGCCGGCATGGTTCTTGGCCACCTCGCCGAAAAGCTGCGCTGCCCGCTGGAAATCGCCATTGTCCAGCGCCTCGCTGGCGCGGTCGAAATCGGCCTGTTCGGCGGCGGTGGTGGCCGGGTCCGTCGCCGGCGTCAGCCGGGATGGCGAGGACGGCAGCACCTGCGGCGCGGTGGCACCGCCTGCGGCCATTCCGCCCAGTTCCGGCGAGGTCAGCGCGCCCAGATCGCAGGTCTCGTCCATCTCGCACAGGCGGAATTCGAGGTCGCCGATCCGGCGGGTGCCGTCCTCGACGATGCGGTTGATGCGGTTCTGCAATTGCTCGATCCGGTCGGTCAGCTGCATCAGCTGGCTTTCCATCGCGTTCATGCGGTCGATGGCGAGTTCGCCGCCCGCGGCCTGAAATCCGACCGCGCCCGACGCGACCAGTTCGGTCCGCAGCGATTGCAGATCCCCCCTCAGCACCGAAAGCTGGGCGCGCAGGTCGGCCAGGGTCGGCTCCTGAGCCGCGACCGGCAGTGCCAGCATCGCCGACAGCAGGAAGGCGGCGGTGCGTCGCATCACGATCCGGCCCCGCTGTCGCTGACGACGGTCACCACGCGGCGGTTCTGGGCATAGCAGGCCTCGTCCGAGCAGGTCTCGGCCGGGCGTTCCTTGCCAAAGCTCAGCGTCCGGATGCGCGGTGCGGCGACGCCCTGGGCGATCAGATATTCCTGCACCGCGCTGGCCCGGCGCGCGCCGAGCGCAAGATTGTATTCGCGGGTGCCGGTTTCCTCGGCATGGCCCTGGACCACGGCCGAGAAATTCGGGTGCTGGCCCAGCCAACCCGCCTGACGCGCCAGGATCGCCCGTGCCTCGGCGGTCAGCGTCGTCTGGCCGGCGGGGAACAGCACGGTGTTGCCGATCTGGGTGTCGAAATACTGGGCCGAAGCCTCGCCCCCCAAGGTGCCGCCGGCGAGGTCGCCCTGATACAGCGCGCCGGTGCCGGTACTGGCATAGGGATCAAAGACCTGCTGCGGCGGTTCGGGCCGGGCGCAGGCGGCTACGGTCAGCAGACAGGCGGCGGAAACGAGCTTTGTCCAGACATTCATTGCGGCATCCTTCGGGCACATCGTGCTTCGGGCGTCATCTTCACGGCATCAGCGGACCCCAAGACGGGTCCGAGGCGGCAAAGTCAAGGTCCAGCGGCCGCATGTTGCGGCCGGTGATGTCGACGGAATGCAGTCGCGGCTGGCCGCTGCCACCCGGGGTGACCCGGGTGAACATCACCACCCGGCCATTGGGCGCCCAGCTTGGACCCTCGTCAAGAAAAGATTCCGTCAAGTTTTTCTCACCCGAACCGTCGGTGCGCATGACACCGATATGGAACCGTTCGCCGACCTGTCTTGTATAGGCGATCAGATCGCCCTTGGGCGACCAGGCCGGGGTGCCATAGCGTCCCTCGCCAAAGCTGATCCGGCTGGGCTCGCCGCCCTCGATGCCGACGATATAGAGCTGCGGCGTGCCCGAGCGGTCGGATTCGAACACCACCCGCCGACCGTCGGGGCTGAAGCTGGGCGAGGTCTCGATCGACGGGGCATCGGTCAGCGGCCGCTGCGCGCCGGTGGCCGCGTCCATCAGCCAGATGTCGGTATTGCCGCCCTGTTCCAGCGAATAGACCACCCAGCGGCCGTCGGGCGAATAGCGCGGCGCGAAGGCCATGCTGTCGCCGCCCTGGGTCAGCGGGCGCGAGGCCACCGTGGCCACGTCCATCACCCGGATCTGCGGGAACCCGCTGTCGAAGCTGGTATAGAGCAGCGACCTGCCATCGGGCGAAAACCGCGGCGCCAGCACCAGCGACGAGCTGTCGGTCATCCACAGGATGTTGGCACCGTCGTAATCCATCACGCCGATGCGCTTGATCCGCGCGTTCTTGGGGCCGGTTTCCTGCACGAAGGCGACGCGGCTGTCGAAATAGGGGGCCTCTCCGGTCAGCCGGGTATAGATCTGGTCGGCGATCTTGTGCGCGGCGCGGCGCCAGTCGGCGGCGCGGGCGTCGAACTGCATGCCGTCGCCCTGAGGCTGGCCGGCGAAGACGTCGAAGAGACGGAACCTGACGCTGATGCCCTCGCCCGAGCGGGCGACCTCGGCGGTGACCAGCACCTGGGCGTCGATGGCACGCCAGTCCTCATAGGCGACGGCCTCGGCGAAACTGTCGGGGCGGGCGATCTGTGCCTCGGCCGGAATTTCGCGGAACAGGCCGGTGCCGGTCAGATCGTCGGCGACGACCGCGCGGATCTTCCCGGCGATCTCGGCATCGCCGAAAAAGGCCGGAAGGGCGATCGACATCGGCTCGACCACGCCATCGGTGATCTCGATGCGCAAGGGGGCGTCCTGCGCCAGCGCGGGCAGGCCGGCCAGCGGGGCGGCGGTCAGGCCAAGGACGAAAGCAATGGTCAGGTTGCGGAACATGGGTCCTCTCTAGCCGGATTGGCGCCGCGGCAAAAGTCGGCTTCGCTGCCTATGCGCCATCAGTCGAATCCAATGCCGTCGGGGCGGAAATCGACGATGACCTCGCGCCAGCGGCCATATTTTGCGGGCGGCAGCGGATAGCCCGCGCGCCCGCACATGATGATCGCGCGCCGCGCGACCTCGAAAGCGTTCTGCGCTGCGGATTGCGAGCCGCCGCGCTGGTCGACCAGCCGCATGCTGGCCGGATCCGGGCTGCCGTCGGGGGCCATGCGGAACTCGACCGAGATATCCATCCGCGCCGCCTCGACCGACAGCGCGCCGACATTCCAGCATTGCTGGATGGCCATGCGGAAGCCGTCGCGTTCGGACAGCGAAAGGGGCTGGCCAAGCGGCGCAGCCCCCCCGTCTTCCGTCGCTGCCTCGGACCGCTGATCGGGATCCGGCAGCGGTCTGGGCGTGATCGGCGTCGGTGCCAGCTGCATCGGGGCGGGCGCCGGGATATCGGCCTCGGGTTCCGCCGCGCCCTGCGACAGTGCCCCGGACAAGGCGGCGGCCAGGGGATCCTGCGCCGCCGAGGCGCCGCTGCCGCCCTCGATCTGCTGGCGGTTGCCGCCCGCGGTCTCGCCGGTCGCGGCCGTGCTGTCGCCGCCCGCTCCGGTTTCGGCCTCGCGCGCCTCGCGCAGCGCGTCCTCAAGCGCCCGGCGGTCGGCTTCCTCGCGTTCGGCGGCCGCCCGCCGCTCCTCTTCCTCGCGCGCGGCCTGCTCGGCTGCCCGGCGCCGCTCCGCTTCGCGTTCCGCCGCCTGCCGTTCTTCCTCGCGGCGGGCTTCCTCGGCACGGCGTTCGGCTTCGGCGCGTTCCTCGGCGGCCCGGCGTTCCTCGGCTTCCCGTTCCGCCCGTTCGGCCGCCCGACGCTCTTCCTCGCGGCGGGCTTCCTCGCGGCGGGTTTCCTCGGCGATCCGTTCCTCTTCGGCGCGGGCTTCCGCGGCCCTGCGTTCTTCCGCTGCGCGTGCGGCCTCGGCGGCTTCGCGGCGCTGTTCCTCGGCCCTGGCTTCCGCGTCGCGCCGCTCATCGGCCTCGCGCGCCGCCTGTTCTGCCGCCCGGCGCTCTTCTTCTGCGGCGCGGGCCTCGGCCGCCTGCCGTTCGGCCTCCTGGCGTGCCTGTTCCGCGGCCCGTTCCTCGGCCGCCTCACGCGCGGCCTCCGCTTCGGCTTCGGCTTCGCGACGCTGTGCGGCGGCCTGTTCTTCCGCTTCCTGCCGTTCGGCTTCCAGCCGCGCGGCCTCGGCTGCGGCCTCCTGTGCCGCGATACGGGCGTTGCGGCGCGCCACCAGCCCGTCGGGCCGGTCCAGCGGTCGTGCCGATTGATCGAGGGCGAGGGCCGAGCGGGGCGCGACCGGTTCGGCCGTCGGATCCTGTGCCGGCGCGGCGGGACGCGAGGGTTGCACCGCCGGGGCGGGCGGGGCCGTCGCCGCCGGGACGGCCGGGGCGGTTTCGCCGACTTCGGGCGTTTCGGTCGCGCGCGGCAGGTCGCTGGCGACATCGACCAGCCGGCGGGTCTCAAAATCGCTGAGATCCGGGCGCGGCTCGGGCGCGTCGGGCGGCGAAAGCTCCTGCGCGGCATCCTCGGCATCCGGGGCGCTGGCTTCGGCGGGGGCCGCGTCGGTCGTCTCGTCCGGGGCCGGTTCGGGCAGGGCCGCGACCGAGGTCGCCTCGCGGGCGACCGGGCCGGCCCCGCGCGCTGCGGCGGCATAGGCCTCGAACTCGGCCCCGCTCATCGTCGCCACCTCGGTCATCCGTACCGGCATCGACGGCTGCGGGCGCAGCAGCACGGCGCCCAGAAGGGCCCAGACGATCAGCGCAAAATGCGCGATCCCCGAAACCCACCAGCCGATGCGCCGCTCTCGTTCGTCCATGGATCAGCCATCCATGCGCGGGCCGCCGGTATCGGTGACCAGCACGATATTGGTGTAACCGGCCGCGTTCAGCGCCCCCATCACCTGCACCACGCGGGCATAGGGGATGGCGCCGTCGGCGCGCAGGAAGATCCGGTCGCTCTGCCGCTCGGTCAGCACCGCGCGCAGCCGTCCGACCACCTCGTCATCCGCGACCGGCTCGTTCATCAGGGTGACCTGCCCCTCGGCCGGGATCGAGATGACCAGCGGCTCCTCGGGGTCGCTGGGCACGGCGGTCGCCGCGGTCTTTGGCAGGTTCAGCGGCACGCCCGCCGTCATCAGCGGCGCCGCGACCATGAAGATCACCAGCAGCACCAGCATCACATCGACGAAGGGGGTGACGTTGATTTCCGACATCGGCGCGTTGCGCCGGTGCCCGCGCCCCTTGCGCCTGACCCGCTTGACGACATCGGCCATCGGCTCAGGCCTCGCCGTCCAGCTGTCGCGACAGCAGGGTCGAGAATTCGTCGGCGAAGCTTTCCCAGTTGCCGACCACGCGTTCGGCATCGCCCGACAGCTTGTTGTAGAAGATCACCGCCGGGATGGCGGCCAGCAGGCCAAGCGCGGTGGCCAGCAGCGCCTCGGCGATGCCGGGGGCCACGACGGCGAGGCTGGTGTTTTGCGACATGGCGATGCCCTCGAAGGCGGTCTTGATACCCCAGACGGTGCCGAAGAGCCCGATGAAGGGTGCGGTCGAGCCGACCGTGGCCAGGAAGGACAGGCCCCGGAACAGCCGCGATTCCTCGCGCTGGATGGCGACGTTCATCGCCCGGTCGATCCGCTGTACGCCGCCGGGGATCAGCCTGCCGTCGTCGCGGTGGCTGCGCCGCCATTCGGTCATCCCGGCGGCGAAGATGCGTTCGGACGCGCCCGAGGGGTTTTCGCCCTGCCGGTCATAGAGGTCGTCCAGCGGCTCGCCCGACCAGAAGGCGCGGTCAAAGCGCCCGGCCTCGCGCTTGGCGTTGGCGAAGGTCAGGTGTTTCTGAATGATGATCGCCCAGCCCCAGAACGAGGCGATGACCAGCAGGATCATCACGATCTTGACGGTCAGCGATGCGCGCGCGAACAGCGCCATCAGCGAAAAATCGAGGGCCTGCGCGGCCTGAATGGGTTCCATCGTCACTGCCTCATCTTCACTGGGCCGTTTTGCCGGGCCTTCTAGCCCTTCTCTAGCAGGGGTTTCACCCCCTGCCGCAACACAATGCCGTCACATATTCGCGCGCGGTGGCGTTGCCGTCAGCCCGGCTGCAGGACCGCCGCCAGCGCCGCGGGCAGCCGGTTGGGGCGTCCGCGCGCGTCCAGACAGGCCAGCGTCACCCGCGCCGTGAACAGCAGATCGTCCCCCCGCAGCACCATCTGATCGAGGATTATCCGCGCCGCCGTCCAGTCGGCAAGCGCGGTGGTCACCTCGAGCAGGTCGTCGAAATGTGCCGGCCGCAGGTAATCCGCCTCGACGCGGCGCACGGCGAAGACTTGGCCCGTCTCGGCCTTCATCGCCGCCTGATCGAAACCCAGGTCGCGCAGCCATTCCGAACGGCCGCGCTCGATGAATTTCAGGTAATTGGCGTAATAGACGATCCCGGCGAGATCGGTGTCCTCGTAATAGACGCGAAGGGCATGGCGGTGGCTCATGCCGCGCATCCTAGGCAGCGGCATGAGCCTGCGCAATCACCGTGGCCCTGGTCGGCTTCGGTCACGACCCCGCCGCGATGCGCGCCGCCAGCCGCAGGGCGTGGCTGGGATCGGTCGCCGCCACCGGCAGGACCGGGTCATAGGCGGCGCGGATCAGCGCCGCCAGCTCGGCCGAAGGGGTGATGTCGCGCGCAAAGCTCAGCGCGCTGCGCATCACCAGCGTCTCGGCCAGCGTGGCGGGATGGGCCTCGGCCAGCGCGCCCGACATGCGCAGGCAGCAGAGGCATGCCCGGATGCCACCATCGGGATCAAAGCGGAACAGCCGGTACTGGTCGGCAGCCGATCCGGCCAGCCGCGCCGGCAGGTCGGGCAGGCCGGTCAGCCGGTCCAGATCGGGGATATCCGGCAATTCGGTCCAGTCGCGCATGAAGAACAGCATCAGGTTGCTGCCCATCTCGGGATCGGTTTCGGTGACCGGGTGGCCGGCATGGGCGAAACCCGCCCGGATCGCGGCGCGGAAGATGTCGAGGCTTTCATCGGCCAGCCCGAAGATCACCGGCGCCACCGGCCGCCCCCAGCGGGCGCAGAGGAACGAGCCGTCCTTGCGGGTGAACAGCGCGGCGATCTGATCGGGGGCGAGGCTTTGGGTCATGGCGCAGCCCTATCCCGAGGGTTCAGGATCGTCCAGCCGCCGGGCGATCAGCGGAACTGCGTCACCTTCTCGCAGCCGTCCGCGCCGATCCGCGGCGGGTCGCACAGCTGGCCATGCAGGAAGGTACGCACCGCGCCGTCCCGGATCTGCGGCACATCCTGCGAATAGCCCAGCGGGTGTTCGGCATGACCACCCGGCCCCGACAGCCAGACCGTGGCCGGAAAGCCCGCCGAGCCGCCCCAATAGGAATAGGCGCCGACACATTCGATGCCGCCGACATACTGGACATAATCCGTGACGCCGTCGCCGTTCAGGTCGGCACTCTGAAGATAGGCCGGATCGTCCCGCACGCCCGATCCGCCGCCGCCGACATCGTTGCAGATCGCGATCATCTCGTCGGTCGAGGCCTGCAGCGCCGGCGGCAGCCCGGTTCCGGTGACTGCGGTTTCCTGCGGCTGCGCGCCCTCGGCCCGCGGGCCATTTTCGGGACGCGGAGGACGCGGGGAGGTCGCAGGCGCTGCCGATGAGGGCAGCACGGCGTCCGAAACCCGCTGTTCGCCCGGTTGATCCGGTCGGCCCGGTGCTGTCGATGCGGGGACGATGCGGAACACCGGGCGATAGCATTCCCCGCCGCCCTCGCAATCCGGGCCGGCCTGCCTGACCACCAGCGCGTCGCCGACGATCCCGGCGGCCAGACCGGTCCCCTGCCAACTGGGCTGTTCCGCCGAGGACAGCCAGAAGCTGATGCTGCATCCGTCGGGTTCGTCGCCCGCGCAGATCGGTGTCGGGGCGTCGCAGGCGCGGTTCGCGTCCAGCAGGAATTCCGGCTGGCCGTCGCCATCCAGATCGTTGATGACCTGCATCATTGTCGGCACGACATTGTGCGACCCGGCCAGCATACAGGCGCGGACGTAATCGCTCATCAACCGCGACAGTTCGGCCGGTGTGGCCGAAACCGGCTGGGCGGGCGCGATCAGCGCCGCCGTCGCGGCAAGGATGGTCATGCGCATGTCGTCCTCCGTAAGCCGGCTGCCTGTTCCCCTTGGCAATCTCGCCCGGTTGTCGCGGCCTTGGCAAGCGGGCCTGGCTTGTTGAACCTTACTTTCAGAAGGCAAAACGAAGGCGGGGGCCGAAGCCCCCGCCCGTGTCCCGTGCCGGTCATGCGGTTCAGTTGACGATCGTCGCCTCGGTCGCGGCGCGCAACTCGTCCTCGGTCACGCCATCGGCGGTCTCGACGATCTTCAGGCCGCCCGGCACCACGTCCAGCACGCCCAGATTGGTGATGATCCGGTTCACCACGCCCTTGCCGGTCAGGGGCAGGGTGCATTCCTTCAGCACCTTCGATTCGCCGTGCTTATTGGTGTGGTCCATGACCACGACCACCCGGCCGACGCCCGCGACCAGATCCATGGCGCCGCCCATGCCCTTGACCAGCTTTCCGGGGATCATCCAGTTCGCCAGATCGCCGTTCTCGGCCACTTCCATCGCGCCAAGGATCGCCGCCGCGATCTTGCCGCCACGGATCATGCCAAAGCTGGTGGCGCTGTCGAAATAGCTGGTCCGGGCCAGTTCGGTGATGGTCTGCTTGCCGGCATTGATCAGATCCGGGTCTTCCTCGCCCTCGAAGGGGAAGGGGCCCATGCCCAGCATGCCGTTTTCGGATTGCAGGGTGATGTCCTTGTCGCCCACATAGTTGGCCACCAGCGTCGGGATACCGATGCCGAGGTTCACATACATCCCGTCTTCCAGTTCCTGCGCCGCACGCGCGGCCATCTGGTTACGATCCCAGGGCATGTCATTTCCTCCGTTTAGGCTTGGGGGCGGGCTCTTCATTGGCGGCCTGATCGAGCATCGCGGACAGCATGTCTTCCATCCCGGCCGGAAGGTTCGAGGCCGCCAACATGAAGGAGTTCAAATTGGCTGCGCAGGCTTGAACGTAGCCCGCGACAAGGGCCGGGTTGGCGCGAGCGTAATCCTGACCGAAGGTCGCATCCAGCTTGGCGACGGCGGCGTCGAGGAAATCATCCGCATAGGCGATCGCAGTCTCGCCCGCGCCCATCTCATCGTGATCGTCGGGAAACATCAGGCTTCCTCACGCTTGCGGGTGGTGCGCTGTTCGATGCGCTTTTCGTGCTGCCCCTGGATGATGCGGTGCACATAGATGCCCGGCAGGTGGATCAGGTCGGGGTCGAGGCTGCCCCGCGGGACGATCTCCTCGACTTCGGCCACGCAGATCTTGCCCGACATGGCGGCGGGCGGGTTGAAGTTGCGCGCGGTCTTGCGGAACACGAGGTTGCCGGTGTCGTCGGCCTTCCAGGCCTTCACGATGCTGAGGTCGGCGACGATTCCGCGTTCGAGGATGTAATCCTGCCCGTCGAAATTCTTCACCTCCTTGCCATCGGCAATGACGGTGCCGACGCCGGTCTTGGTGTAGAAGCCGGGAATCCCGCAGCCGCCGGCGCGCATCCGCTCGGCCAGCGTGCCCTGCGGGTTGAATTCCAGCTCAAGCTCGCCCGACAGATACTGCCGCATGAATTCGGCGTTCTCGCCGACATAGGAAGAGATCATTTTCCTGATCTGGCGGGTATCCAGCAGCTTGCCGAGGCCGAACCCGTCAACGCCGCAATTGTTGCTGGCGATGGTCAGATCCTTCACGCCGCTTTTCACCAGCGCGTCGATCAGCAGTTCCGGAATGCCGCACAGCCCGAATCCCCCGGCCGAGATGAACATTCCGTCGCGCAAGAGGCCGTCCAGCGCCTCGTCGGCATTCGCATAGACCTTTTTCATCGGTCCTCCCCTCATGAATGCAGTATCGGCGCAAGTCATGGCCTGCGGGTTCCCCCGTGTCAATCGGGCCACAGGTGGCCGCATGCGGACTTGACTTCGCCGGGGGCAACAGCCCATCTGGTCGCTATGAAGCTGAACCCTGCCGCCTTTGCCGCCTATTACCGCCCGCTGACATAGCGGGGGCAGATGCATGTCAACCGCGCGGGGACCGGCGGTTGGCAACAGACAGAACCACGACCTTGCGCAAGTTCCGAAAGGTCGTCCCATGTCGTCCCAACCCCGTCTCGCCATCATCGGTTTCGGTGCTTTCGGCCAGTTGATCGCCCGCCATCTGCGCGATCACCTGCCGATCTGCGTCTGCGATCCGGTCACGCGCGCCAACGACCTGCCGCAGGTCGGTCTGGCCGAGGCGGCACGCTGCCAGATCATCGTGCTGGCGGTGCCCCTGTCCCGTCTCGAGGTCGTCCTGCGCACCATCGCCCCGCATCTTCTGCCGGGGGCGCTGGTCGTCGATGTCGCCTCGGTCAAGATCCGGCCCGCCGAACTGATGCAGCAGATCCTGCCGGATCACGTCCAGATTGTCGCCAGCCACCCGCTGTTCGGCCCCGAAAGCACGCGCGATGGCCTCGCCGGGCATCGCATCGCATGGTGCCCGCTGCGCGGCGAGGGGCACCGCCGGGCGGGGGCGCTGTTGCGACGGCTGGGCCTGCGGGTCCTCTGCACGACGCCCGACCAGCACGATCGCGAGATGGCGGTGGTGCAGGGCCTGACCCATCTGATCGCGCGCGGGCTTGGCGAAATGGGGCCGCTGCCGGACCGGCTGACCACCGCCAGCTTTCGCCGGCTGGCCGAGGCGGCGGCGATGGTGCAAGCCGATTCGCCGGAACTGTTGCAGGCGATCCTGACCGGTAATCCCCATGCCGGCCCGGTGCGGCGGCGGTTTCTGGCCGCCGCCGCCGGCATCGCCGATGGCGAGGCCGCCTGACCTATTCGGCGGCCTTGGCCGTCTTCTTCGTCGAAGCCTTCTTCGCCGCAGGTTTCTTGGCGGCGGGTTTCCGCGGCGCCTTCTTCGGCGATTTCGCCGCCTTGGCCGCGATCAGTGCCAGCGCTTGTTCCTGCGTGATCTCGTCGGGCGAGACATCGCGGGGCAGGGTGGCGTTGATCTTTTCCCATTTGACATAAGGACCATAGCGGCCATTCATCACCTGGATTGCACCCCCGTCCGGATGTTCGCCCAACTCGCGCAGGGGCGCTGCGGCGGCGGCGCGGCCGCGGCTCTGCTTGGCGGCCAGAACCTCGACGGCGCGGTTCATGCCGATGGTGAAGACCTCGTCCACATCCGGCAGATTGGCGTATTTCGGCCCGTGCTTCACATAGGGGCCATAGCGCCCGATCCCGGCCTCGATCAACTGGCCGTCATCGGGATGCGGGCCGACCGGGCGGGGCAGGGACAGAAGTTGCAGGGCCCGGTCCAGATCGATGCCGGCCGCGTCCCAGCCCTTCGGGATCGAGGCGCGGGGTGGCTTGGGATTGTCTTCGCTGGCCTCGCCGCGCTGGACATAGGGGCCGAAACGGCCGGTCTTCAGGCTGATCTCGTCGCCCTCGTCACGGCCCAGAACCCGGTCGCCCACGGCTTCCTCGCCATCGGGTGCCGACAGCGGGCGGGTATAGCGGCATTCGGGATAGTTCGAGCAGCCGATGAACGCTCCGCCCGAACGTGCCGTCTTCAGGTTCAGGCGCCCTGCGCCGCAGACCGGACATTCGCGCGGGTCGCCGCCATCGGCACGCGGCGGATAGAGATGCGGGGCCAGCGCCTCGTCAATCGCCTCCAGAACCTCGCCGATGCGCAGGTCGCTGGTGCCTTCCAGCGCCTTCGAGAAGTCCTTCCAGAACCGGCCCAGAACGTCGCGCCACATGCGGTCGCCGGCGCTGATCTCGTCCAGTTCGTTTTCCAGATCGGCGGTGAAATCATAGCTGACATAGCGGGGAAAATACTCGACCAGGAAGATGGTCACCAACCGGCCCTTGTCCTCGGGGATCAGCCGGTTCTTGTCCTTGCGGACGTAATCGCGGTCCTGAATCGTGGTGACGATGCTGGCATAGGTCGAGGGTCGGCCGATACCCAACTCCTCCATGCGCTTGACCAGCGTGGCCTCGGTATAGCGGGGCGGCGGCTGGGTGAAATGCTGGCGCGCGGCCGCGCTGGCCGCCTCGTTCATCAGCAGGGCAGGTGCGGCGCGCAGGTCCTGCGGTGCTGCGGGGGCGCTGCCGTCCTTGTCGCGGGCCCTGGCGAATTCGGGTTCGAATGCGCGGCCGACCAGCCGGGCCGCCTCGCCCTCGGTGATGGCCGGCAGGCGGGCGCTGTCCTCGCCCTCGTCATCGTCGCGGCCCTGATCGTAGACGCGCAGGAAACCGTCGAACAGCATCACCTGGCCGGTGGCGCGCAGGCCCACCTGCCGGTCGGAGCTGGCGATCTCGACCGTGGTGCGTTCCATCCGCGCGGCTTCCATCTGGCTGGCAAGGGTCCGCTTCCAGATCAGATCGTACAGCTTGCGCTGGTCATCGGCGCTGACCTTCAGCCGGTCGGGCGACAGCATCATGTCGGTCGGGCGGATGCATTCATGCGCTTCCTGCGCGTTCTTGGCCTTGTTCTTGTACATGCGCGGGGATTTCGGCAGGTATTCCTCGCCGAACTTGGCCTTGATCGCGTCGCGGGCCGCCATCACCGCCTCGGGCGCCATGTCGATGCCGTCGGTCCGCATATAGGTGATCAGCCCCGCCTCATACAGCCGCTGCGCCGCCGACATGCAGGCCTTGGCGCCCATGCCCAGCTTGCGGCTGGCCTCCTGCTGCAGGGTCGAGGTCATGAAGGGCGGCCAGGGGTTGCGGCTGGCCGGCTTGGCGGTAATGCCGGTGACCCTGAGATCGCGGCTGGAGACGGCGCTGACCGCCATCGCGGCCTTCCCGGCATCGGGCAGATCGAAGCGTTCCAGCTTCGAGCCCGCCAGCGAGACAAGCTGGGCGTCATATTCATCGCCGCCCGGCGTCGCCAGACGGGCATGGACCGACCAGTATTCGCGGGCCTTGAAGGCCTCGATCTCCATCTCGCGGTCGACGATCAGGCGCAGGCAGACCGATTGCACCCGGCCGGCGGATTTCGCGCCCGGCAGCTTGCGCCACAGGACCGGCGACAGGTTGAAGCCGACCAGATAGTCCAGCGCGCGGCGGGCCAGATAGGCATCGACCAGCGCCTGGTCGATCTGGCGCGGCTGCTTCATCGCCTCGCTGACGGCGGATTTGGTGATGGCGTTGAAGGTGACGCGGTTGACCTCGCTGCCCTTCTTCAGGGCCGGGGCCAGCGCCTCCAGCAGGTGCCAGCTGATCGCCTCGCCCTCGCGGTCGGGGTCGGTGGCGAGAATCAGGTTCTGGTCGTCCTTCAGCGCGTCCTTGATCGCCTTGAGGTGCTTCTTGCTGTCGGACGCGACCTCCCATTTCATGTCGAAATCGTGATCTGGATCGACGCTGCCATCCTTGGGCGGCAGGTCGCGAACATGCCCGAAACTGGCCAGCACACGATAATCGCCGCCGAGATATTTCTCGATGGTCTTGGCCTTGGCCGGGGATTCGACGACGACAACGGGCATATTCACCTCGGGGACCGCTCAATGGGGCGGCAACATGGGTGCGAGGCGGGGGCGTGTCAACGGGGCGCGATCACGCGGATCGCGCCAAGGTTGCAATTCATCGGCCATCGCACTGGCCCCGAGGCGGGATCTCTGGGCGGCGTCAGCTCAGCGCCAGCCGCCCTCCGGCCAGCCGCGTCAGGCGTCCCTGCAGCTCCAGCGACAGGATTGCGGCGCTGGCACTGGCGGCGGGAACGCCCAGATCGCGGATCAGGTCGTTCTCCTCGGTCGGGCTGGGCGTCAGCCGCGACAGGATCCGCGTTTCCAGTTGCACGGGGCCACCCTCGTCGCGCAGCCGGGGTGCCGGGGGCGGGCTGGCCTGAACATGGGTCGGGGAGATCGTTCCGGCACGGGGGGCGGGCAGGGCCGCGCCGTGGCGAGCCAGCGCCTCGATCACGTCGCAGGAACTGCGGACCAGCAACGCGCCGTCGCGGATCAACTGATTGCAGCCGGCCGCGCGGGCATCCATCGGATGCCCCGGCACCGCCATCACCTCGCGGCCCTGATCCAGCGCGCTTTTGGCCGTGATCAATGTGCCCGAACGATGCGCGGCCTCGATCACCACCACCGCCCGCGACAGCCCCGAGATGATTCGGTTCCGGGTCGGGAAATGGCGTGCCGCAGGCTCGGTTCCCGGCGGCTGTTCCGAGACGAGCGCGCCCTGTTCGGCGATCTGCGCGGCCAGTACAGCGTTTTCGGCCGGGTAGATGACATCCACCCCGCCGGCCAGCACCGCCACGGTGCCGGTGGGCAGGGCGGCGTTATGGGCGGCGGTATCGACGCCGCGCGCAAGCCCCGCGACGACGCTGCATCCGGCCTCGCCCAGCCCCGCGGCCATGCCGCGTGCCATGCGCAGCCCCAGGGACGATGAATTGCGCGCCCCGATCACCGCGACCGGGTTATGCGCCAGCCAGGCCGGGTCGCCCCGGACCCACAGCACCGGCGGGGCCCCGTCGATGTCGCGCAGCGTCGGCGGATAGAGCGGCGAATCGCAACGAATCAGCCGTGCGCCAAGCTTTAGCCCTGCCTCCAGCTCGGCCGCGGCGACGGCTTCGGGGCAGGTTTCGTAATCGGTCACCCCGGCTTCCGCAGCGATGCCGGGCAGGGCCTCCAGCGCCGCCGCCGCGCTGCCATGTTCGGCCACCAGCCGGTGGAAGGTCGCCGGTCCGACACGGCGTGATCGGATGAGCCGGAGGAAGCCGAGGTCGTCTTCCTTTGAAGGGGGGGAACTGTTGGGGGTGTCAAAAGGAACGTAACCGGTATCCATGCCTGCCTCCGTCTCATCCGGAAACGAGGCATAACGCGGAAATGGTTAAGACCAGGTTAGCGCCGCTGACCCATATGCGGAAAAGGCGAAGGTTCAGGTGGCAGAGCCGCCCACGGTCAGCCCGCCGATCATCAGGGTCGGCTGACCGACCCCGACCGGCACCCATTGCCCCTGCTTGCCGCAATTGCCGATGCCCGGATCCAGCGCCATGTCGTTGCCGACGGCCCGTATCTGCTGCAAGGCGGTCGCGCCGTCACCGATCAGCGTGGCACCGCGGATCGGGTCGCCAAGCTGGCCGTTCCTGACCCGGTAAGCCTCGGTGCAGGAAAAGACGAACTTGCCGTTGGTGATGTCGACCTGCCCGCCGCCGAAGCCGACCGCGTAGATTCCATCCTTCAAGTCGGCCAGAATCGCCGCCGGATCGGCGTCGCCGCCGGGCATGTAGGTATTGGTCATGCGCGGCATCGGCGCATGGGCAAAGCTCTCGCGGCGGCCATTGCCGGTCGGCGCGACGCCCATCAGCCGGGCATTCTGGCGGTCCTGCATGTAGCCGACCAGAATTCCGTCCTCGATCAGCACGTTGCGGGCCGGGGGCGTGCCCTCGTCATCGACCGAGAGGCTGCCGCGCCGGTCGGGAATGGTGCCGTCATCGACCACGGTGACGCCGGGCGCGGCGACGCGCTGGCCCATCAGCCCGGCGAAGGCGCTGGCCTTCTTGCGGTTGAAATCGCCCTCCAGCCCGTGGCCCACCGCCTCGTGCAGCAGGATGCCGGGCCAGCCGGAGCCCAGGACCACGTCCATCACCCCGGCGGGCGCGGGAACCGAGCGCAGGTTGACCAGCGCGATGCGCAGCGCCTCGTCCACGGCGGCCTGCCAATGGGCGGGTTCCATCAGCCCGGCAAGCGATACACGGCCGCCGCCGCCATTGCTGCCCGATTCCCGGCGGTCGTTGTTTTCGACAATGACCGCGACATTCAGCCGGGCCATCGGCCGGATATCGGTGACCAGATCGCCCTCGGGGCGCAGGATCGCGACCTCCTGCAGGGACGAGGCGATAGAGGCGGTGACCTGAACGACGCGCGGATCCCTGCCGCGGGCATAGTCGTCGATCTGGCGCAGCAGTTCGATCCGGCGGGCGACCGGGATGCCCTCGGCCGGGTCGGCGGCGGCGTAGAGGTGCGCGGATGTCTTCGGCGCCGGCCCGGCCAGCCGGCCGCCGCCCGCGCCCACCGCCAGTCGCGCCGTCTCGGCGGCGCGGCGCAGAGCCGCCTCGGTTATCTCGGTCGAATGGGCATAGCCCGTCACCTCGCCCCGCACCGCGCGCAGACCGAATCCCTGCTCGGCCGTGTAGCCCGAGTTGCGCAGCCGGCCGTCATCGAAGACCAGCGTCTCGGCGACCGCGCGCTCGAGGAACAGCTCGCCGTCGTCTGCGCCGGCGACCGCATCACGCAGGATCGCCATCGCCCGATCGCGGTCCAGAAAGCGGGCGAAGGGGTCGAAACGGTCGCGGCTCATGGCGGGGACTCCTTGGTTTGAGGGCGGCGATCAAGGCGTCGCGACAGGGACAGTGGGCGAAATTCGTTCCTATTTCCCACCTATCACTTGCCCGGGGGCATGTAATATGGTCATAGAACGAGCCATGTGAAAGGGAAAGGGGCGGCCCGAGGTCAGCCTCTGCGGCCGGTTCGGCCTCACCAACGCAACGGGATGGAATGATGGCAAATGCGATGATTCGCCGTGCAGTCGCGGCAGCTACGGGGTCCGCCATGGCGGGCATGGTGGCCGGCACGGCTCTGGCGCAGGATGTTCTGGGTGACCTGCCGGTGATCGGCAAACCCCATGCGAAAGGCATCGGCTTCCAGCCGGCCGTGACCGAGATCGCGCGGGACCAGCAATGGCTGGATCACTTCGTCCTGATCATCATCGCCGTCATCACCGTCTTCGTCTGCCTGCTGCTGCTGATCGTGATCCTGCGCTATAACAGCCGGTCCAATCCGGTTCCGGCCCGCTTTACCCATAACACCCCGATCGAGATTGCCTGGACCCTGGTTCCGGTGCTGATCCTGGTCGTAATCGGTGCCTTCTCGCTGCCGGCGCTGTTCCGCAGCCAGGAAATGCCTGCCGATCCCGACCTTGTCATCAAGGCCATCGGCAACCAGTGGTACTGGTCCTACGAATATCCCGATAACGGCCTCAGCTTCGATTCGATCATGCTGACGAAGGAAGAACTGCCCGAATACGGCTATGCCGAGGACGAGCATCTGCTGGCCACCGATACCGCGGTCGTGGTGCCGGTCGGCAAGACCGTGCTGCTGCAGATCACCGCCAATGACGTGATCCACGCCTGGGCCATGCCGGCCTTCGCGATCAAGCAGGACGCCGTGCCGGGCCGAATCGCCCAGGCCTGGTTCAATGTCGAACAGGAAGGCGTCTATTTCGGCCAGTGCAGCGAACTCTGCGGCATCAACCACGCCTACATGCCGATCGTGGTCAAGGCCGTCACCCCCGAGAAATACGCCGCCTGGGTGGCCGAGCAGGGCGGCACCATGCCCGAAGACCAGCAGGCCGCCCTTGGCCTGACGGACGCTCAGGTCGAACTGGCCGCGGCCAACTGACCGGCCTGACGAAACGAACGCGCGATGACCGATATCCACGCATATGAAGGCGCCCCCGAGGCCGAGTTCGGCGACTATGTCGCGCTGCTGAAGCCCCGGGTGATGTCGCTGGTGGTCTTCACGGCCATGGTCGGGCTGTTGGTTGCCCCGGTGGACGTGCATCCTTTCATCGCCTTCTGCGCGGTGCTGTTCATCGCGCTTGGCGGCGGCGCCTCGGGCGCGCTGAACATGTGGTATGACGCCGATATCGACGCGGTGATGCTGCGCACCCGCAACCGGCCGATTCCCTCGGGCCGGGTCACCCGGGACGAGGCGCTGGCCATCGGCATCGGCCTGTCGGGCCTTGCCGTGATGATGCTGGGGCTGGTCGCGAACTGGTTCGCCGCCGGTTTCCTCGCTTTCACCATCTTCTTCTACGCCGTCGTCTACACGATCTGGCTGAAACGCTGGACGCCGCAGAACATCGTCATCGGCGGTGCGGCCGGGGCCTTCCCGCCGATGATCGGCTGGGCCTGCGCGACCGGCGGCATCAGCATCGAATCGCTGTTGATGTTCGCGCTGATCTTCTTCTGGACGCCGCCGCATTTCTGGGCGCTGGCGCTGTTCATGAAGGAGGATTACCACAAGGCCGGCGTGCCGATGCTGACCGTTACCCATGGTCGCGCCACCACCCGCCGCCACATCTTTGCCTATACGCTGGTGCTGGCGCCCTTCGCGATCTGGCTGGGCCTGACCTCGATCGGTGGTCCGCTCTACCTGACGGTCTCGGTGGTGCTGAACGCGCTGTTCATCCGCGGCGGCTGGCAGATCCTGCGCCGCGACGAGGATGCGGCCATCGCCGATGGCTATGCGGTCGAGAAGCGGGTCTTCAGGCTGTCGCTGATGTATCTGTTCCTGCATTTCCTGGCGCTGTTGGCGCAGGATTGGGTCGGGACATGGTGATGCCGATGCAGACCGAGCATGAACTTCACCGCCGCCGCCGCTCGCGCAATGTCGGGCTGGGGCTGGTGCTGGCCGGGTTCGTGGTGCTGGTCTTCGGCCTGACCGTGGTCAAGGTGAAGCAGGGCGACATGATGGAAGCCTATGACCATCAGCCGCGGGTGTCGGAACTGCCGCGCGAGGACGCCCTGCCCGCAGCAGAGGAGGCCGGGGAATGAGCCGCGAATCCCGTACCGTTATGGCGCTGGTCGGTGTCGTCGTGACCATGGGCGCGCTGGCCTGGGCGGCGGTGCCGTTCTACAACTGGTTCTGCCGGGTGACCGGTTTCGCCGGCACGACGCAGGTGGCCGAAAAGGCCTCCGATGTGGTGCTGGACGAGGTGATCCGTGTCCGTTTCGACGCCAATGTCGATCCCAGCCTCGACTGGACCTTCCGGCCGATGCAGACCCGGATGGACATGAAGATCGGCGAGAACGGGCTGGCCTTTTACGAGGCGGTCAACAACAGCGACGAGACCATCACCGGCAGCGCCAGCTATAATGTCGCGCCCGAGGTTTCGGGCTATTACTTCCAGAAGATCGAGTGTTTCTGCTTTACCGAACAGACACTGGAGCCGGGCGAGCGGGTCGAGATGCCGATCAGCTTCTTTGTCGATCCCGAACTGGTCGACGACCGCGACGCGAACTGGGTCAGGGATATCACCCTGTCCTACACTTTCCACCGGACCGAGCCGAAACAGGCGGCGCTTGACGCCGCCGCGGCCGAGAATGTCAACTGAAGCCAGCAGCCGACGGGGACACGCATATGGCGCACGCTAAGAATCACGACTATCACATCCTCAAGCCGTCCATCTGGCCCTTCATTGGCGCGCTCTCCGCCTTCATCATGCTGTTCGGCGCGGTGATGTGGATGCAGGACAATGGCCCGTGGATGTTCCTGATCGGCCTGACCGGCGTGCTCTATGTCATGTACAGCTGGTGGGCGGACGTGATCCATGAGGGCGAGACCGGCGATCACACGCCGGTGGTGCGGATCGGCCTGCAATACGGCTTCATCCTGTTCATCATTTCCGAGGTGATGTTCTTCGTCGCCTGGTTCTGGAACTGGTTCAAGAACGTCCTCTACCCGATGGGGCCGGACAGCCCGATCAAGGATGGCGTCTGGCCGCCCGAAGGGATCGTTCCCTTCGATCCCTGGCATCTGCCGCTGATCAACACGCTGATCCTGCTGCTGTCGGGCGTCGCCGTGACCTGGGCGCACCACGCGCTGGTCCACGAGAACGACCGCAAGACCACCATCAACGGGCTGATCGTTGCCGTCATCCTCGGCATCTGCTTCACCTTCCTGCAGGCCTATGAATACAGCCACGCGGCCTTCGGCCTTGCCGATACCGCCTATGCCAGCGCCTTCTATCTGGCGACCGGCTTCCACGGCTTCCACGTCATCATCGGCACCATCTTCCTGGCTGTCTGCCTGTTCCGGATGCTGAAAGGCCAGATGAGCCAGGAACAGCATGTCGGCTTCGAGGCCGCCGCCTGGTACTGGCACTTCGTCGACGTGGTCTGGCTGTTCCTGTTCGGCGCGGTCTATATCTGGGGCAGCTGATCTTCCTTTCTCCCCATCACGGCGCGCGGGGCTTCCCCGCGCGTTTTCGTTTCTGCCCCGCCGGCATTCCTTAGGCTCCGTTCGCTCATGCGTCGCTATCTGTTTCCCCTGATCCTCGGCGTTCTCGGCTGCGCCATCCTGATCAATCTGGGCCTGTGGCAGCTGCGCCGGATGGACTGGAAGGAGGGCATGCTGGCCGAGATTCAGTCGCGCATCGACGCGCCCGCCGTGCCCTTGCCGGCCGAGGTCGATCCGTCGATGAAATACATGCCGGTCACCGTCAGCGGCACGACGACGGGTAACGAGATCGATGTGTTGTCGGGCACCAAGGAGCAGGGCGGCGGCTATCAGGTCGTGTCGCGCTTCATCACCGATGACGGCCGCGCGATCCTGTTGGATCGCGGCTTCGTGCCGCAACAGGACCGCCATGCCGAACGTGGGCCGACCCGTCTGCTGATCCAGGGCAACCTGCACTGGCCCGAGGAGCGGGGCGAGGCGACCCCTGCGCCCAATCTGGACGAGAATATCTGGTTTGCCCGCGACGTGCCGGCCATGGCCGAGACGCTGGATACCCTGCCGATTCTGGTCGTGGCCAGTTTCGTGCAGGGCGATGCGCAGGGGGTCGAGCCCATCCCGGTCGCGATCGAGGGGATACCCAACAACCACCTTTCCTATGCCGCGCAGTGGTTCCTGATCGCGGTGGCCTGGGCAGGGATGACAGTCGGTCTGATCTGGCGTATCAGGCAGCGGAAATACTGAAGGAACGGCGATGCGTTACGTCTCGACCCGGGGGCAGGCCCCGGTGCTGAATTTCGAACAGGCGATGCTGTCGGGGCTGGCGCGCGACGGTGGTCTGTATCTGCCCGAGACGGTGCCGGCCTTCTCGGGCCTCGATGATCTGGACGGGCTGCCCTATGCCGAGGTCGCCTTCCGCGTGATCCGCCCCTTCACCGGCGAGAGTTTTACCGATGCGGAACTGCGCGGCGCCATCGACCGCGCCTATGCCCGGATCGAACATGCCGCCAAGGCGCCGCTGGTGCAACTGGCCCCCGGCCATCACCTGCTGGAACTGTTCCACGGGCCGACGCTGGCCTTCAAGGATTTCGCCATGCAACTGATCGCCCAGTTGTTCGAGATCGCGCTGAAACGCTCGGGCCAGCGGATCACCATCGTCGGCGCTACCTCGGGCGACACGGGCAGCGCCGCGATCGAGGCCTTCCGCGGCATCGACAATGTAGATGTCTTCATCATGTTCCCGCATGGCCGGGTCAGCGAGGTCCAGCGCCGGCAGATGACCACGCCGGATGCCGCCAATGTCCATGCGCTGGCGGTCAGCGGGCATTTCGACGATTGCCAGGCGCGGCTGAAGGATCTGTTCAACGATCACGGCTTCCGCGATCAGGTCGGCCTGGCCGGCGTCAACAGCATCAACTGGGCGCGGGTAGTGGCGCAGATCGTCTATTACTTCACCGCCGCCGCCAGCCTCGGGATGCGCGAGATGGATTTCTGCGTGCCGACCGGCAATTTCGGCGACATCTTCGCCGGCAGCATTGCCCGCGCCATGGGCGCGCCGATCCGCCGCCTGATCGTTGCCACCAACCAGAACGATATCCTGCATCGCGCGCTTGGCAGCGGCGAATACCGGATCGGCACGGTCGAGCCCTCGATCAGCCCGTCGATGGATATTCAGGTCAGCTCGAATTTCGAGCGCGCGCTCTATTGGGCTTATGGCGGCGATGCCGCCGCGATCACGCAGCTGATGGACGAGCTGAAACAGGGCGGTTTCACCATCAGTCAGGGTGCGTTGCAGGCCCTGCGCGAGCAATACGTCTCGGGGCGGGTGGCCGAGGCGGAAACGCTGGCCATGATCCGCACCATCCGCGAGGAGACGGGCGAGGCTCTGTGCCCGCACAGCGCCGTCGGCGTGGCGGTGGCCCGGCAGCATCTGGAACCCGGCGTGCCGATGGTGACGCTGGCCACCGCCCATCCGGCGAAATTCCCCGATGCCGTCGAACAGGCCATCGGGATCCGACCCGGCCTGCCGCCGCATATGGCCGGGCTGTTCGACCTGCCCGAACGGGTGACGCGGGTCGAGAACGACATTGCCGCACTGAAATCGCTGATCCTCGAACGGAGAACCCATTGACCACCGATCCCCATCTGCGCCTGACCACCCTGCCGAACGGGCTGCGCGTCGCCACGCGCAACATGCCGGGGCTGCATTCCGCAGCACTTGGTGTCTGGGTCAGTGCCGGCGGGCGGAATGAGCGGGTCGAGCAGAACGGCATCGCGCATTTCCTTGAACACATGGCCTTCAAGGGCACCGCGACCCGCAGCGCGCTGCAGATCGCCGAGGCGATCGAGGATGTCGGCGGCTTCATCAACGCCTATACCTCGCGCGATGCGACCGCCTATTATGTCCGGGTGCTGGAGGGCGATGTTGATCTGGCCTTCGACGTGATCTCCGACATCGTGCTGAACCCGGTCTTCGACGAGCGCGAGATCGAGGTCGAGCGCGGCGTGATCCTGCAGGAGATCGGTCAGGCGCTGGACACGCCAGACGACATCATCTTCGACTGGCTGCAAGAGGCCGCCTATCCCGACCAGCCCATCGGCCGCACCATTCTCGGCCCGGCCGAACGGGTCAGCGGTTTCGGGCGCACCGATCTGGCCGGTTTCGTGGCCGAGAATTACGGCCCCGGCCAGATGATCGTGGCGGCGGCGGGCGCGGTCGATCACGACCGGATCCTGCGGCTGGCCGAGGCGGCCTTCGGCCATCTGGTGCCGATCCTGCAGCGCCCGCGCGAGGGCGCGGTCTGGCAGGGGCGCGAGATGCGGCGGGTGAAGAAGCTGGAACAGGCGCATTTCGCGCTGGCACTTGAGGGGCCGGGCTATCTGGCGCCCGATTTCTACCCGGCGCAGATCTTCTCGGCGGCTCTGGGGGGCGGCATGTCCTCGCGGCTGTTCCAGAAGATCCGCGAGGAACGCGGGCTCTGCTATACCATCTTCGCGCAATCGGGCTTTCACGACGATACCGGGATGATGACCATCTATGCCGGCACCGGTAGCGAGGACATCGCCGATCTGGCCCATCTGACCATCGACGAGATCCGCCGCGCCACCGATGATCTGAGCGAGGCCGAGATCGCGCGCGCCAAGGCGCAGCTGCGCGCCGGGTTGCTGATGGGGCTGGAAAGCCCGTCCTCGCAGGCCGAGCGGATCGCGCGCGTCCTGGCCATCTGGGGCCGGGTGATGGATCCGGCCGAGGTGGCCGAACGCATCGCCTCGGTCAGCCTCGCCGAGGTGCGCGCCCATGCCGAACGGCTGGTCGGTGGCGCCCGTCCGGCGCTGGCGCTGTATGGCCCGGTCAAGTCCGCGCCATCGCGCGAGGTCCTGGCCGAAAGGCTTGCCGCCTGATGTTCTCGCGGCGGCGTGCGGTCCGGCTGGAGACCGAGCGGATCGTGCTGCGGCTGCCGGCGCATTCGGATTTCTCCGCCTGGACGGCGCTGCGGGTCGAAAGCCGGGACTTCCTGACCCCGTGGGAGCCGGTTTGGGCGCCCGATCACCTGTCCCGCAAGAGCTTTACCAACCGCGTCTACTGGGCCGCCCGCGCCAGCAAGGGCGGCACCGCGCTGCCGCTGTTCCTGCTGCGCCGCGACGGGGTCCTGCTGGGCGCGATCACGCTGGACAATATCCGCCGCGGCCCGGCCCAGACCGGCACCATCGGCTACTGGATCGGCCAGCCCTTCGCCCGCCAAGGCTATATGCGCGAGGCGATCGGCGCACTGGTGCATCACGCCTTCTCCACGCTGGATCTGTCGCGTGTCGAGGCCGCCTGCCTGCCCGAGAACGCGGCTTCGCGCGGGGTGCTGGAACGTTCGGGCTTCAAGTATGAGGGCGTGGCGCAAAGCTATCTGCAGATCAGCGGGCGCTGGCGCAACCACGTTCTTTACGCCAATCTGCGCAGCGACAGGCGGGGGCGCAGCGAGGCCCGCTGAAGGCGGTTTCGCGTCCCGCGACGGCCGGGGGCGCCGCCCCCGGACCCCCGAGGTATTTGGAAAGAGGGCGAGGGCATGGCGTTGAATCCGGCGGATGAGCGGCTGGCGGCGAGGCTGCCCGGGGGGGTGCTGCGCGAGATCGCACCGGCCTATCTGGAAGAACCACGGGGCCGGTTCTTCGGCAAGGCGGGGCTGGTGGCCGCCCCGCGCGATGTCGAAGAGGTCGCTGCGGTGGTGCGCGCCTGTGCCGAGGCGCGGGTGGCGATCGTGCCGCGCGGCGGCGGCACCGGGCTGGTCGGCGGGCAGGTGATGCCCGAGGGGCCCGCGCCCCTGGTTCTGTCGCTGGAGCGGATGAGCGCGATCCGTGAGGTCTTTGCCGATGAGGGGGTGCTAGTCGCCGAGGCCGGTGCGACGCTGCAGCAGGTGCGCGAGGCGGCCGGCGGGGTGGGGCGGCAGTTTCCTCTGTCGCTGGCCTCGCAGGGCACAGCGCAGATCGGCGGCGTGCTGTCCACCAATGCCGGCGGGGTCAATGTGCTGCGTCACGGCAATGCGCGGGCCCTGTGTCTGGGGATCGAGGCGGTGCTGCCCACGGGCGAGGTGATGCGCGACCTCAGGCGCCTTCGGAAGGACAATACCGGCTATGACCTGCGTGACCTGCTGATCGGGGCCGAAGGAACCCTGGGCGTCATAACTGCGGCGGCCCTGACGCTGGCGCCGCTGCCGGCCGAGACCGGCGTGGCCATGCTGGTGGTGGAAAGCCCCCCGGCCGCCTTGGGTCTTCTGGCACTGGCGCAGGGCCGAATGGCGGGCGGGGTGACGGCGTTCGAGCTGATCGCCGGGCAAGGGCTGGAGTTTCTGGCCGAACATTTCCCGCAGATGCGGCAACCCTTCGATCCTTTGCCGGACTGGCTGGTTCTGGTCGAGGTCGGCCTGCCGGCCGGTCTGGGCGCGGGCGAGGCGCTTGAGGGGCTGTATCTGGCCGGTTCGGAAGCCGGGCTGATCAGCGACGGCGTGATCGCGCAGTCGGGTCAGCAGGCCGCCGGCCTCTGGGCGCTGCGCGAGCATATCCCGCTGGCCAACCGCGCCGTCGGTGCCATCGCCAGCCACGATATCAGCCTGCCGCTGTCCGAGCTTGCGGATTTCATCCGCGATGCGGGCGAGATGCTGGCCGGCGAGGGCGACATGCGCATCAACTGCTTCGGTCACCTGGGCGACGGCAACCTGCACTATAACCTGTTTCCGGCCCGTGGCAGGCGGCGCGAGGCCTATGAGGCGCAACGCCGTCATCTGTCCCGGAAGATCCACGAGATGGTCGTGATGCGCGGAGGCTCGTTCTCGGCCGAACATGGCATCGGGCGCCTGAAGACCGGCGACCTGCAGCGTTGGGGGGATCCGGCGAAACTGGCCGCGATGCGCGCGATCAAGGCGGCGCTGGACCCGTCCGGCATCATGAATCCCGGCGCGGTGTTGGCCCCATAGGCATCCCGGCTGCTATTTTTCCTTAATATTCGGATGATATTGGGGCATGGTCGTCGAAGGAACGGGAGGAGATCATGCGCCTGCGCTTCACCCGCGTGTCGGAACGCGCCCGGTATTATGAACGTTATCTGCCCTTTGTCATCGCCATCCTGATGATGCCGCTGGGATATGCCCTGACCGGGCCGGCACCGGTCTTTGGGACCGTCGTCGCGCTGCTGGGGCTGGCCGGTACGCTGACCGGGATCTACGATCTGATCCAGACCCAGCACGCATTGATGCGGAACTATCCGCTGTCCTCGCGGATGCGTTATCTGCTGGAGCATTTCCGCCCCGAGATCCGGCAGTATTTCGTCGAGGACGATCATGCCGAGACACCGTTCTCGCGCGAACAGCGTGCCGTGGTCTATCGCCGCTCGAAGGGGATCGAGGGCGTTCGCCCCTTCGGCACGCTGCATGATGTCTATAGCGACGGATATGAATGGCTGAATCATGCCCTGGCCACGACATCCCTCGACAGCCAGGATTTCCGCATCCGGATTGGCGGGCCGGATTGCACGCGCCCCTATGACAGTTCTGTCGTGAACATTTCGGGGATGTCCTATGGCGCCCTGTCGCCCAACGCGATCGAGGCGCTGAACAGGGCCGCCAGGGCGGGCGGCTTTGCCCATACCACCGGCGAGGGCTCGATCTCGCGCTATCACCGGATGGGGGGCGATCTGGTCTGGCAGATCGGCTCGGGCTATTTCGGCTGCCGTGACGTGAACGGCAAGTTCGATCCCGGCAGCTTTGCCGAAAACGCCGCCGATGATGCGGTGAAGATGATCGAGATCAAGCTGAGCCAGGGCGCCAAGCCCGGCCATGGCGGCATTCTGCCCGGTCCGAAGGTGACCGAGGCCATCGCCGAGGCGCGCGGCGTGCCCGTGGGCGTGGCCTGCGTCAGCCCGTCCTCGCATTCGGCCTTTTCCACCCCGCGCCAGTTGTGCGACTTCATTGCCCGGCTGCGCGACCTGGCGGGTGGCAAGCCGGTGGGCCTCAAGATGTGCGTGGGCCACCCATGGGAATGGTTCGCGCTCGCCAAGGCCTTTCATGCAACCGGAATTGCCCCCGATTTCATCGTCGTCGACGGCGGCGAGGGCGGCACCGGTGCCGCACCGGTCGAATTTGCCGATCACAAGGGCGCGCCGCTGCGCGATGGGCTGATGCTGGTCCACAACACGCTGGTCGGGGTGGGATTGCGCGACCGGATCAAGCTGGTCGCCTCGGCCAAGATCATCACGGCTTTCGATATCTGCCGGATCTCGGCGCTCGGGGCGGATTCGGTGAACATGGCGCGCGGCTTCATGTTCGCGATCGGCTGTATTCAGGCGCAGTCCTGTCATACCGGCAAATGCCCGACCGGGATCACCACGCAGGACCCCGACCGCTATCGTGCGCTGGTGGTCCCCAACAAGGCCGAGCGCGCGGCGCGGTTTCACGCCGCCACCATGCATGCCCTGAAGGAGGCCTGCGAAAGCTCGGGCCTCGAGCATCCCGACCAGTTCACGCCGCATCACCTGATGATCCGCACCAGCCCGCGCGAGGTGCGCTCGGCGGCCAGCCTCTATGACTGGCTGGCGCCCGGGGTGCTGCTCTCGGAAGCCTCGGCCCACCCGGCCTTCGCCAAATACTGGGACCGGGCACAGATCGACAGCTTCGCCATGGCGGGCTGAGCCCGCGCCGCAGCGAACCGACTTTCCTCCCTGACCCGGCTTCTTCTTCATGAAAATATCCCGGGGGGGTGCGGGGGGCTGGCCCTCTGACGGCTCCCAAAAGGTTCGAGATCCGGCGAGAATCCGGGGCTTTGATTTTCCATGTATCGGATACAAACCACCGGCTTTCAGCCGGTCCGCTTCAGCGTTTTTGTCGATGATCTCCTCTCCCGGATTTGAAGCCGCCAGAGGCGGTATGGCTTCAAATCCGGGAGAGGA
>NZ_JAHKNG010000110.1 GCF_018860165.1 Paracoccus marinaquae
CTCAACGCCCAGAACCTCGCCCCGCATCGCCCCTCCGCGCATAAGAGACGTCGTTAGCGACGTCGCTATGCACGTGTCTTAGGACCTCACGCCGCAATCTGGCAGGCGGCGCCAACCGGGTGGTTACGATCCGCCTTTGCTTGTGGCCTTGAACAATGGCGGTGAGCGTGGCTGACAGCCATGCGTGGGGATCGACGTCGTTCATCTTGCAGGTCTCGATGAGTGAGGCGATGACGGCCCAGTTTTCGGCCCCGGCGTCGTGGCCTGCGAAGAGGGCATTCTTGCGGTTCAGCGCGATGGGGCGGATGGTGCGTTCGACGGTGTTGCTGTCGAGCTCGACGCGGCCATCTATGAGGAAGCGGCCAAGGCCGTCGCGGTATTTGGCGATATAAGCGAGGGCTTCCCCTAATGGCGATTTGGCCGAGGCGCGGGCGCGGTGGTGGGCCAGCCAATTGTCGATGCGGGCGAGGATCGGGGCGGAGCGGTCCTGCCGGATGGCCAGTCGGGCTTCGGGGGCGCTGCCGCGGATCTCGGCCTCGATGGCGTAGAGATCGCGGATGAGAGCCACGCCTTCCTCAGCAATCGGCGCGGGTCCGGTGCGCGTGATCTCGATGAGCTTGCGGCGGGCATGGGCCCAGCAATAGGCAAGCTGGATGCCCGGACCGATCCGGTCCGCTGCGATCAGGCGGTTGTATCCGGCGTAGCCGTCGACCTGCAGGATGCCGCCGAAGCCCTGCAATATCCGTTCTGCATGTTGCCCACCCCGACCTGGGGCATAGGTGAAGACCACACCCGGTGGTGCCGTGCCGCACCAAGGTCGGTCATCGCGGGCCAGCGCCCAGAAGTATCCGGTCTTGGTCTTTCTGGCCCCGGGGTCGAGGACCGGGGCGCGGGTCTCATCCATGAAGAGCTTGGTGGACCGCTTCAGATCGGCCATCGCCCACCTGTCCCTGGACGATCTGCCGGGTATTTCCACCGCCATCAAGGCGCGGCTCTTTCGCGCCCGCGTCTTCGATGTTCTGGGCCTATTCAGGCTCGATCCGCGGCACGCCCGGCTGATCTGGCGATCCGTCGAGGGCGAACGGTTCGTGCGGATGCTCCAGGGCATGGATATTCCACTGATCGCGACCGAGCGCGGCGGATTCGGCAACAGCAAGGTGCTGTCGCCCGAATACCGCGATCCGCGCCGTGCCTACCTGGTCGGCCGCTGGCTGGTCGAAAAGGCGACCGCACGACTGCGCCGCGACGGTCGCGTGGCCGGGCGCTTCAGCCTTTCGGTCAGTTTCATGGCCGGCGGCGTCTGGTCCCGGAACGTCAGCTGCTTTCCGACGCAGGATACCGCGATCTTCCTGCGGCTTCACCGCGCCCTGTGGGTGCGCCTCTGGCGCAGCGCACGACCGGGCGCGGTCATCAGCCTCGGCGTGCACCTGGGGGATGTGGGCTTGCTGCAGGACCGGCGCGGGGATCTGCTGATGCCCCTCGCCCCGGCCGAACTGACCCGTGGCGAGCGGGTGTCGCGCGCGCTCGATCAGATCAACGCCCGGCACGGCGACGGTGCGATCCGCTTTGGCATGAACACGCCCCATCCGGGATTCTTCGAGCGGGGGTAGGGTTGGCGTCACCCCAGCGTAGGATCGCCCAAGGCGTCCATCACCTGCTCCCGCACCTCCTTGGGATCACCGCGTTCCATCGTCGCCATGACGAACACCGCCTTGCCCGCTGACGCTTTGGCCCACTGCTGGCCAATCAGCTCTTTCTC
>NZ_JAHKNG010000111.1 GCF_018860165.1 Paracoccus marinaquae
TTGCGTGAAATCGCCAATGTCGAAAACGCGCACGCGGCCCTCGAACGCCGCGTCCAGCACCTGCCGATAGGGGTGGCGCGGGTTTTTCAGCGCCTCGGCGGTCTGGATGCGGATCGTGTTCGTCGGCACCAGCCACAGCACCAGCGGGAAATCCTTCTCGACCCAGGCATCCTTGGCCACGGTGATGGAATGGGCCGCCAGAATAGTCTTGCCGCCCCCGGTGGGCAGGCGCAGGCAGACATAGGGCACCTCTGGCAGCGCCTTGATTGGCTTGTAGCCTGCTGCATAGCCGCGCAGGCGCCTGGCCAGTTCCGGTTCGGCCGTGATCGTCTCATAGGCCGGTTTCGGGCCGACAATCCGCGCCTCTTCAAAGAATGTCCGCAGCGTGGCGAGCGAGGCTTTCTGATACTCCTTCAGCTTCATTTGCGCGCCTTCACGTCATAAGGGGTCTGCTTGAATTCGATCTGTTCTGCCTTGAGCGTCACCTCGGACAGCGCTGTGCGCTCGCCGTAGACGGTCAACGGGCCGGCAAAATCTCCCTGTGCTGCGCGGATCGTGGCCAGCGTCTTGCGTGTCAGGACGTTGCCGCCCGAGACCGATTTGTCGCCAAGAATGCCGTTATAGAGCAGGGCAAAGCCCTTGCCGCCCTGCGCCCCAAGGAAGGGGGAAAGGGGCTGCGGTTCCGTCCACGGGCTACCGGTTTCCGCGAACCAGATATGGGCGGCAAGGGTGGGGAAGCGGATATCGGGCTGGATCTGGCCATCTTCGGTAAAGACCGGCGGGCCGAGGCGGTAGAAGCGGTAACCGCCGCCGCCTTGCCACTCGGACGCCTTGGAAATCCCGCCCTGTTCGCCGTCGATGACCTTTTGCAGGCGCGGCGCGCAATGGGTGACGGCATGGCCCCCCATCTCGATCCCGATATAGCGCCGCCCCATCTTTTGCGCGACGGCGGCAGTGGTGCCGGAGCCAAGGAAGCTGTCAAGCACGAGATCGCCGGGGTCGGTGGTCATCTCCACGATGCGTTCCAGAAGCCTCTCGGGCTTAGGTGTCCCGAATGGCTTCGCATTTAGTGCAATCTGCTCTTTTCGTCCATCTTGAGTATGCCCCACGTCACCCCAAAGCCAAATGGTTTGGGGCACAGCGCCGTCGTCTTCGACGTCTGACAAAAATCGCTTGTAAGCGGGCACCTTGTTCTTGCCGGTCTTGCCCCACCAAAGACGCTCTTCTTTTGCGTGACGTTCATATTCGTCTTTGCCATAGCCCCAGACTCGCGTAGTTTTGGGCCAAATCTCTTCACCAGTGAAAGGATTGGTGACTGGATAATATAAGTTGGGACGTTCCTCGGACGATTTCGCACAGGTATAGTCGCCTGCCTTCCATGGGCCTCTTGGATCGTCATCGGGATTTTTGTAGGCTGCGTTCGATTTCTCGCTTCTCGCGAGCTTATTAGGTCGCCAAATCGCCTTCGATTTCGCAAAACCCATCAAATGATCGTGGTTGTCGCTTAGCCAAATTGCGTCGTTTGCAGGTGCATACTTCTTTTGCCAGATGACATTGGCTACGAAATTCCCTCGCCCAAACACCTCGTCCATGATGACCTTGAGGTAATGCCCCTCCCGGTCATCAATGCTCACCCAGATCGAGCCATCCTCTGCCAGCAGCTCCCGCAGCAGTTCCAGCCGGGGCCACATCATGGCCAGCCATTGGGAATGCTCCAGATTGTCGTCGTAATGCTCGAATGCCGAGCC
>NZ_JAHKNG010000112.1 GCF_018860165.1 Paracoccus marinaquae
GATGACGATGGACGTGTTCTTCCTTCCAGTCCGGGGCGAAGCGGTAAACCGCCCCGGGCGGTGTGGTCCCCGCCCAAGGCCGATGATCCCGGACATAGGCCCAGATCCTGCCTTTCTTGACTCCCTTGCCGAGACCTCGGTCCCGCAGGGACCGGTCCAGCACCCGGATCGGGGTGTCATCGGCGTGGAGGAGATCACTGGCCATCACATCGGCCTCGATCCGTTCGATCAGCGGGGCCAGCACCTTCATCGCCCGCCCGCACCAATCGACCAGCGTGCTGTCCGGAATGTCGGCCCCCATGCGGGCGAAGATCTCGGACTGGCGATACAAGGGCAAATGATCGTCGAACTTGGAGACGAGGATCCAGGCCAGCAGTGCCGCGCTCGCCATGCTGCCGGGGATCGGACGGCTGGGCGCGGGTGTCTGCACCATCGTTTCGCAGCGGCGGCAGGACTTCTTCAGCCGCGCGATCTGCAGGACCTTCAGCTGCGCCGCGACCAGGTCGAGCATCTCGCTCATGTCTTCGCCCACGAGCCGCAGGTCGCCGCCGCAATCCGGGCAGCAGCTGCCCGGGTCAAGCTCGCGCCGCTCGCGTGGGGTGGTTGCTGACACGCGGGGGCGACGGCGGGGCATGCGCTCGTCGATATCGCCGGTCGTCGCCTCGGGCGCAGAATCCGCCTCGTCTTCGTCCGCCAGAGTGGTGGTGCTTTCGGCGCTGGCGATGAGCAGATCCTCGAGTGCCAACTCGAGCTGTTCGATTTCGCGCTCGATCTTCTCCGAAGACTTGCCGAAGGCCTGCTTCTTGAGCTTCGCGATCCGCAGTCGCAACGTCTGGATGAGCTGGTCATGCGCCCGGATCGTCGCCAACATCTTCGCGTTCTCCGCCTGCAAGGTGGCGATCATCGCCTTCAGAATGGCGGGATCTTCGGGAAGGATGGGCGTGTCGTTCGACATGCCATCACTTACCACAGGCGCTCAGGAGGCACCATAAAAACAAGGCGTTTCAGGTGGATAAATCACCCAACCCGGGCCGGTGGTGCGCCCCAGTCCGGCCGCCGCCAGTCGATCCCTTCCCACAGCATCGCCAGCTGCGCCGAGGTCAGGCGCACCACCCCCGAGCCGCTGTTCGGCCAGGGAAAGCGCCCGCGCTCGAGGACCTTGTAGTAAAGGCAGAACCCCTGACCGTCCCAGTAGAGCAGCTTCAGCCGGTCGCCCTTGCGGCCACGGAAGGCGAAGACCGCACCCCCGGTCGGCTTCTGCCGCAGCACGTCCTGCGCCAGCGCCGCCAAACCTCCGATCCCTTTCCGCATATCCGTCGGCCCACAGGCCAGATACACCCGCACCCCGGTTCCCGGTCCGATCATGCGGCATCCACCGTGCGGATAAGGCGGGACAGCGCCGCGTCGTCAATGCTGCTCTCGAACCGTAGCACGCGACCCTTCGCGAGGCGCAGTTCAACCCAGGCTGCCGGACCGACGGCCGCGGCCGCCGCCGGAGGCTCAACTACCGCAAGCCCCATCTCGGGCACCATGCCGGCCGGCAAGAACAGCGCACCCGCCTCGGGCGACCACAAACCCTTCCGCTTCAGCTCGTGACGCCAAGCGTAGATCTGCTGGCGCGTCACCTCGTGGCGCTGCGCAACCTGGGTCACCGTCGCACCATCGATCCCCACAGCGCTCACAAT
>NZ_JAHKNG010000113.1 GCF_018860165.1 Paracoccus marinaquae
CGCAGCGCCCACTTCCTGATAACCTTCAAAAATCCCATGTCGATCACTCCGTATGCCTCCAGCTGCTTCAAGCCGAGGCAGGGTTGCACATGGGTCAATTCTCAATGACAATTTTGGCGGTTGCCGGATCAATTCTCAGTGGCAATCAACATCACCTCGCTGACCGACAGCCCGCTGGCCTTCCTTCTGGCGCTCAACCTGCTGCTGCTGGTCGTGGGCTGCTTTCTGGACGTTGTATCCTCGATCGTCATCCTCGCGCCGCTGCTGCTGGTGCCGGCGATCGCCTACGGGATCGACCCGATCCATCTGGGCATCATCATGGTGGTCAACCTCGAGATCGGTTTTCTGACGCCGCCCATCGGGCTGAACCTGTTCGTGGCCATGTCGGTCTTCCGAGAACCGTTCAAGGATATCTGTCTGGCCGTCGTGCCGTTCATCCTGATCATCATCGCCGCACTGATGCTGATCGTGCTGGTCCCGCAAATCTCGCTGTTTCTGCTCTAGGTCGGAGTTCGCCTCATGCGCCGTTTCGCTTCCTCCCAGACCTTCATCATGAACTCGCCAGTGGCCGTGCAAACCGGCAAACTGTCCCGCGGCTTCCTGCTGGCTTGCCTGGTTGCGGCGGCGGCGCAGTTCCTGTCGGACCACTATGGCGCGCCGGCGATGCTGATGGCGCTGCTGATCGGCATCGCCTTCAACTTCATGGCCACCGATGCGCGCTGCGCGCCGGGACTCGAGATGACCTCGAGGACCGTACTGCGGGCCGGCGTTGCCCTGCTGGGCTTCCGGCTCAGCATCGCGGACCTGTCGGCGCTCGGCTTCCGCTCTTTCGCGGTGGTGATCGGGCTGATGGCGCTGACCATCGGCTTTGGCATCGTGATGGCGCCATTGCTGAAGCGGCGCTGGCGCTTTGGTCTTCTGACCGGCGGTTCGGTGGCGATCTGCGGGGCCTCGGCGGCGCTGGCGATCTCGGCCCTGCTGCCGAAGGGAAAGCAACTCGAGCAGGACACGCTGTTCACCGTCGTTGCCGTCACCGCGCTATCGACTCTGGCGATGATCTTCTATCCGGTGCTGTTCGGCTTGCTGGGACTGACGGATGCGCAATCCGGTTTCCTGATCGGCGCGACCATCCATGACGTGGCGCAGGTGATCGGTGCCGGCTATTCGATTGACGAGGCCGCAGGCAATATCGCCACCATCATAAAGCTGCAGCGGGTGATGATGCTGCCACTGGTGCTGCTGGTGGTGATCCTTGTCTCGGGCGAGGGCAGCGCCGGTTCGCTGCGCCTGCCGGGTTTCGTGATCGCCTTCCTCGGCTGTTTCGCATTGAACAGCACCGGGCTGGTGTCCGAAAGCCTTGCCGCACTGGCAGCCACCTTGTCGGGATGGCTTCTGCTGATCGCCATTTCCGCCCTCGGCGTTCGCACGTCATTGGCGGCAGTGTTCAATCTTGGGCCGCGCCATCTGTTGCTGATCGTGGCCGAGACTGTGTTCCTGCTGGTCATGGCCCTCGGCTCGGTCGTGTCGCGAGAGTGGTGGAAATTGGAAGGCGGCGTAATCTCCGGGTGATTTCAACCCACCCAACCGGCGGCTGCAACCGCCAGGGAGATCACGCCATGAAGAGTAATACCGAGACGTCTGCGC
>NZ_JAHKNG010000114.1 GCF_018860165.1 Paracoccus marinaquae
GAGACGGCGAAAAAGAAACGAAAGGAGACATCTGCATTGACGCCAACATGACGCGCAGAACATAACAACCGGGTGGGTCAGATCTCGGTGACAATGCCGGGTCAATTCTCAGTGGCAATCAACACAGAAGGACCGCAAGGTCATGCTGTCGCCCGGATTGCTGGAGTTGCTGCGCGCCTGGTGGCGCGAGGCCCGGCCGGAGGGTTGGCTGTTCCCCGGCAAGCCCAAGATCAACCCGATCTCGCCGCGCCAGCTGAACCGGGCCTTCACCTCGGCCAAGCACATGGCCGGGGTCAAGAAGCCCGCCACCTTGCACACGTTGCGCCACAGCTTCGCGACGCATCTGCTCGAAGCCAACACGGACGTGCGCGTGATCCAGGTGCTGCTCGGGCATGCCAAGCTGACGACGACCGCCCGATACACCCACGTGGCCACCAAGACGATCCGTGACACCGTCAGCCCCTACGAGATGCTGGCCAGGTTGCAGGATCAGACGGTGAAGCGAAGCCTGGAGTGACCGGACGCCGGGGTGCGCCGGCCATTGCTGGAGCTGGCTGACATCTTCCGTGCCCATGGCCCTGCGTGGCGGCAGGCCAATGCGGGGCATGTCAGCCTGACCCAGCTGAAGGTGATGTCAGCGATCGAGGCCTGCCGGACCGAGGCGCTCGGCGGGCATGTGGCGGGCTGTGCCAAGTGTGGCCACCATCACATTGCCTACAACTCCTGCAAGAACCGGCACTGCCCGAAGTGTCAGGGACCGGCGGCACGCGACTGGATGGAGGCACGGGCTGAGGACCTGCTGCCGGTGGAATACTTCCACGTCGTCTTCACGATGCCAGCCGAGATCGCGCAGATCGCCTATTGGAACAAGAAAGCGGTCTACGGGCTGCTGTTCAAGGCGTCGGCCGAGACCGTCATGACCATCGCGGCCGACCCCAAGCGCATGGGCGCGCGGGTGGGCATGACCAGCGTCCTTCATACCTGGGGATCGGCGCTGACACACCACCCGCACATCCACATGCTCGTCCCCGGCGGTGGCCTGTCGCCAGACGGCACAAATTGGGTCGCCTGCAAACCAGGGTTCTTCCTGCATGTGCGGGTTCTCTCGCGACTGTTCCGCCGCCTGTTTCTGGAGGGGTTAATGGCCCTGCACCGGGCCGGTCAGCTGGCCTTCTTCGGCGATCTGGCCGAGCTGGCCAGCGCGGAGACCTTCAGCGCCTGGCTCGCCCCCTTCCGCAAATCCGAATGGGTGGTCTATGCCAAACCGCCCTTCGGCGGACCAGAGGCCGTGCTGGCCTATCTGAGCCGATACACCCACCGCGTCGCCATCTCCAACCACCGGCTTGTCAGCGCCGATGCCGACACAGTGACCTTCCGCTGGAAGGACTACCGCATCAAGCATGGCGACAGGCAGAAGGTCATGCGCCTGGCCACGCCCGAGTTCATCCGCCGTTTCCTGATCCATGTTCTGCCTGACGAGTAATGCTTGAAAGTTGGTGATGCCCTGAGGGGCGGCATATCAAGGCGGTGTCTACGCGCCGTCAATTCTCAGCCGAGAAAGGGATATGCCACATGTCAGAAGCTACCATCACCCATCTGCCCG
>NZ_JAHKNG010000115.1 GCF_018860165.1 Paracoccus marinaquae
GTAAGCGTTTTCAGGGCGTCACTCGCCGTGTCAGCTTGACGTCTTGAAGTTCCACGGCAGGAGGTCGTCGATGCGGCTTTGCGGATGGCCGTTGGCGATGGCGGTCAGGGTTGCCTTGAGATAGGCGAAGGGTTCGATACCATTGATCTTGCAGGTTTCGATCAGCGACGCGATGCGGCCCCATGCGGCTCCGCCCTCGTCGTGGCCGGCGAAGAGCGCATTCTTGCGATTGAGGGTAATCGGCCTGACGAGATTTTCGATCCTGTTGGAGTCGATTTCCACGCGGCCATCGGTCAGGAAGGTTTGCAGCCCGTCCCATTGGTTGTGGATGTAGGTGAGCTTTTCGCCGAGCCGGGATTTGGCGGAGGTTTTCCGACGTTGTGCCTGAAGCCATTCGCCGAAGGCTGCCACCAGCGGCGCGGTGCGCGCCTGGCGGGCGGACAGGCGTTGACCGGGGGATGCGCCGCGGATGTCTTTCTCTATGGCGTAGATTTCGGCGATGCGGTGCAGCCCCTCGGCGGCGATCTCGGAACCGTCGCGGTCGAAGACCTCTTTCAGCTTGCGCCGCGCATGGGCCCAGCAATGGGCCACCCGAATGGGCGCGCCGCCCTTGCGCGAGGGTTTGGTCAGCCGGTTGTAGCCCGTGTAGCCGTCGACCTGCAGAATGCCGTCGAAGCCGGTGAGGAAGGTTTCGGCATGCGCGCCCGCGCGGCCGGGGGCGTAGAAGTAGACCACGCCCGGCGGGTCTTCGCCGCCCCAGGGCCGGTCGTCGCGGGCCAGCGCCCAGAGATATCCGGTCTTGGTTGTCCCGCGCCCCGGGTCCAGCACCGGGGCGGTGGTTTCGTCCATGAACAGCTTGCCCGACCGTTTCAGATGCTCGGCCAGCCGATCAACCACGGGCCTCAGATGGAACGCGGCCTTGCCGACCCAGCCGGCCAGCACCGCACGGTGCAGATCGAGGCCCGCGCGCGCCAGTATCTGGCTCTGGCGATATAAAGGCAGATGGTCCGCGTATTTGCTGACCAGCACATGGGCGAGCGTTGCCTCGGTCGGCAGCCCGCCCATGATCAGATGGCTGGGCGCAGGTGCCTGCGTCACTCCGTCGGTGCATACCCTGCAGGCATATTTCGGGCGCACGGTAACGATGACGCGCAACTGCGCCGGCACGATGTCCAGCCGCTCCGTGCGGTCCTCGCCGATCTTGTGCATGAGGCCGCAGCCGCAAGGGCAGATCAGGCTGTCAGGCTCAATGACCTCTTCGATGCGCGGCAACGAGGCCGGCAGGTTGCCGATGGTGCGCTTGGGCGCGGGTCTGCTCGCCCCGTCGCCCGCTTTGGCGGCACGCGTTTCCTTCTCCGCTTCCACCTCGACCAGGGCGACGGACAGATCCTCGAACGCCAACTGCCGCTCGTCCGCGGTCAGCTTTTCCGACCGTTTGCCATGCAGGGCGTGGTTCAACTCGGCAATCAGATGCTCTTGCCGCAGGGTGATGT
>NZ_JAHKNG010000116.1 GCF_018860165.1 Paracoccus marinaquae
CGTAAGACCGCATGTCTTTTCCATCGGCCCGGCCCATGGCGGATCTGTCTGTATCCTGAACGTTGGGCGGCGGGTGCCGTCCTTTTGCGATGGAGGAAGACATGCGGAGAACCCACGGAACGCTCTACGTCGGAATTGACGTGTCCAAGGACAAGCTTGCGGTCGCGACCGCAGGTGGTGATCGCCAAGATGAAGTGCTGAGCCTGGGCACATTCGAGAATACCCCCGCCAGCGTCGACAGGCTGCTGAAGAAGCTTGTCGGGCGTGGCGACGTATCTGTTTGCTACGAAGCCGGGCCAACGGGTTACGGCCTCTACAGGCAGGTGCGCGCTTTCGGGTTCGACTGCTGTGTGGTCGCGCCCTCATTGATCCCAGTTCGAGCTGGCGAGCGGGTCAAGACGGATCGACTTGATGCCATGCGCCTGGCGCGCCTGCTTCGGGCCGGGGAATTGACATCGGTCTGGGTCCCCGACGAAACGCATGAGGCGATGCGCGATCTGGTCCGGGCACGGGAAAGTGCGGCGGAGGATCAGCGTCACAAACGGCAGCTCGTGTCTGCTTTCGTGCTGCGCCACGGGCGGACGTATCAACGCACCAAACCGTGGACGATGCGGTATCGGCGTTGGTTGCAGAGCCTGAGCTTTGACCATCCCGCTCACCAGATCGCGCTTCAGGAGATGCTGCAGGCTGAACGAAACGCGACAGAACGCCTGGACCGGCTGACCGGGCACATCGAGGCCCTGGTGCCGGAATGGGATCTGGCACCGGCGGTGAATGCGCTTCAGGCCCTGAGAGGTGTCGCTCTGATCAGTGCCGTCACCTTCATGGCCGAGATCGGCGATGTGCGACGGTTCGAAACGCCGGTCAAGCTGATGGCCTATCTGGGCCTGGTGCCAAGCGAATACTCGACCGGCAAGACGACAAGGCGCGGCGGCATCACCCGGGCAGGAAACGCCCGCGTGCGACACAAACTGATCGAGGGGGCCTGGACCTATCGCCTGCAGGCGCGACCGGGCGAGCGAAAGCTATACATCCTCAAAGAGCAGTCGTCGGAGGTTCAGGACATTGCCTGGAAAGCGCAGTCCCGTTTAACGACAAGATACCGCAAGCTTATTCAGCGCGGCAAGAAATCGACCGTGGTGACAACCGCCATCGCGCGGGAAATGGCAGCATTCATGTGGGATATCGCACGCCGCACCATGCCTGCGCGCTGAGTACGTTTCCACATGCGCCCAATGGCGGGCGCGAGGTCGATGTCAGGGGAATATCCGACAATCGCTTTGTGGCCAGCTTCGTGCCGATGCCCGTTGTAAGACAGGAATAGCCCCGAGACGCACAATCGGTCATGCGGTATCCAGACCGCGCATCAGAGCTTGTTTACCGACGTCTTCAGACCTCGTGCCCACCTTTGGGCGTCCAGATCACGATAAACGCCCCGGCGTCACTGATCGCGTGGGAAAACACTTGAAAAAAGACATCAGAGCG
>NZ_JAHKNG010000117.1 GCF_018860165.1 Paracoccus marinaquae
TCGAACCTGAGGCCTGGCTGACGGATCGTAGGCTGCGCATGTCCGATGCTATATGCCGCCTGGCGCGCGCGGCAAGGACCGGTGCGATCCCCGGTGGCTCCATCGAGGACGGCAACTTGAAAATCGACCGGCTGACCGCGGCGGTTCCCGAGGAAGCCGACGCCCTGGTGCTCGATCTCTATGGCCGCCTGCCGGAAATCAGGGTCACGGATCTTCTGTTGGAGGTGGACGATGAGACCGGCTTCACCGAAGCCTTTACCCATCTGCGCACCGGCGCGCCATGCAAGGACCGGATCGGCCTGCTGAATGTGCTGCTGGCCGAGGGCCTGAACCTCGGCCTCAGCAAAATGGCCGGGGCCACGAACACGCACGACTTCTTCCAGCTTTCCCGCCTCTCGCGATGGCATGTGGAAAGCGAGGCGATGGCGCGCGCCCTGGCCATGGTGATCGAAGGGCAGTCCGCACTGCCGATGGCGCGCTTCTGGGGCGCCGGCCAGACCGCGTCGAGCGACGGCCAGTTCTTCCCGACGACACGTCAGGGCGAGGCGATGAACGTAATCAACGCCAGGTACGGCCATGAACCCGGGCTGAAAGCCTACACCCACGTCTCCGACCAGTTCAGTCCCTTCGCCACACAGACCATCCCGGCCACGGTGAACGAAGCGCCCTACATCCTGGACGGGCTGCTGATGACCGATGCCGGCCAGAAGATCCGCGAGCAGTACGCTGATACCGGCGGCTTCACCGACCACGTCTTCGCCGTCACCGCGCTGCTGGGGTTCCAGTTCATTCCCCGCATCCGCGACCTGCCGTCCAAGCGCCTCTACCTCTTCGATCCGGCAGCCTGCCCGAAAGAACTGAAGGGGCTGATCGGCGGTAAGATCAGACAATCCCTCATCGCCTCGAACTGGCCCGATATCCTGCGCAGCGTGGCGACCATGGCGTCAGGGGCGATGTCTCCCAGCCAGCTTTTGCGGAAGTTCGCATCCTACCCCCGACAGCATGAGCTGGCCGTGACCTTGCGGGAAATCGGACGGGTCGAGCGGACACTCTTCATCATCGACTGGCTGCTTGATGCCGACATGCAACGCCGCGCACAGGTCGGGCTCAACAAAGGCGAGGCCCATCACGCGTTGAAAAACGCCCTACGCATCGGCCGTCAGGGTGAAATCCGCGATCGCACCTCCGAGGGCCAGCACTTCCGGATGGCCGGGCTGAACCTCCTCGCCGCCATCGTCATCTATTGGAACACCAAGCATCTCGGCCAAGCCGTCACCAGTCGCCGGCGCGAAGGCCTGGACTGCTTACCCAACCTCCTCGCCCACATCTCGCCCCTCGGCTGGGCACATATCCTGCTCACGGGGGAGTACAGGTGGCCGAAAAGGGCTTAGCGTAGGATCCTGCCCCCTCCGGCATCAGACCCC
>NZ_JAHKNG010000118.1 GCF_018860165.1 Paracoccus marinaquae
CGGTCGTGTCGCGAATGTGGTGGAAACTGCCGAGCGGCATGCTCCGGGCATTTGAAATTGGCTCCGTTCAGGCGGCAAGGTCAAGGGACATCGGCTCGAGGGGCTGAGAGAGAGTTTCCCAGCCGTCGACCTTGCGCATCTGGATCTGCCCGGAAGCCAGCAGCGCCCAGAGCAGCATCGGCACGGTTTCGGCGCAGGGCAGCACGGTCTGGGTCTTGATGCGGCGGCGGAATTCCTCGTTCAGTCGCTCTATCGCGTTGGTGGTGCGGGCCGATTTCCATTGCGACGGATCGAGCCGGGTAAAGCTGAAGAGCCGGTCGCCTGCTTCCTCGAGGCTGTCGGCGACGACCCGGCACTTGAGGCGCCATTTGCGCAGGAACATCTTCCTCTTGAGGTCCACCCCGACAGCGGTGTCGGCATAGATCATGTCGCGGTAGTCCTCGGTCAGCTCATCGTGCAGGCGCTTGGGGGTATGCGCCAGGAGGTTGCGGTGCTTGTGGACAGTACAGCGCTGGATCGGCAGGTCCTCGCCCCAGAGCGCAACCAGGGCGGCTTCGAGGCCCGGAGCGCCGTCCACGATCACGAATTCGGGCCGCCGCAGGCCGCGGGCATCGAGATCGGTGAGGAACTGGCTCCAGGCCGCGGTGCTCTCGCCGCCCATATTCTTGATGGATACCAGCACCTTCTGCCCGTCGCGGCGCACCCCGATCGCGGCCAGCACAGAGATGTTCGTGGCCTTCCGGTCCAGCCTGGTCTTGACCACGGTGCCGTCCAGAATGAGCCGGACGATGTCCTCCCCGGCCAGGCTGCGCGCGCACCACGCGTCCCAGTCCACCTTCACCTTGCGCCAGGCCCGGCTCACCACGTCCTTGCTGACAGCGCCCTCGAACAGGCCGAATAGCGCCCGCTTGACGCGCCGGGTGTTGGTGCCCGCCAGGTAGACCGCCGCGATCAGCGCCTCAGCCTTTTTCGTGAGCCGCTTGTAACGCGGCAGCGCCTTGGACCGCCACTCGGTGACCTTGCCGGTTTCGTCTTCGATCCGGGCACGAGGAACGCGCACTGTCTCGGTGCCGAAGGTGCCCGTGAGCTGCCGCTCGCGGTGCCCGTGGCGGTAGCCCTTCTGCGCACCGTCGCCGCGGCCATAGCGGCAGCGCCCGATGAAGGCTTCGAGCTCTTCTTCGAACATCGCCTCGATGGTGGCGCGGACGGTCGCCCTCAGACGGTCCTCGATCGGGTCGAACCCGGCCTCGTCTGCCAGTAGCACAAAGCTCGCAGCGTCGTTATTCTCGGTCATGGCGTGGTCTCCCTGGCGGTTGCAGCCGCTGTTTGGGTGGGTGTCAGTTCACCCGGAGATTACGCCGCCAGCCAATTTCCACCACTTCCGAGACACGACC
>NZ_JAHKNG010000119.1 GCF_018860165.1 Paracoccus marinaquae
GGTCGTGTCGCGAGAGTGGTGGAAATTGGAAGGCGGCGTAATCTCCGGGTGATTTCAACCCACCCAACCGGCGGCTGCAACCGCCAGGGAGATCACGCCATGAAGAGTAATACCGAGACGTCTGCGCTTTCGCTACTGGCCAATGAGGCCGGCTATGATCCGATCGAGGACCGGCTGCGGGAAAACATCCGCGCCACGATCGAGGCGGTTTTCGAAGAGGAGCTGGCCGGGTTTCTTGGCCGCTGCCGCTACCGGCGGGGCGGCGCGGCCGCGACGGGCTACCGTCACGGCCATCGCGAACGCCAGCTGATCGGCACGTTCGGAACCGAGATCGTGCAGGTGCCGCGCGCCCGCGTAACCGCCGAAGACGGCACGACCACCGAATGGCGCTCCAAGGCGCTGCCACGCTATCAGCGTCTGACGAAGAAGGCCGAAGCCCTGATTGCCTCGGTCTACCTCGCCGGAACCAACACGCGCCGTGTGAAGCGGGCGCTCTACGGCCTGTTCCAGGGCGCGGTCAGCAAGGACGTGGTCAGCCGCGCCTGGCGCAAGGTGAAGGTCGACTGGGATGCGTGGTGCGCCCGCGGCTTGGCCGACGAGGACATCGTGCGGCTGATCCTGGACGGCACCGTCATCAAGACCCGGATCGACAAGAAGGCCGCCAACATCTCGGTTCTGGCCGCTGTCGGGGTGCGCCGGGACGGGCAGAAGGTCCTGCTTTCCATCAAGAACATGGGCGGCGAAAGCACGGCGGCGTGGAGTGCATTCCTCGGCGATCTCGACGCGCGCGGCCTGAAGCGACCGGAATTCGTCATCGTCGACGGCGCCCCCGGGCTGGAGGCCGCGCTGGTCGCGCTCTGGGGCGAGGCCCTGCCGATCCAGCGCTGCACCGTTCACAAGCACCGCAATCTTCTCGGCCATGCCCCAAAGCACATGCATGACGAACTTACCGAGGACTACCGCGACATGATCTACGCCGAAACCGCCGCCGAGGTTGAAAAGCGTCGGAGGGCGTTCCTGCGAAAATGGCGGCTCAAATACAAGGCTGTAGCCGACAGCATCGAAGAAGCCGGAGACAGGCTCTTCACCTTCACCCACCTCGACCCGTCGCAGTGGAAATCCGCGAGAACCACGAACGCCATAGAACGGCTGAACGAGGAATTCCGCCGCCGCATCAAGACCCAGACCGTGCTGCCTTCCCCGGAAACCGTGCCAATGCTGCTTTGGGCACTGCTCGCCTCCGGGCAGATCCAGATGCGCAAGGTCGACGGTTGGGAAACCCTTTCTCAGCCGATCGAGCCGTGCGCCCTTGACCGCGCCGCCTGACGCGGCCATCCATCACATGCTCGGAGATGCCGCCGACGAATTTCCACCAGATACGCGACACCACC
>NZ_JAHKNG010000011.1 GCF_018860165.1 Paracoccus marinaquae
CCAAACACCACAATTCCCATAGCGCCAAACCGGACCGCGGCTTCGTTCAATCCGGCTTCAATGAGGTCGCGGAACGCGCCAAGACGCCCCCGATCCGCCACGCGACCTCACAGAACCCTCCAGATTCCCAACTTTGGTGAGTTCTGATTCAAGGTTGCAAACAGAGGAGAGCAACCTTGACCCGTCTTGTCCTGAACGACGCCCAGTGGGCGATCATCGAACCCTATTGCCTGGGCAAGCCGACGGACCCCGGCCAGACCGGGCGCGACCCGCGGCTTTTCGTTGAAGCGGTGCTCTGGATCGTCCGCACCGGGGCGCAATGGCGGGAACTTCCCGAGGTATTCGGCAAATGGAACTCGGTGTTCAAACGGTTCCGCCGCTGGGTCAAGGCGGATGTGTTCTATCGGATATTCAAGGCACTGTCCTCGGATGCCGACTTTGAGTACACGATGGTCGATGGCTCCATCGTCAAGGTTCACCGCTCGGGACAGGGCGCCAAAGGGGGACTCAAAGCCAGGCCATCGGGCGCTCTCGCGGGGGAGTGACCACCAAGATCGTCGCGCTGACCGATGCGCTCGGAAACCCCGTCGATTTCAGACTGCTGCCGGGACAGGCGCATGATCTGCGCGGCGTGCCGGACCTGCTCGCCGATCTCGCTGCCGGATATCTTCTGGCAGACCGCGCCTTCGATGCCGATTGGCTGAGATCCGATCTGGCGGAACGCGACATCGTGCCGGTCATTCCGCCGAGATCGAACCGGCGGTTCCCGGCGGAGTTCGACAGGGAAACCTACAAGTGGCGGCACCTCATCGAAAATTTCTTCGGAAAGCTGAAAGAGAACAGAGGCATCGCGATGCGCTCCTGCAAGACCGATCACAGCTTCATCGCGTTCATTGCGCTCGCCGCAACCATCATCCTCACAAAATGAACGTCAACAGACCCTAGGGTGCATACAAGAATGTCAAATACGCGTTTCCGCACGAGGTATTTCTCATAGTTATCAGCAGAAAAACCATGCGCTTTCCCCAGGCGCGCTGCGCCGAATAGCTAGATCGAGGCAGCGTGTGTCAGCTTTCCCGTAAGTGTTTTGGTTGAGTCATTGTGGCTTAGCCATTCTTCAAGGTAACGTTCCGCGATATCTTCATGGAGGCGGCCCGCAGATTTGCGCAGTAACTCCTCAGAAAAACTTGGGATAAAGACCTTGGCATCCTCGCCAAGAACACGGCCTATGACCGCGACAACCACAACGCCGAACAGCGAGATCAGGTTGAATAGCACGGTCAAGCTGGCAGTCCTCCGGTAGGAGGCATTTGCAGTGGCGCCAGTTCCCGCGCGGCAGCCGAGGCACCCAAACCCGTAATTCGGTAGAAACGCCGTCGTGGGCGACCCAGGTCTTTGGGATCGCCCTCTTCCCATCGGCTACTGACAAGCCCTTCCAGCTCCATTCGGGCGAGCAATGGATAGAGGGTGCCAGAGACGATGCCGAGTTCGCGTGACATATCGGCACCGGCATGTTCCCTGTTTGGGTCAGAGGTAAGAAACGCCAGCAATTGGAGAGATTTGTAAGACATCCGCATGGAGACCCTATATCACGAATCTACATAGGGGTGAAGCACGAACTCGACCTTGCGGATCAAAGGTTCTTTCACGTCACCGGCATGAGGAGATCCGGGGTCGGCAGCATAGCGCTTCAAGAACGATGCTCTATCTTCGTCGGCCTGACCGACCGGCCCCACGCCGCCCCCGGTTCCTGCGCCGCCGTCGAGGTGGCCCGGGGCCGCGCCGCGCATCCTCGCCAGCGAGAACCTGCGGGCCGCAGACCTCCGGCGGTTCCCTCCCCTCGCGCTCTTTCCAAGTACCTCGGGGGAGTCCGCAAGGACGGGGGCAGCGCCCCCCCTACATCCGCCAGCACAATCCGGCGCGCAACGCACGCAGGCGGTGTACAGCCTGTGCACTCCCGGTGCAGGGGTTGTGCGCCGCCGGAACCAGCAGTTCTTGGGGCTGTCACAGCCGACCCTTCAGATGGCTGGACGGCCGCAGAAGAACGGCCATGTAGGCAGGTGACGGCATCGGCGCGCGCCCGAAAAACCCCTGAACTGCGCTCTTGACGGCTTTCGGGCCATGGCGCTATACGCCACGTCGCACCGGCAGAGATTCCGGTTGCCATTATCAGGGCCGTCCGCTATGGGGGCGGCCTTGCAGTTTTTATACGGTTCGACGCTGGCTTCGCGTGGTGCGCTGTCAGCCTCTCAACTGGAACTCCCCATCAGAGGGATGACATATGCAAAGCCAGAATATCCGTATCCGGCTGAAGGCTTTCGATTACCGCGTGCTGGACGCCAGCACCCAGGAGATCGTCAATACCGCCAAGCGCACCGGCGCGACCGTTCGCGGCCCGATCCCGCTGCCGAACAAGATCGAGAAATTCACCGTCCTGCGCGGCCCGCATATCGACAAGAAGTCGCGCGACCAGTGGGAGATCCGCACCCACAAGCGTCTCTTGGATATCGTCGATCCGACGCCGCAGACCGTTGACGCCCTGATGAAGCTCGACCTCGCCGCCGGCGTGGATGTCGAGATCAAGGTGTAAGGGGGACGGACATGCTGCGTACAGGTGTTATCGCCAAGAAGCTGGGCATGACCCGGCTGTTCCTCGAGGATGGCCGCCAGGTTCCGGTGACCGTCCTGCAACTGGACAATCTGCAGGTCGTGGACCAGCGCACGGTTGCGCGTGACGGCTATACCGCCGTTCAGCTTGGCGCCGGCGTTGCCAAGGCCAAGCGCACGACCGCCGCGCTGCGCGGTCATTTCGCCAAGGCCAATGTCGCGCCCAAGCGCAAGATCGCGGAATTCCGCGTGGCTGAAGAGAACCTGATCAATGTCGGTGAAGAGATCACCGCTGACCATTATTTCGCCGGTCAGTATGTGGATGTCGCCGGCACCTCGATCGGCAAGGGTTTCGCCGGTGCGATGAAGCGGCACAATTTCGGCGGTCTGCGCGCCTCGCACGGCGTGTCGATCAGCCACCGCTCGCACGGCTCGACCGGGCAGTGCCAGGACCCCGGCAAGGTGTTCAAGGGCAAGAAGATGGCCGGCCATCTGGGTGCCGTGCGCATCACCACCCAGAACCTGCAGGTCGTGCGCACCGATGCCGATCGTGGCCTGATCATGGTCAAGGGCTCGGTTCCCGGCTCGAAAGGCGGCTGGGTCACCATCAAGGACGCCGTCAAGAAGGCGACGCCCGAGAACCTGATCTATCCCGCCGCGCTGAAATCGGCCGCCGAGGAGGCCAAGCGCGTCGCCGAGGCCGCTGCCGCCGCCGCCGCCGCCGAGGAAGAAGCCGCCCGCAAGGCCGCCGAGGAAGCGGCTGCCGCCGCCGAAGAGGCCGCGCTGAAGGAAGCCGAGGTCTCGATCGAGGCCGACAAGGCCGCCGAAGGCGATGCCGCGCCCGAAGGAGACAAGGAATGAAACTCGATGTGATCAAGCTGGACTCCGGTAAGGCCGGGTCCATCGAGCTGGCCGACGAGGTCTTCGGGCTGGAGCCGCGCGGCGACCTGCTGCAGCGCGTCGTCCGCTGGCAGCGGGCCAAGGCGCAGGCCGGCACCCATTCGGTGCTGACCAAGTCGGAAGTCAGCTATTCGACCAAGAAGATCTATCGCCAGAAGGGCACCGGCGGCGCCCGCCACGGTTCCAAGAAGGCGCCGACCTTCCGTCACGGTGGCGTCTACAAGGGCCCGACCCCGCGCAGCCATGCCTTCGATCTGCCGAAGAAGGTCCGCGCCCTGGGTCTGAAGCACGCCCTGTCGGCCAAGGCCAATGCGGGCGAGCTGGTGGTGGTCGAGGATCTGAACCTCGCCGATGCCAAGACCTCGGCCGTCGCCAAGGCCGTGAAGGAAAACGGCTGGAAGCGCGTGCTGGTGATCGACGGTGCCGAAGTCAACGAGGGCTTCGCCCGCGCCGCGCGCAACATCGAGGGCGTGGATGTCCTGCCGTCGATGGGCGCCAATGTCTATGACATCCTCAAGCGCGACACGCTGGTGATCACGCGCGCGGGTGTCGAAGCTCTGGAGGCTCGCCTGAAATGAGCGCGAAAGCTGAACATTACGACGTGATCGTCAAGCCGATCATCACCGAAAAGGCCACGATGACGTCGGAAAACAACGGCGTCGTCTTCGAGGTCGCCAAGACCGCCAGCAAGCCGCAGATCAAGAATGCGGTCGAGGCGCTGTTCGGTGTCAAGGTGAAGGCGGTGAATACCACCATCACCAAGGGCAAGCAGAAACGCTTCCGGGGCCAGCTTGGCCGCCGCAGCGATGTGAAGAAGGCCTATGTGACCCTCGAAGCGGGCAACACTATCGACGTCTCGACGGGACTTTGATAGACGGCTGCGACTCTGCGGCCCCGGCTCAACCGGGGCCGCGATCGTTTGACTGAAACGGACCAGATCGGTCCAAAGCAACGGAAGACAGAAAGATGGCATTGAAGTCGTATAAACCGACGACGCCTGGCCAGCGCGGGCTGGTTCTGATCGACCGTTCGGAGCTTTGGAAAGGTCGCCCGGTCAAGTCCCTCACCGAGGGGCTGACCAAGAAGGGCGGTCGGAACAACACCGGACGGATCACCATGCGCCGCAAGGGCGGCGGGGCAAAGCGCCTGTATCGCATCGTCGATTTCAAGCGCAGCAAGTTCGACGTGACCGCGGTGGTCGAGCGGATCGAATACGATCCCAACCGTACCGCCTTCATCGCGCTGATCTCGTATGAGGACGGCGAGCGCGCCTATATCCTGGCGCCGCAGCGTCTGGCCGTGGGCGACAAGGTGATCGCCGGCGCCAAGGTCGACGTGAAGCCCGGCAACGCCATGCCGTTTTCCGGCATGCCGATCGGCACGATCGTCCACAATGTCGAACTGAAGCCCGGCAAGGGCGGCCAGATCGCCCGCTCGGCCGGCACCTATGCCCAGTTCGTCGGCCGCGATGGCGGCTATGCCCAGATCCGCCTGTCCTCGGGCGAGTTGCGCATGGTCCGTCAGGAATGCATGGCCACCATCGGTGCGGTGTCGAATGCCGATCATTCGAACCAGAACCTCGGCAAGGCCGGTCGCAACCGGCACAAGGGTATCCGCCCTGCCGTTCGCGGTGTCGCGATGAACCCGATCGACCACCCGCATGGTGGTGGTGAGGGCCGGACCTCGGGCGGCCGTACGCCGGTCACGCCCTGGGGCAAGGACACCAAGGGCAAGAAGACCCGCAGCAACAAGTCGACCGACAAGTACATCCTGCGGTCGCGTCACCAGAAGAAGGGACGCTAATCCATGGCACGTTCTGTTTGGAAGGGCCCCTTTGTTGACGCCTATGTGCTCAAGAAGGCGGAAAAGGCCCGCGAGTCGGGGAAATCCGACGTCATCAAGATCTGGTCGCGTCGTTCGACCATCCTGCCGCAATTCGTCGGCCTGACCTTCGGCGTCTATAACGGGCACAAGCATATCCCCGTTTCGGTGTCGGAAGAGATGATCGGCCAGAAATTCGGTGAATATTCGCCCACCCGGACCTATTACGGTCACGCGGCGGACAAGAAAGCCAAGAGGAAGTAATCGTCATGGGTAAGGAACAGAATCCGCGCCGCGTGGCGGAGAACGAGGCGATGGCGAAGACCAAGATGCTTCGTACCTCGCCGCAGAAGCTGAACCTGGTGGCTCAGCTGATCCGTGGCAAGAAGGTGGATCGCGCGCTGGCCGACCTGACCTTCTCGCACAAGCGCATCGCCGGCGACGTGAAGAAATGCCTTCAGTCGGCCATCGCGAATGCCGAGAACAACCATGGCCTTGACGTCGACAGCCTGGTCGTCGCCGAAGCCTGGGTCGGCAAGAACCTGGTGATGAAGCGCGGCCGTCCGCGGGCGCGTGGCCGCTATGGCAAGATCATGAAGCCGTTTTCGGAAATCACCATCAAGGTGCGCCAAGTCGAGGAGCAAGCGTAATGGGTCAGAAAGTCAACCCCATCGGGATGCGCCTCCAGGTCAACCGCACCTGGGACAGCCGCTGGTATGCCGATGACAAGGACTATGGCGATCTTCTGCTGGAAGACCTGAAGATCCGGGACTTCATCAAGAAGGAAGCCAAGCAGGCCGGCATCAGCCGCGTCATCATCGAGCGTCCGCACAAGAAGTGCCGCGTGACCATTCACGCCGCCCGTCCGGGCGTCATCATCGGCAAGAAGGGCGCCGATATCGAGGAACTGCGCAAGAAGCTGGCGAACTTCACCAAGAGCGAACTGCACCTGAACATCGTCGAGGTCCGCAAGCCGGAAGTCGACGCCGCTCTGGTCGCGGAATCGATCGCCCAGCAGCTCGAGCGTCGGGTCTCGTTCCGCCGCGCCATGAAGCGCTCGGTCCAGAACGCGATGCGCATGGGTGCCCTCGGCATCCGCGTGAACGTCGCCGGCCGTCTGGGCGGCGCCGAGATCGCGCGGACCGAATGGTATCGCGAGGGCCGTGTGCCGCTGCACACGCTGCGCGCCGATATCGACTATGCGCTGGCCGAAGCCACGACCCCCTACGGGATCATCGGCATCAAGGTGTGGATCTTCAAGGGCGAGATCATGGAACATGATCCGCAGGCCCGCGACCGCCGCGCCGCCGAGGCCCAGGAAGGCCCGGCCCCGCGCGGCCCGCGCCGCGACGCCCGGTAAGGAGTAGGAAACAATGCTGCAACCGAAACGGACGAAGTTCCGCAAACAGCACAAGGGCCGCATCCACGGCCAGGCGAAGGGCGGGTTCGAACTGAACTTCGGCTCCTACGCGCTGAAGGCCACCGAGCCCGAGCGTGTGACCGCCCGCCAGATCGAAGCGGCCCGCCGCGCGATCACCCGCCACATGAAGCGTCAGGGCCGGGTCTGGATCCGGATCTTCCCGGACGTGCCGGTTTCCTCGAAGCCGACCGAAGTGCGGATGGGTAAGGGCAAGGGTTCGGTCGATTTCTGGGCCGCCCGCGTCCACCCGGGCCGGATCATGTTCGAGATCGACGGCGTGTCCGACGAGATCGCCCGCGAGGCGCTGCGTCTGGGCGCGCAGAAACTGCCGGTCCTGACCCGCATCGTCGCGCGCGAAGACTGGTAAGGCGGGGGAAACCCGGCCAACGGAAAGCCGCCCCGCCGGGAAACTGGCGGGGCTTGCCCTTTCCGCCCCGTCAGGGGCGAAAGGGGTTGCCAAAGACGGGGCCGGCCTGTATGGGCAGGCCTTCATCACGAAACTCCACCGGAATCAGGGTGGCCCGGACAGACCGGGGCTCTCCGGTGATGTTGAAAGGAACAGGCGCCATGGATGCGCAGGAACTGAAATCGAAGACGCCCGACCAGCTGCAAGAGCAGCTTGTCGCGCTGAAGAAGGAGGCGTTCAACCTGCGCTTCCAGCAGGCCACTGGTCAGCTTGAGAACACCGCCCGGATGCGCGCCGTGCGCCGCGACGTGGCCCGTGTGAAAACCATTCTGAACCAGAAAGCGGCCGACGCCGCTGCCTCGAACTAAGGAGCCCGGTCCATGCCCAAACGCATCCTGCAAGGCAAGGTCGTCAGCGACAAGAACGCCCAGACCGTGACCGTCCTGGTCGAGCGCCGCTTCAAGCATCCGCTGCTGCACAAGACCGTGCGGTCGTCGAAGAAATACCGCGCCCATGACGCGGAGAACCAGTTCAAGGTCGGTGACACCGTTCGCATCATCGAATGCGCGCCGATCTCGAAGACGAAGCGCTGGACTGTCCTGACGGATGAAGCCGTCTCGGCATAAGTCCTTCATTACAGATCAGTCATTGATCGAAACCCTGGGGCCGGAATAAGGCCGGTCCTCAAAGGTCGGGAGAAACCAAATGATCCAGATGCAGACCAATCTGGATGTTGCTGACAACTCCGGCGCACGCCGGGTTCAGTGCATCAAGGTCCTGGGTGGTTCGCACCGTCGCTATGCGTCGGTGGGCGACATCATTGTCGTGTCCGTCAAGGAAGCCATTCCGCGGGGCCGGGTGAAGAAGGGTGACGTCCGCAAGGCCGTCGTCGTTCGCACCGCCAAGGAAGTGAAGCGCGAGGACGGAACCTCGATCCGCTTCGACCGCAACGCCGCCGTCATCCTGAACAACCAGGGCGAGCCGGTCGGCACCCGTATCTTCGGGCCGGTCGTGCGCGAGCTGCGCGCCAAGAACTTCATGAAGATCATCTCGCTTGCCCCGGAGGTGCTGTGATGGCTGCCAAGCTGAAAAAGGGCGACAAGGTCGTCGTGCTGGCCGGCAAGGACAAGGGCCGTCAGGGCGAGATTACCGCCGTGTTCCCGAAAGAGAACAAGGCGGTCGTGGACGGCATCAACATCGCCATCCGTCACCAGCGTCAGAGCCAGAACAGCCAGGGCGGCCGCATCCCGAAAGCGATGCCGATCGACCTGTCGAACCTCGCGCTGATGGACAAGAACGGCAAAGCGACCCGCGTCGGCTTCCGCGAGGAAGACGGCAAGAAGGTCCGTTTCGCCAAGACCACGGGAGACGTGATCTGATGCTGGACGCCGCAAAATACACGCCGCGCCTGAAGGCGGTCTACAAGGACACGATCCGGGCCGCGATGAAGGAAGAATTCGGCTACAAGAACGACATGCAGATCCCGCGTCTGGACAAGATCGTCCTGAACATGGGCATCGGCGAGGCCGTCAAGGACACCAAGAAGGTGAAGCAGGGCGCCGAGGAACTGTCGCTGATCGCCGGCCAGAAGGCCGTGATCACCAAGGCGAAGAACTCGATCGCAGGCTTCCGCGTTCGCGAGGAAATGCCGCTGGGCACCAAGGTGACCCTGCGCGGTGACCGGATGTACGAATTCCTCGATCGTCTGATCAACATCGCGCTGCCCCGCGTCCGCGACTTCCGCGGCGTCAAGGGCAGCTCTTTCGACGGCCGCGGCAACTATGCCATGGGCCTGAAAGAGCACATCGTGTTCCCGGAAATCAACTTCGACAAGGTCGATGAAGTTCTGGGGATGGACATCATCATCTGCACCACCGCGCCGACCGACGCGGAAGCGAAGTCGCTGTTGAAGCATTTCAACATGCCGTTCAACAGCTGATCGCGGAGGGAAAGAAGATATGGCAAAGAAATCGATGGTCGAGCGCGAGAAGAAGCGCGAGCGTCTGGTTCAGAAATACGCCGCCAAGCGCGCGGCGCTGAAAGAGGTCATCAACGACCAGTCCCTGCCGATGGAAGAGCGGTTCAAGGCCTCGCTGAAGCTGGCCGAACTGCCGCGCAATTCCTCGGCCACGCGTCTGCACAACCGGTGCCAACTGTCCGGTCGTCCGCATGCGTATTACCGCAAACTGAAACTGTCGCGGATCGCGCTGCGCGAGCTTGGCTCGCATGGTCAGATCCCCGGCCTGGTCAAATCCAGCTGGTAAGGGGGCGACTATGAACATGAACGATCCTCTCGGCGATATGCTGACCCGCATCCGCAACGCGCAGATGCGTGGCAAATCGACCGTTCGCACCCCGGCCTCCAAGCTTCGCGCCTGGGTCCTGGATGTGCTGAAGAACGAAGGTTACATCCGCGGCTATGAGGAAGTGACCACCGATGCCGGCCACAAGGAGCTGGAAATCGGCCTGAAATACCACGACGGCGCCCCGGTCATCCGGGAACTGTCGCGGGTCTCGAAGCCCGGCCGCCGCGTCTATGCCGGCGCCCGTGAAATCCCGCAGGTCCGCCAGGGTCTGGGCGTCTCGATCGTCTCGACCCCCAAGGGCGTCATGTCGGATGCAGCGGCTCGCAACGCCAATGTTGGCGGCGAAGTCCTCTGCACCGTGTTCTAAGGAGGGCAGCAGATGTCTCGGATTGGTAAACGACCGGTCGCTCTGCCCAAGGGTGTGACGGCCGAGATCAAGGGCCAGACCATCGAGGTCAAGGGACCGAAGGGCAGCCGTACCTTCACCGCGACCGACGATGTCGATCTGGTGCTGGAAGAGGGCAGCGTTGCGGTCAAGCCGCGCGGCCTCAGCAAGCGTGCGCGCCAGCAATGGGGCATGACCCGCTCGATGATCGAGAACCTGACCGTCGGTGTGTCGGAAGGCTTCAAGAAAGAGCTGGAAATCCAGGGCGTTGGCTACCGCGCGCAGATGCAGGGCAAGACCCTGAAACTGTCGTTGGGCTATAGCCATGACGTGAATTTCGAGACGCCCGATGGTGTCACGATCACGGCGCCGAAGCAGACCGAAATCGTTGTGGAAGGCATCGACCAGCAGCTTGTTGGTCAGGTGGCCGCGAATATCCGCGAGTGGCGCCGTCCCGAGCCCTACAAGGGCAAGGGCATCCGCTACAAGGGTGAGTTCGTCTTCCGCAAGGAAGGCAAGAAGAAGTAAGGGGCGCGAGAAATGGCACTGAAAAAGCAAGAGCTGTTCCAGAAGCGCCGCCTGCGCGTGCGGAACAAGTTGCGGGCGATGTCGAATGGCCGTCCGCGTATGTCGGTTCACCGTTCGTCGAAGAACATCTCGGTTCAGATCATCGACGATCTGAAGGGCGTGACCCTGGCCTCGGCCAGCACGCTGGAGAAGGATTTCGGCGTCGTCGGCAAGAACAATGTCGAGGCCGCCGCCAAGATCGGCGCCGCGATCGCCGAACGTGCGAAGAAGGCCGGTGTGGAAGAGGTTGTCTTCGACCGTGGCGGCTTCATCTTCCACGGCAAGGTGAAGGCTCTGGCCGACGCCGCTCGCGAAGGCGGACTGAAGTTCTGATCCCTGTGGGTGGCGCCTGCCAGGTGGCGGGGCGCCATCCCGATGATCCGGGGATGCCATGCGCGTCCACCAGGATCGGTTGCAACGGCGCGGATCGCGCCAGATATACAAGGAATGCCTGATGGCAGAACGTGAAAACCGTCGGGGCCGCCGCGAAGAGCGCGAGGAGACCCCGGAATTCGCCGATCGTCTGGTTGCGATCAACCGTGTGTCCAAGACCGTGAAGGGCGGCAAGCGCTTTGGCTTTGCGGCTCTGGTCGTGGTGGGTGACCAGCGCGGCCGTGTCGGTTTCGGCAAGGGCAAGGCCAAGGAGGTCCCCGAGGCGATCCGCAAGGCCACCGAACAGGCCAAGCGCAACATGGTCCGCGTGCCGCTGCGCGATGGCCGCACCCTGCATCACGACATCGAGGGCCGCCATGGCGCGGGCCGCGTGGTGATGCGCACCGCCGTTCCCGGGACCGGGATCATCGCCGGCGGTCCGATGCGCGCCGTGTTCGAGATGCTGGGCGTTCAGGACGTCGTGGCCAAGTCGCTTGGCTCGCAGAACCCCTATAACATGATCCGCGCCACCCTGGACGGTCTGAACAAGAACTCGAGCCCGCGCTCGGTCGCGCAGCGCCGCGGCAAGAAGGTCGCGGACATCCTGCCGCAGACCGACAAGCCGGCCGAAGCGCCCGTCGAAGCCGCTGCGGCGGAAGCGTAAGGAGTAGGACATGGCCAAGACCATCGTCGTCAAGCAGATCGGCAGCCCGATCCGCCGCCCCGCCATCCAGCGCGAGACGCTGAAGGGCCTGGGCCTGAACAAGATGAACCGCACCCGCGAGCTGGAAGATACCCCGGCGATCCGCGGCATGGTCGCCAAGATCCCGCATCTGGCGGTCATCATCGAAGAGCGCGGCTGAAGCCGCCCCTTCCTGTGCGAAGCAATCAGAACGCCCCGGAGGTTTTCCGGGGCGTTTGCCGTTTTCGGGGCAGGCGGAAGCTGGAACAGGGTCCGTGTCGTGGCCCTGCGGATTGCGGCCGTCAGCCGTTGCCGGATCGTGCGGCTTGCTCGCCCATGCGGTCGGCCTCGGCCTCCAGCGACGGGCTGTCATTGACCGCGACATCGCCGATCTGCGTGGTCGGCTGGACCCGGCCTTGCTGCTGCTGAACGACATGCCAGGCTTCGTGCGGCAGGTGGCGTTCCTGTCCCGAGGCAAGGTGGATGTCGTTGCCCTGGGCGAAGGCATGCGCGCCGACCTGGGCGGGCGCGGCAGAGTTGTAATGGACCTGAACCCCGCTGAGATCGGCCCCGGACATCATCTGCATGGACTGCTGCAACCCTTCGGGAAGCCCGCCGCTTGAGGCCGGCTTGGCCTGCAGCATCTCCTCGTCCTCCTGGCGCTGGACCGGATCGGCTGCGGTGCCGAATCGGCCCTGCATCAGGTCCTCTTCATCCGGTCCCGCGCGTTGGAGCGCCCTGCCGTCGCCGAGGGCCTGCAACTGCGCCAAACGCTGGGTCGCCGGGCTCTGATCGGCGCGGAACTGCATCGCATCCAGACGATCCGCCGAGTCGATATCGTGATCGCGCTGACCACCCCCAACCCTGCCGGCCGGTGCAGACTTCGCGCGCTCGGACGTAAAGATCTGTGCCATGATGCCCTCATTTCTATGGCGACAGTCTAGCAGCCGGGCCGACAAAAGTCATGTCCGCCGCCACGCCGGATCGGCGGAAGAGATACGGGTTCTAGACCATTGTGTTTACTAGCGGAAAACGCGAGTTTTTGGTTTTGGGAAAGACCGCAAATCCGACGCACCGCCGGGGGCGGAACGGCTGCTTCCAGCCCTCCGGCAGTTCATCCCATGGAATCACTTGAAGAATTTGTTGCCGAGAGGTGGGTGGCGCGCGTATTAATTGTGGCGAGGATCAACGCTCGATAACCTGTCGGTTGAAACGCGGGACACGTTCAATTGCCATCATCTGCCAGAAACCTTGCCGTCGCCGGTATTCTCGGCGTGCTGACCATTGTTTTCGCGGGGGCGGCGGGCGCTGATTGCAGCGAAGACCCGGCCGCGCGGGATCTGACCGTCGCGCTGCGTCAGGCGGAACCCTTCACCTATCTCGACGAACATGGATCGCCGCAGGGTTTCACCGTCGATCTGTGGGAAAGGATCGCCCGGAACCTGTGGCTGGACCCGGAGAATCCCCCGTCCGCCGAACAGTTGCGGGGCATGTCGGCGACCGAGCAGAACGCGCTGCGGCGGCAGTATTCCTATGTGGTCCTGGACAGCATCGACCAGCAGGAGACGGCACTGGGCAATTGCGATGTCGATGTGGTGATATCGCCGCTGACGATCACCGCCGAGCGGATGCGCATTCACGACTTCTCGCAGCCCTATCTGTCCTCGGGGCTGGCGCTGGCGGTGCCCAGTTCCGGGGCGATCCATTTCGATCAGGCCGTCGCCACGATCGTCGAGACGATGTCGCAGTCGAACGTGCTGCTGGCCATCGTGGGCTTTCTCAGCTTCAACCTGCTGATGGCATTCCTGGTGCGGCGCTATCTGCGGCGATCCGAGGAGGCCGCGGCGGGTCTGCAGGTCGGCACGCGCGATGTGCTGGATGCGATCACGCGCACGGTGGCGCTGCGCGGGGTCGGTGACGACTACACCACCGCGCTGGCGAAACTGCTCGAGATCTTCATGGCGGTGGTCGGCACGGCGCTGTCGGCGACGATCCTCGGGGTGCTGACCACGGCTTTCGTCAGCTCCATCGGCACCCAGCAGCAGGTCGATGCCGGCAAGCTTGTGACCATGCGCGTCGCCACGCTGCGATGCTCGACCGCGCAGGCCTTTCTGACCGAACAGTATGTCAGCCAGCGCCAGACCATCCTCGAGGGCGATCCCTTGCGGCCGGCGCTGGAGGCGCGCATTGACTGGCTGGCCTGTCCCGAAGGGGCGACGATGGAAGGCCCCGCCGAGATGTACGAGGCCACCGGACTGCCCGGCGCGGTGATGCTGGCCGGTTCCTGGCAGGAGGCGGTTCGGCGTCTGGCGTCGGGTGAGGTCGATGCGGTTCTGGGCGACTGGGTGGCGCTGACCTATCTCAGCCGTCAGGGGGTCTTTTCGGGCCGTCTCGACGTGCTGCCGACCGTCTATCGCAATGAGCCCTATGGCTGGGGAATCGCCCGTCGGAATGATGCGGATGGCCTGCGCAACGCCATAGACAGCGCGCTGATCTCGGAGATTCGGGGTGAATACTGGCGCCGGGATCTTGAGGAGGTGCTGGGTCAGGGCAGCATCTCGCCGAACTGATGCGTGCCGAGGGCGATCATTCCGCGTTGTCCGACGAGGATGACAACCTGCCCTCCTATCAGGCCTATTTCGAATCCGGCCAGTACGACCTGCGCTATCCGGGGCCCAACCGCACCATCGCGCGGCGGCTGGCACAACTGCTGACCCCGGAAAGCAGCCTGCTGGATTTCGGCTGCGGCAGCGGGCGTTATCTGCTGTCGCTGCAGGGCCGGGTCGGGCGGGCCGCGGGCTATGACATCAGCCCCGCCGCCCTTGCCCTGCTGCGCGCGCGCGCGGCCGCGCGTGGCTGGGACGAGTTGTCGATCCTCGGGCCCGAAACCGCGGCGCTGCCGCAGTATGTGGCGCAGCGGGGGCAGGTCGATCTTGTCCTGTGCCTGTTCGGGGTTCTGGCTCATATCACCTCGCCGGTGGCCCGTGCCGAGGCGCTGGAACGGATGCGTCTGGCGTTGAAACCCGGCAGCGGGCGGCTTTTGCTGTCGGTGCCCAATATCCGCCGCCGGTTCCGCCAGGAACAGCGGCAGATGAATGGCGCGGCGCCGGGCTTCGTGCGTTATCGGCGCCGGATCAATGGCGGCTCGGTGCCGCTCAACTATCAGCTTTTCGATGCCGAGCGGTTGCGGCGGGAACTGACCGAGGCGGGCTTTCTGGTCCGCCGCCTCGGCTGTGAAAGCGTGCTGCCCGAAAGCTGGATCGTGAACGGCCCTGCGGCCCGGCATGTGGACGGGATCCTGACCCCGATCTGTCCGCTGCGCTGGTGCTATGGGATCTATGCCGAGGCGTCATGCTAGGCCGCCTGCTTCCACTGCTTGGTCTTCTGGCCGGGCTTGCGGGGGCGGTCGCGCAGGCCCAGACCGTTCCGGTTCCGCCTGAACTGGTTGCGCAGGCGCCGGACGATCCCGATGGCCGGCTGGGACATGTCCTGCGTCGCGGGACGCTGATCGTCGGGGTAAAGACCGACTACCCGCCCTGGGGCATGCTGGACATTGCCGGCAATGCCGTCGGACTGGAGGCCGATCTGGCCCGTGATCTGGCCGACCGGCTGGAGGTCGGCCTGGAACTGCGGCCGGTCACCGCCGGCAACCGCATCGGTCGGGTCAATCAGGGTCAGGTGGATCTGGTCATCGCCACCACCGGCGACACCTATGAGCGGCGCCTGCAGGCCGATCTGTTGCAACCCGGCTATTATTCGGCCGGCGTGGTCTTGTACGGGCGCGCCGATCTGGCGCTTGGCGACTGGTCGGCCCTGCGCGGGCGGCCGGTCTGCCTGAACCGGGGCGCCTATTACAACCGCGCGCTGGAACAGGATTACGGACTCGATGGCCAGTATTTCACCGGCAACCGGGAATCGCGGCTGGCGCTTCTGTACGGGCGCTGCGTCGGCTGGGCCTTTGACGACACGATCCTGACCCGCATGGTCCGCGACGCCCCGAGCGACGATCTGGCGGTGATGAAACAGGCGATCCTGGTCAGCCCCTGGGTCGCGGTCGTGGCCCGGGGCGAGGGAGAGCGTGATCTGGGTCGCTTCGTCTCGGACATGATCGGCGAATGGCATGCCTCGGGCCGGATCCTCGAATTGCAGGACAAATGGGATATCCCCCGCACCGGGTTTCTGGAAGACAAGCATGCGCTCTGGTCGCGGCGCGGCGAGGATGGGCGCGCGCTTTGTGCCCGCCAGCCCGAGACCGGCCGTTTTCCCGCCGAATGTCTGGACCCGCCGCCGCTGCGCAGCGTGCCCGCCGCGCAGCCGCCCGACTGGATGCAGCGGCTGGACGAAGCCACCGGGATCAATCTCTCGGTTCTGGCCGACGCCTATGATCGCGGGCGGTTGATCCGCGGGCTGGGGCTGACGCTGGCGCTGGCGGGCATGGCGATCGTCGGGGCGCTGACGGTTGGGGTGGTTCTGGGGTTGCTGCATGTGATCCTTTCGGGGCGCGGCTGGATTGGCCGGTTGCTGCTGCTGCCCCAGAGGCTGCTGGTCACGGTCTCGCGGATGACGCCGCCCATCCTGCAACTCTATATCGTGTTCTTCGGCCTCGGCGGAGTATTGGCGAATTCCGGGGCCTTCACCCCCGGCGCCTTTGTCATCTCCACGGTGATCTTCTCGCTCTATGCCGGATCGACCAATACCGTGATCCTGTCGCATGCGCTGGAGCATGAGCGCGGCCTGCACCCGGACCGCCCGGCCTTGCGGCTGCTGCCGATGGCGATCGAGCGTGGATATGACGGGCTGGTCGCGTCCTGCGTGAACATCGTCAAGGCGGCCGGCATGGCCAGCGCCATCGCCGTCGGCGAACTGATCTCGACCGTCAACCTGCTGGTCTCGGAAGGGGCGGATACGCGCACGCTGATGAACGGGTTGCTGCTGTTCTACTTCCTGTTCGTGCTGGGGATCGTCTGGCTGTTCGGGCGGGCCAAGTCATGGCTGGTGCGGCCATGATCGAGCAGGTGCTGGCACAAAGCCGCTATCTGGGCGGCGGATTCGCAATCAATCTGCTTATCTCGATCCTGGCGATGGCCATCGGGACCGTTCTTGGCGCGGTGCTGGGGGCGATTCGCTTTCACCGGCTGACCGGCCTGTCGGCTGCGGCGCGGCTGGCGACCAACCTGTGCCGCAACGTGCCCAGCTTCGTGCTGCTGTTCTACATGGCCTCGATGCTGCCGGCCGAGATCGAGGTCAACGGCGCGATCGTGGTGGTGCCGCTGTGGATCAAGGCGACGCTGGCACTGATCTTTCCGGTCGCCGGCTTCGCCTCGGACCAGTCGCTGGGCTATCTTCGTCAGCGTCATGCGCAGATTGGCGGTGCGGCCGAAACCTTCGCCGTGGCGTGGATGCAGTATTTCCTGATCGTCATCATGGCCTCGGCGACCGCTTCGGTCATCGGCGCGGATGAAATCGTCGGGCGGGCAAACAACCTGATCTCGCGGGTGGATGATCCGTATTTCATGCTGGTGGTATATCTCTACGTTTCGGTCTGGTTTCTGGCCGTCGGGATGATCTTTTCGGGGCTTCTCAAGGTCACCATGAGACGGCGTGTGGAAAAGGCATGATACAATCCCGGCGTGTTTTTTTCCTTGTGTTGGCAGCACTTTGCGCTACGCTGCGTCAAATCCGAATCTGAACTGTACCGATCGGTAAGATTAAAAACCCGCGCCAGACGGGGAGGGATATCCTTTGCGTAGAGATGATGGGCTGCCGGCATGATCGATCTGTGCCTGAAGCTGATCCGCGACCAGTTGAACCGCCATCTGCAGGGCCTGTTCGCGGTGCCCGAGGACATGGTGGTCCTGTCGCCGCTGGTCGATGCCACGGGCAAGCAGGCGGACGAAACCCGGAACCGAGTGGCGTTGTTTCTGCTGAACCTCGCGCAGGATACGGTGCCGCGGCAGCGTCGCCCCGGCGGGTCGCCCGAGGTCGGCATGTTGCCCCCGATCCATCTGGACATCTATTTCATGCTTGCCGCTGCCCATGACCCCGAACTTTACGCCGAGGGGCTGAAGCAGATGTCGGCGGCGATGCTGTTCTTTCAGGCCAATCCGGTGCTGACGCCCCGCAATGTTCCCGAGATGCCGCGACCACTGTCGCAGCTCAGCATCGACATGATCAACCTGCGGGTCGAGGAACTGGCACAACTCTGGGGCAACCTTGGCGGCCGCTATGTGCCCTCGGTCACATACAAGATGCGCACGGCCATGATAGATGCCGAGGCGATAACCCGGATCGACCCGGTGATCACGACGCGCGAAAACCGCGCGCTGCCCAAAGGGGGCGCATGATGCCCGATCACGTCGTCATAAGGCTGACGCTTCGGCACGACTACTACCTTCCCGACCTGCCGCCCCTGCGGCTGTTGGCGCCGGTGGGTCTGGTGGTCCGCCGTATCGGGGAACGACTTGTCGTGATCGCGCGGGACGGGGCCGATCTGCCCGAGCGTGTGACCCTGACGCTGCTGGCGCAATCGCCCGATCTCTGCCGGGTTACCCAAGGCTATGATTGGCACCGGGTCCCGGTCCTGAAGCTGGCCGAAGGCGAGGATCAGGTCCGGTTCGGGACCCGTCCCGAGGATGGCGATGAGGCGCGGCGGATGGGCGACTGGCGGGTGGTCCTGCTTGATGTCGCGCTTGCGGCCGACCCGCCCCGCGATATCGAGGTGCATTTTTCAGCGGTCGCTGCCTATTGGGCCTATTGGCTGACCGGGCGCGGCCTGCGCGACGATATCCGCATCGTGGATCCGCATGATGCCGCGCAGTTCGACGATCTGGGTCCGGCGACCCTGCCCGACGGCCGGGAGGCCCGGGTCATCCGCTCGGCCGAGCCGCTGGCCCTGCGGGCCCGGCCGACCGAACGTTTCGCGCTGCAATACGAGGGCCAGTTCGGCCCGGTCATGCTGGTCCCGGTGCTGCCGGCGGCCGGCGTGAACACCCGCAAGCTCACCGGAGACGGAGCCGATGACCGTCTTCAGGCAGACATCTACGTCACGTTGAGTTGAAGGAGAGCCCTGCAATGGTCATGAAAACGCCCGGTGTCTATATCGTCGAAAAGAGTGCCTTTCCCAACTCGGTCGTTCAGGTGGCGACCGCGATTCCGGCCTTTATCGGCTATACCGAGAAGGCGATGAACGGGAATGTGCCGCTGCACCTGACCCCGATGAAGATCAACTCGTTCTCCGAGTTCGAGACCTATTTCGGCGGGCCGCCGGTGCCCTATTTCACCCTGTCCGAATTCGCCGAACGCGAGGGGCTTCAGCCCTATGGCGAGGATGCCGACCAGCAGCAGGCGGCCGAGCTGCCGCAGGCTGTCTTCACCACCAACGGCCCGCGCGGCCTTGAGAAGTTCGAACTGAAGCAGGTCAATCCGGCCCATCTGCTCTATGCCGCGATGCGGCTGTTCTACAGCAATGGCGGCGGCAGTTGCTTCGTCGTTTCGATCGGCACTTATGACGACCCGATCGAGCCCGGCCCGATGCTGAAGGCGCTGACGCGGCTTGAGAAGGAAACCGAGCCGACGATGGTGGTCATTCCCGAGACCACCCGCCTGAACCGTCAGGATTCGGCCAATGTGCAGCAGCAGATGATGCGCCATTGCGGCGAGGTGATGAAGAACCGCTTTGCCATTCTCGATATCCATGGCGGCTATCTGGACGAGCGCAGCCCGCGCGGCGATCCCGTCGCATCGTTCCGCAACGATGCCGGCACCAATAATCTGGACTATGCCGCGGCCTATTATCCGTGGCTGGATACCTCGGTCTTCACCTCGCGGGTGTTCACCTACGAGAACATCGTGCTGGAAAGCCGCGGCAAGTTCATCTCGCTGCTCAAGCGCAGCGTGAACTCGAACAAGCAGATCGTCGAGGAGATCAAGAAGGTCGGCACGGCGGTCCTGACGGGCGATTTCACCATCTCGGTCAAGTCGGGCGGCAGCACGGTTCTGAAGCCGGGCGATATCTCGGCCCGCGACGACACCACCGAGGCCGGGGCGCTCAGCTACAAGGTCGAGACCCGGGAAGGCGAGATGCCCGGCAAGCTGGTCCGCAAGGGATCGACCGATCCGGTTGCCGGCTTTACCCAGAAGGAAATCGAGGCGGGGGTGATCAGCTTTGAACACGATGCCGCCCAGGGGCCGCGTGGCAGCTTTTCGATCGTCGTGACCGACGAGGACGGGGTGCAGACCGAGGCGCGCACGGTGGCCATCGTCGCCGGAAACGAGGTGCTGGCTCTGCCCGATGTGGTCAAGGGCACCTCGGTCAAGATCGATGTCGGCAGCGCCGGGGGCGACGCGGGCAGCGTCCGTCTGGTGGGGGCGGACCCGATCGACGAGGTGGCGGTCAGGAAGGCAGATCAGGACGTGATCGCCGCCAAGGACGCGGTCGACAAGGCCGCCGACAAGGTGACCGACGCGCAGACGAAGAAGCTGGCGGATGCCGAGGCGGCGGCGGTGGTCAAGGTCAAGGACAAGACCCTGACCCTGCGCGGCATCGGTGTCTGGCAGGTCGATGGCAGCGCCATCAGCTTTGCCCCGGCGCCGGAACTGCGCGACAGCGAGGTGGCGGTGAAATACACCGTCGATGTGAAGGGCGAAACGCAACCCCCGCAGGAGATCAGGGTGCTGCTGGACGGGATCGACACCAAGCCGCCCGCGCCCTCGCCCAGCACCGCGACCGTGGACAAGACCATGCGCGCGATCGTGCCGCTCTATAACGACGTGATGAACAGCATCACCCGCTATATGAACGCCATGTCGCCGGCTGCCGCCATGGCCGGCCTCTATACCATGGTCGACAATTCGCGTGGCGTCTGGAAGGCCCCGGCCAATGTCTCGGTCAATTCGGTCGTCGCGCCGATGGTCAATATCGACAACCTGCAGCAGGAGAACCTGAACGTCTCGACCACCGGCAAGTCGATCAACGCGATCCGTCCCTTCGTGGGCGAGGGCACGCTGGTCTGGGGGGCGCGGACGCTGGACGGCAACAGCCTCGACTGGCGCTATATCAACGTCCGCCGGACCATGATCATGATCGAGGAATCGATCCGTCTGGCCGCCAAGGCCTATGTGTTCGAACCCAACACCGCCAATACCTGGGTCACGATCCGCTCGATGCTGGAAAACTTCCTGACCTCGGTCTGGAAGGCCGGCGGCCTGGCCGGCGCCGTGCCCGAGGACGCCTTCAGCGTCCATGTGGGCCTGGGCGAGACGATGACACCGGTGGATATCCTGGAAGGCCGTCTGCTGATCACGGTTCTGGTCGCCGTCGTGCGCCCGGCCGAGTTCATCGAGATCACCTTCCAGCAGCAGATGCAGAAATCCTGAGACACGCCATTCAGCACGAAGGAACTTGACCCATGGCAGATGACGGCTCCGCCCAGACACAGGCCATCTGGCCGCTTCCGAAGTTCCATTTCCAGGTGAAATGGGACGACACCGAACTGGCCTTTCAGGAGGTCTCGGGCCTCGATATCGAGACCGAGGTGCTGGAATACCGTGCCGGCAACAGCAAGGTGTTCTCGAAGGTGAAGATGCCGGGGATGATCAAGTCTGGCAACATCACCATGAAGAAGGGTGTGTTCGCCAAGGACAACGCGATCTTCGACTGGTTCAAGGAAATCAAGATGAACACCATCAAGCGCAAGGCGATCACCATATCGCTGCTTGATGAAAGCCAGACGCCGACCATGGTCTGGAAGGTGCAGAACGCCTTTCCGGTCAAGATCACCGGCACCGATCTGAAGGCCGAGGGCAACGAGGTTGCGGTGGAAAGCATCGAGATCGCGCATGAGGGCCTGGTCATCGAGAATGCGTGATCCCGATGGCCGAGGATTTCAGCCTTCCCGTCGCCTTTCACTTCACGCTGTCCTTCGCTGGAAGCGGCATCCCGGTCAAGGATGCCGCCTTCCAGGAGGTGTCTGGCCTTGAACGGGGCATCGAGCTGGAAACGGTGGTCGAAGGGGGCGAGAACCGCTTTGTCCACCAGCTTCCGAAGCCGGTAAAGCAGGGAACGCTGAAACTGAAACGCGGGCTGACCGACAGTTCGGGCGGCCTGGTCAAATGGTGCAAGGCCACGATCGAAAGCGATTTCGCCAAGCCGATCGAAACCAAGGAACTGGTGATCGACCTGCTGGACGAGGAGGCCGAGCCGATCGCCTCGTGGAGCATCAGCAACGCCTATCCGGTGAAATGGTCGATGGCGGCCTTTGATGCCATGCGAAACGAGATTGCGATCGAAACGGTCGAACTGGCCTTCACCACAATGCGGAGGAAACTGTAAATGGCGGTCGAGATCGGACAGCTTGTCCTGCGGGCCACGTTCGGACCGGCCGAGCGCCAGCCTGCAATGGCCGAGACCGAGATCGAGCAGGCGCTGGCCGACCTGCGCCGCGACCTGCTGGCCGAGACGCGGGAGATGATCGAGGACGAGGCCCGGCGGCGGTGGGAGCGCTGAGCCATGGCCAAGCTGAAGATCATCCGCTGCAAGATCCAGTCCGGCAAGATCGAGCCGCAGAGCGGACCCGCGAATACCTTCGAGGCGGTGATCAATCCCGAAAGCTATTCCCACAGTTTCGGGCTGAACTATTCCGGTGGAAAAAGCAGCCGCAGGCGATCGCTCAGCAGATCCGCGGCGACCCCCAGATATTCGACACCCCAGCCGCAGGAGCTGAGCTTCACCATCGTTCTGGATGGCACCGGGGTCGTGCCCGACCCCAAGAAACAGAGCGTCAGCGATCAGATCACCCAGTTGCGGCGCGTGGCCTATGATTATGACGGCAACGAGCACGAGCCAACGCCGGTCAAGATCATCTGGGGCAAGGGCCTGAAGGCGTTCTTCGGCCGGCTGGTCCGGATGAAGGTCGACTATACCCTGTTCCATCCCGACGGCTCGGCCCTGCGCGCCAAGGTCGCGCTGTCGCTGATCGAGGCGGTGACCGACAAGCAGGAGGCGCTGCAGGCCAAGAACCGCTCGCCCGACCTGACCCATGTGGTCCGGGTGCGCGAGGGCGATACGCTGCCGCTGCTGTGCTACCGGGTCTACAATGACGCAACCAAATACCTCGAGATCGCGCGGTTCAACGACCTCGACGGATTCCGCGACCTGATGCCCGACACGCTGCTGCGTTTCCCGCCGATGAGATGAGGGGGAACCATGCCGGCAAGCCCATTGGAAAACTGCGACGGGGTCCTTGGCGTCACCATCAAGCTGGACGGCGCGCCGATATCGTCGGAAACGCAGGTTGCCCTCGTCGATGTGCGCAAGGCCGTCGGCACCATTCCCGAGGCGAGGGTCGAGGTTCCGGTCTTCGAGATGCTGGCGGACGATGCCGCGGAGCTTGACGGCAACAGTATCAGCCTCGGCGCCCAGATCACCATTGCCGCCTTCTATGGCGACGGCGCCGAGCAGGAGCTGTTCAGCGGCGTGATCATGGCCGTCAGGCTGCGCGTCGACGGGCGGTCCGGCCCGCGGCTTGAGCTGACCTGCCGTGACAAGGCGATGGCGCTGCTGGAGTTGCGCAACTCGCTGGCCTATGTCGACCAGAAGGACAGCGATGCGATGAGCGCGGTGATCGGCGACGCGGGGTTGGAGGCGGATGTCGAGGCCAGTACGGGTGACGCGCTGACGCAGTTGCGCTTTGCGGTCAGCGACTGGGATTTCCTCAACATCCTTGCCGACCGCAATGGCCAGATGGTGATCGTCGATGGCGGCAAGATCAGCATCCGGGCGCCCGACACCTCGGCCGCGGCGCCGCTGAAGATCACTTTTGGCTTGGATGTGATCGAGTTGGATGTCTCGGTCGATGCGCAGCGCGCCATCGGCGCCGCCGAGATCAGCGCCTGGGACAGCCAGCAGCAGCAGGCACTGACCGGCAGCGGCGGCGCATTGCCCGCGATCAGCCTCGGCAACAAGACCAGCGACGCGATCGCCGAGGTGCTGGGCGCGCGCACCCGCCGCACCAGCACCGCCGGCGAATTCGCCAGCGCCGATCTCGAGAGGATGGCCAAGGCCCGGCTGGCGCGATCGGCGCTGGCGGCGGTGCATGGCAGCTGCCTGTTCCAGGGCTCGGGCGCAATCGCGCCGGGCGACATGCTGGAGATCGGCGGGGTCGGGGCGATGTTCAGCGGTACCGGCTATGTCTCGGGCGTGCAGCACCACATCAGCGACGGCAACTGGACGACCGAGACGCGGCTTGGCCTGTCGCCGTCCTGGGCCACCGACCGCAGCGGGGCCGATGCGCCGGCGGCGGCGGGGATCACCGCGCCGCATATGGGCCTGCAGATCGGCAAGGTGCTGACCATTGCCGAGGATCCCGACGGCAAGCAGCGCATCAAGGTCAAGCTGCCGATGATCGGCGACCCGGCGGCCGAGATCTGGGCGCGCTATGGCCAGCCCTATGCCTCGGGTTCGGCCGGGATCCAGTTCATGCCGGAAACCGATGACGAGGTTGTGGTGGGGTTTCTCAGCGCCGATCCGAACTCGGCGATCGTTCTGGGATCGCTGCATAACGGTCAGGCCACGCAGGCGATTGCGCCCGAGGCCGAGAACAAGCTGAAGGGCATCATCACGCGCGAGAACCTGCGCGTCGATTTCGACGACGACAAGAAGATCCTCAAGCTGTCCACGCCCGGGGGTCATGCCATCACCATGGATGACGACGCCAAGGAGCTGAAGCTTGAGGACATGAACGGCAATTCGATCACCTTCAGTACGTCCGGCATCGCCATGGCCAGCGACAAGGACATCAGCATCACCGCGACCGGCAAGGTCGACGTCACCGCCACGCAGGATGCCACGCTCAAGGGCATGAACGTCACCTGCAACGGCGATACCGGCTTTACCGGCAAGGGCGGGGCCACGGCGGAACTGTCGGCGGGCGGGCAGACGACCGTCAAGGGCGCCATGGTGATGATCAACTGAGGACCGAGGAGGAACAGGAATGCCACCCGCTGCCAGACTGACCGACATGCACAGCTGTCCCATGGTGACCGGCATCGTGCCGCATGTCGGCGGGCCGATCATCGGGCCGGGGGTGCCGACCGTTCTGATCGTCAGCCTTCCCGCCGCCGTGGTCGGTGACAACTGCACCTGCGTCGGCCCGCCGGCGACGATCGTCAAGGGCTCGGCCACGGTGATGATCGGCGGCAAGCCGGCGGCACGGATGGGCGATTCGACCGCGCATGGCGGCGCCATCGTGCTGGGCGCCCCGACCGTGATGATCGGGGGCTAGGGCCATGGCGCGCGATGACCCGGGATTTCTTGGCCGAGGCTGGCACTTTCCGCCGGATTTCGACGCCAATACCGGCCAGCCCGCGCTGGCCGAGGCCGAGGACGACATCGCCGAAAGCCTGCACATCCTGATGGGCACGCGCCGAGGCGAGCGGATCATGCATCCGACCTATGGCTGCCGGATCCACGATCTGGTCTTCGAGATCATGGATGGCGAGACCGAGGCGGCGATCGAGACGGCAATTTCCGAGGCGATCCTGTTCTTCGAGCCGCGCATTACCCTACATCAGGTCATCGTCGGCACCGAGGACTGGCTTGACGGGATTCTGCGCATCCGGCTGGACTATTCGGTCGATCAGACCAACTCGCGCAGCAACATCGTCTTTCCCTTCTACCTGGCCGAGGGCACGCTGCTGCCCGGCTTCGCCGCCTCGGGCTCATAGGGGGCAGCGATGGAAAGCCGGCATCAGCTTCGGATCATGCGGACCGCCCTGCTGGCGGGGCTCGCGCTGGCTGTTGCGGGCTGCGGGGGCGCCGATGACCCGGAGCCGGTTGCGGCCTGTGCCCTGGCGGATGGCGGCGATGACCGGCTGAGTGGCGCCTATCTGCGGCAATCCGAAGCCGCGCAGGGCTTCGAGGCGCTGGTCGTAAGCGGCGTGGAGGCCGGAAACGGGATGCTGCAATCGCTGGCCTTCGACGATCAGAACTTCGAGAAGTTCAAGGCCGGCGACGGGGGGCTGACGGGTTCGGGAGGCTCGAACGCGACGGCGCGGGCGGGCTTCGGGGCCGCCGGAAGTTTGCCCGCGGTCTACGACTTCCTCTACGAGGCCGAGGGCAGCGCCTATGCCGGCGCGATGGTTGTCGGGCCGATGCCGGACGCCGCCGAGATCCCCGGTGCGGGTGGCGCGAGCCACAGCGGCCGGATCGAGGTCCGGCTTGGCGCCCCGGCCAGCGACGGGCAGGGCATGACCGCGCAGGCGACGGGACGGTTCACGCTGGTCGTGGGCTACGGCACCCGGCGCGCGGAACTCAACGCCGAACTCTCTGGCGGCGGGTTGCCCTTCACGCGGCTTCGCTGGACCAATCTCTTTCTCTGCGGCGCGCGATTCGTCAGCAGCGGACAGGGCCAGATCACGGTGAGCGACGCAGCCGGCGCGACCGGCCAGCCCTTCGGTCAGGGCGATCAGCCGGTGCCGTTCAGGGCCGCCTTCGAATCCTCGCTTTTTGCATCCGGGGAACGCCCGGCACCGCCCGATGCCGTCGGCGGGGTCTTCATGATCGAAAGCGATGTCGGCGCCATTACCGGGGTGTTCCTGTCCGATCAGCCGGCGGGGTCGCCATGACGTATCTCGCGGTTGAGGAGGAAGGAAGGTGAGCGGGCGTTGGCTCGATATCGAACCGACGCCGGGTTCGCTGGCCTCCGCGCGGCTGCCGGCGGCCCTGGCGCATCGCGACTTGTGGATTCGGTCGCGATCGCTGGCTGTGGCCTTCTGCGCCGCGGGTCGGCGGCTGGGGGCAGACCGGGCCGCGGTCGCGCGCCTCGACCCCTATGCCAGCCCCTGGGCGCGGCTCTTCCAGCAGGAACCGGCCTACCTCTTCGCCCAGTTGATCAGCTTCGATCCGGCAGAGGCCGGTTTCGCCTTTTCCGAGGTGCTGGAGCGCGATCCGCACCTTGCCGCCGCGATGATCGCCGATCTGGCCGGGCAGTTGCAGGGCTTTATCCAGCGCATGGATTTCGACGCACCGCGTCTGTTCTCGCGCCAGCTTGACCAGATGGATGCCGAGATTCGACTGCGCGAACGTCTTGGCGTGCTGGCCGTCGATCGCAAGGGCGCGGTGCTGGACCTGTTGCGGCAGCATCCGGCGGTCGAGGCGCTGAAAGGGCAGGGCAGGGCACTGGCCGCTGCCCGCGAGTTGCACGAGCAGTTGCGGGCCGCCCACACCATGCTGCGCAATGCCGCGGCCACCTTCGCACCGCTTGCACAGGCCGCGTTCGACAATCGGATCCATTCGGGCCGGATCGATCCCGCCCTTGGCCTGCTGATCGCGGAACTGCGCACCGCGCAGCATGTCGAGGCCGCGCTCAACCGCCTGCCGGAAATCCATACCCGGCATTACTATGACGCGATCATCGGGCAGAAGCCTGCCCCGCCGGGGACCGAACGGGTTCTGCTGGCGCTGGATCAGTCTCTGCAGTCGCTGCATCTTGCGCCCGAGACAAAGCTGGCGGCGCGGCTGCCCGATGCCACCATCCAGCAGTTCTCCAGCGAGGCGGCAGTGCCGGTCGGCCCCGCGATGATCGCGGATGTGGCGATGCTGGCCTATGAAACCGACCGGCATATTTCCTACAATGCGGCGCTGGACGGGATCACCGGCGTCCGCGCCGCCCGGTTCCGGCCGGATGCGGCGACCGGCGATCCATCGGGCAGGGTCTTTACCCAGGGCAGCGAAATCCCGAACCAGATGGGGCTGGATATCTCGTCTCCTATGCTGGCGCTGTCCGAGGGGGTGCGGCTGATCGAGGTCTCGCTGCATCTGAAGCGCTGCTCGGACCTGCCGGCGGCGTCGCGGCCCCTGACCCGGCACGAGCAGGAAAACCCGGGCCCCTTCCCCGATCCCGATGTCCGGCTGGTGCTGGCGGGCGATCCCGATCTGGTCGCCGCCATGATGACGGGCAAGCGCGAGGCCGCGGTCGAGACCCTGACCCTGGCCATCAGCCAGCTGGCGCTGGACCGGCAGATCACCCCGTCGATGTCGCTGATCTACGAGCATCTGACGGGCCTTGTCCCGGGCGTCGCCGGGTTGCGGATGCTGCTGGGCCGGATCGCGACGCTGAGCCTGATCGAGCGCGCGCCGTTCCCCGCCGGCGAATACTGGACCCGGCTGTTCGCGCTGATCGACCGTCACCGGCCGGATCTCGTCGGTCAGGGCCGGGCCGGCCTGGAACCCTACGAGGATGCGCTGCAGGGATCGATGATCTTCTCGGCCTTCTCGGAACGGCCCGACGGCACCATCGACTATACGCCCGAGGACGTGTTCGAAAGCCTGCTGGGCGATGCCTTCGATCTGCGGCTCAGCACCGCGGAAGGCCCCGTGAGCCCCAGCATGATGCAGGTGCTGCCGATCCGCGCCCGACGCTCATCGGGGGGGATCACCCTGTCGCTGCGGCTGGACCCGTCGGTGCCGGCGATCACGGGGCCGGCGCCCGGTTTCTCGCCGACCCTGATGCTGCGCGCGGCCGGGAACGGTCGGCTTTGCCCGCTGTCCTTCTTTGAGCGCTATACGCTGGAGAACGTGGAATTCACCGTCAAGGTCAGCGGGCTGCGAAAGCTGTCGGCATTCTCGGACGAGGGGCCGGTCACCACCGCCCAGACCTTTGCCCCCTTCGGCCAGCGTCCCGCCGACGGTTCGACCTTTCAGGTCGGCCACCCCGAGATGGCCGGCAAGCCGGTCACCGCGGTCGGCGTGGTTCTGACATGGGATGCGATCCCGGACCGCATCGGCGGCTTCGTGCGCCATTACGACGGCTATCCCAAGTGGACCGATATTCCCGATCCGGTGCTGCAGGTGGACTATCTCAGCGGCGACGGCTGGAAGCCGGTCAGCGCCGCGCCGCTGCCGCTGTTCCAGAGCGAGGATGTCGCCGGCGAGCTGATGGAGACCTGGCGCTTCGAGGGGCAGGTGGCCGGGCATTCGATCCCGGCCACCGGTGCCGTCTCGCCTGACGAGTTCCGATCACGCCAGACCGTGCGGGCGGGGATGGTGCGGCTGACGCTGGCCGGGACGGCCGGCGGTTTCGGCCGGGACCAGTATCCGCTGGCGCTGGTGCGGGCGATGCGGCCGCAGCTTCTGCCCTTCCTTGCCCGTCGCGTGCCTTCGGCTCCCTTCGTGCCGAGCATCGCCCGGTTTTCGCTGGACTATACCGCCCATGCGGTGACCGATGTGAACGCCCCCGACAGCGCCAGGCCGGGCGAGCGGATCGTGCAGGTCGGCCCCTTCGGCCGGGTCGAGGTGTTCCCGCAGCGGATGATGCGCGATTTCGAGCTGTTCCCGCCGCGGCTGGGCTTCGGGCAGCTGTTCATCCAGATCACCGGGCCGAACCCGACCGGGCCGACGGTGATCTGCTTCGATATCGCCGAATCCGCGCATCTGCGGCTGGTGCCGCGGCCCAATCCGGTGCGCTGGTGCTATCTGTCGGCCCATGGCTGGAAGGACATGCCCGAGACCTCGCTGTCCTCGGACACCACCGCCGGGCTGATGCGCTCGGGTCTGGTGACGATCGACCTGCCCGAGGATGCGATCGAGCATTCACCCGAGATGCCGGCCGGCGGGGTCTGGATCGCCGCCGTTGCCACCACCCGCCGGCTGCATGTGTTTCCGCGGCTGAACCGGATCAGCGTGAATGGCATCTGGGTGCGGCGCGGCGACAGCAGCTGGCGCGGCGATGAGCCGGGCCGCGTCTGGAGCTTCAACCCGCCGCAGCCCGGAATCGGCGCGATCCGCGAGATCGCCACGCCCGGCGATGTCCATCCCCCCGAAACCACCGACGCCTATGTGGCCCGCGTCGGCGAGCGGCTGCGGCATCGCCGGCGCGCGGTGACGCCCTGGGATATCGAGCGGATGGTGCTGCAGGAATTCCCCGAGGTCTGGATGGTGAAATGCCTGCCGCATCTGGACCGGACCGACCCGGCGCCGATGCCGGGCGTGGCCACCGTGGTGGCGGTGCGGCGCCCGCCCGGAGGGCGGACGCCGCGCCATCCCGAGCCCTGCCTGTTCGACGTCGCCGTCCTGCAGCGGATCCATGATTTCATCGCCGGTCAGGGCACTGCATTCGCCCGTTTCGAGGTGGTGAACCCGGCCTTCGAGCGGTTGCAGGTCCGCGCCAAGATCGCGGTCGAGGCCGGGCGCGAGAACGGCGCCATGGCCCAGGCCCTGAAGCACGAACTGGCGCGTTACCTGTCGGTCTGGACCGCGGGGCGGGCGCTGCAGCGTTTCGGCTGGTCGCTGAACACGCGCGCGCTGAAGGCCCATATCGCCGATCTGGGCTATGTGCGCGGGGTGACCGATTTCTCGGTCCTGCATCTTTCGGCCGATGACAGCCGGAGCCACGAGCTTCTGGACACGGCCCAGGCTGCCGAGGATCCGCGCGGCCTCTATGGTCCGATCATCCGCCCGCGCCGGCCCTGGGGCCTGCCGCTGTCGGCGGCCGATCATGTTCTCACCATCCTGTCCGACATCGAGGAGGAGGCCCCGGCTGCCAGTGGCATCGGCAGCCTGCATGTCGGCGAGATGCTGATCGTAGGTCAAAGGACGACGCCGTGACAAAACAAGACCGCCCGACCCTGAAGTCCTTTTTCCGCAATGGCGCGCTGCCGACGGCAGAGCATTACCGCGACCTGATCGACAGCACCGTGAACCAGGTCGAGGACGGGTTTTCCAAGACCGTGCCCGACGGGCTGCGCATCCATTCGGCCGGCTCTTCGCTGCGGCTTCTGAGCCTCTATCAGGGGGCGGGCACGCCGAACCCGTCCTGGGTGGTGGAACATGGTGATGTGCCAGGCGCCCTGCATCTGCGGCCCGATCTTGGCCGTGCCGCGCTGCTGGACGGCGAAGCAAGGCCCGCGGCGCCTGCGCCGCGTGACGAGGGGGCCGGCCGTGCCCTGCCGTCGGGCTATGTCCGCGCCCGGCCGGGGGCGACCCGCCTCGGCTCCGCGCGTCCGGCCGAGGCCGCGACGCCCGGATCGCTGTCCCATTCCGGGCTCAGCCTCACGCATGACGGTCGGGTCGGGGTCAGCAACGAGGTTCCCGACTGGCGGCTGGATGTGGGCGGTGTCGCCCGCATGTCGGGCCGCATCGGGGCGCCGACACAGAAGATCGTCTCGGTTCCCGCCGATGGAAAATGGCACGACATCACCCATCCGCTGACCGGCTGCCAGGCCTTCGAGGTGATGGCCGGGGCCGGGGGCGAACGCTATCGGGGCCGCTATTCCATGTTGCATGCCATCGCCATGAACGCCTTTCATCCGCGCAACCCGATCCTCAACTGGCTGTTCGGCCGGCGTGAAATCCGGACCCAGACCGCGGTCTATGGCAGCTATGCGGACCGGCTGCGGCTGCGTTGGGTGGCGACGGGCGAGCGGCATTACTTCAAGCTGCAACTGCGGACCAACGCCAATTTCGGCTCGGACAGGGTGGTCCGCTATTACCTGACGCGGTTGTGGTTCGACAGCTTCATGCAGGGGTCGGACGAGAGGGACGGGCGCGACCGGGACGAAGGTGTGCTATGACCGGCGCGGTTCCCGAATATGCCGATTTCGCCGATCTGCGCAGGGTCGGGATCGGCTATGCGCAAGAGGCTTCGGGCGAGATCTGGACCGATTACAACCTGCACGATCCGGGTGTGACCCTGCTGGAGCAGAGCTGTTTCGCGCTGAGCGAACTGGCCTACCGGATCGCCCATGACCCGCGCGATCTGCTGACCGACGCGCGCGGGCATTTCAATTTCCGGGACCTCGCCCTGTTCCGGCCGCGCAAGGTGCTGAACAGCGATCCGGTCACGACCGCCGATCTGGAGATCTGGCTGTCGGCATGCGAGGGGGCGGCCAGTGTGACCTTGATGCCTGCCGGAGCCGGGGGGCCGGGGTTGTACGATCTTCTTGTCGTTCCTGCCTCCGAAGATGTCGCGCATCAGCCCCTGTACGAGGCCATGGCGCGTGCATTCGACGCGGTGCGGCCGCTCTGCTGTGACCGCAACGCGATCCGCATCGCCCGCTGCCGCGAGGTGCAGCTTGCCGGCCAGGTCGAGATGATCCCCGACGCCCTGCCCGAATTCGTCGCCGCCCAGATGTATCAGGCGGTCTCGATCATCCTGCGCGGGGGCGCGCATGGCGCCGAGGCTGGCGGGATCACGCGGCAGGACGCCTATGCTGCCCCCGAGGCGATGCTGCGCGGGCGCGAGGGGCACCGCGATCACAGCCTCGATCTGGACAACCATCTGGGCGATCTGCGGGCGCTGCCCGGGCTGCGCGATATCGGGCCGCTGAAACTTGAACCGGTGGGGGCGCCACCCGATGGCGCGGGGCCGTTCTATTTCGCCTCGCGCCTGCCACGCACCGCCGAGGAAATCGCCCTGACCGTCACCCTCAACGGCGTTCCCATCCCGCTTGATCCGGTGCGCCTGCACGAGGAGTTCGTGCGCATCTCTGCCGAGCGCATCGCCCAGGCGCGGCATCACTTTGACGCGACCGACTGGCATGTCATGCGACCGGGCCGCCGCCGGGACTATTCGCATCGTCAGGTCGATGGCCTGTTGCCCGGCTTCTATCGTGCCGCGATGCAAAGCCAGGCCGATGTCGGGGCCGGGCTGAAAACCTATCGCCAAGCGATCGACGGGCATCTGGCCTCGATCGCGGGGGATCTGTCGGAACTGCCGCGCTTCTTTGCCGCCGAGACGGATATTTCGACCCACGACCCCGCGACATGGCACCGCCGGCGTGCGCTGCTGGATTATCTGATTGCGCTGCAGGGCGAAGAGATGCCGGCGACGCGCCATACCGGGCTGCACCACTATCTCGGGGACCGGGCGCGGCATGGCTTCGAACTGGACTGGCGGCTGCGCTATCTTCTGGCGCTGCCGCGGCTGAATGCGGCCCGCATCACCGGGCCGGGTCCGGCCGGCGCGGGCGGGTTTCTGGGGCGTCTTTCCATCCTTGCCGATCTGGCCGCCGAGCAGACCGTGCAGGCGGGCATTGGCGGCCTGCTGGACGACTATGGCCTGCGCATCGGCGAGGACGAGGCCGGGGGCGGGCCACGGGCCGAAATGGCCGGCGAGGACGCGGATCCCGATGCCGGCTACCGGCTGGAGGACGAACCCGGGATGCCGCCCGACCTTCTGGACATGCTGGGCATGGAGGCCGAGGCCCGCCCCTTTCCGGCCGCGGCTCTGCGCGATCTGGTGCCATGGACCGGCGCCGGCATGATCTCGCATCGGCAGTTCCTGCGGCTTGCCGATCGCCGCCACCTGTTTCTTACGCCGGAGGGGGGCGGATGGTCGATCCTGTTCGACGATGGCGCCGGGCGGGCACCCCTGCGGCTGGCCCGCTGCGACGACCACGCCTCGGCCCGGCGCGACCTTGCCCGGCTTCTGGCGACATGGCGGCAGTTGCACCGCGACAGCGAGGCCATGGTTCTGGTCGAGGATATCCTGCTGCGCGACGGGCCGCGCGACGTGGCGGGCTTTCGCCCGCATGTCGCCCATCTCGTGCTGACAGGCTGGACCGCGCGCTGTGCCATCCCGGCCTTTCGCCGCTATGTCGAGGATCTGGTCGAACAGCACGCGCCCGCGCATCTGCTGATCCGGCCGCTGTGGCTGTCCTTGCCGGGAATGCGGCGGTTCGCGTCCCTCCATGCCGCTGCGCGGGCGGGCGAAGCCGGTGCCGGCGGGAAGCTGCGCGACTATCTTGCCAAATGCGAGGCAGGCGCATGACCCGGGCGATGCGCGCGGACTGGCCGGATGCCGACGGGCCGCGGATCGGCAGTTGCGAGGCCGAGTTGCGGGTGACGGCGCGCAGCGGTCCGCTTGCCTCGCCCGAGTCCTTGCTTCAGGCCCTGCAGCGCGAGATCCTGCCGGTGCTGTCCGACGTTCTGGACCGCCCGCCGCTGGCTTCGGCCGATGCCCGGATCCCCCGGATCGAGATCGAATTGGGGCAGTGGCCCGAGGATCCGGACTGGCCGGCCCTGCGCGAGGTGTTCGACCGGCTGCTGCGCGAGGCGCTGGCGCCCTATCTGCCCGCCGTTGGCCGCATCATGGCGGCGGGACCGCTTCGGGTTGCGGACGGCAAGGATACAAATGCCTTGTTGGATGCGTCTTCTGCCGCAAGGGAGGATGAACCTGTCGGGCAGGACGGTGAGGTAAGCCGGGACGACGGGGCGGCGCAGGGACTTCTTCGGCAGATCCGGCGCTGGTGGGGGGCGGAGGCCGGCAGCGATGCACCTGCGCTGATCCGCCATCTGCGGGACACCCGGCCGGCACGATACCGGGACTGCCTGGCCGCACTGTCCTCGCTGCCGGACCGGGACTTTCTGGACCGTCTGGCCGCGGGCGATGCCGACAGTCTTGGCGCCGTTCGTGACCTGGAGGCGCGGCTGGCGCGGGTCTTTCGTCCGGTCGGCCTGCCGGATGCCGAACTGGATCGCCTGGTCGCCAGCCTTGTCGCCGGGCTCATGTTGCGGCTTGGGTTTTCGCGGCTGCAACCCGACCGGCAGGTTCCGGTCAGCCCGGGCGGAAAGCCGGCGGCAACCGGCCCGGATGCCGGCAACCGGCAAGATGCTCGACATCCTCTTGCGACATCTGCGGACGCGGGCAGGGGGGCGGATGCGATACGGGGGGCCACGCCGGAAGGGGCCGCCGGAAGGGGCCGCCGTCAGGTGCACGACCGGGTGGTTAATGATGCCGCGGAGTTGACCCCCCTTGATCCGGGCGAGGGGCAGACGCGTTCTGAGACGGCAATTGCGGAGGGTGTTTCCGGAACCGATCCGGGCCGGGCGCACACGGCAGGGAACGACGCCGGGCGTCGGGATGGGGAACACCGGCAAGGCGTGCCGGATGACCTGCAGGATCCCCCTGCCACGCCTGCGGGCGCCGACGACTTCCGGGCGCGGGCGCGGTTCGCCACGCCGGAAGGTGCGGCAGCGGTTCCCCCTCCTCAGGCGCCTGACCCGTTGGTGGACGAGGCCGCAGACCTGCCGCCCGTTGATCCGGACGAGGGACGGGCGCCCGGTGAGGCAACAGCGGCAGACGGCGTCTCGGCGACCGATCCGGGGCGGACGCGCAAGGCAGAGGGGGATGCGGGTCGCGCGGATGGCGGAAGAACCAGCCCGGCTTGGGAGGACGGTGTCCAGCCCGGAGAGCAGGCGGGGAATGCCGGGTATTCGGACCTTGATACGGCCGGCTACGCCGCACCGATTGACGATGCCGCGGCCGACCTGCTCGACGCTGCGCGGGCTGTTCTGAGGGTTCCGGATGACGTTTCACCCGCGCTTCTGCGCTGGCAATTGGCGAACCTGCGGCAGGCCGATCAGACCGGCTTTGCGCGCAGGCTCGCCGCGATCCCGGATCTGGCGCTGCAACATCGCCTCGGGTTGTGGCTCGACGGCCAGCCCGCGCAATCCGGGCCAGCGGTGGGTGTTTCCGCCGAGCCGCGGAACGACCGGATGCAGCCCCGAAACCGGCCCGGGAATCTGCGTCCCCCGTTGAGCGCCGAGGAACTGACAGGCCTCGCCCTGCGGCTGTTGCCGCCCGGTGCGGATATGCTTGGCGAAGCTATCGCGCGGCTGGCCCGCGAGGTTTCCGATCCGGTTCCGGCGATGCTCAGCGTCCTGCGCGATCTGCTGGCGGGCGGTCTGATCGACCTCGAGGCCGCGGGACGGGTCGGGCGGGCCGCAGACACCGCAGAATCCGTGAAGGGCGGTATGGCCGGCCCTGAACGGAAGGGTGAAGGCACCCCGCCACCGGCCGCCGCATCGGGGCGCCCCGGCTCTGAAATCCCGCGGCAGGAAGACGTGGCCCATGCCGGGCACGATCCGGGCAGCCATTCGGCAGAGAAGGCGTCGCTCACAGGGCGCGACGGGTCGCGGGCCGATCAGGCATCGCGGGGAGCCGCGAAAGGCATGTCGCAGGAGGGTGATGGCCCCGAAATCAACGAGGGAACTGCCGACCCCGCTTCCGGCGACGGAACCCGCGTGCCGGAAGCGAGCGACGCGGGCGGCCTTGATGCCGCGCGCGTCGGGCGGGACGGGGCGGGCGATGTCCGGCCGCAGGACCAAGGGGGAAATGGCGGGCCCCCGGCCGATGATGTGGCAGCGCAGGGCATGTTCGCGGGCGATCCCGTCGCCGATATCTACGACGCGGCGCGGGCCATTCTGCAGGCTGCGGATGAACTTTCGCCCTCGCTTCTGCAGCAGCGATTGTTGCATCTGCGGCAGGCCGATCCGGAGGATTTCGCCCGCAGACTGGCGGCGATCCCTGGTGCGCGGCAGAGAGACCGCCTGCAGCAATGGCTCGGGCACCACACTTCGGAGGGCGAACGACCGGGGGGCGTTTCTGCCGGGGCAAGCGAGGGTCCGAGGCAGCCCACGGGCCGGGAGGCGCTGCCTCACCCGCTGGGCGCGGAGGAAATGACCCGCCTTGCCCTGCGGATCCTGCCGCCCGGCGCAGATGCGCTTGGCGCCAGCATCGCGCGGCTGGCCCGCGAGGTTCCCGATCCGGTTTCGGCGCTGCTCAGCGTTCTGCGCGATCTGCTGGGCGGCGGCATGATCGACCTTGAGGCGGCGGTTCGGGCCGGTAAAACCGCACCCTCCGGAGACCTGACCCGTCGCCCTGACGCCGGAAGGGTCGACCCCGAGCGAGCGGGGGGCGGCAGACCACTCGTGGCGGACGCAGACGACACCGGACAGGAAGTCCGGCGGCCCCGCGCAGGGACACCCGCCCGCCCCGACAAGTCGAGCGACGATGCGACAGAGGTGCCGCCGATGGTCCGGGGCGGATCGCAGACCGCCCGGAATACCGTTGATGCGCGTCCGGAAGCCGAGGCCGACGATGGCCCGGCAATCGCGGGTGCGGACCTTGATGCGCCGGGCACCCGGTATCGGTCCGTGATGGCGGAACTGCTGCGGGCGGTGGGTCTTGCAGAGGATGACATAAGCCGGCTGTTGCAGACGGTCCCGCCGATGACTTCGGGCGAGGTGTCGCACAAAGCGATGCAGCCGGATGCTGACAGGGCAAGGCAGGCACCGTCGTCGCGAGTATTGCCGGTGTCGGCGGACGGGCGCGAACGGGTCGAGGCCTTGCTGGATGCGGGCCTTGATCCGGGCGGATACATCCTGCGGGACAGCCTGTCCCTGATCCTTGCAGCCTGGCCCTCGGGTCCGGCGAGCGGTGATGACCCTGCGGCGCCGGACGGACGGGCGTGGCGGCAACATGCGGTCTGGCAATTGCTGCTGGAACGGCTGATCGGGCACGGGCGAGGGGCGGCGAAAAACGGGATGCTGGACGCCGCGCTTGCCGAGGCGCTGGCGCGGATCGAACCTGATCCTGAGGCGCGCGCAAGGGCGCTGCGGCATGTGGTGGCGCGGATCGGATATGGTGCCCGGCCGGGCGAGGGGTCGATCCGGGCGCGGACGCGGCGGGCGCTGGAAAGCCTGATCGCCGGCACCCGCAAACCCGCCTCCGCAGCGCAGGAAACCGCGGTTTCCGACGGTGGCAGGGCCGTAGATACCGCCGATCGGGTCCAGGAGCTTCTGGTGACCGAAACCGCCGGTCTGGTCATCCTGCATCCGTTCCTGCAACTGCTGTTTCAGCGTCTGGGCCTGCTGACGCCGCAACCGTCGATCCACCCCGAGCATCTGCCGCAGGCGCTGGCCACGCTGCTTGCGCTGTCCGGCACCGATGCGTCGCGGGGGGCCGATCCGATGCACCGGCTGCTGCTGGGCCTGCCCGACGGTGCGCCGCTGATCCTGCCCGAGCCCCTGGACGATGCCGGGCGCGACCTGATCGACGGGCTTCTGCGGTCGGTGATCGCGCATTGGGGCCGGCTTGGGAACACCTCGCCGGACGGGTTGCGTCAGACCTTCCTGCGTCGCGGCGGGATCCTGCGCTTCGACGAGGCGGGGGCGCATCTCCGCGTCGCGCCGGGGCCCTATGACATGCTTCTGGATGGCCTGCCCTGGTCGCTGACGGTCTTTGCGCTGCCCTGGATGAGACAGCCCTGCCATATCGGCTGGAGGTCGCAGGATGAATGACGCCCGGATCATCACCCCGAAACAGGCCTCTGCCCCCCATGCACGGGCGGTGGCGGACGAGATCGCCTGGCTGGGCGACTGCATCGATCTGCGGCTGCGGCATTTCTTCGCCGGCAGCTCCGATCCCTTCGTTCTGCCCGTGCCGCCGGTTCCGGCGGCGGAATCGGCTCTCGCGGTGCTGCTGCGCGAACCCGAGATGACCCCGGCTGCGCGTCTGGTGCTGGCACTGGCCGTCGCGCCGCATGTGAATTCCGCGGCGCTGGACCCGTTCTATGTCCGCAACTCGGCCATCGACCGGATTTTCTCCGAGTTCGGCGGGCAACCGGCCGGGCAGGGTGCCTTCATGCCGACGGCCGAGACCGCCCTGTTCCTGCTGGCCGGGACCGATACCGTGGCGCGGATCGCGGCCATGCGCCTGTTCGAGCCCGATCACCCGCTGCGCCGCAAGGCCGGCTTGACGCTGGGCGCGTCCGGCACCGTTCATGGCGCGGTGCTGGACCTGCCGGTCCAGCGGATCATCGCGCTGTGTGACGGCACGCCGCCGCGGCCCGACTTCACGCCCTCGTTTCCGGCGCGGCGGCTGACGACCGGTCTGGGCTGGGAGGACCTGATCGTGCCGCGGGCGGTGCGCGACCAGCTGGAGCATATCCTTGCCTGGCAGGTCGGGCGCCGCCGGATCCTCGACGACTGGGGCCTGGGGCGCCATGTCGGGCGCGGTTTCAAGGCCTTGTTCTTCGGGCCGCCCGGCACCGGCAAGACGCTGGCCGCGACGCTCTTGGGGCAGCGGACCGGGCTTGATGTCTATCGTGTCGATCTGTCGATGGTGGTGTCCAAATATATCGGCGAGACCGAGAAGAACCTGGGCCGCATCTTCGACATGGCCGCCGAATGCGACTGGGTGCTGTTCTTCGACGAGGCCGACGCGCTGTTCGGCGCGCGTACGCCCTCGGCCAATTCGAACGACCGCTATGCCAATCAGGAAGTGTCCTATCTGCTGCAGCGGATCGAGGAATGCGAAAGCCTGGTGATCCTGGCAAGCAACCTGCGCGGCAATATCGACGATGCCTTCTTCCGGCGCTTTCAGGCAGCCGTCGGCTTCAGCCGTCCAAGCGCGGCCGAGAGGGTGCAGTTATGGACCGGCATCGCCGCGGACCTGCCGCTGGCGGCCGATGTTGATATCCGCAGGCTGGCGGGTGACCACGACCTGACCGGGGCTGCCATCACCAATGTCGTGCGCCACGCCGCGATTTCGGCGCTGCGCGGCGGGCATGCAGAGATCAGCGATCAGGATCTCCGCCTCGCCATCACCGCCGAAATGCGTAAGGAGGGTCGCACGTCATGAACGCTCTGCTTGGTGGGTTGCGCCGTTTCGTCCTGCCCTTCGTGCTGGCTGTTGCCGCGCCGGTCGCGGGTCTGGCGGCCTGTGCCGATCTTGACGCGATCACCACCGCCCAGCTTGACGGAACCCCGGTCGAGACCGTGCAGACCGGACTGCGCCGCGCCCTGCAGGACGAGAACCCGCGGCTGCGTGACGGGCTTCTGGGGTCCTATACCCGGCAGGCCATGGTGCGCCTGTGCGAGACGGTGCCGCGTTTCGAGGATGGCGAGGACGTGCCGGGCACGGTTGCGCTGACACGTGAATATGCCGCCCTCACCGACCTGATGCCGGAATGGCGCGAGGTGCTGTCGGACCGGCCGCTGGCGGATCTGATGCTTGAGCAGATTGCCACCGGCGAAGTGACCTTGCCCCTGCGGCTGGCCGGCACACCGATGATGACGGTGCAGGTGCTGAGTGATCAGCGCGCCAGCTTTCCCTGCGCCGGGGCCGAGGCGGCCATTGCCGATGCGTCCACTGCCGCCGAGGGCGCCGCGTTGCTTGAGCAGCTTTATGGCCTGACCTCGGCGGCGCAGGTCTGTGCCCTGTTGCCGGTGGCGGGCGAGGCGGCGGATTTCACCGGGGCTTTGGCCCGGCTGAACCGGATCGAAGCCGGCCTACCCGGCGCCTTGCAGGATCTGCGGGGGCAGGGCTTCGCGCGCTGGATCCTGGGCAATCCCGACAGCTATCGGCTGCGCCTGACCGGCACCGAACCGGCGGTCTGGGATCTGATCCGCGAATACCGCGCCGTCCAGGGCGGAACCGTTCTGCCGCCGGCCGAGGCCGAGACCGGAGAGGAGACCGGCGAGGCGATCGTGACCGGCCCCTGCACGGCCGACAGGACCGAACGGACGCTGACCTATTATGCCTTGTCGCAGGACGACATCGACTCGCTGGCCTATTTCGTGAACCTCTCGCCGATCTTCCAGCAGTTCCGCGAGCAGAATCCCGGCTTCGACAGTCGCGATGCCCTGTGGCAGGCGCTGCGCGAGGTGCTGGCGCCGGTGCTGGACGCCTGCATCCTTGAGACCGTCGGCCAGATCGTCGCCGACCCGCGGGATCTGGCGCTTGAATTCCATCTGGATGCGGAGCGGACCGATAATCTGATCGTGAATCCGCTGGTGCAGCCGGTCGTGCCTGTGCTGCAGGAATTCACCGATATCAGAACCCAGACCGAGGAGGAACTGGCAACGGGGATCCGTGCGGCCCTGACGGTCGATCGCGGCAAGGCGGTGGAGGCCGAGGTTCAGGAAGCGGCCGAGACCATGGCGGCCTCGGCCGAGCCCGAGGCGATCTTCTATGATGTCGCGCCCGAAGGGGTCGAGGTGCCGGAGGTGCCGCCAACCGTGCCGCGCGTGGTGGTGACCGGGGCAACCGATGACGCGCTGGCCGACAGCATCACCAACGAACAGATCCTGAAGGTTCTGGCCGAAACCGTGTTCGCGCCGGCCACCTCGCCCGAACTGATCGAAAGCCAGGTCAGGGGCGCGCTGCGCGGCGTGGCGGCGGCGCAGACGGCAGAGCAGGTGGACGATCTGATGCAGCAGATCGAGCCGGCGATCGTCTCGGGCTGGTCGCTGACGCCCGAACTTGAGGATGCGATCCTTGGCGTGCCCTATATTGCCGCGGCTGTGGACGACCCCTCGGCACGGAACCTGCCCGAGCGGATGGCGTCGCTGGCCGGGATCGCCTATCCCAGCTATCGCCTGTTCGAGGCCGCGCTGGATCAGGTGCCCCTGGCCGAGGGCTGGGTCGGCGACGGGCCGCTCTCGGAATTCGTGTCCGACCGGATCACCATGAAGGCGCAGAGGATCGTCACCGAACCCGAGGAGCCGCGCGATTACGGTGCCCTGCAGGTGCAGGATTGCCGCTGCGTGTCCTCGCGGCTGCCCTATGCCGAGGTCTATGGCTTCTATCCCTTCTGGGAGGCTCCGCTTCTGTCCCCGCCGCCGGCAGAAACCGTTGAGGCGGAGGAGGGGGCCGAGGCCGAGGCCGGGGAAACGGCTGCGGCCGCCGAGGCACCCCGCAACCGGGTGAATTTCGAGATCGTCAGCCGGCTGGCCTTCTACGGGCTGGAATTCGCCTTCGACCAGCCCGGCGCCGCTCCGGCAACGCGCCGGGTGCTGTTGCGCAACGAGGTGCAATGGTCCGACGCCAAGCGCGATTTCGTCAATACGGCCCACAGGTACCGCGCCAAGGCCGATGTGGCCTTCGATCTGCGCGACTGGAGGGCCTGGAGCGACGCCAATATTGACGAGGTGGTGGCCGAAATCTCGGCCCAGATGGCCCCGTTCAAGCGGTTTCAGGGCTATGATCTGGAACAGATCGACGCCGCCCTGCCGACCCTGTTCGATTCCGTGCAACCCGACGGGGTGACGCTGATCTTCCATGGCTATGAGGGGCAGGGTCTGGCGCCGCAGGACATGGAGAAGATGACCCGTCTGATCCTCGAGGTCTATGAATCGCTGCCGAACCGGAAGAACCTGTCGATCAATCTGGCCTTCGACTTCGCGCTGTTCGGAGAGCAGTTGAACCAGCCCCTCTTTGACGATCTTTACGAGTTGCTGATCGAAAGCAGCTATGTGATCCGCGAGGAAGGCTGGCGGCCGGATGATGGCGGACAGTCCGGCCAGGGTGCGCGGCAGCGCGAAACGGTCAAGATCGTCGACAAGATCCTGCTGTTCCTCGAACGGCCGACCACCGAGACCAAGAAGGAACTGCGCTACCGGATGGAACGCGGCGTCTTCAAGGGCGAAAGCCGGGCCGGGGTCCTGCGCAGCATCATCCCGGTCATTCCGCCCGGCGCGAACCGGAATGTGCTTCACAATGTCTCGGCCGGCGCGGAGCAACCGGGCGACTATTCGCAGCTTGAAGACGATGTCGTCTATTTCAAGGACAATTTCGGCGGCATCGGCTTCTGGCCCGCGCCGCTGCTGTCGACCGACGATCCCGTCGCGGCCGAGGATACCCGGCGGGTCGAGGCGATCCTGACGGCAAAGCTGGACGACGATCCCCTGCCGGCCGTGCTGGCCAGTTTCCGCGGCCCGGTCGAGAGCGTCTGCGGCTTCACCTGCCCGCGTCGCGGCTATGTTGGGCTGGGTGCGATCCTGCTGTTCGTGACCATCCTGGCACTGACCTGGCGGTCATTCTACAGCGGCATCGTAGACCGGATCGCGTTCAGGACATTGATGATCGGCGCGGTCTGGATCGGGAATATCGTCCTGATCGGGGCGCTGGCTCTGCTCAGCGGCTGCGATCCGGTTTCGGTCTGGCCGCAAGTGTTCCTGTTCCTGCTGCTTGCCGCCCTGGGTCTGATCCTGCTCTATAATTTCGTGCAGCGGGTGCAGAACGGGCCGAAGCCGTAGAGGGGCGGGTCAGCCCGGCAAGGATGCGGGCGCCGGCTGTCGCAGCGCGGTGGCCAGCCGGTCCCATTCGTCGTGGCTGCCGGGGATCCCCAGTCGCAGCCAGCGGGCGGAATAGGGAAAGCGGCGGGTCCAGATCCGGGCTTCGGCCAGTTGCTGCTGCGCCGCCGCCGCATCGGGCGTGTCATAAAGGCGGAACAGATGGGTGCCCCCGGCGGGTATCCACCCGGCAGCATGGGCCAGCCGGTCGAGGCGCAGGCAGGCCTCGGAATGATAGACGACGGTCTCGTCGGCCCAGAGGTGATCGGCCATCGCGGATGCGCCGATGGCAAGCGCCGGGCCGCTGACCGACCAGGGGCCGGCAACCTCGGCCAGCCGCTCCAGCAGCGCCGGGGCGGCGATGACAAAGCCCAGCCGCAGCCCGGCCAGCCCCCAGAACTTGCCGAAGCTGCGCAGGATCAGCGTATTGTCAGGCGCGGTCGGGGCCAGCGACAGGTCGGGTCGCGGATCGGCAAAGCTTTCGTCCACGATCAGATGGCCGACCCGGCCCGCCAGCGCGGCCAGGGTTTCGGGCGCCCATTCGCGGCCATCGGGATTGTTCGGGTTGACCACGACGGCGAGGTCGGCGCCCGCCATGTCCTCGATCCCGGCGGCATCACCGACCTGCCAGCCCGCCGCGCGCAGGCTGGCCGCGTGTTCGTTGTAGCTGGGGGCCAGCACCGCCGCGCGGCCGGCAGGCAGAAGGCGCGGGATCAGCTGAATGGCCGCGCTGGCCCCGGCCAGCGGCAGGACATGGCCCGGATCGCAACGGTACCAACCGGCGGCGATGCCGGTCAGGCGCGCGCTCGCGGCGGCCGTGGGCAGGGCGCGCCAGGCCTCGTCGGGCAGGGCGGCGACGGGCCAGGGGCGGCGGTTGATGCCGGTCGAAAGGTCGATCCAGTCGCCGGCCCCATAGCGCGCCGCCGCCTTGTCGATATCTCCGCCATGATCGCGGCGCATCTTGTGTTCTCCGCTGTTGTCCTGCGCCGATCTGGTAGGCGAGCAGCCCATTGGCTGCAATCGGTTAACGAATTTTCGCTTTACAGCACGCAGATTCGCGCCCACGATATATGGTGAGAACATTCGGGCACCCATGCCCGGTATTGTATCCACAACGAGGGTTAGCGGCGTCAGAATCGCTCCCGCAGAGAGGCAGGACGCAGGCATGGCACAGACGGATCACTTCATTGCCAGTGACGAGATTCACCCGATCGACATCGTCGAGGCGGTGGCGGCGCATCACGAATGGGATTTCGACCGGCTGGCCGACGACCAGATCGCCATGGTGGTCGAGGGGCAGTGGCGCAGCTATTCGCTGACCCTTGCCTGGTCGCCGCGCGAAGAGGTGCTGCGGCTGATCTGCACCTATGACATGGACCCGCCCGCGGACCGGCTGCCGCTGATCTACGAGACGCTGAACCTGGCCAATGATCAGGTCTGGGATGGCGGCTTTACCTTCTGGTCGCAGCAGCGGCTGATGCTCTGGCGCTATGGGCTGGTTCTGGCCGGCGAGGCGGTGGCCTCGGCCGAGCAGATCGACCAGATGATCGGCAATGCGCTGATCGCCTGCGAACGCTTCTACCCGTCCTTCCAGCTTGTCGGCTGGGGCGACACCGCGCCCGCCGCGGCGCTGGACATCGCCTTGGGCGAGGCCTACGGACGGGCCTGAGGGGGGCGGGCCGCGCCCCCGCCGGAGGCAGGGGAAGCGGATGAGCGATTTCGACGATATCAATGCGCGCGGGCTGGTGCTGGTCGGCTGCGGCCGGATGGGCGGCGCGATGCTGAAGGGCTGGCTTGCGCGCGGCCTGCAGGCGGATGCGGTCACGGTGATCGACCCGAAACTGGCGCCCGAATGGCAGGACAGGGGGCTGCGGGTGAATGCGCCCTTGCCGGAAAGCCCTGCCGTGCTGGTGCTGGCGGTCAAGCCGCAGATGATGGCCGATGCCCTGGGCGAACTGCCGGTGCTGCGCGACACGCTGGTCGTCTCGGTCGCGGCGGGCACCACCATTGCCACCTATGAGGCGGCCTTTCCCGGCGCGCCGGTCGTGCGGGTCATGCCGAACACGCCGGCGGCGATCGGGCAGGGCATCTCGGCGCTGATCGGCAACCCCGCCGCCACCGCCGCGCATCTGGCGCTGGCCGAGGCGCTGATGGCGGCCGTGGGCCGGGTCGTTCGGCTGGAGCGCGAGGAGCAGATGGATGCCGTCACCGGCCTGTCGGGCAGCGGGCCGGCCTATGTCTTTCACCTGATCGAGGCGCTGGCGGCGGCGGGCGCGGCGCAGGGGCTGCCGGCCGCACTGGCGCTGGACCTAGCGCGGATGACCGTGGCCGGGGCGGGGGCGCTGGCCGTCGATGCCGACGAGGATCCGGCGGTGCTGCGCGAGAACGTGACCTCGCCCGGGGGCACCACGGCGGCGGGTCTGAAGATCCTCATGGATCCGGCGACCGGATTGCCGCCGCTGATGGCACGGACCGTGGCCGCCGCCACCGAACGCGGGCGCGAGCTTGGCCGGAGCGCGACATGAGCATCAGCTTTGACGATTTCCTGAAGCTCGATATCCGCGTGGCGACCGTCACCCGCGCCGAACCTTTCCCCGAGGCGCGCAAGCCCGCGATCAAGCTGTGGCTTGATCTGGGCGAGATGGGGGTGCGCAAATCCTCGGCCCAGATCACCCGGCATTACGACCCCGAGGTGCTGGTCGGCAAGCAGGTGCTGTGCGTGACCAATTTCCCGCCGCGCCAGATCGGGCGGTTCATGTCCGAGGTGCTTGTCCTCGGCGTGCCCGACAGCGACAATGAGGTGGTGCTGATCCGGCCCGATCTGGACGTGCCGAACGGAGGGAGGCTGTACTGATGAGACTTCTGGTCACGCGCCCGATGACCGAGCGGGCGACGAAAGCCATTGCCGCCCGTTTCGAGGCCGACTTCCGCGACAACACCCCGCTGGGCGAGGATCAGGCCGGGCAGGCCCTGCGCGACTATGACGCGATCCTCCCGACCCTGGGTGACGCCTTCACCGCCCGGGCCTTCGCGGGCCGCGATCTGCGCTGCCGGTTCATGGCGAATTTCGGTGCCGGCTACAACCATATCGACATCGCGGCGGCGCAGGCGGCCGGGATCGGGGTCAGCAACACCCCCGACGTGGTGACCGAGGCGACGGCGGATATCGCGCTGATGCTGATCCTGATGGCCATGCGTCGCGCCAGCGAGGGTGAGCGGATGCTGCGCGCCGGGCAATGGGTCGGCTGGAACCCGACGCAGATGCTGGGGGCGCAGGTCGCGGGCGCGACGGTCGGCATCATCGGCATGGGCCGGATCGGCAAGGCGATCGCCCGGCGCTGTCATCTGGGTTTCGGGATGCCGGTCGTGTTCCACAACCGCTCGACCGTGTCGGCGCTGGATATTCCGGCCCGGCAGATGCTGGGACTGGCCGAGATGATGGCCGCCTGCGACGTGGCCGTGGTCGCGGTCCCGGGCGGGGCCGGAACCCGGCACCTGATCGGCGCGGCCGAGTTGCAGGCCCTGGGGCCGAAGGGTCATCTGGTCAATATCGCGCGCGGCGATGTGGTCGACGAGGCGGCGCTGATCGCGGCGCTGCAATCGGGGGCCATTGCCGGCGCCGGGCTGGATGTCTATGAGCGCGAGCCGCATGTGCCGCAGGCCCTGATCGAGGCGCCGAACGCCACGCTTCTGCCGCATCTCGGCACCGCGACCGACGAGGTGCGGACCGACATGGCCCTGCGCGCGCTGGACAACCTGATCGCCTTTGCCGAGGGGCGGCGACCTCAAGATTTGTTGACCTGAATCTCGCGGCGCGGTGAAACCTGTTGCCGCCCGTCCCGGTTGAATGCGCATCGCAACCATCCATGCCAAGGAGGATCGCATGAACTGGGATATCATCGAAGGCAAGTGGAAGCAGCTGAAGGGCTCGGTCCAGCAGAAATGGGGCGAGCTGACCGATGACGAGCTGGATCAGATCGACGGCAACCGCGAGAAGCTGACCGGCAAGCTGCAGGAAAAATACGGCTGGACCCGGGACGAGGCCGAGCGGAAGGTCGACGACTATTTCCGCGACAAGGGCTGATCCGGCCTGAAACCGCCGCGAAAGGGCGCCCCATGGGCGCCCTTTCCATGCCGGCGCCCGTGCCGGGCCTTTCCTTTTCCTGCATCTGCTTTAACCATGCCTCCCATGGAACAGAACCCCTCCCTGCGCACACGCGCGATGCAGTTGATCGAGGCCGGGATCGGTGCCGCCGATCCGGGCCTGTCGGTGGCCCGGGCGATGGCCTCGGTTCTCGCCGATCCGCCCGCGCCGGGCGGCGCATGGCGGCTGATCGCGCTTGGCAAAGCGGCCCGCGCCATGGCCGCCGCCGCGCTTGAGGCCTTGCCCGGCGCGCGGGCGCTGGTGGTGACCAATGCCGGCAATGACGCGCCGCTGGAGCGGGCCGAGATCCTTGTCGCCGGTCATCCGGTGCCCGATGCCGCGGGCGAAAGCGCGGCACGGCGGGTCGAGGCGCTGCTTGGCGGGGCTGGGGCGCAGGACCGGGTTCTGGCACTGATCTCGGGTGGCGGCTCGGCCATGCTGCCGGCGCCGCTTGCCGGCATCTCGCTGGCCGAGAAACAGCAGGTGAACCGGCTGCTGCTGGCCTCGGGCGCCGATATCGGCCAGACCAACCTGATACGACAGGCGATCTCGCGGCTGAAGGGCGGCGGCTGGCTGCGGATCTGCCCGGCGCCGGTCACCGCGCTGATCCTGTCGGACGTGCCGGGCGACGACCTGCGGGTGATCGCCTCGGGTCCGACCGTCGCCCCGATCGGCGCGATTGCCGAGGCTGCCGGGACCGCGCGCGTGCTGGGCATCTGGGACCGGCTGCCCGCCTCGGTGCAGGTGGCATTGAGCCGGCCCGAGGATCGGCCGGCACCGCCACCGGCGCGGAACACCCTTGTCGGCTCGAACGGCCAGAGCGTCGCGGCGATGATCGCGGCCGGGGCGCAGGATGGCGGTCTGCCGCTGGAGGGTGATGTCGAGGACTGCGCCCGTGCCCTGATGGCCGTGGCCGCGAAGGCGCCGCCCGGCGCGGCGCTGGTCTTTGGCGGCGAAACCACGGTGCGGCTGACCGGCGACGGGCTTGGCGGGCGCAATCAGGAACTGGCGCTGCGTTTCGCCCGCGCCGCCGAGGCTGCCGGGATGGGCGGCGACTGGCTGTTCGCCTCGGTCGGCAGCGACGGGCGCGACGGGCCGGGCGAGGCGGCGGGCGGGATCGTCGATCCGCAGACGCTGGCCCGGATGCGCAAGGCCGGGCTGGACCTCGAGGATGTGCTGGCGCGCAACGATTCGACTCCGGCGCTGCAGGCTGCCGGCGGGCTTGTCGTTACCGGTGCGACCGGCACCAATGTCGCCGATCTGGCCGTGTTCCTGCGCGCCGGCCCCGCCGTCTGAGGAGGCTTCATGCTCTATGCCTATGCCGTCGAGGGCGGCCGCATCACGCTGATGGAACGCGGTGCCGACCTGCGCGGGGCGATGTGGATCGACATGGTCCAGCCGGGCGATGTCGAGGTTGCGGCGCTGACCGCCCTTGGCGTCGAGGTGCCCAGCCTTGCCGATATGGAAGAGATCGAGATCTCGAACCGTCTGTTCCGCGAGAACGGCATGGACTACATGACCGCGGTGCTGCCCGGCGAACGCGGCGATGGCAGCCGGGCGGCGATGCCGGTCAGCTTCATCCTGTCGCCCGAGCGGCTGGTGACGGTGCGCCACCACTCGCCGCGCCCGTTCCTGACCTTCCCCGACCGTGGCGAACGCTCGACCCTTGGCTGCAGCACCTCCGACCGGCTGTTCATGGGCCTGGTCGAGGAGATCGTGGCCCGGCAGGCGGATATCCTCGAAGCCTCGGGCCGGGTGCTGGACGAGGCCGCTCAGGCCGTGTTCGAGCGTCGTACCGGGGCGACCGGCCCGATGGCCCGCGCCGGGGCCGAGCGGCTGCAGGCGGTGCTGCGCCAGGTCGGGCGCGAGGCGGAACTGCTGGCGCGGGTGCGGCTGGGCCTTCTGACCATCGAGCGCATGCTGGCCTTCTATATCGCCATCATCGGCGAGCGGAAGGAAAGCGGCAGGCTGCGCCCGGCCATCAAAGGCCAGTTGCGCGACGTGCAGGCGCTTCAGGTGCACGCCGATTTCCTGTCCTCGCGGGTCAGCCTGACCGTCGACACGACGCTTGGCATGATCAATCTGGAACAGAACAGCACCGTGCGCATCCTGTCGGTGCTGACCGCGCTGTTCCTGCCGCCGACCCTGATCGCCAGCATGTATGGCATGAACTTCGTCAACATGCCCGAGTTGGAAAAGCCCTGGGGCTATCCGATGGCCCTGGGTCTGATGGTCGGCACGTCGGCGGCGACATGGCTGCTCCTGCGCTGGAAGAACTGGCTTTGAGGCATGAACTTGCGGCCGGGGTTGCCTGCCGCCCTGTTCGTGCATTGCCTCGCGGGGCTTCCGCCGCCGGGGGCAATGCCGGGGCGCCATCCCGCGCCGTTTCATCGGTCGAAAGCCCGTTCCCCCTTCGCTTTCGTGGCCCGGCAGGCTAAGGCAGGTCGATGACCGGTCCGTCGCCCAACCCTGACAGCCTCACCCCCAGCCTGTCGCCGGATCAGGCCGATGCCTGGGACGCGCTGGCCGAGGTTTTTGCCGCGGCGGGTGTCGATCTGCTGGCCGAGGAAATCCGGCCGCCGCAACCCGGCAAGGGCCGGGTCATGGCGGTGATCGGCAAGGCGGGTTCGGGCAAGACGCTGCTGCTGTCCGAGATCACCCGGGCGCTGCGCGCGGGCGGGGTCGAGATCGTCAGCGCCGATTACGAGGGGCGCCGCCGCAAGGATCGCCGCACGGTGGCGATCCTCGCGCCGACCAACAAGGCCGCCTTCGTGCTGCGGACCCGCGGCGTGCCGGCCACCACCATCCACCGCATCCTTTACACCCCCGTTTACGATCCGGAATATGAACGCATCGCCGAATGGCTGGCGGGCGAGGGGCAGCGCCCCAAGGTCGAGGGGCTGACCGATGAGGCGCTGGACCGGGCGAAAGCCTTCTACGACCAGCATGCCTCGATCCCCGGCGCCCTGGCGGCGGCGGGGCTGCGCGGCTCGGACTTCATCAAGGGCTGGAAACGGCGCGAGGACGGGCTGGATATCGGCCTGATCGACGAATCCTCGATGCTGGACGAGCGGCAGTTCGAGGATCTGCGCGAGATTTTCCCGGTCCTCGTGCTGTTCGGCGACCCGGCGCAGCTGGCCCCGGTCGGACAATCGGGCGAGATGGTCTTTGACAAGCTGGCCGAAAGCCAGCGCCTGATCCTGCACCGCATCCACCGGCAGGCCGATGACAGCCCGATCCTCGATCTTGCCCATGCCCTGTCCGACGACAGCCTCGACTTCGCCGGGTTCGAGCGGCTGATCCGCGCGGCGGCCGGCCGCGACGACCGGGTGGTCTGGGCCGAACGGGTAGAAAGCGACCTGATGGCGCGCTCGCCGGTGCTGGTCTGGCGCAACGCCACCCGCATCCGGCTGATCCACGCCTTCCGCTCGGCCTTCGGCGCGCCGGGCGACGCGCTGCTGCCGGGCGAGCCTCTGATCTGCGACGGTCTGGAACTGCCGCTGAAACACCGCAAGAAGCGCATCGACCTTGAAGCGCGCGGGCTGATCAAGGGCGCGCAGGTGGTCTATCTGGGACCGGGCCGCAAGCCCGGCTTCTCGCGGCTGCATGTGATCGGGGCCGAGGATCCGCGCCTGTCGGCCGCCAGCATCGTCAAGATCGAGATGCCGGACGAGGAAGAGCCCTTCATCCCCTATGCCGCCCGCATGGGCGCGGCCTTCCTGCATGGCGCGGCGGTCACGATCCATAAGTCGCAAGGCTCGCAATGGCCCGATGTGCAGGTCTTTGCCCCCGATATCAGCGCCGCCGCATGGTCGAACCGGACCGAGGCCGGCATCCCGCTGTGGAAACGCCTCGCCTATGTCGCCATCACCCGCGCGCAGGAGCGGCTGTACTGGGTCGTCCGCCCCCGCCTTGCGCGGCCGTCGGCCGGGCTTTCGACCGCGGATCTGGACGCCCCCGCGACCGCCCTTGCCCTGGAGGGTGAAGGCTCGTGATTCCCCTGATGGCATGACCCGGGTGCAGCCGTGATCAGAACCGTCTCGCTTGACACCTATCTGGACGCCCGGCCCGGGCAGGTCTGGGACGAGGTGAACCGGCCGCGCCTGCTGCGCTTCGTCGCCCATCCGCTGATCCGCTTTGATCCGGTCGACCCGGCCGTGTTTCCGGATTGCTGGCAGGACCGGGACTATCTTGTCGCGATGTCCTGGCGCGGCATCCTGCCCCTCGGGCGGCAGACCATCCGCATCTCGCGTCCGCCATCGCGGGACGGCCGGCGCCTGCTGCTGGATGACGGGCAAAGCGCGATGATCCGGCGCTGGCACCATGTCGTGTCGGTCGAGGCCGAGGGCGCGGGAACCCGCTATCGCGACCGGATCGAGATCGAGGCGGGCCTTCTGACCCCGCTGATCGCGTTCTGGGCGCGGCACTTCTATGCCCACCGCCAGCGACGCTGGCGCAGCCTCGTGCGGGCGGGTTTCGACTATGACCGGGCCGAAAGCGCCCGCCCTTGACCTGAAGGTTATCCTGCTGCCCCGGGACATTCGCCGGCCATTGACCTGTCCCCATGGGCCGGGCTTGATGGCACGGGGGAGGCAAGCGCGTGATCGACAAGCTGGAAATGTTCATCGCGGTGGCCAAGGAGCGCCATTTCGGCCGCGCCGCCGCCAGTCTCGGCATTACCCAGCCCACGCTGTCCGCGGGCATCAAGCAGCTTGAGGAACAGCTGGGCGTGCTGCTGATCTTTCGCGGCTCGCGTTTCGGCGGGCTGACCCCCGAGGGGCAGAGCGCGCTGGTCTGGGCGCGGCGCATCGTCGGTGACGCAAGGCAGCTGCGCGAGGAGATGCGGGCGGTGCGGCACGGGCTGTCGGGGCGGCTGCGGATCGCCGTCGTCCCCACGGCGCTGACCTGGGCGGCCAAGATCTCGGCCCGGTTCGGCACCCTGCATCCGAATGTCAGCTTCACCATCCTGTCGCGCACCTCGATCGAGATCCTGCAGATGATCGACGACCTCGAGATCGACGCGGGCATTTCCTATCTGGACAACGAACCCCTCGGCAAGGTCAGCACCGTCCCGCTTTATGACGAGCGTTACATGCTGGTTTGCGGTGCCGGGGGGGCCTTCGCGGGGCGCGACAGCGTCACCTGGCCCGAGCTTGACGGCCATCGGCTGTGCCTGCTGACCTCGGACATGCAGAACCGGCGGATCATCAATCGCAATCTGGTCGCCGCCGGGGTGACGCCGCGGGCCACGGTGGAATCCAGTTCGACCGTGGTGCTGGTCGCGCATGTGCTGGAGGGCGGCTGGCTGACCGTCCTGCCCGAGGATATCGCCAGCTTCCTCGCCCAGGGCAAGCCGCTGCGGCTGGTGCCCCTGGAGAAGCCCGAAACTGCCCATGCCGTCGGTCTGGTCGCGCCCTGGCGGGAACCGCATACGCCGGTGCTGAATGCCCTTCTGGCCGAGGCCCGGCGCATGGTTTCTGATAGTTGATCTCTATTGATCGACGGAATAACGATATTGATTTCGGATCGACGAGCCTGTTTGCTGGGGGCTGAGGAATTGTCGAAAGGCTAGCCATGCATGCGAATGCGCCAGCCCCGACCGAGGAGGAGATCCGCGCCCTTGCCGCGCCGCTTGCCTCTCTGGAAGGGCCACTTCTGCCGATGCTGCACGCGGTGCAGGAAACATACGGCTTCATCCCTGAAAATGCCGTGCCGGTTCTGGCGGATATCCTGAATCTGGGCCGGGCCGAGGTGCATGGCGTCGTCAGCTTCTATCACGACTTCCGCGAGGCACCGGCGGGCCGGCATGTGCTGAAAATCTGCCGGGCCGAGGCCTGCCAGTCGATGGGTGGCAGCGCGCTGGCCGAGGCGACCCTGCGAAAGCTGGGCATCGGCTGGCATGACACCACGGGCGATGGCGCGCTGACGGTCGAGCCGGTCTATTGCCTGGGCATGTGCGCCTGTGCGCCGGCCGCGATGCTGGACGACCGGGTGGTGGCGCGGCTGGACGAGGCGCGGATGGACCGGCTGCTGAGCGAGGCCGGGGCATGAAGATCTATGTTCCCATGGACAGCGCCGCCCGCGCGGTCGGTGCCGACGAGGTGGCCGAGGCCATCGCCCGCGAGGTGAAGGCGCGCGGCATCGAGGCCCGGATCATCCGCAACGGCAGCCGCGGCATGATCTGGCTTGAACCGCTGGTCGAGATCGACCGGGGCGAGGGGCGCATGGGCTACGGTCCGGTCGCGCCCGAGGATGTGCCGGCGCTGCTGGATGGCGGGCTGGACAGCCTTGGTCCGGTCGAGGAAATCCCGTTCTTCGCCCGTCAGCACCGGCTGACCTTCGCCCGCTGCGGCCTCATCGACCCGCTGGACCTTGCGGATTATCAGGCGCATGGCGGCCTGACCGGGCTGCGCCGCGCCATCGGCATGGAACCGGCGCAGATCGTGCAGGAGGTCACCGACAGCGGCCTGCGCGGGCGCGGCGGCGCGGGCTTCCCGACCGGCATCAAGTGGAAGACGGTCCTCGGCGCGCAGGCCGCGCAGAAGTATATCGTCTGCAACGCCGATGAGGGCGACAGCGGCACCTTCGCCGACCGGATGATCATGGAGGGCGATCCCTTCACCCTGATCGAGGGTATGGCGATTGCCGGTCTGGGTGTGGGTGCGACGCGCGGCTATGTCTATCTGCGCAGCGAATATCCCGATGCGGTCCGGGTGATGAACGCGGCGGTGCGGATCGCCCGCGAGGGCGGCGTGCTGGGGTCGGACATCCTCGGCTCGGGCCGGGCCTTCGACATGGAGATTCGGGTGGGCGCGGGCGCCTATGTCTGCGGCGAGGAGACCAGCCTGCTGAACAGCCTCGAAGGCAAGCGCGGCGTGGTCCGGGCCAAACCGCCGCTGCCGGCGCTGGAGGGGTTCCTTGGCCAGCCCACCGTCGTCAACAACGTCATCAGCCTGGCCACGGTGCCGGTGATCTTCGAGAAGGGCGCCGCGCATTACGCCGATTTCGGACATAACCGATCCCGCGGGACGGTGACGCTGCAGATCGCCGGAAACGTGAAGCGCGGCGGGCTGTTCGAGGCGGGCTTCGGCCTGCATCTGGGCGAGATTGTCAATGATATCGCCGGCGGCACCGCTTCGGGGCGGCCGGTAAAGGCGGTGCAGGTCGGTGGGCCGCTGGGCGCCTATATGCCGGTCGACAAGTTCGCGACGCCGATGGGCTATGAGGAATTCGACGCCGAGGGCGGGCTGATCGGCCATGCCGGGCTGGTGGTCTTTGACGACACCGCCGACATGCTGCAGATGGCCCGCTTTGCGATGGAATTCTGCGCCGTCGAATCCTGCGGCAAATGCACGCCCTGCCGGATCGGCGCGGTGCGCGGGGTCGAGACCATCGACCGCATCGCCCAAGGCGATCCGAACGCGGCCGCGCTGCTGAGCGATCTTTGTGATACAATGCGGGATGGCTCGCTTTGTGCCCTGGGGGGCTTCACGCCCTTCCCGGTGATGTCCGCGCTGACCCATTTCCCGGACGATTTCGCGTGCCAGAAGGAGGCCGCCGAATGAAGGATTTCATCATCCCGCAATTTGCCCCCGGCGATGACCGCGACATGGGCACCCCGGCAAGGCTGGGCGCCCCGGTCAGCCTGCTGGTGGACGGCATTGCCGTGACCGTGCCCGAGGGCACCTCGGTCATGCGCGCCGCCGCCGAGGCCGGGATCGACATCCCGAAACTTTGCGCCAGCGACAACATGGAGGCCTTCGGCTCCTGCCGGCTCTGCGTGGTCGAGATCGAGGGCCGGCGCGGCACGCCCGCGTCCTGCACCACGCCTGTTGCCGAGGGCATGGTCGTCAGCACCCAGACCGCGCGCATCCAGCGGCTGCGCAAGGGTGTCATGGAGCTTTACATCAGCGACCACCCGCTGGACTGCCTGACCTGCGCGGCCAATGGCGATTGCGAATTGCAGGACGCGGCCGGGCAGGTGGGCTTGCGCGACGTGCGCTATCTGCCGGGCGACAACCATTTCGACCCCTCCGGCACCGGCGCCCGCAGCCAGGCCGAGGCGCGGCTGCGGATGCCCGATGGCGTGGCCAATCCGCGCTGGACGCCGAAGGATGACAGCAACCCCTATTTCAGCTTCGATCCGTCGAAATGCATCGTCTGCTCGCGCTGCGTGCGGGCCTGCGAAGAGGTGCAGGGTACCTTCGCCCTGACCATCGAGGGGCGCGGCTTCGGCAGCAAGGTCAGCGCCGGCATGGCGGGCGACGACTTCCTGTCCTCGGATTGCGTCAGCTGCGGCGCCTGCGTGCAGGCCTGCCCGACCGCGACCCTGCAGGAGAAATCGGTGATCGAACTGGGCCAGCCCAAGCGATCCGTCGTCACCACCTGCGCCTATTGCGGCGTCGGCTGTTCCTTCAAGGCCGAACTGAACGGCGACCAGCTGGTGCGCATGGTGCCCTACAAGCAGGGCAAGGCCAATCACGGCCATTCCTGCGTCAAGGGCCGCTTTGCCTATGGTTATGCCGAACACAGGGACCGCATCCTGAAGCCGATGATCCGCGACCGCATCGACGAGCCCTGGCGCGAGGTCGAATGGGACGAGGCGCTGGCCTTCGCCGCGAACCGGCTGAAAGGGCTGCAGGAGAAATTCGGCCGCCAGTCGATCGGCGTCATCACCTCCAGCCGCTGCACCAACGAGGAAAGCTATCTGGTGCAGAAGCTGGCGCGGGCGGTGTTCCTGAACAACAACACCGATACCTGCGCGCGGGTCTGCCACTCGCCGACCGGCTATGGTCTCGGCAAGACCTACGGCACCTCGGCCGGCACGCAGGATTTCGACAGCGTCGATCATTGCGACGTGATGATGATCATCGGCGCCAACCCCACGGACGCGCATCCGGTCTTTGCCAGCCGGATGAAGAAGCGGGTCCGCGAGGGCGCCAAAGTGATCGTCGTCGATCCGCGCCGCATCGACATGGTGCGCAGCACCCATATCGAGGCGGCCCATCACCTGCCGCTGCGCCCGGGCACCAATGTCGCCGTGGTCACCGCCATGGCCCATGTGATCGTGACCGAGGGGCTTTATGACGAGGCCTTCATCCGCGCCCGCTGCGACTGGGGCGAGTTCCAGCATTATGTCGATTTCGTCCGTGATCCGCGCCACAGCCCCGAGGCGATCGAGGCGCTGACCCGGGTGCCCGCGGCCGATCTGCGCGCCGCCGCGCGGCTTTACGCGACGGGCGGCAATGCGGCGATCTATTACGGCCTCGGTGTGACCGAACACAGCCAGGGCTCGACCACCGTGATGGGGATCGCCAACCTTGCCATGCTGACCGGGAATATCGGGCGCGAGGGCGTGGGGGTGAACCCGCTGCGCGGCCAGAACAACGTGCAAGGGTCCTGCGACATGGGTTCCTTCCCACATGAACTGCCGGGCTATCGTCATGTGAAACTGCCCGAGGTCCGCGCCATCTATGAGAAGGCCTGGGGCGTCGAGATCGACCCCGAGCCGGGCCTGCGCATCCCCAACATGCTGGATGCCGCCGTCGAGGGCAGTTTCAAGGGCCTCTATTGCCAGGGCGAGGATATCCTGCAATCGGACCCCGACACCCATCACGTCGCGGCCGGTCTGGCGGCGATGGACTGCGTCATCGTCCATGACCTGTTCCTGAACGAGACGGCGAACTACGCCCATGTTTTCCTGCCCGGCTCGACCTTCCTCGAAAAGGACGGCACCTTCACCAATGCCGAGCGTCGCATCAACCGTGTCCGCAAGGTGATGGCGCCGAAGAACGGCTATGAGGACTGGGAGGTGACGCAGCTTCTGGCCAATGCGATGGGCGCGGACTGGCACTATACCCACCCGGCGCAGATCATGGACGAGATCGCCGCGACCACGCCCAGCTTTGCCGGCGTCAGCTTCGATCTGCTGGACGAAAAAGGTTCGGTCCAGTGGCCCTGCAACGCCACCGCGCCCGAGGGCACGCCGATGATGCATGTGGATCACTTCGTCTCGGGCAAGGGGCACTTCATCGTGACCGAATATCTGGCCACCGATGAACGCGCCGGCCCGCGCTTCCCGCTGTTGCTGACGACGGGCCGGATCCTGTCGCAATACAATGTCGGCGCGCAGACGCGGCGGACCGAGAATGTCGTCTGGCACCCCGAGGACGTGCTGGAGATCCATCCGCACGACGCCGAGGTGCGCGGCGTGAACGATGGCGACTGGGTGCGCCTGGCCAGCCGCGCGGGCGAGACGACGCTGCGGGCGAAGATCACCGATCGGGTGGCGCCGGGGGTGGTCTACACGACCTTCCACCACCCCTCGACGCAGGCCAATGTGGTGACCACCGATTTCTCGGACTGGGCGACGAACTGCCCGGAATACAAGGTCACGGCGGTGCAGGTCAGCCCCTCGAACGGGCCTTCGGACTGGCAGGAAAGCTATACCGAGCAGGCCGAACGTTCGCGCCGGATCCTGCCGGCGGCGGAATGACATGAACCTGCCGAAGCCTCTTGACGGGGCCGCCGCGATCCATGTCCGGGCCGGCAGCCGCCGTGCCATCCAGCGGGTCCTGCCCGAGGAGGCGGCGGTGGCCATGGTCTATGACGGCACCACCCATGCGGTGATGATGGCCACGCCTGCCGATATCGAGGATTTCGCCCTGGGCTTCTCGCTCAGCGAAGGGATCGTGACGGGACAGGGGCAGATCGCCTCCTGCACCGTGGTCGCGCAGGATCAGGGGATCGAGGCCCGTCTCTGGCTGACCGGCGACCGGGCCGAGGCTCTGGCCGCGCGCCGGCGCAACCTTGCCGGGCCGGTCGGCTGCGGGCTGTGCGGCATCGATTCGCTTGAACAGGCGATGCGGCCCTTGCCAGATCTGGACGGCATCGGCCCGGTGATGACCTCCGGGGATATCGCCGGCGCGACCGATGCGCTGCGCGACTGGCAGCCGCTGCACGACCGCTCGCGCGCGGTTCACGCCGCCGGGTTCCTGATCCCCGGCAAGGGCATCGTGCTGGCCCGCGAGGATGTCGGCCGCCACAACGCGCTGGACAAGCTGATCGGCGCCATGGCTCGGCAGGGGCTGGATGCAGGGCAGGGCGCCTTCGTGGTGACCAGCCGTGTCTCGATCGAGATGGTGCAGAAATGCGCCATGGCGGGCTGCGCGGTCCTGATCGCGGTTTCCGCACCCACACTGCACGCCCTGCGCCTGGCCGAAGGCGCGGGCATTACCCTGGCCGCCTTCGCGCGCGGCGAGGGGTTCGACCTGTTTTCCCACCCCGAACGGCTGAGTGCCGAGGTGTCCGATGTCGCCTGAGAAGATGGTCCATATGGCCAACCAGATCGCCAGTTTCTTCAACAGCCAGCCCGGTGACGAGGCCGAGAAGATCGCGGCCCATCTGAAGGACTTCTGGTCGCCGCCGATGCGGGCGCAATTGCTGGACTATCTCGCCGCCGGCGGGACCGGGCTGAAACCCGCAGTCGTGGAAGCCGCCAGGAAACTGTGAAACCCGGGCGGGCCCGGGCGGGTTGATGCCTGAAACAGCAACCCGACGGAACGCCATGCCGGACACCCCTTTCGATCTGTCGCGACGCCGCCTCTGCGTCATCTTGAACCTCGGCTCGGGCCGCAAGGACGGCCGGGAATTCGCCGAGACACTCGGCAAGGCGCTGAAACCCCGATGTGCCGGGTTCGATCTGCGCCAGACCCCGCGCGGCAGCGATCTGGTCGAGATGGCGCAGCAGGCCGTGGCCGACGGCTTCGATATCATCGTGGCGGCCGGGGGCGACGGCACGCAATCGGCCATTGCCGGCGCGCTGACGGGAACCGAGGCGATCATGGGCATCCTTCCGGGCGGCACCTTCAACTATTTCGCCCGCGATCTGGGCGTTGGCGAAAGTCTGGAAGACGCGCTGGACACGATCCGCGAGGCGCGGGTCGAGCGGATCGACATCGGCCTGATCGAGAACCTTGTCTTTCTGAACAATGTCAGCCTGGGCGCCTATCCGCATATCCTGAAGACGCGTGAGACGATCTATCGCCGCTGGGGCCGCTCGCGCGTGGCGGCCTATTGGTCGGTGCTGGTGGCGCTGCGCCGTCTGCGGCGGCCGATGGTGCTGACCGCCCGGCTTGAAGGCGAGGCGCGGCAATTCACCACCGCGCTGCTGTTCGTGGCCCGCAGCGCTTATCAGCTTGAGAGTTTCGGGCTGGACGGGGTGGAGGCGGTCCGGAACGGTCAGTTCGCCGTCCTGATCGCAAGGGCGCGCAAACCCCTGCCGCTGTTGCGGTCGGCCCTGCGGCTGGCCTTCGGCTTTTCCGCGCAGGACAGTGACTTCGATCTGATCGTGACCGATGAGTTGACGATCGAGACGCCGAAGAAACGTCTGCTGATCGCGCATGACGGCGAAAAGACGGTGATGGCGTCGCCGCTGCATCTGCAGGTCCGGCAGGGCGCGCTGCAGGTGCTGCTGCCGGCCGACGGCACCAACAAGACGCGGGATGCCGGCGGGTGACCCGGATCGTTCACCTGTCGGACCTGCATTTCGGCCTGCATCGGGGCGATCTGGTCGGGGCGCTGCTGGACAGGATCAACCATGCGCGCGCCGATCTGGTGGTCGTGACGGGGGATCTGACCCATCGCGGTCGTCCGGGCCAGTTCCGGCAGGCGGCCGGGTTCCTGGCCCGGATCAACGCCCCGGTGATGGCGGTTCCCGGCAATCACGACGTGCCCCTCTACAATATCCCGCTGCGCTTTGCCTGGCCTTTCGCCGGCTTTAGCGAGGCGATCGGCGCCGATCTGGCGCCGACCCGTGCCGCGGGTACGGTGCGGGTCTTGGGGCTGAACAGCACCGATCCCTTCTCCTGGCAGCGCGGGGTGATCCGCCGGGGCGAGATCGACAGGCTGATCGGCGGCATTGATCCGCTGGCCACGAATATCCTTGCGCTGCACCACCCGTTGCAGCAACTGCCCGCGATCGACAAGGAACTTGCTACGCGCGCGCCCGAGGCGCTGCGGCGGCTTGGGGCCGCGGGCCTGCATGTCGTGCTGAGCGGCCATCTGCACCTGTGGGACTGCGGCGGGCTGCTGGCCTGCGGGCATCCGGGCGTGCTGCAGATTCAGGCGGGAACGGCACTCTGTTCGCGGCTCGGAGACCGCCAGAACGAATTCGCCGTGCTGGATTTCGCAGGCACGGGCCTGACGGTCGAGCGCCATGTCGCGCCGATGGCGCAGGAGGGTTTTCAGCCACCCGAGAGGCTGCATTTCCGGCGCGGCGGCGGGGTTTGGCAGGCTTTGGATCAGGGCCCGCCGGTGCCGATGCTGCCCGGCGCCACCGACACCGCCTTCAGGACCGCGTAAACCCGCATCCCGGGGGCCAGCCCCAGCCCCGCGGTTGAACGGGCGGTGATCCTCGCCAGGATGACCTCGTCGCCCGCCTCAAGCCGCACCAGAACGCCGCCTTCCCCGGGGGTCACATCGCGCACCGTCACCGGCAGCACGTTCAGCGCCGAGATGCCGGAGGGCCGCTGCAGCGCCAGCATCACGTCCTGCGCCAGTATCCGCAGCCGCAGATGGCTGCCCTCAGCGGCCGTGATCCGCGACAGCCAGACCGGCCCGGCGCCGGTCGCCAGACGGGTCAGGCCATCCTCCTCCTGGGCCTCGATCCGCGCGCTCAGGATCGCGCCGGCCTCGCGCAGCCCCAGCACCGGCGCGGTCGCGGGGTCGGACAGGATCGTCGCGGCCGGACCTGCGGCAAGCACCCGCCCGGCCTCGATCAGCACGATGGTTGTGGCCAGACGCGCGACCTCGGCCGCCGAGTGGCTGACATAGAGGATCGGCAACCCGGTTTCGTCGCGCAACCGTTCCAGATAGGGCAGAATCTCGGCCTTGCGGGCCTCGTCCAGCGCCGCCAGCGGCTCATCCATCAGCAGCAGGCGCGGATTCGACAGGATCGCCCGGCCAAGGGCGACGCGCTGCTTTTCGCCCCCCGACAGGGCGCCCGGTCGGCGGGCCAGAAGATCGCCGATGCCCAGCAGATCAACGATACGGGAAAACCTTGCCCCGTCCTTCATGCGCGCAAACCATCGCCCGTAGAGCAGGTTCTGGCGCACGGTCAGATGCGGAAACAGCCGCCCTTCCTGAAACACATAGCCGACGCCGCGCCGGTGCGGCGGCAGGAAACGGCCGCTGGCACTGTCCGACAGGATCAGCCCGTCGACCTCGATCCGGCCCTGATCGGGGCGCATCAGCCCGGCGACGGCGTTGACGATGGTGGTCTTGCCCGAGCCGGACTTGCCGAACAGGGCGGTGACGCCCGGCGGGGCCTCGAACCCGGCATCCAGAGCAAAGCCCGGAAATTCGTGGCGGATCGCAAGCTTCAGCATCAGGCGCCGGAAATCCTGCGCGCGACCGACCGGGCCAGCCATTCCGACAGGAACAGCGCCGCCATGGCCACCGCGACGGCGACCAGCACCAGCCGCGCGGCCGAGGATTCGCCGCCCGGCACCTGCAGGAAGGCATAGATGGCCGAGGGCAGGGTCTGGGTCTGGCCGGGAATGTTCGAGACGAAGGTGATGGTGGCGCCGAATTCGCCCATCGCCTTGGCGAAGGCCAGCACCATGCCGGCAAAGATCCCGGGCAGGATCAGTGGCAACGTGACTGTCGCGAACACCCACAGGCGCGAGGCGCCCAGCGTCGCGGCGGCCTGTTCAAGCTTCGGGTCCACGGCCTCGATCGACAGCCGGATGGCCCGGACCAGCAGCGGGAAGGCCATGATCCCGCAGGCCAGCGCGGCACCGGTCCAGCGGAAGGCGAAGACGATGCCGAACTGGTCGAGAAAGGCACCGATGGTGCCGCGCCGCCCGAAGCTCAGCAACAGCAGATAGCCGGTGACGACCGGCGGCAGCACCAGCGGCAGGTGGACGAGGCCGTTCAGCAGCCCATGCCCCGGAAAGCGCCAGCGCGCCAGGGCATAGGCAACAAGGACCCCAAAGGGCAGGCTGGCCAGAACCGCAACACTCGAAACACGCAGCGACAGAACGACGGCCTGCCATTCCTCGGGGGTCAGCCAGTCCGTCACTGCGTCTGGGTCAAGACCGTGAAGCCCTGCTTTTCGAACGAGGCCTTGGCGGCCTCGCCCGACAGGGCGTCATAGAACGCACGGTCGGCCGCGTCCGCGGCCACGGTCAGCAGGGCTGCCGGATAGATGATCGACGGATAGCTGTCCGCCGGAAATTCGCCCACCACGCTCACATTGTCGTCCGCTGCTGCATCGGTCGCATAGACGATGCCATAGGGCGCCTCGCCGGTCGAGACAAGCGCCAGCGCGGCGCGCACATTGTCGGATTGCGCGACCTCGGCCTGAACGCCCTCCCACAGGCCGAGGCTTTCCAGCGCGGCCTTGCCATATTGTCCGGCCGGGACGGAATCGACCATGGCCATGGCCAGCTTGCCGCCATCCAGCAGCGCGGTCAGGTCGGTATCGGCGCCGATCTCGACCGCTGCGGCATCCTTGCCATGCGCGATCAGGACCAGCGTGTTGCCCAGAAGGTCGCCGCGCGCGTCACCGGCCAGCAGCCCGGCCTTCGCCACCTCGTCCATCCACTGGACATTGGCGGATATGAACAGATCGGCCGGTGCGCCTTCAATGATCTGCTTGGCCAGCTGGCTGGACCCGGCATAGGAGACCGTGACTTCATTGCCGGTCTCGGCGCCGAAATCGGCGGCGATCTCGTCCAGCGCATTCTTCAGCGAGGCGGCGGCGAAGACCACGACTTCTTCGGCTGCGGCCTGCAAGGGCAGCGCGGTCGCCAGCAGAAGGGCGGGCAAGAGGGCGGAACGGGGAATATTCATCTGAAGCTCTCCGGTTTCGATATGTCAGATGGGACATAACACGATCGGATGCGGGTCCTGCAAGGGATATTTCTGTTGAGACATATCCTGCCGGGCCGGGCACTTTTCCGTTGAGTTCCGGGCCTCGCGGCCCTATATCAGCCGCAGTCAATCGGGCGACATGGTCAAAACAGGCCACGGGAATACGGGTCGGGCGTCATGCCGCGACCCTTTGTCGTTCCAGAAAGACACCTTACAGACCGGCGGAGCCAACCGTCTGGCCAGTGAAACAGACGTAAAGGAAACTGAATATATATGTGCGCTAAAGCGACCATGGAGGAATTCGAAGCCCTCCTGAACGAAAGCTTCGAGATCGACACCCCCGATGAGGGCAGCGTCGTCAAGGGCCGGGTCATCGCCATCGAGGCGGGTCAGGCCATCATCGATGTCGGCTACAAGATGGAAGGCCGCGTCGATCTGAAGGAATTCGCAAATCCCGGCGAAGAGGCCAAGCTGGCCATCGGCGACGAGGTCGAGGTTTATCTGGACCGCGTCGAGAACGCCCGCGGCGAAGCCTCGATCAGCCGCGAGAAGGCCCGCCGCGAAGAGGCCTGGGACCGTCTGGAAAAAGCCTATGCCGATGAAGAGCGCGTCGAAGGTGCCATCTTCGGCCGCGTCAAAGGTGGCTTCACCGTCGATCTGGGCGGCGCCGTGGCCTTCCTGCCCGGCAGCCAGGTCGATGTGCGCCCGGTGCGCGATGCCGGCCCGCTGATGGGCCTGAAGCAGCCCTTCCAGATCCTGAAGATGGACCGCCGCCGGGGCAATATCGTCGTCTCGCGCCGCGCCATTCTGGAAGAAAGCCGCGCCGAACAGCGCGCCGAGGTCATCGCCAACCTGACCGAAGGCCAGACCGTCAAGGGCGTGGTCAAGAACATCACCGAATACGGTGCCTTCGTCGATCTGGGCGGTGTGGACGGGCTTCTGCACGTCACCGACATGGCCTGGCGCCGCGTCAACCACCCGTCCGAGATCCTGTCGATCGGCGAAAGCGTCGATGTTCAGGTCATCAAGATCAACAAGGACAGCCACCGCATCAGCCTCGGCATGAAGCAGCTGCAGGCCGATCCGTGGGATACCGTCTCCGACAAGTTCCCGCTCGGCTCGGTCCATAATGGCCGCGTGACCAACATCACCGATTACGGCGCCTTCGTGGAGCTGGAAGCCGGCGTCGAGGGTCTGGTCCACGTCTCGGAAATGAGCTGGACCAAGAAGAACGTCCATCCGGGCAAGATCGTCTCGACCTCGCAGGAGGTGGACGTGATGGTGCTGGAAATCGACGAGGCCAAGCGCCGCGTTTCGCTGGGTCTCAAGCAGACCATGCGCAACCCGTGGGAAGTCTTTGCCGAGACCCATCCCTCGGGCACGGTCATCGAGGGCGAGGTCAAGAACATCACCGAATTCGGTCTGTTCATCGGTCTCGACGGCGATATCGACGGCATGGTGCACCTGTCGGACATCAGCTGGGATGCCCGGGGCGAGGATGCCATTCAGGACTTCCGCAAGGGCGACATGGTCAAGGCCGTGGTCCAGGACGTGGATGTCGAGAAAGAGCGTATCTCGCTGTCGATCAAGGCGCTGGAAAACGAGCATATGGCCGAAGCCGTTGACGGCGTGAAGCGCGGCTCGGTCGTCACCGCCCTGGTCACCGCGATCGAGGATGGCGGCGTCGAGGTGGAATATAACGGCGTCAAGTCGTTCATCCGCCGCTCGGACCTGGCCCGCGACCGTCAGGACCAGCGCCCCGAGCGCTTCCAGGTCGGCGACAAGATCGATGCGCGCGTGACCAATATCGACACCAAGACCCGCCGTCTTGGCCTGTCGATCAAGGCCCGCGAGATCGCCGAAGAGAAAGAGGCCGTCGAACAGTATGGCAGCTCGGATTCGGGCGCCTCGCTGGGCGATATCCTCGGCGCCGCGCTGAACCGCAACAACTGATCGCGGCTCGCCCGCAGCCTTCCGGCCCGCCCCTGTTTCACGGGGGCGGGCCTTTTTTCATGCGCCTGTCGTGGGTTGCGCCTTCGCTAGTGGCTTGCGCGCAACGCGCAAAGCTGGCATCGCTAGGAAACCGAAGGATTGATTGATGCGTTGCCCGATGGGCTGGACAGCAGCCGCAGCGGGGGCGACGGCCAAAGTTGACTGCCGCATTCAGAGGGGGGAAGGATGATCCGTTCCGAACTGATCCAGAAGATTGCCGATGAAAACCCGCATCTCTTCCGGCGCGATGTCGAGCGGATCGTGAACACCGTCTTCGAGGAAATCATCGACGCGATGGCACGTGGCGACCGGGTCGAGCTGCGTGGGTTCGGCGCCTTTTCCGTCAAGAAACGCGACGCGCGCACCGGCCGCAATCCGCGCACCGGCGACGCGGTCGATGTCGAGGAAAAGCATGTGCCCTTCTTCAAGACCGGCAAATTGCTGCGTGATCGGTTGAACGGCGAGGCCTGACTGTCTTAAACAGGGGCATGGCCGCCCGGCGAAGGGTCCGCGGCGGTCGCGTCAGTCAAGGATATCCCATGCGCTTTCTCCGTCTGCTGTTCGTTGCCGTCCTGGCCATCATCCTGATCGCCGTGGCGCTGGCCAATCGCGGGATCGTTACCCTGTCGGCCGTTCCGCCCAATTTCGCGCAGCATCTGGGTGGCCGCTGGTCGGTCGACCTGCCGCTGTTTCTGGTGATCTTCGTGGCCTTTGCCAGCGGCATGCTGGCCGGGCTGGTCTGGGAATGGCTGCGCGAGGCACATATCCGGCGCGAGGCACGGCAGCGCAGCCGCGACATTGCCCGCCTCGAAGGCGAGGTCGGGCAGTTGCGCGACCGTCACGCGGCCCCGCGTGACGAGATCCTCGCGATCGTCGATCAGCCGAAATCCCGCCCCGCCAGCCCGGCGACCGGCACGACACTGCCCGCGCCGCGCTGAGGGTGATCATGGCGCAGGTCAAGATCTGCGGGCTCAGCCAGCCCGCGCATGTCGCCGCGGCAGTCGAGGCCGGCGCGCGCTATCTGGGCTTTGTCTTCTTCGCGGAATCGCCGCGCGCGGTCACCCCCGGCAGGGCTCGGGCACTTGGCGCCGAGGTGCCGCCCGGCGTGGCGCGGGTCGGGCTGTTCGTCGATCCCGACGATGCGCTGCTGCAGGCGGTGCTGGCCGAGGCGCATCTCGACCTGATCCAGTTGCACGGCGCCGAAAGCCCCGGGCGGGTCGCGGACGTCAAGGCGCTGACCGGCCTGCCGGTGATGAAGGCCGTGGGCCTGTCCGCGCCGGAGGATCTGCCGGCGCTGACCGATTACGGCCTCGTGGCAGATCTTCTGCTGGTCGACGCCAAGCCGCCAAAGGATGCTGTTCTGCCCGGCGGCAACGGGCTGGCATTCGACTGGCGGCTGCTGACCGGGCGGCGCTGGCTGCGGCCCTGGCTCCTGGCGGGCGGGCTGACACCGGCCAATGTCGCCGAGGCGATCCGCCTGACCGGCGCCCGGGGCGTCGATGTCAGTTCGGGCGTCGAGACGGCGCCCGGCGTCAAGGACAGCGGCATGATCCGCGATTTCATCGCCGCCGCATCCTGAACCGCCGCCCCCCTTTGCCATGACCGCCGGTCCCCCGCCCCGTTTCCGATCCGCCAGCCGCGACGATGTTCCCGCGGTCATGGCGCTGCTGCGCGAGGACCTGCTGGGCGCGGTGCGCGAGGGGCATGATCCGGCAACCTATCTCGCCGCGTTCGACTCGATGCTGGCCGAGGGCAACAACCACCTGATCGTGGCCGATGGCGGCGACGGCATCATCGCCTGCTACCAGATCACCTTCATCTCGGGCCTGTCACTGTCGGCCACCCGCCGCGCCCAGATCGAGGGCGTCCGCGTCGCCCCCGCCCATCGCGGCCGCGGCATCGGCGAGGCGCTGATCCGCGACGCCGAGGCCCGTGCCCGCGCCGCCGGCTGCCGCTTGCTGCAGTTCACCACCAACAAGGCGCGCCGGGATGCGCATCGCTTCTATGACCGCGTGGGCTTCACCCCAAGCCATATCGGCTATAAGAAACCGCTCTAGGCTTCTTCTTCATTCAAATATCCGAATCCCAACCGCGAAGGCAGACCGATGGCCGATGATCTGGTGAACAGCTTCAAGCATGGCCCCGACGAACAGGGCCGTTTCGGCATCTATGGCGGCCGCTTCGTCAGCGAGACGCTGATGCCGCTGATCCTCGATCTCGAGGCCGAATACGAGCGCGCCAAGACCGACGCGGATTTCTGGGCCGAGATGGACGATCTCTGGACCCATTATGTCGGCCGTCCCTCGCCGCTCTATCATGCCGAGCGCCTGTCAGATCATCTGGGCGGCGCGAAGATCTACATGAAGCGGGATGAGCTGAACCATACCGGCGCGCACAAGATCAACAACGTGCTGGGCCAGATCCTGCTGGCGCGCCGCATGGGCAAGACCCGCATCATCGCCGAGACCGGCGCCGGCCAGCACGGGGTTGCCACCGCCACGGTCTGCGCCCGCTTCGGGCTGAAATGCGTGGTCTATATGGGCGCCCATGATGTCGAACGTCAGGCCCCGAACGTGTTCCGCATGCGCCTTCTGGGGGCCGAGGTCGTGCCTGTCACCTCGGGGCGCGGCACCCTGAAGGACGCGATGAACGACGCGCTGCGCGACTGGGTGACAAATGTGCGCGACACCTTCTACTGCATCGGCACCGTTGCCGGGCCGCATCCCTATCCGGCCATGGTCCGCGACTTCCAGTCGATCATCGGCAAGGAGGCGCGCGAGCAGATCATGGCCCGCGAGGGGCGCCTGCCCGACACCATCATCGCCGCAATCGGTGGCGGGTCGAACGCGATGGGTCTGTTCTTCCCCTTCCTCGACGACGCCTCCGTGCGCATCATCGGGGTCGAGGCGGGCGGCCGTGGCGTGGACGACCGGATGGAGCATTGCGCCTCGCTGCTGGGCGGGCGCGCGGGCGTGCTGCATGGCAACCGCACCTATCTGCTGCAGGATCAGGAGGGCCAGATCCTCGAGGGCCATTCGATCAGCGCCGGCCTCGACTATCCCGGCATCGGCCCCGAACATGCCTGGCTGAAGGATGTCGGCCGGGCCGAATATGTCGCCATCACCGATGCCGAGGCCCTGGGCGCGTTCCAGCTCTGCTGCCAGACCGAGGGCATCATTCCGGCGCTGGAACCCAGCCACGCGCTTGCGCATGTGATGAAGATCGCCCCCGACCTGCCCGCCGATCACCTGATCGTGATGAACATGTGCGGGCGTGGCGACAAGGACATCTTCGCGGTGGCCAAGCATCTGGGCGTCGACATCAAGGCCTGACGGCGTCGGCCGCTCAGGACCCGGTGTCGGGCCGGTCCTTCATGCAGATCAGCGTCTGCAGGCCGGTCGCCACATGCCTGCGGCTGCCACCGCTGACGCCCCAGACATCCAGCTGGCAGATGGTCAGGGTGCGGCCGGGTTTCACCACCCGGCCCGTCGCCTCCAGCCAGTCGCCCTGGGCGGGGTTGATCAGGTTCAGCTTGAACTCGACCGTCAGGACCGAACTGTTCTCGGGAAACAGCGTATAGGCCGCATAGCCGCCGGCGCTGTCGGCGATGGTCGCGCTGCCTCCGGCGTGGAAAAAACCGTGCTGCTGGGTCAGTTCCGGGCGGAATTTCATCTTCAGCGTCACCAGGCCCGCCCGCACCTCGGCCACTTCGACCCCCAGATGCGCCATCAGGCCCTGCCGCTCAAAGCTCTCCTGCATCCGCCGCACGATTGCCGCATCCAGGTTCGATCCGATTTCCATTGGGCAGTCCTCCGTTTTCGCCAGACTGGACGGCGATTGGCCCCGTCGACAAGCCCGATTGATCGATCGGACGCAGGGTCAGATCCGCAGCAGCGCCGCCCGGAAGCCGGGATCGGACAGCACCACCTCATGCGCGCCGATCCGGGCGGCATGGGCCAGCGCAAGCCCGGTCAGTTCCTGCGCCAGATCGACCGCATCAGTCAGGTCACGCCCGCGCCCCAGAGCCGCCGTCACCAGACCCGAGAACAGATCGCCGGTGCCGGGCAGGGCGACGGGCAGATGCGGCGTCGGGTGCCGGCTGGGGCCGTCAGGCGCGACGATGACGCTTTCCAGATGGTTCGCCGGCGTATCGGCCAGCACGCAGCCGGTCGCGATCAGCCGCCCGCCGGCGGCAAGGTGCAGGGCGCGCCCGGCCGCGACCACATCGTCCAGATCCGCAATCTCCTGCCCGGTCAGGTAGGCCAGTTCGAACGCATTGGGCGTCGCCAGATCGGCCAGCGGCAACATGCGGTCGCGGATGACATGGGCGATGGCCTCGGGCACATAGAGCCCCGGCTCGTGATCGCCCATCACCGGATCGCAGAGATAGCGCAGGCCCGGATTCGCCGCCTTGCAGCGGGCGATGAAATCTGCCGTCAGCTCCGCCACCTCGACCGAGCCGATATAGCCGGTGACCAGCCAAGCCGCGCGCCCGGGCAGGCCGCGTTCCTCGGCGCCCAGCAGCAGGTCCGCGAACAGATGCGGCGGCAGCGGCGCACCGCGCAGGGTCGGATAATGCGGCGTGTTCGAGAACAGCACGGTCGGGATCGCGGCCACTTCCAGCCCCACGGCCTGCATCGGAAACACGGCGGCCGAATTGCCGACATGGCCGAAGGTGACTTGGCTCTGGATCGAGATGACCAGTGGCGGCGGGGTATCACTGACGTTCATGCCGATCCCTCCAAACGCCGGTTCCAGTCCTCGACCCGGCCGCTGTCAAGCCGGCGCTGCGCGTATCGGCGCCAGCCCTCGGCCAGAACCCCCAGCCCGGCGATCCCGGTCAGGGCATCGCGGTTCAGCCGGTCTACATACATGACATGCCATAACCGCTGTACCGTCCAGTCGGGCGCCAGCCGGTCGATCAACTCGAGGCGGTCGCCCGGCGTCACCCGGCCCGGCTGCAACACGCGGTAATACCAGCCGGTGCGGCCGCTGTTCTGTACCCTTCGCGCCATGTCGGGCATGCCGAAACGCAGGTTCAGCTTCCAGCAGGGCTGGCGGCCCTGCGACACCTGCAGCAAGGCATCGCCCAGCCGGAAGATGTCGCCCACCGCGATATCGGCCTCGGTCAGCCCCTCGCTGGACAGGTTCTCGCCAAAGGCGCCCGCGCGGGCAAGCGCGGGTTGCGGGCCGATCTCGGCCAGCCAGCCGGCATAGTGGTCGCGGGCGTAGTGATGCACCGCCTTTTCCGGGCCACCATGGACGCGCCGGTCGGCCTGCTGGTCGCCCTCGAACCCCTCGGCCCCCAGCCAGAGCGGGCCGGCAACCGGGGTCTTGGCGATTCCCGACGGGGTATCGCTGCCGGGCAGGGGCGCGACGGGGCCGGTCAGCAGGGTCGGGGTGACGGTCATGGCTCGGGGCCTGTTCAGGAAAAGCGCGCGGGCCGTCACGGCCCCCGCGATCCGTTCTTCCGCGCGGGCGGGCTCAGCGCCGGGGGCTGCGCAGGCGCAGGGCGCCCTCGATTGCCAGGGTGGCGATGGCGACCTTGACCAGATCACCCAGGATGAACGGGGTGAAACCGGCGGCCAGCAGCCTGTCGGCGGGGACAAAGGCCGACAGCCAGGCGAGGCCCAGCAGATAGGTCACGGCAAGGCCGGCCAGCATCGCCAGGGTCCGGCCGGCAATGCCGCGCCCCTGTGCCAGCCAGCCCGTCACCGCCATGGCCAGCAGCATGCCGATCAGGAAGCCGCCGGTCGGACCGGCCATATAGGCGAGGCCGATGCCGCGTTCGGGCGAGCCGGCGAAAACCGGCAGCCCGGCCGCGCCGGCGCCCAGATAGGCCAGCATCGCGGCGAGGCCAAGGCGCGGACCCAGAACCACGGCGATCGCCAGAACGGCCATCGTCTGCAGCGTCATCGGAACAGGCCAGAACGGAACCTGGGTCTTGGCGCTGAGCGTGATCAGCGCCGCGGCGGCAAGGGTCAGGCCGACGGTGCGGGCCGGGCTGGCGCCAAGCGCCGGGTTCGTTGCAAGTTGCATGGGCTGTCCTTTCCGGTGGATCGTCTTACCCTGTCGATAGGACCGGCATGTCGCAACGTCAATATTGGCCTTGCGGAACGCGCCGCGGGCGAAGGGGCGGGGTCCGCTCAGGACGCCGCATCATAGGCCGCGACGATGCGGTCTGCGCGTTCTGCGATGGCGGCGATGCCAAGGCCGGGCTGATAGATCGCGGTTCCCATCCCGAAGCCCGCGGCCCCGGCCTGCCGCCATGCGGCGAAATCATCCGGGCCGACACCGCCCACCGCATAGATGGGCACCTCGGGCGGCAGGACCGCGCGCATCGCCGACATGCCGGAAACGCCGATCAGACTGGCCGGGAACAGTTTCAGCCCGTCCGCCCCGGCCCGCAGCGCCGCGAAGCACTCGGTCGGGGTCAGGCAGCCGGGATAGGACAGAAGGCCCGCCGCCTTGGTGGCGCGGATGACCTCGGGATTGCAATCGGGCGAGACGACCAGATGCGCGCCCATGCCGGCCAGCCGTTCCACCTCGGCCACCTGCAGGACGGTGCCGGCGCCGATCTGCGCGCGCCCTTTTGCGGCGGCCAGCATCGCCGCGATGCTGTCGAAGGGGCGCGGAGAGTTCAGCGGCACCTCGATCCGGGTGATTCCGGCGGCGATCAGGGCTTCGGCGACGGGGACAGCCTCCTCGGAGGTGATGCCGCGCAGGATGGCGATGATGTTGCGGTCGGTCACAGTTGTCCTTTCAATGCGTCATGGGCGGCGGCAAGACCCGCCAGCGTCATTGCCTCGGCATCGGTGCGGCGCGGGCTCAGCCCCTGCGCCGCCAGCCCGGTCGCATAGGCATCGGCCAGTCCGCCCGCGCCGATGATCGCCACCTCCTGGCCCAGCCAGTAGGGCCGCGCGCCAGCCAGTTCGATGCCGATCAGCAGCCCCGACAGCCTTGCCCGCGCGGTCACCGGGTCAAGCCCCTGCAGCAGCGATTCGGCCCGCAGGGAGAACAGATCCGTCGCCACCGTCGCCGGCCGGGCCATGGCCTGATCGAGGGCGGCCGAAAAGGCCGCTTGGTCCTCGCCTGTCGTCGCCACCGAATGGCGCAGCACCGATGCGGTGGAGAGCAGTGCGAACAGCTCTCCGGTCATGAAGCTGCGAAAGCTGACCACCTCGCCGGCGCTGACATGGGCCCATTTGCAATGCGTTCCGGGCAGGCACAGCACGCCGTCGAAACCGGGATTGGCGGCCAGATAGCCCGCGATCTGGGTTTCCTCGCCGCGCATCACATCGGCCGGGCGGGCCTGCGACAGGCCGGGCAGGATGGCGACCGCAAGGCGCGGGTCCGAGGTGCGGGGCCGGGCGGCCCGGTCCCAGGTGCCGGGCAGGCAGGGCACGGCGGCATAGGGCGCCTCGGCCCAGCCCTGCCGCGCCCCGGCCATGCCGCAGCAGATCACCGGGACGCGGCGCCCGGCGGGCAGGCGATCCCCCACCAGCGCCAGCAGCGTCGCTTCGAATTCGTCGGGTTTCAGCTTCGACATGCCGCGGTCGCTGTGCCGCCGGTCCAGCACCTGCCCGCCGTCGCCCATCAGCCACAGGCGCAGATGCGATGTGCCCCAATCGACGGCAATCCAGTCGATCCTGCCGCTTGTCACCCTGCGCCCTCCGTCTGTTCCCGTGTTCGATCAGCGGGCACTCTCGACAAGCCGTTAGCGCCTGTCAAGACGGCGGATCATGGCAGCAGCGCCAGCCACATCCAGACCGTAAAGACCGACGCGGCGGTGGCGATCAGCACCGAGGATGCCGCCACCCGCCGGGCGGCGCCGTAGATATTGGCAAAGAGATAGGCGTTGACCCCGGGCGCCATAGCCGCCGTCATCACCGAGGATCGCATCCCCGCGGTATCGAGACCCAGCAGATGCCCCAGCCCGAAGGCGATGCCCGGATGTACCAGCAGCGAGCAGGCGCAGCACATGGCGATGGTGGCCATGTCACCCTCGGGGCGATAGCGGTGCAGCACGCCGCCCAGCCCGAACAGGGCGGCGGGCAGCGCCGCGCGCGCGATCATGTCGACGGCGCCCCAGAACCCTTCCGGCATGACCAGTCCGGCCTGAATCAGCAGGTTCATCGCCAGCCCGCAGGCGATACCGATGACCAGCGGCGTGCGCAGCACCCCCGAAAGCGCCCGCATCGCGACGCCGCCCACCGACAGGCCGGTGCCGCGGGCGCGGGTGAACTCCATCAGCGTGATCCCGAAGGTATAGAGCAGCGGCGAGTGCAGGGCGATGATCGCCCAGTTGCCGTCCAGCGATTCGGGGCCGAAGGCGCGCTGCGTGATCGGGATGCCCAGCAGCAGGCTGTTCGAGAACAGGCAGACGAATCCGATCGCGACGCAATCGGCGGGGTTGCGCCCGAACAGGTATTTCGCCCCGGCCCAGCCCGCCGCAAAGCTGACCATCGCCCCGGCATAGAACGAGATCAGCAGCGGCGCGCGGAACTCGTTGCCCAGATCCAGCCGCGCCATCGAGACGAACAGCAGGGTCGGGACGGCGAAGTTCTGGGCGAAACGCATCAGCCCGTCCACCGCCGATTCCGAGAACCAGCCGCGCCAGCTGACCAGATAGCCAAAGCCGATCACCAGAAAGACCGGCAGGATGATGGTGAAAAGTGCGCTCACAGCGCGGCCTCCAGAGGCAGGGCGGGGGTGTCGGCCGACACTTCGATGACCATGCCGTCATGTGCCGGGACGATATGATCCGGCGTGTGCGACATGACCTCGGCGTAATCCATGTCGATATGCATGTTGGTCAGCACGCCACGCGCGGTTCGGGCGCGGGCCAGCCATTCCAGTGCCTGCGCCATATGGGCGTGGCTGGGATGCGGCTCGGGGCGCAGCGCGTCGCAGACAAAGACCTCGGCCCCCTCGATCAGCGGCCAGGCCGCATCGGGGATCTCCGACACGTCGGGCAGATAGACCAGCCCGCCGATGCGGAAGCCCAGGGCGTCGATCTCGCCATGTTCGACCTGGAAGGGATGGAAGGTGATCGGCCCGCCGGGGCCGTCGATGGTGACCGCGCCCTCGATCAGGTTCAGGTCGCAGATCGGGGGATAATAGCTGCCGGCCGGGGTCTCGAAGACGTAGCGGAAGCGTTTCAGCAGCGCCAGGGTCGTTGCCGCATCCGCCCAGACCGGCATGCGGCGGCGGGCGTTGTAGACCAGTTGCCGCAGGTCGTCGATGCCGTGGACATGATCGGCATGGGCATGGGTATAGATGACCGCGTCCAGCGTACTGACGCCCGTATCCAGAAGTTGCGGCACCATGTCGGGGCCGGTGTCGATCAGCACCTGCGTCGTGCCCTCGGGGCTGGGGCGCTCGACCAGCAGCGAACAGCGGCGACGGCGGTTCCTGGGGTTTTGGGGGTCGCAGGCGCCCCAGCGGTTCCCGATCCTCGGCACCCCGCCCGACGAGCCGCAGCCGAGGATGGTGGCCCGGATCATGCCGCGCCCCCGGCGGCCTTCCAGAACAGCCGGTCGAAATTCGCGGTCGTCTGCCGGGCGAACTCGGCATAGTCCATGCCGAAGATCCGGGCGCCGACGGCGGCGGTCCTGGCCACATAGGCGGGCTCGTTGCGCCTGCCGCGATGCGGCGGCGGGGCGAGATAGGGGCTGTCGGTCTCGACCAGGATGCGTTCGACCGGGGCGGCGGCGAAAATCTCGCGCAGGTCCGTCGATCGCGGGAAGGCGGCGATGCCCGACATGGACAGGTAGAAGCCCAGATCCAGCGCCGCGCGGGCCAGCCCCGCGCCCGAACTGAAGCAATGCATCACGCAGGCATAGGCGCCCGCCCGGTATTCCTCGGTCAGGATGCGGGCCATGTCGTCATCGGCGTCGCGGGCATGGATGATCAGCGGCAGGCGGGTGCGGCGCGCGGCCTCGATATGGATGCGCAGGCTTTCGGCCTGCGCCGCGGCGCTGTCGGCGGTATAGTGATAGTCCAGCCCGGTTTCGCCGATGCCGACGAATTTCGGGTGGTCGGCCAGCCGCGTCAGTTCCTCGACCGTCGCCATCGGTTCCTCGGCCACGCTCATCGGATGGGTGCCGGCGGCATAGAACAGACCCTCATGCGCCTCGGCCAGCGCGCGGATCTGCGGCTCGTGCCGCAGCCGGGTGCAGATGGTCACCATCCGGCCCACGCCCGCGGCGCGGGCGCGCTCGATCAGGGCCGCGTGTTCGCCATCGAAATCGGAGAAGTCCAGATGGCAATGGCTGTCGACAATCGGCGGGGGGGCCGCTTGGGTCATGGGTCAACTCTTGGTCGGCAGGGCGGATTGCGCCGGCGCCAGATGCGCCAGTTCCGTCAGCATATCCATCACCAGGGCGGCGGGGTCAAGATTGACCGCCCGGCCTGCGCGCGCCCGCGCCGACAGCCGCGCCTGCGCATCGGCCCAGTCGCGGGCGGCGCGGTCATCCGGGGACAGCCGGGCCAGCAGCGCACCCTCGCCACGCGCGGCCTGCGGCAGCGGCGCACCCATCAGCCCGGCCCGCGCGGTGCGGGTCAGGAACCGGTCCAGCAGGGTGATCGTCAGATCGAAGGGATCGCCCTCGGCGCCGGCGCGGCCCGCCGCCGCATCCGACAGCTTTGCCGCCGCCAGCCGGTCCATGCGGGGCAGGGTGGCGAACAGATCCACGATCTGCTGATAGCGCGTCAGCCCGTCCTGCCCCGACAGCCGCAGCGCCTCGCCCACCGATCCGTCGGACAGGGCCGCGAGCGCGTCCGCATCCTCGTCCATCCCCAGCCCGTCCAGCGCCCGGGTCATCAGATCGGGCGTCAGCGGGTTCAGCCGCAAGGTCCGGCAGCGCGACCGGATCGTGGGCAGCAGCCGCGCCGGCTGATGCGCGATCATCAGGATCAGCGCGTCCTTCGGCGGTTCTTCCAGCACCTTCAGCAGGGCATTGGCGGCAGCCAGGTTCATCTCGTCGGCGGCGTCGATGATGGCGATGCGGCGGCCGCCCTCGGCCGCCGAAAGATGAAAGAAGGACAGCAGCCTGCGGATCTCGTCCACAGTGATCTGGGCGCTGAGCCGGCCGGCCTTGTCGTCCCATGGCCGGCGGACCAGCTGCAGATTGGGCTCGGACAGGGCGGCAAGGCGGCGCGCGGCGGGGGCGTCCGCCGGCACCGACAGATCGTCGCTTTCCGCGCCCGACAGCAGCCAGCGGGCGATGGCCCAGGCCAGCGTCGCCTTGCCCACGCCGCGCGGCCCGGTCAGCAGCCAGGCGTGATGCAGCCGGCCGCTGCGGCTGGCCTCGACGAAATCGCGGATGGCGTGGTCCTGCCCGATCACGCGCGGCGTCATGCGCGGGTGCGGCGCACCGGGAACCCGGTCCGGCTCGGGGATATCCTCGAGCCCGGTCTTCACAGCGCGGCCCTGACGCGGGCGGCCACGTCCTCGGGCGTGCCGCTGCCGTCGATCAGACGCACGCGGTCGGGATATTCGCGCGCCAGCGCCCGAAACCCCGCCGCCAGCTTCTGCTGAAAATCCAAGCCCAGGCTTTCAAAGCGGTCCTCGGCCATCAGGGCCTGTGCGGTTGCGGCCGTGCGGGCGGCTTCCAGCGGCGTGGTGGCAGTGGCGGCCTTTGCTGCCAGAACCGCAGCCTGTCGTTTCGCCGCCCGCCGTAAGGCATCTTCCGGGGCGATGTCGATGACAAAGCTGCGATCCGGCTCGACGCCGATCATCAACGCGTGCAGCCGATCCACGATGCCGCGCAACTCACCCCGCGCGGCGCCCTGATAGACGCGGGTGGAATCGGCGAAACGGTCGGTGATGACGGTCCTGCCCGCCGCAAGCGCCGGGCGGATCGTGCGTTCAAGGTGATCGCGGCGGGCGGCGGTGAACAGCAGGCATTCGGTTTCCGCCGACCAGCGTTCGCCATGTCCCTCGACCAGCAGACGCCGGATCTCCTCGGCGCCGGGGCTGCCGCCGGGCTCGCGCGTCAGGACGACTTCGCGGCCCTCGGCCCGCAGCGCCTCGGCCAGCAGCCGGGCCTGGGTGGACTTGCCGCAGCCGTCGATACCTTCGAAGCTGAGAAACATTCAGAGGCCCGCGGCGGTCATGGCCTTCTTGCCAAGCTGCATGACCGCGCCCTTCATCCGCCCGGCAAAACCCGCCTCCGGCACGTCCTGCGCGGCGATCAGGGGCGTGATCGCATCCCTGGCGCCGGGCACGGTCACGACCAGTTGGCCCAGACGGTCGCCCTTGGCGATCGGGGCGGGGATCGGCGTTTCATAGATCGCCTCGACCTTGACGTCATCCTCGGCCCCGGCGGGGATCAGCACATTGGCGCCCGCCGCGGTGGTCAGCGCGATCCGGGGCTGGGTTCCCAGCCAGACCGGCGCCTCGACCACGGTTTCACCGGCCGGCACCAGCTGCTTCATGGTGAACTGGCGAAAGGCCCAGTTGACGATCCGCTCGGCCTCTTCGGCGCGGGCCGTCTCGGAGGGCAGGCCGGTGATGGCGAAGATCACCCGCCGCCCGTCCTGCACGGCCGAGCCGACAAGGCCGTAACCGGCCTCCTGGGTATGGCCGGTCTTCAGCCCGTCTGCGCCTATCCCCAGCTTCAGGATCGGATTGCGGTTGAAGCGGTTCGACGGCACCCGGTCCATGTAACGGAATTCGGTCAGGGCGAAGTCACCGTAATATTGCGGGAAATCCTCGATCAGGCGCAGCGCCAGAAGGCCCAGATCCTCGGCCGACATGCGGTGTTCGGCGTCCGGCCAGCCGGTCGAGTTGCGGAAGGTCGAGTTCTTCAGCCCCAGTGCGCGCCCGCGTTCGGTCATCTGGCGGGCAAAGGCCTCCTCGGTGCCCGCCAGCCCCTCGGCGACGACCACGCAGGCGTCATTGCCCGACAGCACGATGATCCCCTTGATCAGCTGTTCGACCGTGGGATTGTCGCGCGGCTCGACGAACATCTTCGAGCCGCCCATCTGCCAGGCCTTGGTCGAAACCGGCAGCGTATCGTCCAGCCGCAGGCGGCCGTTCTCCAGCGCCTCGAACAGCATGTAGATCGTCATCAGCTTGGACATCGAGGCCGGCGGCACCGGCTGATCGGCGTCCTTGTCCATCAGCACCGTGCCGGTCGCCACGTCATAGATCCAGGCTGTCCGTGCATTGGTTTCGAAAGCCTGTACCGGGGCGGCCAGCATCGTCAGGGCGAGAAGCCTCAGCAGGAAAGCGCGCATGGGAAGTCCTTTGCCTGTTTGGTCCTGATGGTTACAGTAAGCCCGGCGGCGCCGCAACGCGCGCGCGCGGGTAAGCGCGGGATTTTGAACGTCAGGGTTGTGTGCCGGAGGTCGGGATGACACTGGATGACAAGGATCTGGATTTCACCGTCTGGGCGATCATGGACGTGCCGGCCGGGCGCGCCTATGAGGCCGTGGCCGATCCCGGCCAGTTGCAGCAGCATTTCACCATGGGCGGCGCGCAGGGCCGGATGCAGACGGGCGCGACGGTGACCTGGGAATTCGCCGATTTCCCCGGCCCGTTCGATGTGACCGTGGCCGAGGCCGATCCGCCCCGGCTGATCGTCTTCGACTGGGGTCACCCCTCGGGCGAGGGCACGAACCGTGTGACCTTTCGTTTCGAGCCCATCGGCATCGACCGCTGCAAGGTCGATGTCAGCGAAAGCGGCTGGACCGCCAGCGCCGAGGGGCTGCGGTCCGCCTATGGCAACTGCATGGGCTGGTCCCACATGCTGGCGGCGATGAAGGCATGGCTGGATCACGGCATCCAGCTGCGCCCCGGAATGTTCCGGTAGGGCCTTACCCCATGCCCAGCGGGTCGCGCCGGGTCTTGGCACGCCTGATATCGGATTTCTCGCTGAGGATGGCGATGATGCCCCAGCTAAGACAGTAAAGGGCGCCGATGGTCAGCACCAGCCAGCCGGGAAGCGGCCCGATGGCGGCGCGCTCCAGCAACTGGCCGACCGTTTCCAGCGGCGTCGGATGCACGATCAGCTTGCCCAGATAGGCGACGGTCTGGATCAGCAGAATCCAGAAATAGTTGCGCCGGATGCGGCGGCCGATCGCGGTCCACATGCTGACGTGATAGACCGGGTGCAGATAGTCATTGGCCAGCCGGTCCTGCCAGCAATCCTCGAGATGCAGATCGCCCTCCCGCAGCATCGGCGCGAAGAAATGCAGCTCCATCCAGCGGCAGCGCGCGCGCCAGACGTTGAAATAGCGATAGCGCCGCGCCTCCTGCATCAGGAAGAAGATGATCAGGATGCCAACCAGCACCAGCGGCAGGGGCGAGGCCTGCGGCGAGGAATAGGTGATCGACAGCGCCACCCCCAGCGTCACCACCGACCAGTTGGTCGTCGTGTCCAGCCGCGTCCGCCAGATGGTCGATCGATAGACCTCGCCGCGATAGAGATGCGCGATCGCGCCCATCTCTGCGGCATCCAGCTTCTTGCGGGGTTGCGCGTTCCCGTCCATCCGTTTCCCCCCTGCCTGTTAAACTGGCAGGGTTGCCCGATTTCGGCAAGCATTTCTGCGGCGGATTGTCGCAGGAAGGGTCAGGCGCCGACTTCCGCGCGCCAGTGGCGGCGGCACAGCGAGACATAGGTCTCATTGCCGCCGACCTGCACCTGCGCGCCCTCGGTGATGGTGCGGCCATCCGCGTCGCGGCGGATCACCATGGTCGCCTTGCGACCGCAATGGCAGATCGTGCGCACCTCGCGCAGGTCGTCGGCCAACGCCAGAAGCGCGGCCGAGCCCGGAAACAGGTCGCCCCGGAAGTCGACCCGCAGCCCGTAGCACATGACCGGGATATTCAGGTCGTCCGCCACGCGGGCCAGTTGCCAGACCTGATCGCGCGACAGGAACTGTGCCTCGTCGATGAAAATGCAGGCACAATCGCGGCCGTGCCTGTCGATCAGGGCGAACATGTCGGTGTCGGGGCGAAAGGTCAGCGCCTCGTCGCCGATGCCGATGCGGCTGGCGATGCGTCCGGCGCCGGCGCGATCATCCAGCGCGGCGGTCAGCAAGAGCGTGGCCATGCCGCGCTCGCGATAGTTGTAGGAGGCCTGCAGCAGCACTGTGCTCTTGCCGGCATTCATGGTCGAGTAGTGGAAATAGAGCTTGGCCATGGGCCGCCAGATACAGCCGGCCACGGCGGGCATCAACCGAAACGAAAAAGCCGCCGGGTTGTTTCCCGGCGGCCCCTTCCTTGTTCACATCACTGTCGCGGGCCTTCGCCTCAGGCTTTTGCCTGCTGGGTCTTGGGCCGGCGCGAGGGGCGCCGCGACGGGCGCTTGCTGCCGCCGTCCATCGGCTTGCCGCGACCGCGCGGGCCGCGGCCCGAGGGCGCGGATGCTGCTGGAGGCTCGCCGCCGATGACCGGGATCACGGCCTTCATCGCCTTCTCGATGGCGCGCAGCTCGCCCGCCTCGGCGGGGGCGCAGAAGGCCACGGCGCGACCGTCGCGGCCCGCGCGCGCGGTGCGGCCGATGCGGTGGACATAGTTTTCCGGCACGTTCGGCAGGTCGTAGTTATAAACATGCGCGACCTCGGGGATATCGAGGCCCCGCGCCGCCACATCGGTCGCCACCAGCACCTGCGTCTCGCCCTTGCGGAAGGCCTGCAAGGCGCGCTCGCGCTGGCCCTGGCTCTTGTTGCCGTGGATCGCGGCGACGGCGAAGCCCCATTTCTCCAGGACGTTCGACAGCTTTTCGCAGCCATGCTTGGTGCGGCCGAAGACCATGGCCAGTTCGCCCGGATGCTTCGACAGGTATTCCGCCAGCAGCGTCGCCTTGTCGCCCTGGGTGACGAAATGCACGCCCTGCTCGATCTTGTCGGCGGCCTTGCCCGGCGTGTTGACGGCGACCCTGACCGGATCGCTGAGATAGGTGTCGGCCAGTTCCGACATCAGCTTCGGCATGGTGGCCGAGAACAGCAGCGTCTGGCGTTCCTTCGGCAGGATCTTGGCGATCCGGCGCAGCGCGTGGATGAAGCCGATATCCAGCATCTGGTCGGCCTCGTCGAGGACCAGATAGGTGGTGGCCGACAGGTCCACGGCGCGACGCTCGATCAGGTCGATCAGCCGGCCGGGCGTTGCGATCAGCACGTCGACGCCGCGCGACATCCGCTCGGTCTGGACATTGATCGAGGCACCGCCGACGACGCGGAAGCTGCGGATCGGCGTGCCCTCGGCATAGGCGTCGATATTCTGGGCGATCTGGGTGGCCAGTTCGCGGGTCGGCGCCAGGATCAGCGCGCGGCAGGTCTTGGGATCGGGCTTCTTGCCGAACTTGATCAGCCGCGTCAGCATCGGCAGGCCGAAGGCCGCGGTCTTGCCGGTGCCGGTCTGGGCCAGACCCAGAACGTCACGGCCCTCGACCACTGCCGGGATGGCCTGCGCCTGGATCGGCGTCGGCCGGGTCAGGCCCATGGCGGCGATATTGGCGTTGATGCGCGCATCGATCCCCATCTCGGCGAAGGGGCCGGTGGGCAGCGGGTCGCGCGCAGGCGCGCGGCGCCCCTCGTTTGCGGCATGATGCGGGGCGGGGCGGGACTTGCCCTTGCCGCCACGGAAGGGGCGGCCGCGATTGGATTTCTGTTCCATAAACAACTTTCATCCCCGCATCCCCCGTATCGGATGCAAGGGCAGGGGCCGCGCAACCATGGCGCGGCGATCAGCAGGGGTGCGGGCGCGATACGAGATGCCCGCAAGCCTCCCCGCGTGAATTGGGAAACTGGTTCAATGTCGGGTCATGGACGAGCGAACTCGCGGCTGCTCACGCGGCAGCGGACGGCGACCCGTGCCAGATGGGGCAGGCTGCGCCGTAAGTCAAGCCTCTTTGCCGGTTTCGGTCGCCGGTGTGGCAAACATGGCACCGGCGCGGGCACAGCGCACATGGCACAGCAGCATGACCGCCGGGCCGATGAGCGCGCGCAGCAGGGCTGCGGCGCCAGAAACGGGTTGCCGAAATGGACCGGCGACAGGGTCAGCGCGGCGGCGTCAGTCAGCTGGCCTGATCCGTGCCGGGTGCCGGGGTTTCCAGCCAGATCGTCACCGGCCCGTCATTGACCAGATGCACCTTCATCTCGGCGCCGAACTCGCCGGTCTCGACCGGGATACCGTGGCCGCGCAGGCTGGCGGCGAAATGTTCATAGAGCCGCCGGCCATCCTCGGGCGCGGCGGCGGCCGAAAAGCCGGGACGGTTGCCGCTGCGCGTATCGGCGGCCAGCGTGAACTGGCTGACGACCAGCGCCCCGCCCCGCATTTCCAGAAGCGAGCGGTTCATCTTGCCCTGATCGTCGTGGAAGATACGCAGCCGTGCCACCCGCGCGGCCAGCCTGTCGGCGGCAGCCTCATCATCGCCCTGCATCGCGCAGATCAGTACCAGAAGGCCGGGCCCGGTCCGGCCGATGACGCGGCCCCCGACCTCGACCGCGGCTTCGGTGACCCGCTGGACCAGTGCCCTCATGCCCGCCGGTCCCAGAGGGCAAAGAGCAGCATTCCCGCGATCATGGCGGCGAAGAAGATCAGGAAGGGCGCGCCGCCAAATCCGACCGAGGCGATGGCGGGGCCGGGACAGAGGCCGGCGAGGCCCCAGCCGAGGCCGAACAGCGCCGCACCGCCGATCAGCCGCGTGTCGATCCGCTGCGGCGGCGGGGGCGGCAGTCCAATTCCGGTGAGCGCGGTCCGGCGACGTGCCGCCACGCGCCAGGCCACGAGCATCGGCAGGATCGCCCCGGTCAGCACGAAGCCCAGCGTCGGATCCCACCTTCCGAACACATCCAGCCAGCCCTGAACCTTGGCCGGGTCGGTCATCCCCGAGATCACCAGCCCGGCGCCGAACAGGGCCCCCGACAGCGCCGCGATCGCCAGCCGCATCATGCCGTCCACCCCGCCGCCCGGGCCAGCAGGACCGCGAAACTACCGGCCAGAAGGTAGACGACGGTGGCCACGATGCCGCGTCTCGAAAAGCGCGAAATGCCGCAGACCCCGTGCCCCGAGGTGCAGCCATTGCCCAGCCGCGTGCCGAAACCGACCAGCAACCCGGCCAGCACCAGAACGCCGGTTCCCGCGACCGGCGCCGAACGCTGGACGATCCCGGTTGCAACCAGAAGCGCCGGCACGAAGATCAGCCCGCCAAGAAAGGCCACCCGTTCCAGCCAGTTGGCGCGGCCGGTGCCATCGACCAGCCCGCCCAGCAGGCCGCTTGCGCCCATGATCCGGCCATTGCCCAGAAGGTACAGCGCCGCCGCGCAGCCGATCATCAGCCCGCCGGTCAGGCCGGCGATCCAGTCAGGGTTCATCTCGCGCTCCCGCATCTTCGCGGAGGCAGATATATTCGCCGCAAGGAATGTGTCAAGCCGTCCGCGGTTACGGCCGCAGAAGGATCCCCAGGACGACCAGCATCAGGCCCAGCGTCGAGGCCAGCAGCGCGCCCATGTTCACCGTCAGCACGCGGCGCATCTTTTCGCGCAGGGCCTCATCGCCCAGGCCGGCCCGACGCGCGCGGGCGACGGTCGCGATGCACCAGACCAGCGCGACAAGCCCCGCCAGCGTCAGCGCCGCGCCGGCCCAGATGATTGCGTCGAAGATGTCCATCGCCACGTTCCTTCTCGCTTGGTCGGGCCGCAGCGGGCCTAGCCGCGATTGCGCGCGGGAACAAGAGCGCCTAACAGTCGGCCGCAACAGGAACGGAGTGGAAAATGGACACCTATCAGGTCACCGCCGACGAGTTGCGCCAGTTTGTCGAGCGCATCGAGCATCTCGAACAGGAGAAGAAGGACATCGCCGAGCAGATCAAGGAGGTCTACGGCGAGAGCAAGGGGCGCGGTTATGACACCAAGGCGCTGCGGGCGATCATTTCCCTGAGAAAGAAGGACCGGGATCAGCTCGCCGAGGAAGAGGCGCTGCTCGAGATCTACAAGGAAGCGCTTGGCATGCGCTGACGCACCAGGGCCGGCCGGTTCGGCCAGCACCCGCAGGAACGTACCGGCGGGGACGGCGGCCGGTCTGGAATTGGCACGGCGACGGCCCGGAACCTCCCCGATCGGTGCCGGTTCCAGCGACACCGCCCGCCGCCGGGCATGGCGAATTTCTTTGCCCTTGGCCCGCGGCTGTTCAATAAAGGCCCCAGTCACGAGTAGCTTGATGAACCGATGTCTGACGCCGCACCGAAAATTCTGATCGTCGCGCCCAATGCCTCGGCCCGCTTCGGAGGCGAGGCCATTCTGCCGCTGCATTACTTCCGGCTGTTGCGCAAGCGCGGCCATCCCGTGCATCTGATCGCGCATGAAAGAAACCGCGACGAACTGCTTGAATTACCTGAGTACGATCCCGCGCTAGTGCATTTTGTGCCTGACACCCATTGGCACCGGATGATCTGGCGCGGTTTCAGCCGCTTTCCCGATCGCGTACGTGACCTGATCGGTGGCGGGTTGATGACCTGGCTGAATGAGCGCTATCAGGCCCGCATCATCCGTCGGCTGGTGACCGAAGGCGTGGTCGATGTGATCCATCAGCCGATTCCGGTCTCACCTTTGACGCCGTCGAGCCTGCACCGTTTCGGTGTGCCGCTCGTGATTGGCCCGATGAATGGCGGGATCGACTTCCCACCGGGATACGAGGATCATGAAAGCCGGGCGACACGCCTCTCGATCTCGCTGGGGAGGCGTTTTGCACTGGTCCTGAACCGTCTCAATCCCGGCAAGCACCGCGCCGCCGTTCTGCTGGTGGCCAATGAGCGTACGCGCCGGGCGTTGCCGGATCCGCGGCATCCGCGTATTGTAACCCTGATCGAGAATGGTATTGACTTTACCTGCTGGAATGCGCCGCGGCAGTTGTGGTCTGAAGCGCCGCCGGGTCGGCTGCGGCTCGTCTATCTGGGCAGGTTTGTTGATTGGAAAGCCATCGATATCACGCTGCGTGCGGTGATGCTGGCTCGCAAGACCGGGATCGATGCGACACTGGACCTGCTCGGCGATGGGGATATACGACCCGATCTCGAAGCACTGGCAGCCGAACTGGGTATCGCCGATCGGGTTGTCTTTCACGGATTTCAGCCTCAGGCGCGTTGCGCCGAGGTGCTGGCGCAATCGGACGCGCTGGTGCTGAACTCGCTGCGCGAATGTGGTGGTGCGGTCGTATTGGAGGCGATGGCCATGGGATTGCCGGTCATTGCCGGTGCCTGGGGTGGGCCGCTTGATTACCTGAATGCAGAAAGCGGTATTCTGGTTCATCCCGTCCCGCGCGATGACTTTGCCCAGCGGCTGGCCGGTGCCATCGCTACGCTGGCGAATGATCCCGAGCTTCGGGCCGGCATGGGGGCGACCGGGCAGAGGATCGTGCGCCGGGATTTCGACTGGGAGGCCAAGGTGGACAGGATGGTCGAGATCTATCTCGAGGCCCGCAACGCGGGCTGACCTGTTCCAACGGGCGTGCGTGTGGCCCTTTCGACGGCCCCGATGGCCTTTCGGAGCCTTTGAGGCCGGACCTGTCCCGTCATGGGCTTCCTGAGGACCGCGTTCGAGAAGTTCGGCCGTCGGGTGATTTGTGCAACACCGTCGCAACGTGACAGGGCCTTTGGCCCATGAATCGATGGTTTTCCAAGGGAACCTGCGCGCGAGAAGCCGGCGCGGTTTCAGAAACCGGCGAGCCTCTGGATGACCCAGAAGGCCGCGAGGCTGCCGATGGCATAGCTTGCCGCGCGGGTCATCTGCCGGGCAAGGCGGCGGATCCCGGGGTAGAGGCGCGTCAGTGCCATCGCCACCAGAACGACCAGCCCGATGAACAGGATCTGGCCCAGTTCGACGCCGAGGTTGAAGGCGAAAAGCGCCAGCGGAATATCCCCCTCGGGCAGGCCGATCTCGCGCAGGGCGCCCGCGAAGCCGAGGCCGTGGATCAGCCCGAAGGCGAAGGACACGAGCCAGGGCCAGCGTTCGGCCAGCGGGTCGCGCCGCCGGGGCGGCAGGGCCAGCTCATAGGCCAGAAAGACGATCGACAGGGCGATGACCGCCTCGACCGGAGGCGGGGCCACGCTCAGCCAGCCCAGAGCGGCCGCGGCAAGGGTCAGGCTGTGCGCGAGGGTGAAGGCGGTGATGGCCCAGAACAGCCGCGCCCGGTCACGCACCAGCAGAAGCAGGGCAAACACGAACAGAAGATGATCGATCCCCTGCAGGATATGGCTGACGCCGAGCGACACATAGCTTTGCAGGATGCCCGGCACCCCGGCATCGGCGGGAATGGCAAAGCCGGTCTCGCCCGGCGTCAGCCGCCGGACGCGGGTTTCGCCGGGCTGCAATTCGTATCGCACCAGCGCCTCGGTGCGGGTCCTTTCAAGATCCCGGATCCGGATCGCGCCCCCCTGAAGCCCCTTCGCGCAGGTCGCGATCCAGACGCTGCTCCATGCCCTGCCGTCGAATTGCAGGGCCGGGGCCTCGCCAGCGCAGCCCTCGGGCAGTTCGGCCAGGATCGGCATGGGCTTCCCGTTCAGGTCCGGCACGCGCCAGGTCACCCGCCAGCGGTCCTGACCAAGGGCGCCCAGTTCCAGAAAGCCGGGGTCCAGCGCATGCGCCGAGCCGCGCATCGGCATCAGGGCCGCGACCAGCATCAATGCGACAAGCAGGACCAGCCTCATCGGGCCAGTACCTCGCCCGCCCCTGGCAGCGAAACCTGAAAGCGGTCCAGAAGCGCCTGGTTCAGTTTCGCGCGTGCCTCGGCGGCGCGGTCCGCGCGCCATTCCGCCTCGACCCGCGCGCGGATATCGGCCAATGGCGGAAGGATGCCCTCGCGGCGTTCCGAAATCCGGACAAGGTGCCGGCCATAGCTGCCCTGGATCGGCCCCTGCCAACCGGACAGCGAAAGCCCCGCAAGCGCGTCGTGAAAGCCGGGTCCGAACATCTGGTCGATGGTCGGGGCGGCGGTCAGCGGGATACGCGACGGCAGAAGGCTCGGGCCGGCGAAATCCGCGGGATCGGCGCCGTCTTCCAGCGCGGCGATCCCGGTCCGGGCCGCCTCGGCCTGCGCGGGCAGCAGCACCTGTTCGAACGCGGCTTGCGCGGGACGCGCGAACTTGTCCGGATTGGCCTCCAGATAGGCCTGCAGCGTCGCCTCATCGGCCGCAAGCAGGGCCGCGCCCGATTCCGACAGGAACTGCATCTTGAGGCTCAGCCGCTGACGGATGACCGGATCGCCCCGGTCCAGCCCAAGCGCGATGGCTTCGCGGACCTGCGCCTCCTCCAGCGCCCAGGCCTGCATCAGATCCGTCATTTCCTGCGGGCTCGGCGCTCGGTTCCAGGTGCCCTCGAACTGGTCCGCCAGGCGCCGCGCCTCGGCCGTTGAAAGTGTGATCCGATTGGCCGCGACGGGTGCCGGATCATCGCTGATCACCCTGTAGGCGCCGAAGATCAGGCCGCCGAGAACGAAGAAGTGCAGCAGCGGCGATCTGAGAAAGGTCCGGAATTTCATGCGTCTCGCATCATGTCCTGAAGTGGTTTCCGGTCACGATCTGGCGGGCAGGGCCATCACCATCGGGCCGACCGCTGCGCCCGATGATGCCGCGACTGCACCTGCGATGCGGCGATCCCCGCCACGGTCGCGGCCGGCGAAAACCCCAACAACGCGCCTCCCGGTCATCGCGGCCGTGCTCAGCCCGGGGTGTACCAGATCGGCGAGGTATAGGCGCGCTCGGTGACGGTCATCGGAGCCTCGGCCGGGAATTCCGCCCCCTCGAAATAGGCTGCATCATAGGCCGTCCAGCGCGGCGTCGGGATTTCGATCACCCGGGCATAGTAGAAGGCCCTGAGCGCCGGATCGAAGTCCGGGTCCTGCCACACCGCGATCAGTTCCGGCGCACCGATGCTGTTGGTCCAGGTCGCGTTTTCGACATCCACGGTATCGCCCACGGCCGGAACCTTGCCGTCCGCACCCGGCTCGCGATCCCCGGACCAGACGACATCATGGACATGTTCCTGCATCCCGCCCGCCGCATCGACCCATCCCTTGACGATCTGGATCCGGTCGAGATTGCCCGAGAACGGATCCCTGATCGCCGCGACCAGGAAACTGGGGGCCGCCGCACCCTCGGGGGCCGGATGAAGATCGCCCCCCATGGGCACGCCCTTGCCGTATCCGACCAAGGCGGGTTCGCGGCGCCGGGCATCCTCGGCCACGAAATCCCAGCCGCCGAAGAAGCGAACGCCGATCCGCGGGCCGGTGGTGCCGTAGACCTCCTTGCGCTTCATCGCGTCCCAGATCGATTCGCGGGTATTCTCCTGCGCCCAGACGGCCGTCAGGCCCGAGGCGCCCAGTTGCCAGTCCTTCACCGTGCGCCCGTCCATGTCGAAGGCATTGCCGGTCGCGCGTTCGGGCCCCGGCTCGCTGGCCGGGAACTTGCCCCAGAAATTGTTCTCTTCGGCCGAGGACACGCCGGTATGGTCGTCGGTCGAGCCGAGCAGGCCGAACTTGAACGGGTTGGTGCCGAACTCGGCCTCCAGCTTCAGCCCGCGCTTCAGCGCCTCGCGGGCATATTCGAACTCGATCATGCCGGGCGCCTTGGGCGCGACGTTGAGGTTGCCCTTGTCCCAGATCTCGAAATCGGCGAACTCGTCGGCGGGCGCCAGCGAAGGGTGCTGCTCCGAGGTGCCCTTGCTCTGCGTGACCTCGAACAGCGGCTCCCACCGGGCGCGTGCCTCGACCCAGGCCTGGTCGATCGGGATGCCGTCGGGGGTTTCCAGCGCGAACATCAACCCGTTCGACAGGTTGCCGTTATGCGGCACGGCCAGAATCCTGCCGCCCGTCGCCTCCTCGTACATCGCCATCCAGTCCCAGAGCCGGTTCGGGATGTCGCTGTCATAGGTGGTCATCGGGCGGACCATGTCGGCCTTGGCCTTGCCGTCACGATAGACGACGTTGCGGTGCAGGTTGTTGCCGCCGCCGAAGTTCGAGGTCCATTCATAGCCGATCAGCGCGGTAAAGCTGCCCGGATCGTTATGGGCCTCGACGATCCCGGTCATCCTGCGCCACATGTCCATCTGCACGTCCCGGTCGGTGATGGCAACCGGCAGCTTTCCCAGGCCCTGCAAGGTGATCATGTCCATGACCACGGCCATGGCCGCGTCGCCGCCGGCCACCATGCCGTCATGCCAGCCCTTCAGGGTCGCATCGGCAAGCAGGTTCGGATCGCCGTCCAGAACCCCGTTCATGACCCCCAGCGAATCCGAGTGGTCGGCGACCATCATGAAGTCATAGGGCCGCGACAGCCTGACCTGCTGGCCGGTGCTCGAGGTGATCTCCTGCCCCCTGGCATAGCGCAGCGCTTCGTCCGGCCCGACCCGGGTGCCGCCGGCAATGGCATCGGCCGACCATGAGGTGTGCAGGTGGATCTCGCCCCACAGCGGCCGCATCGGATAGTCATGTGCCGCATAGGGGGAATAGCCGGGCTGGTTGAAGAACCGCTCGATCCTCGCGGGGTCGAGCGTGCCCGCATCAGTGGTGACCTGCGCCATGGCCGGAAGGCTCCAGCAGGCGGCGATCACGATGCCGGTCGATCCAAGGCAGGCCGAAAGGCGCATTGTCGGGTTCCTCCGCAATGACCAGAGAAGCGCTGCCGACAGGTTACCCGAGCCTCCCGCATTGCGGCAAGATTCGTCGCGTCCGCGATCTGCTAAATCCGCGACTGCTCTGGCTATCCTCCCCCATTCTGGCGGGCCAGGCTCACCGAACCCATGCGGCCATGCCCAACGCCCTCGCGGGCGTGACGCCGGCGATGCCCCGGCCCGGGCGGTCATTGCTGCAGGCCCCGGACCACCCCGCCGCGATCGATCGAAATCCCCTCGCGCAGCCCGCCGGGAAGATGCTACTGCTGAAACCCCCGGCCCATGCGGGGGGGATCATTCAGGGACGGGGCCAGCCGATGACCAGAAAACCCAAGGGCAAAAGCAAGGCGAAGCCTGCCGACCTGCCGGCCGATCTGCCCGCCGTCGCGCCCAATACCGCGATCTGCGACGAGGCCGAACAGGCCGCCGTGCTGACCGCCGCCGAACAGGTCTTCGATCATATCATCGGCCGGGTAAAGCAGTTCCAGGCCGATCTGCCCGAGGATCACGAGCTTGGCCTGCATCTGGCCGATTTCGGCGGCCGCGCCCTGCATGTGCGCGGCATGGGCTTCAGGAACCCCAATATCATCGAATTCTACGGCATGCTCGACGGCGACAAGCAGGTCGCCATCATCCAGCATATCTCGCAGCTGAACTTCCTGCTGATCGCGGTGCCGCCGCCTGCCGATCAGGCCCCCTATCGCATCGGCTTCGGCGCCGAACTCTAGGTCTCAGCGAAAGCCCGCCAGCTCGGCCGCCAGCTGCTGCCGCAGCACCGCCTGGTCCTCGCGGATCATGCCGGGGATCAGGAACAGATCGACCACCATCCAGACGGCGACCAGCGCGATCGGCAGCCAGCCGATCAGGATCGGCGCGGTCAGCCAGCCGATCCCCCACAGCGCCAGCATGATGAAGCCGCTCATGTAGCGGCCAAGATAGAACCGGTGCGCGCCAAAGCCCCACAGCAGGATCGCCAGCAGATAGGCGACAAAGGGCGATCTCGCCTCGTTCGTCACCCGCTGCTCGATCAGCAGTTGCTGCTCAACACCCATCTCTCGCTCATCCTCGCTGTTGCCCGGCGGCCTCGTGGCCCCGCCTTTTTCAGATAGGAACCGTCAGCCCCCGCGCAAGACCGCCCCCTCGCACTCTTCCCAAATACCTCGGGGGTCCGGGGACAGAGCCCCCGGCCATCGCGGGACGCGAAGACCCGCCCGTTGCGCAATCGCGCCCAACAGCGTGCGCAAGCTGTGTACAGCCTGTGCAGGCGCGGTGCGCCCCCGGTGCACGCGCGGAACAGCCGCAAAGGCTGCAGATGCTGGCCCCGCCCGCCCCGGCCCGCGCGCCGCCGCCCCGCGCGCAACACCCGGCCCCTACCAATCCCCGCCGCCTTGCGCTAGGAACCGGGCGAAAGCCCAACCCGGGTGCCGGCCCGAACGGAAGTCTGCGACATGAAATTCACCCTTTCCTGGCTCAGGGAACATCTCGACACCCCCGCAAGCCTCGCCCAGATCACCGAGGCCCTGACCGATCTCGGCCTCGAGGTCGAAGAGGTCGCCGATCCCGCCTCCAGGCTGAAAACCTTCACTCTCGCCAAGGTGTTGCAGGCCGAACCGCATCCCGATGCCGACCGGCTGCGGGTCTGCCGCGTGCTGACCGACGAGGGCGAGAAACAGATCGTCTGCGGCGCCCCCAACGCGCGTGCGGGCATCACCGTGGTTCTCGCCAAGCCCGGCGATTACGTCCCCGGCATCGACACCACGCTGGGCGTCGGCCGGATCCGCGGCGTCGAAAGCCACGGCATGATGGCTTCCGAGCGCGAGCTGGAACTGTCGGACGAACATGACGGCATCATCGAACTGCCCTCGGGCGAGGTCGGCCAGCGCTTCACCGACTGGCTGGCCGCGAACGCGCCCGACAGGATCGACCCGATGATCTATATCAAGATCACCCCGAACCGCCCCGACGCGCTTGGCGTCCGCGGCATCGCCCGCGATCTGGCCGCGCGCGGTCTGGGCAGCCTGAAACCCCTCCGCGCGGCTGAGGTCGAGGCCAAATTTCCCTGTCCGGTCAAGGTCACGATCTCGCCGGAAGTCGCTGAAAAGGTGCCGTTCTTCAGTGGTCGTCTGGTGCGCGGCGTCAGCAACGGCCCCAGCCCCGCCTGGCTGCAGAAACGCCTGAGGGCGATCGGGCTGCGGCCGATCAGCGCCCTGGTCGATATCACCAATTTCTTCACCTATGACCTCAACCGCCCGCTGCATGTCTTCGACGCGGCCAGGGTCAGCGGCGATCTGACCCTGCGCGCCGCGCGCGAGGGCGAACAGATCGTCGCGCTGGACGACAAGACCTATGCCATGCCCGAGGGCGCGGTCGTCATCTGCGACGAGAACGGCCCCGAAAGCATCGCCGGCATCATGGGCGGCGTGGCCTCGGGCTCGACCGGGGCGACCACGGATGTCTTCATCGAGGCGGCCTATTTCGACCCGATCAGCACCGCCGCGACCGGCCGGGCGCTGCGCGTCAACTCGGATGCCCGCTATCGCTTCGAGCGTGGAATCGACCCGAATTTCACGCTGCATGGTCTTGATCTGGCAACGCAAATGGTCATCGACCTGTGCGGCGGTGAGGCGTCCGAGGTTGTCACCGCCGGCGCCGTTCCCGCCAGCGACCGTGCCTATCGGCTGAACCCGGCCCGCACCGCCAGCCTTGTCGGCCTCGACATCCCCGAGGCGACGCAGCGCGCCACGCTGGAGGCCCTGGGCTTCCGGATGGAGGGCGACATGGCGCAGGTGCCAAGCTGGCGCCCCGACATTCTGGGCGAGGCCGATCTGGTCGAGGAAATCGCCCGCATCGCCAGCCTGACCCGGCTTGAGGGCAAGCCGCTGCCGCGCCCGCAGCCCGGCGTGCCGAAGCCGATCCTGACGCCGTTGCAGATCCGCGAGAAGGCGGCCCGCCGTCAGGCCGCGGCCCTGGGCTATAACGAATGCGTCACCTACAGCTTCATCGACCAGGCGGCGGCGACCCTGTTCGGTGGCGGCGCCGATGCCGTCCGGGTGGAAAATCCGATCAGCAGCGAGATGACGCATCTGCGGCCCGACCTGCTGCCCGGGCTTCTGGCCGCTGCCGCCCGCAATCAGGCGCGCGGATTCGCCGATCTTGCCCTGTTCGAGATCGGCCCGGTCTTCGCCGGCGGCGAGCCGGGCGAGCAGGCCACGCAGCTGACCGGCCTTCTGGTCGGCGCCAGTGCCGCGCGCGATCCCTTCGGCAGTCGCCGCAAGGTCGATCTCTACGATGCCAAGGCCGATGCCGAGGCGGTGCTGGCGGCGATCGGGGCGCCCGCCCGGGCGCAGATCAACCGCAAGCTGGACGGCTGGTGGCATCCGGGCCGGGCGGGCAATATCGCGCTTGGCCCGAATGTGCTGGCCAGTTTCGGCGAGGTCCATCCAAAGGTGCTGCGCGATCTCGACGTGAAGGGTTCCGCCGTGGCCTTTACCATCCGCATCGCCAATGTGCCTTTCCCGAAGTCGCAGATGGCAAGCCGGCCGGCGCTTGATATCTCGGAACTGCAGGCGGTCGAGCGTGACTTCGCCTTCGTCGTGGACGGGCAGGTCGAGGCCCTGGCGCTGGTCAATGCCGCGCAGGGTGCCGACAAGGCATTGATCGAGCGGGTGACGGTCTTCGACCAGTTCACCGGACTGGAAGGTGGCAAGAAGTCCATCGCCATCACCGCCCGGCTGCAACCGCGCGACAGGACCCTGACCGATGCCGAGATCGAGGCGGTCAGCCGGAAGATCGTCGAGAAGGTCCAGAAGGCCACGGGCGGCGTCCTGCGCAGCTGAAACCGCTGCCGCCCCGCAGCTTTAACAGGCCCGCCATGGCGACATGGCGGGCCTCTGCTTCGCCCGGGGTCAGGATGCGCGCCGATGCCGTCTTGCATCTCCGGATATTCTGAGGTTTTTAGTCGGCTGTTCGCGGCGACCCGCAGGCAATCGGGCGCAACATCCTGACCGGCAAGGAGAAGAAGATGAGGGCATTGATCTGCGCGGTGGCTCTGGCCATTCCGGGCACCGTTGGCGCGGCCGAGGTCAGCATCGCGACCGCGACCGGTGAGGCCCGCGTCGAACAGGCGCCGCAGCCCGTGGCGGTGCTGGACATGGCCGCCATCGACACGCTGGCGGCTCTGGGGGTCAAGGTGGATGGCGTTCCCGAATTCCAGCCCCCCGCCTATCTGGATGAGGTAATGGCCGATGGCGCCGGCATCGGCACCCTGTTCGAGCCGGATTTCGAGGCGCTGGCCGCCATGGCGCCGCAGCTGATCATAGCCGGCGGGCGGTCGCAGACGCAGGTCGAGCCGCTTTCGGCCATCGCGCCGACCATCGACATGACGATTTCGGGCGCCGACCTGGTCGCCGAGGCCCAGGCCCGGATCGCGGCCTATGGCGCGATCTTCGACAGGTCCGATGAGGCCGCTGAACTGGAGGCACGGCTGAACCGCCGCATCACCGAGGCCCGGGACGCGGTCGCGGGCAAGGGCGATGCGATGATCCTGATGACCAATGGCAGCAAGATTTCGGTCTTCGGGGCCAATTCGCGCTTTGGCTGGCTGCATCAGCGGCTGGACCTGCCCGAGGCGCATGCCGATCTGGCCGAGAACACGCATGGCGAGGCCGTGTCCTTCGAATTCGTCGCCGATGCCGATCCCGACTGGCTGCTGGTGATCGATCGCGGTGCCGCGGTCGGTCAGGGGGGCGAGGCGGCCTCGGCCACGCTGGACAATCCGCTGATCGCGGCGACGACGGCGGGCCGAAGCGGCCAGATCGTCTATCTGGACAGCGCCGCCCTGTATCTGGCCGATGGCGGTTTTCAGTCGGTGATGATCACGCTGGGCCTTGTGATCGACGCCTTTTCCGCCGCCGGCAGTTGAGATGCGCCTTGCCGCGATCACCCTCTGCCTGCTGCTGCTGGTCCTGCTGAGCCTGATGATCGGGGCCGCCGGTCCGGGGGGCGGGCTTGATTCCGGGGTGGTCATGTCGGTCAGCCGCATTCCCCGCACCCTCGCCGCGCTTCTGGCCGGGGCGGGGCTGGCGCTGAGCGGCGCGGTGGTGCAACTGGCGGTGCAGAACCGGCTGGTCGAGCCGGGGCTGACCGGAACGCCCGAGGCGGCGATGATCGGGCTTCTGCTGATCACGCTGCTGGCGCCGGCTTCGCCGCTGATGGTCAAGATGGCCGTCGCGTCGCTGGCGGCCCTGATCGGGACCCTCGGATTTCTGCTGCTGGCGCAGCATGTGCCGCGGCAGGACCCGATGCTGCTGCCGCTGGTCGGGATGATCTATGGCGGCGTGCTGGGCACCGGCGGAATCCTTGGCTCGGGCGCCACATGGATCGCCTGGAACGCCGATCTGGTGCAGTATCTGGGCAGCTGGCAGACGGGCGAATTCTCGGGCGTGCTGCGCGGGCGCTATGAGCTGCTGTGGCTGATCGCGGCTCTGGGCGGGCTTCTGTACCTTGCCGCCGACCGGATCACCCTGCTGGGCATGGGCGAGGATCACGCCCGCAGCCTGGGGCTGAACGCCCGGCAGACGCTGCTTCTGGGGCTGGGCATCGTCTCGGCCACCATCGCGGCGGTGGTGGTGACGGTCGGGGCGATGCCGTTCGTGGGCCTGATCGTTCCCAATCTCGTCTCGCGCTGGCGTGGCGACAACCTGCGCGCCAACCTGCCCTTGATCGCGCTTCTGGGCGCGGCCCTGATGCTGGCCGCCGATATCCTCGGGCGGGTGATCCGCTGGCCCTACGAGATCCCGGCCTCGACCATTTTCGCGGTGGCCGGGGCGGGGCTGTTCCTGTGGCTGATCCATGCGGCGCCGCGGCAGGCGGGGCGGACGTGACCCTGCGCAGACTTGGCCTTCTGTCGGCCGCGCTGGCCTTGGGCGTCGCCCTGTTCCTGTTCTGGGGGCTGCGCGCGCCGCAGGGCTTCATCCTGTCGCTGCGCTCGACCAAGCTGGCGGCGCTGCTGCTGGTCGGCGGATCGGTCGGCGCGGCCACGGTGATGTTCCAGACCGTGACCACCAACCGGCTTCTGACCCCCGGCATCGTCGGCTTCGATTCGCTTTTCGTGCTGCTGCAGACGACGCTGGTGCTGACGCTTGGCGGGGCGGGCTATGCGGGGCTGCCGCCGATTCCGAAATTCCTGATCGAGACTGCCTGCCTGACCGGCGCCGCGATGCTGCTGTTCGGCTGGGTGCTGCGCCGGGACGCGGATGACATGACCAAGCTGGTGCTGACCGGGGTGATCTTCGGCGTGCTGATGCGCGGGCTGGCGGGGTTCATGCAGCGCATTCTGGACCCCTCGGAATTCGCCATCGTCCAGCAGGCCAGCTTTGCCACCTTCGCCGGTGTCGATCCGCTGATGCTGGCGATCGCGCTGCCGGTCTTTCTGGCCGCTCTGGCGCTGTCCTTGTGGCTGGCGCCGGCGCTGGATGTGGCCGCACTGGGGCGCACCGCCGCGCTGTCTCTGGGGGTCGATCACGGCCGGCTGGCCCTGGCGACGCTTGGCCTGATTTCGGTGCTGGTCGCGGTGGCGACGGCGCTGGCCGGGCCGATGACCTTTCTCGGGCTGCTGGCCGCCTCGCTGGGGGCGGCGGCGATCCGGCGGCACGAACATCGCCTGCTGATCCCCGCCGCCGCCCTGACCGGCGCCCTGATCCTCGTGGCCGGGCAGTTCGTCTTCGAGCGGCTTCTGGGCCTGCAATCCACGCTGGCCGTCATCGTCGAGTTCTTCGGCGGCCTGCTGTTCCTTGCCCTCGTGCTGAAAAGGCGCACCGGATGATCCAGATCGAGAACCTGACCCTGCAGCGCGACGGCCAGCCGATCCTGACCGGGGTCGAGACGACCATCCCCGCGACCGGCCTCACGGCGCTGATCGGCCCCAACGGTGCCGGCAAGTCCACGCTGCTGCACGGGCTGGCCGGGCTGCTGCCGCCGGCCGCGGGGCGGGTGCTGGTCAACGGCATCGACATCGCCTCCGCCCGCCCGGCCGAACGGGCGCTTCGTGTCGCGCTGCTGACCCAGAACCCGCTGCTGGTCCCGCGGCTGAGCGTCCGCGACCTGATCGGTTTCGGGCGCTGGCCGCATCACCGCGGCCGGCCCCGGCAGGAGGATCGCGATCACGTCGACGAGGCGCTGCGGGTCTTCGACCTGAGCGCACTGGAACATCGCAGCCTCGACAGCCTGTCGGGCGGCCAGCGCCAGCGCGCCTATGTCGCAATGGCCCACGCCCAGGCGACGCCCTGGATGCTGCTGGACGAGCCGCTTTCGGCGCTGGATCCGCGCTATGCCCGCGACATCATGGAACGGCTGCACCGCCTGTCACGCCCCGGCGAGGGCGCACGCGGCGTGGTCATCGTGCTGCACGATCTGGGCATGGCCGCGCGCTATGCCGATTGGGTGGTCACGTTGCGCGACGGCCGGCTGGTGCGTTCGGGACCGCGGCCCGAGGTAATGACCACCGAGGCACTCAGCGCGCTGTTCGAGACCGGCCTTGCGGTCGATGAATGCCGCGGCCGGCCGGTGGTGCTACCGGTCTGAGCGCATGGGTCGGGAAGGATCGACCGGCTGACGGTTGGCTCTGGACGTTCCCGGAACTAACCGTCAGCTTCAGACAGGTTATCGCTGCGACAGCACCGATTCACAAAGGTAAAGGAAGAAAACCATGCGCAATACCATCATGATCGCCGCCATCCTGACCCTGCCATCTGCGTCAGCGATGGCTGATACCTCGCTTGCGATTACCTTTGATCTTGATGGGGCCGATGTTGCGACCACCACCTATGACTGCGGCCCCGACACGACCCTTGCGGTGAAATACATAACCTCCGAGGCCAATGCCCTGGCGCTTCTGCCGGTTGAGGGCGCGGAACGCGTGTTTGCCGGGGTGGTGGCCGCATCGGGATCGCGCTACGTTTCCGGGCCATATGAATGGTGGGCAGATGGCGAAACGGCCATGCTGACCGATCTCATCGCGGATAAAATGATCCTCGAATGCGAGGCCAGTCAGCAGTAGAAAACCTCGCCCCGATCCGCGTCAGAGCCGAGGCCGCGGGATCGGGTGTCCGGGGCGAGTTATCCTTTTCCACGTTTCCGTTTGCGCGTGAGCCATTCGCGTTTGTCGCGCCTGTCGCCATCCCGGGAACGGTCACCGCCTTGCCGCCGATCACCTTTCGTCAGGTATCAGAAAAACATGGCAAAAACCTGATGGCCTGACGGGGTGCGTAAACAATACTCCGCAAGCCACTGAAGTTTCATGAGGATGGTGGAGCGGGTGATGGGAATCGAACCCACGTATTCAGCTTGGAAGGCTGCTGCTCTACCATTGAGCTACACCCGCATGGCCCCTCGTATAAGCGGGGCCGGGCCGCGGCGCAAGCTATCCGATGCCGCGCTGCGCCAGTGCCGCGCGCAGGTTCGGCGCGCCGGTGAACAGGATTGCGTCCATGCCGACGGCTCGCGCGCCGTCGATATTGGCGGGGCTGTCGTCGATGAAGATGCAGTCACCCGGCGCGATGGCGTTGCGCCCGGTCAGTGTCAGATAGATTTCGGGTCCGGGTTTCAACAGGCCCTCGATCCCCGAAACCGCGATGTCCTCGAACAGGGTTTCAAGCCGGGGCCAGCCCGCCAGTGCGGCGGGCCAGTTGTCCGCCGCCCAGTTGGTGATCGCGAACAGCCGGTGGCCTGCAAGCCGCAAGGCCTCTGCAATCTCCCAACTGCCGGGCACGGCCTCGGTGATCGTGGCCCCGAAACGTTCGGCATAGCCCTGCAACGGGCGGGCATCCGCCCCGTGCGCGGCGCCGGCCGCGGCCAACCCGTCCCGCAGGCTGCGCCCGCCGTCCTGAAGGCGGTTCCAGTCGTGAAAGCCGATCCGCGTCATCCAGTCGCGCAGGGCCTCGGGACTTTCGAAATGTCCGTCGAAAGCGCGTTCGGGGGCCCAGTGGATCAGCACCTGGCCAAGGTCGAAGACGATATGTTTCATCGGCGTGTCCCGAAAAAGGATTGCAGCAGGGCGCGGGCGGGCGCGGCATCGATGCCGTCATAGACCTGCGGGCGGTGATGGCATTGCGGGTGATCGAAGACCCGCGCGCCATGTGCCACGCCGCCCATGCGCGGGTCCGAGGCCGCGTAATACAGCGTCGCTATCCGCGCGGCCGAGATGGCGGCGGCGCACATCGGGCAGGGCTCCAGTGTCACCCACAGCCTGTGGCCGGGCAGCCGCTCGGATCCGGCGGCGGCGCAGGCGTCGCGGATCGCCAGGATCTCGGCATGCGCCGTCGGATCGGAAAGTTCGCGGGTGCGGTTTCCGGCGGCGGCCACCACCCGGCCATGGGGGTCGACCAGCACGGCGCCCACCGGCACCTCGCCGCGATCCGCGGCGGCCCGCGCCTCGGCCAGAGCCGCGGCCATATGCGATGTGAATGCCATGCCCGCTTGTCGCAAGGGCGCGGGGGCGGCGCAAGCGGGCAAAAGAATCCTTCCCCCCAGCGGTGCAAGCGCGTAGAAGGCCGGCTTTGCCACCGCAGCGATGCGCAGGAGACATTCGCCATGACCGACAGTTCAGACACCCCCGATTCCGCCGAGAAGCCGGCCGAGGCCGACCGCATCGCCAAGGTGATGGCGCGCGCCGGCATCGCCAGCCGCCGCGAGGCCGAGCGGATGATCGTCGAGGGCCGGGTGACGGTGAATGGCACCCGGATCGACAGCCCGGCGCTGGACGTGCTGCCCACCGACCGCATCGTCGTCGATGGCAAGAAGCTGGATGAAAAGCAGGACACGCGGCTGTGGCTTTACTACAAGCCGATCGGCCTGGTGACCTCGGAAGCCGATGAGAAGGGCCGCCAGACGGTGTTCGACGCCCTGCCGCGCGATCTGCCGCGGGTGATGACCGTCGGCCGGCTGGACCTCAATTCGGAAGGCCTGCTGCTGCTGACCAATGACGGCGAGTTGAAGCGGCGGCTGGAACTGCCGGCGACCGGCTGGCTGCGGCGCTATCGGGTGCGGGTGAACGGCACGCCCAGTGACCTGACCTTCGCGCCGCTGCGCCGCGGGGCGACCATCGACGGCGAGGAATTCGCGCCGATGGAGATCAAGCTGGACAGCCAGCAGGGCGCCAATGCCTGGCTGACTGTCGGCATCCGCGAGGGCCGCAACCGCGAGATCCGCCGAGCCATGGCCCATGTCGGCCTGCAGGTGAACCGGCTGATCCGCATCGGCTATGGGCCGTTCAAGCTGACCGGGCTGGAAAAGAACGAGGTGGCCGAGGTCAAGCGCCGGGTGCTGCGCGACCAGTTGGGCGGGCTGCTGACCGGCGAGGCCGGCGAGAAAGAGCGTGAACTGCGCCCGCGCGGGGCCGAGGGGCCGCGTCGCCGCGATGACGACCGGGGCGAAGGGCGCCGTCCGTTCCGCAAGGCTGGCGAGGGGGAGGAACGCCCGTCGCGCCGCGACGGTCCGGCCCGCGAACCCCGCGCCGGTGCGGGCTCCGGCGGTTTTCGCAGTGGTCCGAAGGCAACAGGCGGACAGGCGCGGGCGGGCAAGCCCTGGTCCGAGGGCGATCGCCCGCGTGGTCCGCGTCCTGAAGGCGCGGAACAGGGTGACCGTCCGCGCCGCAGCTTTGGGGCCGGGCGCGGCAAGCCCGGGGATGGAAAGGCCGGCAAGCCCTGGTCCGAGGGCGACCGTCCGCGCGGCCCGCGTCCGGAACGCGCCGAACAGGGTGAGCGTCCGCGCCGCAGCTTTGGGACCGGACGCGGCAAGCCCGGGGAGGGAAGGGCAGGCAAGCCCTGGTCCGAGGGTGATCGTCCGCGTGGTCCGCGCCCGGAACGCGCCGAGCAGGGCGACCGTCCGCGCCGCAGTTTTGCCGCCAAGCGCGAGGAGGGGCAGGAGGCGCGGGCCGGACGCCCGGCGGGCAAGCCCGGTGGCGGCAAGAGCTTCGGAAAGCCGGGGGCGCGCAGCGGCGGCGGAAAGCCCGGTTTCAAGGGGGCGGATTCGCGCGGTCAGGGCGCTAGGCGCGACGATTCCGGCGGATTTGCAGGCAAGCGGCGCGAGGGAGGGAAGCCGTTCGGCAAACCCGCCGGACGTCCCGGCGGCAGGCCGCAGGGAAAGCCGGGCGGTCGCCCGTCCGGTACGCCGCGCGGGCCGCAAAAGTGATGAAAGGGCGCGTCAAGCGCCCTTTTTCATTTCGTCAGGATCAGTTTTCCCGCCCGGGTGATGCGCAGCTGATAGACCTGATCGTCCAGCAGGATCATCGCCTGATTGCCGCCGCGCGTCAGCTCCGTGGCATCATGCTGCGGAATCCGCGCCAAGATGCTGGTCGCGGGGCGCGTGAATTCGGAGGGGCGGGTCGCGGTCATGTAAGGCCTCTTGGGATTTCTGTTCGCTCTGCCGTAATGCTGACAAGTTTCCTCGGAAAAGTCAAAGTAAAAGAGTCGGATATTATGCGGGTGATGCAATTGGGCACGGCACGCCGGAAAATGCGGGTCGGATCACCGGGCTGACAGGCATTCGAGCAGGGTTCGGGCGATCGTCCGGATCAGGTCTTCGTAGAGGCCCGGCCCGACCGCAAGTGCGGTGCCGGACGGGTCCAGCGGCTTGCCCAGACTCACGTCGCTGCCGTCAATGGCGGTCCTGATCAGCTTGGAATTCTGGGCCTGCTCGGGAAAGGCGCAGGCCGCACCTGATTGCGCGATTCGTGACCGAACCTCGGTCAGGCGTGCCGCCGAGGGGCCGGCGGCATCGCCCAGCGATACCGCGATCGCGGGCGGCAACTCATAGTGATCGGTGAAATACCCGTAGGCATCGTGGAGGACGACGAAGCTCTGGCCGCGGACGGGGGCCAGTTCCCGCGCGATCTCGGCGTCCATCCGGGCCAGGGCCCCGGCCGCCGCCTCGGCGTTGGCGGAATAGGTGCCGGCATTGCCGGGGTCGAGTTCGGACAGCCGGGCTGCGATGGCGGCAAGCCATGGCCCGGCATTGGCCGGGTTCAGCCAGGCATGCGGGTCGGTGCCCGCGTGGTCATGGCCGTCATGATCGTCGCCCGCGTCATCCTGCGGATGATTCTGGTCGTCCGCCGCTTCATCGGGGTCGTAGCCGCGCAACCGGGTGCCCGTGACATGCAGCAGTTCCAGATCAGCGCCCCCACCGGCGCTTGCGGCCTTCGACAGCCACGGGGTCAGTTCCGGGCCGAACCAGACCAGAAGATCGGCCGATTGCAGTGCCGCGGCATCCGACGGGCGCATCTGGTAGTGATGGGCGCTGCTTCCGGCGGGCAGCAGGATTTCGGGCCGGGCAAGATCGCCCGACACAAGCGCGACCAGCGAGGCCGCGACCGGCGTATCGGCCAGCACCTGCGGCGGCGCGGCCCCGGCGGCGGACGTCGTGGCGAGAAGTGCGGTCGCGGCGAACAATTGGCGCATGGTGGTCTTTCCGGTTCGTGTTGCGGCCGCGTCCTTCTCTATGTTATATGATAACAAGTCAACTGATATGTTATAGAGTTACATGAATTGAACCACGACCCTTCCTCAACCATCGCGGCCTTCACGCCGCATGATCACCATGCCTGCCAGTCCCAGGCGCTGGATGCCGCCGAGGAACTGGTGGCGGCTCAGGGTGCGCGACTGACGCCGGTGCGACGGCGCACGCTGGAAATCCTGCTTGAGGCGCATCGCGCCATGGGGGCCTATGAGGTGCTGGACCGGCTGGCCGACGAAGGTTTCGGGCGGCAGCCCCCGGTAGCCTATCGGGCGCTGGAATTCCTGGTCCAGCACGGGCTGGCGCATCGCCTGCAGCGTCTGAACGCCTTTGCGGCCTGCCTGCATCCGGACCGGGACCATGTGCCGGCTTTCCTGATCTGCCGGTCCTGCGACAAGCTGGCCGAACTGTCGGCGGAATCGGTGCGCGACCTGCTGTCGGGGATCGCCCGCGATCAGGGTTTTGCCGTCGAGCGGGCAACGATCGAGGCGGTCGGGCTTTGCGCGGCCTGCGCGGAGAAGGGGGCGGCATGACGGCGCTGATCGAGGCGCGCGGCCTGACCATTCATCGCCCCGGCAGCACCGAGACGGTGCTGCGCGAGGTCGATTTCCGCATCGAACCGGGCGAGGTCGTGACCGTGGTCGGCCCCAATGGCTCGGGCAAGTCCTCGCTGGTCCGGGCCTTGCTGGGCCATATGCCGCTGGCGGACGGACAGGTGCTGCGCCGACCCGGCCTCAGGATCGGCTATGTGCCGCAGCGCGTGCAGGTGGATACGGCGATGCCGATGACCGTGCGGCGGTTTCTGTCGCTGCCGCGGAGGATCGGTGACGCCGAAGCGACGGCGGTTCTGGCCCGCACCGGCGTCCCGGGGCTGGAGGGGCGGCAGCTGACCCAGTTGTCGGGGGGGCAGTTCCAGCGTGTGCTGCTGGCCCGGGCGCTGCTGCATGACCCGAATCTGCTGGTTCTGGACGAACCGACCCAGGGGCTGGACCAGCCCGGCATCGTCGCCTTCTACCAATTGATCGAGGATGTCCGGCGCGAAACCGGCGCCGCCGTGCTGATGGTCAGCCACGACTTGATGGTGGTGATGCGCGCCTCGGACCGGGTCGTCTGCCTGAACGGACATGTCTGCTGCGAGGGCAGCCCCGAACATGTCAGCGAGGCCCCGGCCTATCGCGCGCTGTTCGGCACCGAGGCGCAGGGCACGCTGGCGCTGTATCGCCATCATCACGATCACGACCATGACCACGGCTGCACCCCGCATCCGCATGGAGCGGATCACGGTCATCACGCCTGAGCGGCAGGACAGGGAACATGCTGGACGATTTCTTCATTCGCGCTCTGCTGGCAGGGCTGGGGCTGGCCGTGGTGGCCGGACCGCTGGGCAGCTTCGTGGTCTGGCGCCGGATGGCCTATTTCGGCGATTCGACCGCCCATGCGGCAATTCTGGGGGTGGCGCTGAGCCTTGCCTTCGGCATGTCGGTCTATGTCGGCACGCTTGCCGTCGCGCTGGCGGTGGCGGTGATGGTCTCGGCGCTGGCCGCGCGCGGGCAGGCGATGGATACGGTGCTGGGCGTGCTGGCCCATTCCGCCCTTGCCATCGGCCTCGTTGCGATCAGCTTCGTGCCCGCGGCCCGGGCCGATCTGAACAGCTATCTTTTTGGCGATATCCTGGCCGTCGGAGGCACCGATCTGGCCCTGATCTGGGGCGGGGGCGGGCTGATTCTGGCGCTGCTGGTCTGGCGCTGGCAGTCGCTGGTGACGGCCACGGTCAACGAAGAGCTGGCCATGGCGGCGGGGATCGACCCGAAGGTCGAGCGGCTGGTGCTGTCGCTGGCGCTGGCGGTCACCGTCGCGCTGGCGATTCGTGTCGTTGGCTCGCTGCTGATTTCGGCCATGCTGATCGTGCCCGCCGCCGCCGCGCGCGGGCTGGCATCGACGCCCGAGCGGATGGCCGCCGCCGCGGCGCTGATTGCTGCCGCCTCGGTTGCGGCGGGGCTTTGGGCAAGCCTGCAACTGGACAGCCCGGCCGGCCCCTCGATCGTCGCCGCCGCCGCGGTTTTCTTCGCCGCCGGGCAGATTTTTCGTCGCATTTAATTCAGCTTTGTCGCACACTTGTGTCGCGATCGTCGCAGTCGGAACCCGTTTGCCGCGGATCTGTTGGCCAATATGCAACAGTGCGGGCAAGCCCTGGGGGAAATTAATTTAATGCTGCTTTTCAACCGTTCGGGATTGTGTAACTGTCGCATCGATGTTGCCGGAGACGGCAGCCTTCAACGAAACGGAGCATGATCATGACCAAATTCGCTACCTTCGCTGCCGTCCTCGGCCTGACCGCTTCGTCGGCTCTGGCTGGCGGCTATGTTGCCCCCGTCGTCGACGTCGAGCCGATCGTCGTCGAAGAAGAGCCCGCGTCGTCGAACGCTGGTATCGTCATTCCCGCCCTGCTGCTGCTGGGCGTGATCGCCGCCGTCGCTTCGGACGACGACGACAGCTGATTTCGGAACGGATCGGCTCCAATCCGATCTGTTTCACAAGGGCCGGCCTTCGGGCCGGCCCTTTTCCTTTGCGCGCCTGCCGGCGTGGGACCGGGGCGCCCGCCACGAAAAAAAAGCCGGCCCAAACGGGGCCGGCTGCGAAGTTTCGATGACGAGAACCGGACGGGCTTGCCGTTCAGGGCCGCAAGGTCTGGATGGTGACATAGCCGAGCGCGGGGCCGATCCATTGCCGCGACACCGGCACCTGGCCACCCTGAACCAGATAGCTGTTCTGGAAGCTGGCGCCATGCCCCTCGCAATCCTCGACCATGACCCCGGGCTTCGGACCCGCGCCCACGGTGCAGGCGAATTGCAGCGGCCGCTCGAGGCCATCGCCGGTATAGTAATACATGGTGCGCTGGCCGCTGCCGGCCCGCCCGGCGCGGATCAGCGGCTCGGTCTGCGCGACGGCCACCGACAGGTCCTGGCCCAGCCCGCGGGTCCCGACCAGCAGGCCGTTGCGCAGGATCAGCGCGTCCTCGGCGGGGGTCATGTAGGTGCGCATGTCGCCGTTCTGCCCGGCCATGGCCATGATCGGGTTCTGGTTCAGCAACTCGAAGCTTGCCCGGATCAGCGGCCCCGGATTGACCCGCAGGGCTTCCGCTGCCGCCTCCTCGGGCGATTTCGGCTGGGCCGCGGGTGCGCCCGGCGCGGTTTTCGCCGCCGCCGCCTCGACGGCCGTCCGGGCGAGGACGTCCCAGGGCGAGCCGCCGGTCTCGGTGTCGCTTCCACAGGCGGCCAGCAGCGGCAGCAGCGCTGCCGCCAGGATCCGGTTGCGTGTCGTCGTCATCGCCAGAACCTTCCCCAGCCTTGATACAGTTCGACCTCATGGCTGTCGCGCAGCGTGTCATAGAGGCGTCCCGAGACATCCACCCGCGCGCCGCCATCGCGTGACAGCGACCGGATGGTGGTGGTGGCGCGGTTGCGCGACGGCTTGCCGGTCGCCCAGGACAGCGGCAGGGACAGCATGATGCCCTTGTCATACGAGCCCTCGCCGAATTCCTCGGCGCTGAGATCGGTCTTGGTGACATAGGCCCCGACGCGCCAGCCATTGGCGAATTCGCGCGCCAGGGTCACGGTCGCGCCCTTGTCGCCGGCCAGGTACTGGCCGATGTCGAGCTCGGCCGAATAGCCCTGGGCGAACTGGTAATAGGCCGAGACGAAGGCGGTGGTGGCCTCGTAGTCGCGGAACGAGAACAGCGAGTCGAAATCGCGCTTGCGGACCCGGTTGACCTCGACCCCGAGGGCCAGCGGCGAACTGGTCGGCCACCACATGACCTCGGCCGAGATGCCGCCATAGGCCCGTTCCAGAAGCCCGGCGGTGACCCGGGTATAGACGTTCTCGGTGGGCTTGGCATACCAGGCCAGCGTCAGCTCAGGAATGGTCGGGCTGGAATTGCCGGTATACATCCGCGTGTCCGAACGGACGCGCGGCACCCCCTCGGGGGTCGTCTCCAGCGAGGGATCGGATTCGTATTCTTCCGGCGTATAGTGATCGCCGCGTTCTCCGCCGTTCAGTTCGGGCGGGATGCCGGGTCCGCGCTGGTCGATATTGCCGAAGAAGCCCTGCCGCACCCGGCCGGTCAGGACCAGACCCGGAACCAGTTCCCAGATGCCGCTCAGCTCGGCGCCGACCTCATAGCGCAGCGGATCGTCGGGGTCGAACAGGCCAAGGTCCAGATAGGGGCCAAGCCGCCAGCTGAAGTCGGGATAGAGCTCATCCGAATAGACCAGCCCCTGGGGGCGGGGGGCGGCATCGCTGATCTGCGCGACTGCGGCGATTTCACCGGCCGGGCTGTTCTCCAGCCGTTCGACATCGGACCGGCGCAGGGTCACCGACGAGGTCGGGACGCCGTCGGGCGTCGAGGTGATGACCAAGGTGTCTACCGAAGGCGGCAGCGCGCGGGTCATCAGCCGGGCGGTGCGGCCGATCGCCTCGGCCTGCTGGATATAGCGCTGGTTCTCGATCCGGGCTTCGGCCCGGTTCGCGGTCAGGACCATGCCCTCAAGCACGATGCCCTCTTCCATCAGGGCATCGCCAAGCGCCGCCTGGATGGCCGGCTGCGCCGTCGGATCCGCCGCCCACTGGCCCGACCAGCCCTCGGGGTCGGAGGTGCGGCTCGGGCGCGGCCGCACCGGGGCCGGCGCCTTCTCGAGCCCGGACGGATAGGGCGCGGTGCGCGGGTTCAGCGCGAAGGAGAACTGCGCCCCGATCGTCTCGCCGCCGATGGTATAGAGGCCGACCTGATAGCTGCGGCCAAAGCTGTAATAGGCACCCAGATTCAGGTTGCTGCCGGGTTCGTCTTCACCCTGCTGGATCTCCCACACGGTGTCGCCATTGGTATAGCTGGCCCGGTAATTGTTATAGGAATATTCGGCCACCAGGCTCAGCCGGTCATTGACCTGCCAGTTGAGCGAGGCGAAGGGCTTGGGGGTGCCCGAGAACCAGTCCTCGACCTTCGGCGTCCCGCCCTCGTCGCGGATGTCGATGCTGCGCGGCTGACCGGCCAGCGCCCCCCAGCCAAGACCGACCGAGGCGCGCAGCTGCGGCGTGATGTCCTTCGTTGCAACCAGATACTCGCCCGAATGGACGCCGGTGCCGAGGAAATCCATCAGCCCCACCGCGACCGCCGGACGCCAGCCCTGCTGTTCCAGCAGCAGCAGCCGCAGGTCCAGCGACCGGTCCCAGATATGGCCGAGGTCGTTGTGGTCGTTGATGCCATCGATCCGCGAATAGCGCAGGGCGGTGGTCAGGCGCGGCATGGCCTGGAAGGTCACGTTGTTGCGCAGCGCGTAATCGGAATAGGAGACCGTTCCTCCCAGAGTGCCGTCGGGCAGCATCTCGGCGGTCGGGGTGTCGATCCCTCCGGGCATGCCGAAGGAGGACATGTTGCGGGCGATCAGCGGCTCTGCCACCGCGGTCGAGGAGACTGAGCCCAACACCATGGCCGCCGGCAGCGTCGTGGCCATCAGGCGGCGGATGATAAGGGATCGGCGCATCGTCGCTTCCTTGTTCAGCTTTGGCCGGATCATAGCCATGGGCCGGCGCGATTGCATCCCGCCGGCAGAATTTCACCGGCCGAGTGCGTCATCTGGGTCGCACGGGTGGCGGGCGGGCGTCACTGCCCGGCCGCGCCGGCGTCCGCAGGGGCTGCGGGCTCTGCGGCGGCATCGGCGGCAGGCGTGACCGCCGGCGGCGTCGAGGGCAGTTGCAGGGCCGGAGCCGGGACGGTCGTGCTGTCGCCTGCCGGGGTCGCCGGCTCGGTCTGGGAGGCCGCGGCCGGAGCCTCGGTCGGCGCGGGGGCCGGTGCTGGTGCTGCGGCCGGTGTCACGGCAGGCTTCGGCGCGGCGGGGCGGGGCGATGCCGGTTTCGGGGCAGCGGCGCGCGGCGCGGCCGGGGCGGGGGCCTTGACCGCCGCAACCGCCGCCGCCACTTCGGCGCTGGCCGGGCCGGCGCAGCCCGGGTCGGTGCGGCCCGAGACCTTCAGCGTCGCAGTCATCGGGAATTTCTCGCCCGACATGCTGTCCTGGCAGGCGGCGCCGCGTACGGTCAGGGCGAAGGGTCTGCCGCCCAGCATGCCGACATATTCGACCCCCTCGGCGAAGGCGATCCGCTTGACGCGAATGGCGCGGCCGCTCTGGTTTTCGGGGGTCTTGTAGATCGCGGTGCCGCCTGACGCGTCAACCGCCCAGAAGGGCTCGTTCCCGCGGGCGCTGAAGGCGGCGGTGTTGTAGGTCGCGGCTTCGGCGGTGGCGACGGCGCGCGGCTCGGCGGTGCCGGTTTCGATGGGCTGTTCCAGCGGGGACACGCCGGGCGGGCCCTTGTGCCCTTCGGCCTGAACTTCGTCCTGCCCGCCGAGACCGGGCAGCCCGGTGCCCTCGCAGGCGGCCAGCGGCAGGGTCAGGAGGGCGATGAGTGCGAGACGCGGAGACATCGGCGGCCTTCTTCTTATGGATCACTGTCGGCCAAGCGTTAGCAATGGCCGGCGCGGGGGGCAAGCGCTCCGCGCCACCGGCGGCGACAGATCGCCGCAGTAGCTATGGTCAGATGCCGGCAGTTCTTGACACAGTGTGTCGCTGAATTCTCGCCGTGCGGGCCGGGGCGTCAGGAAAAAGCACCCCAAACCCCAATTCGAGTTCCCTCATGTCGTCCGAATGAGGGCGTTCCCACTGCGGACAAAGCTGCCGCTCACAACATGGCGAGCGGCCAGACAAATGCGATCCTGCCGGGGCATCACGGCCAGACAGGGGGCAGGTCCAGTCCTGCGGTTTCGGACAGCCCGCATATCAGGTTCGCATTCTGCACCGCTTGCCCCGCCGCGCCTTTGCCGAGATTGTCGACCACACCCATCGCGATCACCAGCCTGCGCTCGGGGTCGGCTGCATAGCTGACGAACGAGAGGTTCGAGCCCGTCGCCCATTTGGTCTGCGGCGGCCTGTCGGTCACGCGCACGAATGGGCGGTCTGCATAGAAGCTCTGGGCCGCGTCGACACATTGCCGAGTGGTGGCGTTGCCGCGGCAGTAAATGGTGACAAGCACGCCGCGGGTCATCGGAACCAGATGCGGTGTGAACACCAGCCCGGAGGCGCTGCCGCCGCTCAGGCGCTCGATCGTCGTGGTCATTTCGGGCATGTGGACATGCTTGAGCAGGCCATAGGGCTGTAGATTTTCGTTGCTTTCGGCATAGCCGAACTTGCTGTCACCGCCACCACGCCCCGCACCCGAGATGCCGGTCTTGGAATCGATCACGATATTGTCGGGCTCGATCAACTTGCCGGCCAGAAGCGGCGCGAGGGCGTTCAGCGTCGCGGCGGGAAAACAGCCGGGGTTGGCAACGCGGCTCTGGCCTCTGATCCGGTCGGGCCAGACGTCCGCCAGGCCATATGTCCAGCCGTCAACGTACCGGTGGTCGCCGCCGATATCGACGATCTTCACCTCCTCGCGAACGCGCGACAGTGCCTCGGCCGACGCACCGGTGGGCAGCGAGGCGAAGAGCAGGTCGAGCTCTGGCAGAGTCTCGGGGTCCCATTTCTCGATCATCAGTCCGGCGAGCTTGTGCGGCACACCGGGGTAGCGGTCGATCAATCGGCAGCCAGCACTGCCTTCGCCCGCTGCATAGACAAGCTCGAATGACGGATGGCCCGCAATCAGGCGCAGGGCCTCACCGCCACCAAAACCGCTGATGCCGACGATGCCGACGCGAATACCCATGATGATGTCCTTCGATGATTGGAAAAAGAAAGCCCCCGGAGCCGAGGGCTGCGGGGGTCAGGAACGCGGGTCGGAAGTGCTCCGGCGGGCGATAATTATGGCAAGCCGATTATCACGCCAAAGAACACTGATCGACACGCAGCCCGAAGAGCCGCAGCATCGGTGCGCGGCGTCGGCGTCGATCGAAGAGGTTTTGGTTCCTGAACATCCTGCGATGAAATGCCGGCAACCGTGCTCATGGTCAAGCGGGATGTTGGCTCATGGCGAGATTTCCGGGTGTGTCTGGTCAACAGAGCGAATGTCGCGCAAGGGGCGCAAACTGACAGGTGGCGTGATTTCAGATGAGACGCCAACTGATACGGGAACCTGACAGAAAGCCGGAAATCTCTGACGGACACTGACATCAACAGTTCGGGACATTGACGGCCAGGCCGCCAAGCGAGGTTTCCTTGTATTTCTCGCTCATGTCGCGGCCGGTCTGGCGCATCGTCTCGATCGCGGCGTCCAGCGGCACGAAATGGTCGCCGTC
>NZ_JAHKNG010000120.1 GCF_018860165.1 Paracoccus marinaquae
GAGATATGCGCGAAAGTTGGTGATGCCTGATCAGGCGGCGGTTTGAAGTTGGCGGAGGCCATCGCGGAATTCAATCCCCTGGATGATCTCGGGCAGGCGGTTCTGGCCATCAAGCTTGCGCCATTTCTTCTGCGCCGACATCATCAGCCTGAAGGCCATGGCAAGCCCGGTCCTGCGGCTCAGGCATCCCTTGGTGCGCTTCGTGCGGTGCCGAACGGTGGCGAAGGTGCTCTCGATCGGGTTTGACGTCCGGATGTGTTTCCAATGCTCGGCCGGAAAATCGTAGAAGGTCAGCAGCGCGTCGCGATCCTTCGCCAGCTTGGCGACCGCCTTGTCGTATTTGACGCCATAGGTTTCGGTGAAATGATCGAAGGCGGCATTGGCGGCTGATTTCGTTTCGGCCTGCCAGATGTCATGCAGGTGCCCCTTTGCCTTCGCCTGCAACGATTTCGGCAGCGCGTTCAGAACGTTCATGGTCTTGTGAACCCAGCAACGCTGTTCCCGCGTCGTGGCGAAGACTTCGCGCAGGGCGGCCCAGAAGCCAAGAGCGCCGTCGCCGATGGCCAGCTTCGGATCCTGTTTCAGCCCGCGCCGCCTGAGATCGAGCAGCACCTCGCGCCAGCTCTGCGTGCTTTCGCGGAAGCCATCGGTCATGGCCAGCAACTCCTTGCGGCCGTATTCGTCGGCCCCGACGATCACCAGAACGCACTGCTTTTCCTCGGCCATGCGCGGTTTGAAATAGACCCCGTCGGCCCAGATGTAGAGGAAACGCCTGGTGCCGAGGTCGCGTTTCCGCCAGGCCTCGTAGTCGTCCCACCAGTCGGCCTTCAGCCGCGAGATCGTCGCGGCGGACAGGCCTTGAGCCTGCGGGCCAAGCAACGCCGCCAGAGCCTCCTGGAAATCGCCGGTCGACACCCCCTTGAGGTAAAGCCAGGGCAGCAGTTCCTCGACCGATTTCGTCTTGCGTAGATAGCGCGGCAGGATGCTCGGCGTGAAGCTGATCCGGTCCTCGCCAACCCCGCGATCCCGGATGCGTGGAACCTTCACCGGCACCGGGCCGATCCCGGTCAGAACCTCGCGCTCGGGCAGATGGCCGTGCCGGACCAGGCGGGCGCGGCCGTCTTCCAGCTTCTCGGCCGCGTGGCGCTCCAGCAGCGCCGCAAGCTCGGCCTCAACGGCCTGACGGATCAACTGTCGCGCGCCGTCGCGCACCAGATCGGTCAACGGGTCGGTGGAAAATCCCGATGGATCGGGCAGATGGGTGATGGTAGCTTCTGACATGTGGCATATCCCTTTCTCGGCTGAGAATTGACGGCGCGTAGACACCGCCTTGATATGCCGCCCCTCAGGGCATCACCAACTTTCAAGCATTACTC
>NZ_JAHKNG010000121.1 GCF_018860165.1 Paracoccus marinaquae
AGGTCCTCCGGGCGCTCAACGCCTTTCAGCAACTCGTCCAGAATTTCCTTGGAGATCGTCATACATGCTTCCTTTCGGTGAAGCATGGACCCGATCAATCATACACAAAAGATCGGACACTCCCGCGGTGGCGTGCGATGTGCTCACCCCCGGGCGCTTTTTTGGCGCTTTTTCACTTGCGCCCCGACACGCCCCCTCCTATACGACCCTTCATCGGCGATCGGAACGGTCGCACGGACCTCCGGTGGGGCCATAGCTCAGTTGGTAGAGCGCTTGAATGGCATTCAAGAGGTCAGGGGTTCGACTCCCCTTGGCTCCACCACTCCGCACTTGGCAAGTGCCAGATAGATCTTCCATTAATGACAACCGTTTGTCCATTTTTACTGGAAAATGCGTATATGTGAAGAAATCCGAAGCCGGTAGAGATCGTTCTGCTGGCTGTTTTCGCGCTTTAGCGTGTTCAAGACCCAGCCTCCTCGCGCCCTCTCTATCACTAGCCAGCCACGCATCGCTGTGCGACAGATTCGGCCTATAGCGTTCATTACTGAACCAGTTCAGCGCTTCATTGCAGCTTTCTGATATGACCCGTGGGTCTCAGCCATCACGATCTCGTCCTCTGCCACCCAGTTTTTGAAGATCAAAAACCTGCGGATCGCATCGGGGGCCTCAGAATAGAGCACAAGCGCAAGGCTCTCTTCTGCGCGAGTACAAGTGACATAGAGCAGGCGGCGGGTGCGCTCGATCGTAGTTTCTTCGCCCTTGTCTGCCTTTTTCTGCGCGTCTGGACCAAGGGGTTTCACCTCGAACAGCGTCTCATACGAGGCCAGGCCCTTGAATCGTGTATGGTTGTCGTCGGCGATCACCATGATTCGGGGAAATTCGAGCCCCTTGACCCCTTGGTGGGTACCATAGTGGCTGCGGTCTTCGACATATGCGAGGTAGTGCTCCACCTGGGAAAACGGGGCCTCAAGCGCCTGTGTCCAGGCCTCGGTGACAGCGGTTTCGGCGGTTGGTGTAGCCTCGGGTGCAGTCAAGCCCTGCTCGTCAAAAGCGACACCAAGCTCGGCAAGGATGTCTGCTATGTCCTGGGTCACGGGATTGTCGTCAGGCAAACAGGGCCTAAGCTGGTCGGGGATAGGGAACAGCCGGTGCTCGGCCACGACCGCTAACACTTCAGCACAACTCGGATCCCGTTCGTCCTAAAAAAGGCCACCGCGTATTTCGCCAGGGATGCAAAGGGCGTTGTTACAGAACGCCGGTTTGAGCCGAGCTTGCGCCTTTCCCCCGAGATCTTAGGCGACGCGTTCGATCTCCGCTTGGCCGAGAGCGTTGAAGCGGTTCATGAGGGCAATGCGGATGTGGATTTCGGCGGTCT
>NZ_JAHKNG010000122.1 GCF_018860165.1 Paracoccus marinaquae
TGATGATGTGACCGCCCCCCGACGGCATCTCTGTGCCAAGGTGGGTCTGCGATGATCCACAACGGAGGACGGTCATGTCGGAGATTATCACGGTCGGGCTCGATCTGGCGAAGAATGTGTTCCAGGTGCATGGGGCGGACGCCGCAGGCGGTGCGGTGCTACGGAAGAAGCTGCGGCGCACGCAGGTGCTGGGGTTCTTTGAGGCTTTGCCGCCTTGCGTCGTGGCGATGGAAGCCTGTGGTGGTGCACATTACTGGGGTCGAGAGATTGGCAAGCTTGGACATGAGGTCCGGCTGATCCCTCCGGCCTACGTGAAGCCCTTCGTCAAACGGCAGAAGAATGACGCCGCCGACGCCGAGGCGATTTGCGAAGCTGCACAGCGTCCGACGATGCGCTTCGTGTCGGTGAAGAGCGAAGAGACCCAAGGGGCGGCGATGGTGTTCCGCGTGCGCGAGTTACTGATCCGGCAGCGCACCCAGGCGATCAACGCCCTGCGCGGTCACCTTGCCGAGTTCGGGCAGGTTGTGCCGCAGGGCGCTGCCAATGCCTCGAAGCTGATCGCCATCGTCGAGGATCCAGAGAGCGGGTTGCCCGCCGAGGCGACAGCCACCCTGCAGGTTCTGATCGGATCCTTGGCGCACCTCGAGGCGCAGATCGGGAGGCTCGATGCCGAGATCTCACGCTGCGCCAAAGAGAACGAGGTCGCCCGACGGCTGATGACGGTGCCGGGCATCGGCCCGCTGATCGCGACGGCCATCGCGACACTTGCGCCGCCTCCCGAGACCTTCCGGAAGGCCCGGGATTTTGCAGCCTGGCTCGGGTTGGTGCCCAGGCAACACTCGACCGGTGGCAAGCAGCGCCTCGGAGCGACGACGAAGATGGGCGAGCGGTCTCTCAGGCGGCTGCTGATCATTGGCGCCAACAGCGTGATCATCAAGCGCCACGTCCATCGTGAAGCTCAACCCGGCACATGGCTGGGGAACATGCTGTCGCGCAAGCCGTCGATGCTGGTGCGTGTCGCGCTGGCGAACAAGATGGCGCGGATTGTCTGGGCTTTGATGGCCCGCGGTGGCGTATACCAGTCTCCGGCCGTGGCAGCGTAAGCAGCCGTCGGTCGCGAGGACGTCGGAGCGGAAGAGGGCAAGGAGCAGTTTGGCGCAACAGTCGTGAGACGGGATCGGGAGAACCAGTGTGCAACAGAGTGCCTTTGAGCACGCGGCTTTGATCTGGACCCGACCTTCGAACACCATACGGGCCCGCGGCATGACCAAGGCCGCATCAGAGGCCGGACACATGTCAGCACCCGGTGACGCGCGGAAAGCAGCTCTGAAATTACCCCTTGCGCAAGGGGCGGTTACACATGTTGCA
>NZ_JAHKNG010000123.1 GCF_018860165.1 Paracoccus marinaquae
GGGACCGGCAGCAGGTCGCCCGCCCGCGCGACCAGCCAGTCACGAGCCGCCGCGCCCTGACACTTCGGACAGTGCCGGTTGCGGCAGGAATTATAGGCGACACGGATCGTGCCACAGGTCCGACAGCCTTCGACATGGCCGCCGAGTGCCGGAGTGCGGCACAACTCGATTGCCGACATTACTCGGCGTTCGACCCGGCCGAGATGGTCGCCGTGTGCCTGAACATAGGCAGTTCCATGGCGGCGGAAGATATCCGCCACCTCCAGAACCGGACGCACGGCTCGGCCATCACCCGGGCGGCACCACCTCCAGGCTCAGGCGGTCGAACGGGCTTTGCGTCTTCGCTATTGTTGTCGTGGCGACCTGCGTGTAGCGGGCCGTTGTCGACAGGGAATTGTGCCCGAGCAGCACCTGGATGATGCGGATGTCACGCCTGAGGCGTGCTTTCAGCACGACGCCGCTTTCCAAGAGATGGGTCGCGAAGCTGTGCCGTAGCGTGTGTACACTGACCTTCTTGGTCAGTCCCGCCGCCCTAGGGAGTGTCCGATCTTTTGTGTATGATTGATCGGGTCCATGCTTCACCGAAAGGAAGCATGTATGACGATCTCCAAGGAAATTCTGGACGAACTGCTGAAGGGTGTTGAGCGCCCGGAGGACCTGCTCGGCGAAGCCGGGCTGATGAAAGAACTGAAAATCCGGCTGATGGAACGGATGCTCGGAGCGGAGTTGACCGCGCATCTGGGCTATGATGAGGGCAAGGAGGCCCCTGCCGGGCAGCGCAACCGGCGCAATGGCGCATCGACGAAGGTGCTGAAAGGTCAGGACGGCGAGCTGCCGGTGGCGGTTCCCCGCGACCGTGACAGCAGCTTCGAGCCGGAGCTGATCAAGAAGGGCCAGACCCGGATCGACGGGATGGATGACAAAATCATCGGACTTTACGCTGCCGGTTTGACGGTCCGGGACATCCAGGCGCATCTGCTGGAGCTCTACGGGCTGCAGGTGTCGCCTGATCTGATCAGCCGCGTTACCGATGCCGTGCTGGACGAGGTTCGGGAATGGCAGAGCCGGGCGCTGGATCGGATGTATCCCATCGTGATCTTCGACGCCCTCCGGGTGAAGATCCGCGATGCCGACAGCCGGACGGTGAAGAACAAAGCCGTTTACGTCGCCCTCGGCGTCACCCGCGACGGTCTGCGCGAGGTTCTGGGCCTGTGGATCGCCGAGAACGAGGGCGGGGAGTGTCAGGAACTCTGTGTATCTGATCCGGCCCATGCAGTTTCAGATACTCAAGCGGCGAAGCGCTCGCCGAACATTATGGCGAACTGGTTGCGGGCCGCAAACCATTCCCGGACGTTTCGG
>NZ_JAHKNG010000124.1 GCF_018860165.1 Paracoccus marinaquae
GCAGGTCCTCCGGGCGCTCAACGCCTTTCAGCAACTCGTCCAGAATTTCCTTGGAGATCGTCATACATGCTTCCTTTCGGTGAAGCATGGACCCGATCAATCATACACAAAAGATCGGACACTCCCGAAAAGACCGATCGCCGGCCTGTTCACTGCGCTGCTCCTTCCCGTCGCAGCCTTGGCCCAACCTATAACCACCCTTACGGGTTGCCCGGCAGAACGTGCCGTCTATACGATGACAACCGAAGGCAACAACTATGTTGTGCATCTGATTCCGGCGCAGACGCGAGCCGGCTGGTCCTCAGACCTTTATCTTCGGCTGACCACCAGTCAACGCGACTACTGGTTTGTGTTCGCCGCCGCGTCGCAGGGAAACCTCACGCTCGATCCCGTCGGCAATCCATATGCACCCGAAGCGCGCGGGGCCGGCCCGGCAAGCATGATCCAGGCTTTCCGCTCCCGTTGGCCGGATGCGCCCGTGGACGAGTTGCCATCGCTGCTGCGCTTCTATGCCCTGGATGCGGAGCTGGGCTTCACGCTGGCACAGCCGCAACGATACTTACGATTGGTCGAGCAGGAAATTCCCAAGCTCGCCGCTTAGTCTAACCCACTCTACTCTATCAGGAAACAGGAGTTTCAAGTCCTTGAAGCTGCGCGGCTCCACCTGACCAGACAACGATCCACCCTCAGACAGCTTCCAATGGCACCGCCGAGCGTGCTTTCTATGTTCCGATGGATATGCCCGCAGCTATCAGGTTTTCGACCTCAGCGGCTATAGGCGTGATCAGGTCAACATCAACATCCGGCGTCTCGATGCCAACAACCAGAGCGTAGCGCGTCTTGCTCTCGGCTCGTCCGCGGGTTTTGCGCTCGCGCCACCAGCCTGAAATGTAAGCGTTCGCAGGACATCACGGTCGGCTTAGCTTGACGGTTTGAAGTTCCATGGCAGCAGGTCGTCGATGCGGCTTTGCGGGTGGCCGTTGGCGATGGCTGTCAGGGTTGCCTTGAGATAAGCGAAGGGCTCGATGCGATTGATCTTGCAGGTCTCGATCAGCGAGGCAATGCGGCCCCAGGCGATGCCGCCTTCGTCGTGGCCGGCGAAGAGGGCATTCTTGCGATTGAGGGCAATGGGACGGATCAGGTTCTCGACCCTGTTGGAGTCGATCTCGACACGGCCATCGGTCAGGAAGGTTTGCAGCCCGTCCCAGTGGTTATGGATATAGGCCAGTTTTTCGCCCAAGCGGGATTTGGCGGAGGTCTTGCGGCGCTGCGCCTGCAGCCAGTCGCCGAAGGTGGCCACCAGCGGCGCGGTGCGGGCTTGGCGGGCTGAGAGGCGC
>NZ_JAHKNG010000125.1 GCF_018860165.1 Paracoccus marinaquae
GATAACGTACAACTTCTTTCGCACATTTGACGGAGACGCCGGTTCCTTTCAGACTTTCTGAGAGGAGTAGGAAATGAACGAGAACGGGAAGCCCAAAGCGATGGGGCAAGTGATCCAGATCGATGAGGCGCGGATCCGCGACCATCTCGGCGAGATGGTTCGCGGGACGGTTGAAGAGGCGTTGAACGCGATGCTGGATGCCGAGGCCGACCGATTGTGCGGTGCCGGCCGGTATGAGCGCAGCGAAGGCCGGAAGGACACCCGGGCGGGCAGCTATGAACGGTCACTGGACACCAAGGCCGGCAAGGTCAGCCTGAAGGTTCCGAAACTCCGGCGGCAGACCTTTGAGACGGCGATCATCGAACGGTATCAGCGGCGCGAAAGCTCGGTCGAGGAAGCTCTGATCGAGATGTATCTGGCGGGTGTGTCGGTGCGCCGAGTGGAAGATATCACCGAGGCCTTGTGGGGCACGCGGGTCAGCCCCGGCACGGTCTCGAACCTGAACAAGAAAATCTATGCCAAGATCGACGCCTGGCGGCATCGGAAGATCGAAGGGGATCACCCTTACGTCTTTCTGGATGGGATCGTGATGAAGCGGTCATGGGCCGGCGAGGTGCGCAACGTGTCGCTGCTTGTGGCGATTGGCGTGACCCGCGAGGGCTATCGCGAGATCCTCGGTATCGTCGAGGGCCCGAAAGAGGACAAGTCTGGCTGGTCGGCCTTTCTGCGCCATCTGGTGGATCGCGGGCTGTCGGGCGTGCAACTGATCGTCTCGGACGCTTGCCGGGGGCTGGTCGAAAGCGCCGCTGAGTTCCTGCCCGATGCGCAGTGGCAGCGTTGCGTCGTGCATTTCTACCGCAACGTCTTCAGCCTCGTGCCGGCCGGCAAGGTCCGCGATGTGGCGAAGATGCTGAAGGCGATCCATGCGCAGGAGGATCACAGGGCTGCGGCAGAGAAGATGGCGGCCATCGTCGCTGATCTACGCGCCATGAGGCTGTCCAAAGCGGCGGACCTGCTGGAGGAGCATGGTCACGAGACCCTGACCTTCTACGGCTTTCCGGACAGCCATTGGATCAAGCTGCGGACCAACAACCCATTGGAGCGGATCATGCGAGAAATCCGGCGTCGCACCCGCGTCGTCGGAGCCTTCCCAGATGGAAAATCCTGCCTCAACCTGGCCGCGGCCAGGTTGAGGCACATCGCCGGAACCCAATGGTCGACGCGCAAGTACATGAACATGACCCCGCTATTCGCGGATCAAACCAAAGGAGCAGGCGTCGCGTGAACAAATGTGCGAAAGATTCTTGACGCTACC
>NZ_JAHKNG010000126.1 GCF_018860165.1 Paracoccus marinaquae
TCGATTTTCAAGTTGCCGTCCTCGATGGAGCCACCGGGGATCGCACCGGTCCTTGCCGCGCGCGCCAGGCGGCATATAGCATCGGACATGCGCAGCCTACGATCCGTCAGCCAGGCCTCAGGTTCGAAGGGCATGGCCAGCCTCGGCGTGTCGCGGGCGGCCTCGACCGGGACCAGCGCGTCCTTCAGGTCGCCGTACCTACGCGAATGCGCTAGCCAGATATCGCCGGAACGGAAGGCCTCACGCAGATGGAACAGGACCGCGACCTCCCATACTCGGTGCTCATCGTCGCCATTCAGGTGGCGATGCCACTTTGAGGTGCGGCGCAGAAAGGTCAGCGGCCGGCCGTCAGTCGTCTCCCTGCCTGCGATGATCACGCTCGCCGCCAGCAGCGGCTCCGCCACGGGCGCGGCGCAAATCTCCAGCGCCCGCAGCATGCGAGGCGCATAGCGCCGGAAGCGATGATAACCGTGACCGACATGCGCCAGCGGATCGGCGGCGAACGTGTCGGTCAGTTGTGCAGCCGTGGCGACAAGCCCTTTGAGGGATATCCATCCTCCGGCATTGCCGACGGCCTCTTCGAGCGAGGCCCGGTCCTCATGCGCCTCCAGGAGCGCCGCTCCCAATGTCTTGAAGGATTGCAGGGTGTCCTTCAGCGCCGATTTGGCATCGTCCATCCGGGCGTCACATCGTGATTTCGCCTCGCGCCAGGTCTTTCCGACGATCCGGTCGTGGGTCTCCACCACAATATCGGCAATGGCACTGCGCCATTCCAGCGCGCAGACCGCAAGGATGGCGAGGCGGCGATCATCCGAGATATCCCTCAGATCCCCCGCGAAGTAGCGCTCTCCTTGCCTGCGCAGGCGCGCAATCCGGTGCAGCGGCACATCCGCCAGAATGCCCCGGTCCAGTTCCAAAGCCTGCAGGTATTCCAGGCGGTCCAGCAGGCGGTTCATGTCAGCCGAGTTCCGCCCGACCTCGAACTGACGCAGCCAGACAAACCGCGTGACCGAGCCGCCCGTATCTTCGGTCAACAGAGCATCGAGCCGCGTCCGTATGTCATCGTCCAGCCGACGGGCGATCCGGGCATCGACCCGTCGTTCAGCGGCTACAAGCGCATCCGCGCAAAGCCGCTCGATGACCGTGATTCCGGGCAGGATGCTCTGGGACGCCCTGCATTGCTCGACGAAGCGCCGCGCCAGATCCTCGTTCGACCGGGCAGTCTCGGCCGCACCTTCAAGCCAGGCCCTCAGGTCTCGTGCGCCCCGCCCGGTGAACATCTTGTAACCGTAGATGT
>NZ_JAHKNG010000127.1 GCF_018860165.1 Paracoccus marinaquae
TCGTTACCCGGTAGTTTACCTTCGCAAACTTATCCCGCCGCGCCGCGTTGTGCTTGAAAGGCATCCCGCCATCCTGTTGTCAAACCGGCCAACCGCTTACGATGCAGAAACGATCCATGCAACACGGTCCATCGCCAGTCACGGTGCCGACTTCTTGGTCAGCAGGGGTCTGCTCCAGGAGGTCGGGTAGGACAGGGCTATCGCCCTCGCGGCTTGAGGTGAATTCCACGGCCACGATGTCGCCCGAGCCCGCGTCCATCGCCAAATGGACCTTGGGTATCGTCAAGTTGTTTTCCGCCGCGTGCCTTTCTGCCCCGCTGCCCCTGTTCAGGCGGCCATGGTTGCAGCAACTTCATTCCACCTTGCAAAGGCGTTGGCACGTTTCTGGCGATAAGCGGCGGCGGTCATTTTGTGGCGGCGAGGGCGGAACAGGTTGGCGGTTTCATCATGGACGGCCAGAAACCGCTGCGCCTGTCGGGCTGATTTGAAACGCCCCTGGATTTTCTCTCGCTTCCGGGTTGGCCGGTGTGATCCCTCGATCCGGTTATTCAATCCCTTGTGCGCCCGGTGATCCACTTCCAGCCCCAGCTTGCGCAGGGCTGCGCCATAGCTGCGCAACTTGTCCGTGATGATCACACGAGGCCTGCCCCAGCGCGCGACAAGCCCGGCGATAAAGCGCTTTGCCGCTCGTGTGTTCCGGCGCGATTGCACCAGAATATCGAGCACATCTCCGTTGCTGTCCACCGCCCGCCACAGCCAGTGTTTCACGCCACCGATGCTGATCACAACCTCGTCCAGATGCCATTTGTCCGAGGGCCGCGCGCGTTTCGATCTGATGCGCCTGGCGATCTGCGGGCCAAATTTTCGGACCCATGCCCGGATCGTCTCATAGCTCACTTTGATGCCACGTTCGGCCAGAAGATCCTCCACATCGCGCAGGCTCAGGGCAAAGCGGTGATACGCCCAGACCGCGTAGGAAATGATGGCGCGCGGGAAGCGGTGGCCTTTGAGACGGGCTGCGGAAATCTGGCTGATCATCGTATCCGGCTACCGGCACTCGGGAGCACGGTCAATAACTTGACAATCCCATTGTGAGCGCTGTGGGGATCGATGGTGCGACGGTGACCCAGGTTGCGCAGCGCCACGAGGTGACGCGCCAGCAGATCTACGCTTGGCGTCACGAGCTGAAGCGGAAGGGTTTGTGGTCGCCCGAGG
>NZ_JAHKNG010000128.1 GCF_018860165.1 Paracoccus marinaquae
CCGTGTTGCATGGATCGTTTCTGCATCGTAAGCGGTTGGCCGGTTTGACAACAGGATGGCGGGATGCCTTTCAAGCACAACGCGGCGCGGCGGGATAAGTTTGCGAAGGTAAACTACCGGGTAACGAATTGGGCTGAATACAATAAGGCGCTCCGCCAACGCGGTGACGTGACGGTCTGGATCAGCGAAGATGCGGTGCGCGGGTGGTACGCACCGCGCTCGGGAAAGCGCGGCGGGCAGCGTAGATATTCCGACCTGGCAATTGAAACCTGCCTGATTCTGCGCGTCGTTTTCGGCCTGCCGCTTCGGCAGACCCAGGGGTTCGTGCGGAGCTTGCTGCGGCTCATCGACCTCGCCGTTCCCGTTCCGGATTTCTCCACGCTCTGCCGTCGCGCCCAATCGCTGCAGGCCACGCCGTGTGATCGGCCAACCAGTGGTCCGATGCCGCTGATTGTCGATAGTACAGGGTTGCGGGTTCACGGCGGTCGCGGCTGGATGCAGGAGAAGCACGGGCTGCCGAAGACCCGAAGAACATGGCGCAAGCTGCATATCGGCCTCGATCCGGAGAGCGGCGAGATTGTCGCGTCCTGCCTGACGACCGAGCATGTCGGAGACCCCGGCGCTCTGCCCTATCTCCTGGCCGAGGTGGTCAGCCCGGTCCGCCGGTTCATCGGCGACGGGGCCTATGATGGTGCACCAACCGCCGCGACGATCCGGGAAGCTTTGGGGCCGGATGTCGAGTTGATCATCCCGCCGCCGAAGAATGCCGTCCCAGGCGAGGGCCCGAGCCGCAACGCCCATATCGACATGATCGCCGCACACGGTCGTATCGCTTGGCAAAAGGCCACCGGCTATGGCCAGAGATCACGCGGCGAAGCTCAGATCGGGCGCTACAAGGCGGTCATCGGACCGAAGCTGCGCGACCGCAGAATGGAGACACAGACGACCGAAACACAGATCGCCGTCAAAGCCCTGAACCGCATGACCCGTCTCGGGCGTGCGGTCTATGAGCGTGCCGCCTGAAACCATGGGGAAAGGGGGCAGTCTGTCCCAAAACTTATTCACGCAACACGGTC
>NZ_JAHKNG010000129.1 GCF_018860165.1 Paracoccus marinaquae
GTTATGGATATAGGCCAGTTTTTCGCCCAAGCGGGATTTGGCGGAGGTCTTGCGGCGCTGCGCCTGCAGCCAGTCGCCGAAGGTGGCCACCAGCGGCGCGGTGCGGGCTTGGCGGGCTGAGAGGCGCTGGCCGGAGGAGACGCCGCGGATATCGGCCTCGACGGCATAGAATTCGGCAATGCGGCGCAGGCCCTCGGCGGCGATCGCTGATCCGTCGCGGTCGAAGACCTCCTTCAGTTTGCGGCGCGCATGCGCCCAGCAATGCGCCACGCGAATGGGCGCGCCGCCCTTGCGCGAGGGTTTGGTCAGTCGATTGTAGCCGGTATAGCCGTCGACCTGCAGAATGCCGTCGAAGCCGGTCAGGAAGGTTTCAGCACATTCGCCCGCGCGGCCGGGGGCGTAGAAGTAGACCACGCCGGGCGGGTCCTCGCCGCCCCAGGATCGGTTATCTCGGGCGAGTGCCCAGAGATATCCGGTTTTTGTTGCTCCGCGCCCCGGATCCAGCACCGGGGCGGTGGTTTCATCCATGAACAGCTTGCCGGATCGCTTCAGATTCTCGGCCAACCGGTCGACGACGGGCTTCAGATGGAATGCAGCCTTGCCGACCCAATCGGCCAGCACGGCACGGTGCAGATCAAGCCCCGCCCGCGCCAGGATCTGGCTCTGGCGATACAGAGGCAGGTGATCGGCATATTTGCTGATCAGGACATGAGCGATGGCACCTTCGGTTGGCAGCCCGCCCGCGATCAGATGTGAGGGTGCCGGGGCCTGCGTCACGCCGTCGGTGCAGGTCCGACAGGCATATTTCGGGCGCACGGTGACGATGACGCGCAACTGGGCCGGCACGATGTCCAGCCGCTCACTGCGGTCTTCACCGATCCGATGCATGACACCGCAGCCGCAGGGGCAGATCAGGCTGTCAGGCTCGATTACCTCTTCAATGCGCGGAAGGGCGGCAGGCAGATTGCCAATGGTGCGCTTGGGCGCGGACTTGGTCGTCCCGCCCCCTGCTTTGGGGGCACGGATTTCCTTTTCCGCCTCAACCTCGG
>NZ_JAHKNG010000012.1 GCF_018860165.1 Paracoccus marinaquae
TCCTCTCCCGGATTTGAAGCCATACCGCCTCTGGCGGCTTCAAATCCGGGAGAGGAGATCATCGACAAAAACGCTGAAGCGGACCGGCTGAAAGCCGGTGGTTTGTATCCGATACATGGAAAATCAACAGCCCATGATTTCCCCGACAGGCAATCGCATCTGACCTAACCAGACCCCGCACGATACTACGGCTCGTTCGTTGCGGAATTGATATCGGAAGAACGCTCCGGGGGCTAACCCGGAGCGCCGCACAGGGCTACCCGCCCGGGTTGAGTGCCGCCGTCAGCAGCCGTTGGGTGTAGTCGTGTTGCGGTGCCTCGAATATCCGGGCGGCCGGTCCCTGTTCGACCACTTCGCCCGCGCGCATGACCAGGATCTCAGGATCTGATGCGACATGGCGATCAGATCGCCCAGGGCGACACCCGCAACCGTCGCCAGGGCCACCCGCCGCCCCTGGCTGATGGCATAGCTCAGGATCAAGAGCACGGTCGGACCCGGGATCAGAAGAAGGGCGATTGAAGCCGACGCGAATGCGAGCCAGACGTGAAATTCCATGGATATACCTCCGGACAAGTGCCTGTCCGTCGAGCCAGCTATAGAAAACCGGCCAAGTAAAGTGCTTTCTCGGGCAGGCGGATCTGGCATCACAGCGGGTGCAGATGGGGTGCTTGCCCTCGGGCAGCGGGCAAACCGGGCCAGCACGCAGCTGTGCCAAGACCGGGGGCCGGCCTGCGCGTCGGAACCCGCCCCGGCGCGCGGGCAAGGCTGGTGCCCCGGTTCTGCCACCATTTCCCGGCTTGTCCCGCCCCCGGACTTTGCCGAAGATCGGGCCGAACGCGAAAGGAAAACAGGATGGCAGTTTCTCCGCCCGTCTGCGATTTCGGCGCGCCCTGGCATGACTTCACCCTGCCGGGCACCGATGGCCGGCGCCACAGTCTCAGCGATGTGAAGGGCCGGCGCGCGACGCTGGTCATGTTCATCTGCAACCATTGCCCCTATGTCCGCTCGATCATCGACCGCATCGTGCGCGATACCCGTCAGATGCAGGCCGCAGGGATCGGCGTCGTGGCGATCTCGGCCAATGATGTGGCGGATTATCCGCAGGACGGCCCCGAGCAGATGAAGGCCGAGGCGGACCGGCACGGTTTCAGCTTTCCCTATCTTTACGACGAAACTCAGGCGGTTGCGCGCGCCTATGGCGCCGAATGCACGCCGGATTTCTTTGGCTACAATGCCGATGGCCGGTTGCAGTATCGCGGCCGCTTCGACGCTTCGGCCCGCATGGCCGGCCCGACGGATACGCGGCGCGAGTTGCTCGAGGCCATGCTGCAGATCGCAGAAACCGGAAAAGGCCCTGAAATTCAGACCCCTTCGATGGGATGCTCGATCAAATGGAAGGCCGCATGACTGTCTGCATGGCACCCTGCCCGATCGTTTTCGACCTTGACGGCACGCTGATCGACAGCGCCCCGGACATCCATGCCAGCGTCAATGCGGTGCTGCTGCAGCAGGACGTGGCCCCGCTGAGCCTCGACCGGATACGCAGTTTCGTCGGTGGCGGGGTCGAGGTCCTGTGGACCAAGATCGTTGCCGCCACCGGGATCGAACCGGGGCTGCAGCGCGACCTGATCGCGGCCTTCATGGCGCGCTATCACGATGCGACCCGGCTGACCCGGCTTTTCCCCGGAGCATTCGAGGCCCTGGGCGTGCTGGCCGATCGCGGCCATCCCTTGGGGATCTGCACGAACAAGCCGCTGGGCCCGACCGTCGCGGTGCTGGATCACTTCGGCATCCGGCAACTGTTCGGCATCGTCATCGCCGGCGACTCGCTGCCGCAGAAGAAGCCGGATCCGGCGCCGCTGCGCGCGGCCCTGCAGGGCCTGGGCGCGGATCCGGATACGCCGAAGGCGCTTTATGTTGGTGACAGCGAATTCGACGCCGCCTGCGCCGCCGCCGTGCCGGTGCCGTTTCTGATCTACAGCCGCGGTTACCGCTTGAAACCGCTGGAGCAACTGCCGCATCGCGCGGCCTTCGACGACTTCTCGATCCTGCCGCGACTGGTCGAGGACGAGGCGATGGCCTGACCGGGCAGGCGGCGGCCCGCTTGACAAGGACCGCCGCTTCGCGCCAATCGGGGGCGTCCGCCAGCGAAAGGCATGCCATGGATCTGCGCCAACTCAGCCCCACCCTTGCCGTCTCACCGCAAATCCTGCCCGACGAGGTGCCCGCCCTTGCGGCGGCGGGTTTCAAGGTTCTGGTGAACAACCGCCCGGACGAGGAGATCGGGGCCGAGATCGATCACGAGGTGATGGCGCAGGCCGCGGCCAGCGCCGGCATGGGCTATCACTACCTGCCCTTCCATCCGGGTCAGGTCACGCCGCAGCTGATCACCGATTTCATCGCCGCAACCACCGGGCGCGGCCCGGTCATCGCCTATTGCCGCTCGGGCCATCGCTGCACGGTCTTGTGGGCGCTGAGCCAGGCCGGAAAGCGCCCCGAGCCCGAGATCCTGGAGGTGGCGGCAGGGGCCGGCTACGATCTGACGCCGGTGAGGCCGCTGATCGCCTCGCTGGCAAGCCGCAGGGGCTGAACTCCGGTCCGGCTGCCGGCCGGGACACGATCTCAGGCCGGCACGCCCAGGGCGCGTTTCACGTTCGCCGTCCAGCCCAAGAGCCGCAGATCCCCGGCGACGATGGCCGGTCGCTTCATCACCGAGGGTTTCGCCCCCATCATCGCCACGGGCGCGGCACCGCGCTCATCCTCGCTCATGGCGCGCCATGTCAGGCTGGCGCGGTTGATGATCTTCTCGCCGAATTCGGCGCTCAGCCAGGCGCGCTCGTCTTCGGACAGCGGCTGTTTCTGAACATCGCGGAAGCTCACGCTCCAGCCATGGTCTTCCAGCGCGGTCTGGGCCTTCTGGCAGGTCGAGCAATGGGCAAGCCCATAGAGGGTCAGCGTCCTCGGCAAGGCGATTCTCCGGCTGGATCAGATGAAGGGAACGAAGGGCACGCCGCAGGCCGACAGGCTCAGCAGCGCGGCAAGGGCAAGAAACAGGCGCATCGTGGAGGTCTCCTCTGTCATGGCCGGCCGGTTAACGCAGCCGGCCCGGCGCGGCAAATCACAAATCGCCGCCCTCGCCGCGATGATGCAGGCTCTGGCGGACCTGCCGCATGCCCCACCACACCAGCAGCACCGCCAGCGGGGTCAGCCCGGCGACCAGATAGGCCTTGTCGATCTGCAGCGCCGAGGCGACCGGATAAAGCATGTAGGACAGCAGACCCACCGCGTAATAGCTGATGGCGACGACCGACAGCCCCTCGACGGTATGCTGAAGCCGCAATTGCAGGTCGGCGCGGCGGTCCATCCGCTCCAGCAGCGCCTGATTCTGGGCCGAGCGTTCGACATCGACCCGCGTGCGCAGCAGTTCGCCCGCCCGCGCCGCGCGTTCCAGCATGGCCTCCATCCGGGTCTCGTTCGAGATCACCGTGCGCATCGCCGGCTGATAGCGCCGCCGCATGAACTCGGTCAGCATCTGCCGGCCGAGAAAGCGGGTTTCGCGCAGCGCGGTGATCCGGTCCATGACGATGGCCTCATAGGCCTTGGTGGCGCCGAAGCGGAAGGAATGCTGGACCGCCTGCGATTCCAGTTCCGCCGATACCGACAGCAGTTCCTGCAGGACCGCATCGGCCGGGCGGCTGTCATCGGTCATGCCGTCGACGATGGCTGAAAGGCGCGGCTCCAACTGGTTCAGGCGCCGGCTGAGGCCGCGCGCACGGCCCAGACCCAGCATCGACATGGCGCGATAGGTTTCCAGTTCGACCAGACGGTGAACGATGCGGCCGATCCGCCCCTCGCTGACGCCGGGGCGGGCAAAGAGGGCAAAGCGCATCCAGCCGTCGGCATCGATGCGGAAGTCGCCGGCGATCATCGCGGCCTCGTCCAGAACCCAGACGGCGGCAAGGCTGTCGCGGGCAAACCAGTCGCCGATCTGCCTCAGCGCCTGTTCGGGCTCCTCGGGCAGCACGTCGATCTGGACGATCACCGCCGCGATCCGCTTGCCCGGCGCCCCCCGTTGCCATTCCTCGGGGAAGATCGAGGCGGCACTGGGATCGAAGGGCCGGATCGGCAGGCCGGGCGTGGTGGCCATGTAGGTCACGAATTCGGTATGGCTTTCCCATTTCAGATCATGGCGGCCCAGCTGACCCTGATAGTGGCTTTCCTCGGGGTCGGGGCGCGGGCCGCCATGACGGCTGGTCAGTTCGGTCAGATGCGCCATGTCGCGGGCGCGGTCGCGGCTGGCCGCGTCGCGCGGCTCCTTGAAGGCCACGAAGACGCAGGTCGCGGGCGCCCTGAGACGCGGCGAGGGCCGGGCGTGAAGTTCGTTCACCAGCGCATAGCGCAAGGGATGTTCGGTTGCCGGACCCAAGCCTGTCTTCCTTTCCCTACCTGCGGCCGCTGAGCAGGATATACAGCACCCCGCCCAGAACCGCCCCGATCAGCCAGCCAAAGCCCGACAGCGCCTGCAGGGCCGGCAGCCAGACCGTCCCGATCGAGAACAGCGCCGCCAGCCCGACCGCCATGATCGCGCGTTTGTTCCAGCCGCCATCATAATAGTAGGGACCGGCCGGGTCTGCCGAGAAAAGCTGATCGACCTGCAACTGTCGCTTCTGCACCACATAGTAATCCGCGATCAGGATCCCGTAGAGCGGCGCCAGGATCGCCCCCAGCGTATCGACGAAGCCGGCGATGCCGATGGTCGAGATCAGCGACACCCACAGCGCCCCGATGACGAAGGCGACGGCCGCGGTGATCAGGCCGCCCTGTTTGGCGCTGATCGTCGCCGGAGACAGGTTGCAGATGTCATAGGCCGCCGGGATGAAGTTGGCGACCAGGTTGATGCCGACCGTGGCGGCGAAGAAGGTGACGGCCGCGATCAGGGTCAGCGCCAGGCTGTCGACGCGGGCAACGATCTCGGTCGGGTCGGTCAGACGCTCGCCGAACAGGACCACGGCGCCGGCGGTGATGAACAGCGCGATGAAGGAAAAGAAGGCCATCGACACCGGCAGGCCCCAGAAATTGCCGGTGCGCATCTGCGCCTCGGTCTTCACGAAGCGCGAGAAGTCGCCGAAATTGATCACCACTGCGGCGAAATAGGCCACCATCGTGCCGACCACGGCAATGAAGCCCGCCAGCGTGCCCCGGTCGCTTTCGCCACCCTGAAAGATCGCGCCGATCTCGGCGAAGATGCCGTTGCCGGCCTTCCACCAGATCATCAGCGCCAGTGCGATCATCACGACATAGACGAAGGGGCCGGCCCAGTTCAGGAACTTGCCGACCCATTCGATGCCCATCAGGAACAGCCCGATCTGGAAACCCGCGACGATGATATAGGCGACCCAGTCCACGCCGCTGAGGCCGAGGAACCCCCCTGCCCCGCGATCGATCCCCATCAGCGCATAGATCGCCAGCGCCACCGCGGTCGAGGCGAAGTAGGTCTGCACCCCGTACCAGAAGATCGCCACGATCCCGCGCACCAGGGCCGGGAAGCGCGCCCCCTTCACCCCCATCGCGGCCCGCGCCATCACCGCATAGGGGATGCCGTAGCGCACCGACGGCCGCCCCGAGAGGTTCACCAGCCACATCACCAGAAGTCCGGCCACGACGATCGCCGCGAAGGTCAGCCAGCCGTTCAGCCCGTAGCTGAGAAACAGCGAGGCAGCCAGCGTATAGCCGAACAGGCTCTGGATATCGTTGTTCCAGACGTTGAAGATTTCGAAGGCGCCCCAGGTCCGTTTCCCATGCGGGATCGGGGCGAGGTCGTCATTGTAGAGCGACGGGTCGCCGCTGCCGACATGGATATCGTCGAGATCTGTCATGATCTGTCCTCTTGCGGATTGATGACAGTCACATGAAGTCCAGGAACATTCTGATAAAGCAAGAATTTTAACTTGAGATATTTGGCATTGTCTGTGGAACGGGCGATGCTGTGCCAAGCCGGTCACATCTGCCGGAATCCGGGCAATGAAAAAACCCGGGGGCGCGCGCGCGATGGCACACCCCCGGGTCCGGTGTCGTGGCAGCGCCTGCCTCAGTCCAGAAGCGGCAGCAGCTTGTTCACCGACTCGCGCGCGTCACCATAGAACATGCGCGTGTTCTCCTTGAAGAACAGCGGGTTCTCGATGCCGGAATAGCCGGTGCCCTGCCCGCGCTTGCTGACGAACACCTGCTTGGCCTTCCAGACCTCGAGGACCGGCATGCCGGCGATCGGGCTGTTCGGATCTTCCTGCGCGGCCGGGTTCACGATGTCGTTCGAGCCGATGACGATGGCCACGTCGGTCGAGGGGAAATCATCGTTGATCTCGTCCATCTCCAGCACGATGTCATAGGGCACCCGCGCCTCGGCCAGCAGCACGTTCATGTGGCCCGGCAGACGCCCGGCGACCGGGTGGATGGCGAAACGCACCTCCTTGCCCGCCGCGCGCAGCTTGGTGGTCAGTTCGCTGACCGCGCCCTGCGCCTGCGCCACCGCCATGCCGTAGCCCGGCACGATGACGACGCTGTCGGCATCGTTCAGCGCCGAGGCCACGCCGTCTGCGTCGATGGCGATCTGTTCGCCCTCGATCTCGGCCGCGGGTCCGGTGGTGCCGCCAAAGCCGCCCAGGATCACGCTGACGAAATTGCGGTTCATCGCCTTGCACATGATATAGCTGAGGATCGCACCCGACGAGCCGACCAGCGCGCCGGTCACGATCAGGAGGTCGTTCGACAGCGTGAAGCCGATGGCCGCCGCGGCCCAGCCCGAATAGCTGTTCAGCATCGACACCACCACCGGCATGTCGGCGCCGCCGATGCCCATGATCAGGTGCCAGCCGATGAAGAAGGCCAGCAGCGTGATCAGCACCAGCCAGAACACCGACGGCCCGATATCGGCGCAGTAGAGCAGGCCGAGGATCAGCGAGCCTGCGGCGGCCGCAGCATTCAGCATATGCCCGCCGGGCAGCTTTTTCGGCTTGCCGTCGATGCGCCCGGCCAGCTTGCCGAAGGCCACGACCGAGCCGGTGAAGGTCACGGCACCGATGAAGACGCCCAGAAAGACCTCGATCTGCAGCATGTTCAGTTCGGCCGCGGTCTTGTGGGTCAGCACCTCGGCGAAACCGCGGAAGCCCTCGGTCGCGCCCTCGGCCATGGCCGCCGTGACCCGGCCCAGTTCAAGCTGGGCGTTGAAGCCGACGAAGACGGCGGCAAGACCCACGAGGCTGTGCATGGCGGCGACCAGCTGCGGCATTTCGGTCATCTGCACGCGCTTGGCGATGACCCAGCCGATGGCGCCGCCACCGGCGATCATGACGGCCGACAGAAGCCAGTTGCCGGCGCCCGGCCCGAACAGGGTGGCCAGCACGGCCAGCCCCATGCCGACGATGCCGTACCAGATGGCGCGCTTGGCGCTTTCCTGGCCCGACAGGCCCCCCAGCGAGAGGATGAACAGGACGGCCGCGACGACATAGGCGGCGGTGGTGAAACCGATTTGCATCATCCCCTCCTTACGATTTCTGGAACATGGCAAGCATGCGGCGGGTGACCATGAAGCCACCGAAGATGTTGATTCCCGCCATGAACACGGCCAGCGCCGCGAGAATCACCACCAGCCACGAGCCCGAGCTGATCTGCATCAGCGCGCCGAGAATGATGATCGAACTGATCGCGTTGGTCACCGCCATCAGCGGCGTATGCAGCGAATGGGCGACGTTCCAGATGACCCGGAAGCCGACGAAGCAGGCCAGCACGAAGACGATGAAATGCGACATGAAGCTGGCCGGCGCCAGCAGCCCGACCAGCAGCAGCAGGATGCCGCCGCCGCCCAGCAGCATGACCTGGCTTCTGGTCTCGGCCTTGAAGGCCGCCACTTCCTGTGCCCGACGCTCGGCCGGGGTCAGTTCCTTGGGCTTTTCCTTCGGCTTCTGCGCCGCGATCGCCGCAACCTTGGGCGGCGGCGGCGGGAAGGTGATCTCGCCGCCATGGGCCACGGTTGCGCCGCGGATCACATCGTCTTCCATGTTGTGATCGACGACGCCGTCCTTCTTGGGCGTCAGGTCGGCCATGAAGTGACGGATGTTGTTGCCGTAAAGCTCGGACGCCTGGGCGCCCATGCGGCTGGGGAAATCGGTATAGCCGATGATGACGACGCCGTTGTCGGTGACGATGCGCTGTTCCGGCACGGTCAGTTCGCAGTTGCCGCCCTTCTCGGCGGCCAGATCCACGATGACGCTGCCGGGCTTCATCGCCTCGACCATGTCCTTGGTCCACAGCACCGGCGCATCGCGGCCGGGAATCAGCGCCGTGGTGATGACCACGTCCATCTGCGGCGCCAGTTCGCGGAACTTCTCAAGCTGCTTTTCGCGGAATTCCGGGCTGGAGGGCGCGGCATAGCCGCCGGTGGCTGCACCGTCGGTCTGCGCCTCCTTGAAATCGAGGAAGACGAACTCGGCGCCCATCGATTCGATCTGCTCGGCCACTTCCGGGCGCACGTCGAAGGCATAGACCTGCGCCCCGAGGCTGACCGAGGTGCCGATGGCGGCAAGCCCCGCGACGCCGGCGCCGACGACCAGAACCTTGGCCGGCGGCACCTTGCCCGCCGCCGTCACCTGGCCGGTGAAGAAGCGGCCGAAATTGTTCGCCGCCTCGATGACCGAGCGATAGCCGGCGATATTGGCCATGGATGACAGCGCATCCATCTTCTGCGCCCGGCTGATGCGCGGCACCATGTCCATGGCGATGGCGGTGATTCCCTGCCCCTTCGCCACTTCCAGCAATTCGCCGCTCTGCCCCGGATAGAAGAAGGAAATCAGCGTCTGCCCCGCGCGCATCTGCCTGATTTCGGCGTCATCCGGCTGGCGTACCTTGGCGACCACGTCGACCGTCTTGATCAGGTCGGCGGCACTGGCCTCGACGGTGACGCCGGCCTTGCGATAGTCGTCATCCGAAAAGCCCGCGCGGATCCCCGCGCCGCTTTCGACAAAAGCCTCATGCCCCAGCTTCTGGAGATGCGCGGCCGAAGACGGGGTGATCGCCACCCGTGCCTCGCCCTCGAAACTCTCCTTCAAAGCGCCAATCTTCATGGCGTCCAAGCCCCCGTGTCCTGAGTTCGCAATCGCGCCTCCATAGCATCGCGCAATAAAGTTTCACAAGGGCACGAAAGAACGACATGTCGCGGGCGCGACGGGATTTCAGCTGGTGAAATCGCGGCAACCCGCCGATGATCGGCCATCCCGCGCAAGCGCCCTGAAGAAAAGGCCGCGCAGACATGCTGCGCGGCCCGTTGTGGTCATGACGTTGCGTCCCGGGCATCAGTTGCCGGTGGCGGGTTCCTCAACCGAGATCGCGTCGTCCAGCGCATCGGCGGCGTCCTCGATTGCCTGGCCGGCCTGATCCATGGCATCCGTCGCGGCCTCCTGGGCGGCTTCGGTGGCGCTGTCCATCGCCTCGCCGACCGCATCGGCGGCATCCGTCGCCGCGGCTTCGGCATTCTCGGCGGCCGTCTCGGCGGCGCCGGTGGCATCGTTCACCGTTTCCTCGGCGGCGGAAGCAGCGCTGTCAGCGGCCCCTTCGGCGGCAGTCGCCGCGTCGGCAGCGGCGTCTTCGACCGCGCCGGCGGCAGAATCGGCGGCGGCCTCGGCTTCGGCGGCGGCGCTGTCCGCGGCGGCTTCGGCTTCAGCAGCCGCGCTGTCGGCCGCGGCCTCGGCTTCGGCGGCGGCACCCTCGGCTGCGGCCTCGGCGTCGGAGGCGGCTTCTTCGACCGCCGCTTCGCCCTCGGTCACGGCCTCTTCCACGGCGGTTTCGGCCGCGGCTTCCTCGGCCGGGGCCTCCTCGGTCGTGGTGACGGTGGTGCTGTCGCCTTCGACCGCGACCGTGTCATCGGTCATGAAGCGTTGCAGCACGAAATAGGCCAGCGCCAGGGCCAGCAGCACGCCGATGATCAGCGGCAGCGGCGACGAGCGGCGCTCGACCGGCTCGACATAGGTTTCCTTCGGCGCGGCCGGGTCGCTGTCCACCGGATTGGTGCGTTTGGGGTCGTTCGGGTCATAGGTCATCGCGGGCCTCCATTTAAACTTACGAAACACCGGGTTACGTCGTATCCCTGTGATCCAGACCGGCGCCCCTGTCAATTGCCCGGCAGCCGGCCGACCAGAAAGGAACGGCCGGCTTGCGACCCGGCTTCCACGCGACTAACACAGCGGAAAGGATCAGGTTCCCTGAGAACCCCAGCTTTTTCTGCCGGAGAGCGTCATGTCCCAGACACAAGCCCCGATTGCGCGACATCTTGCCGATTATCGCCCCTATCCCTTCGTCCTGAACGAAACCAGGCTGGAGTTTCAGCTTGCACCTTCGGCCACGCGGGTCCGCGCCGAACTGGCGCTGCGGCCCCGCGCCGGGCTGGAGGATCTGGTGCTGGACGGCGGCAAGGGGCTCAGGCTCATCAGCCTCGCCATCGACGGCGCCGCGCCCGATCCGGCGCATGTCAGCCGCGACGACGAGGTGCTGACCATCGCCGCCGCCGCCCTGCCCGACGCCCCCTTCACCCTGAGAACCGAGGTCGAGATCGACCCTTCGGCCAATACCGCCTTCGAGGGGCTGTATATGTCCGGCGGGATGTTCTGCACCCAATGCGAGGCCGAGGGGTTCCGCCATATCACCTTCTACCCCGACCGCCCCGACGTGATGGCCCCGTTCCGGGTCAGCATCCATTCCGACAAGCCGGTCCTGCTGTCGAACGGCAACCCGGTCGCGCAGCGCGAAGGATTTGCCGAATGGCACGACCCCTGGCCGAAACCCTCCTACCTTTTTGCGCTGGTCGCGGGCGATCTGGTGGCGATCAGCGACCGATTCGCCACCCGATCAGGCCGCGAGGTCGATCTGAACGTCTGGGTGCGCCCGGGCGATCAGGACCGGGCAGGATTCGCGATGGAATCGCTGATCAAGTCGATGCGGTGGGATGAGGATGTCTATGGCCGCGAATACGATCTGGACGTGTTCAACATCGTCGCCGTCGATGACTTCAACATGGGCGCGATGGAGAACAAGGGGCTGAACATCTTCAACTCGAAGCTGGTCCTGGCCTCGCCCGAAACCGCGACCGATGCGGATTACGAACGCATCGAGGCGGTGATCGCGCATGAATATTTCCACAACTGGACCGGCAACCGCATCACCTGCCGCGACTGGTTCCAGCTTTGCCTGAAGGAAGGGCTGACGGTCTTCCGCGACCAGCAGTTCACCAGCGACATGCGCAGCGCGCCGGTCAAGCGGATCGAGGATGTGCGCACCCTGCGCGCCCGCCAGTTCCGCGAGGATCAGGGTCCGCTGGCCCATCCGCCGCGCCCCGACCGCTACGAGGAAATCAACAATTTCTACACCGCGACCGTCTATGAAAAGGGCGCCGAGGTGATCGGGATGCTGAAGCGTCTGGTCGGCGATGACGGCTATGCCAGGGCGCTGGACCTCTATTTCGACCGCCACGATGGCGAGGCGGCGACCATCGAGGACTGGCTGAAGGTCTTCGAGGATGCCACCGGGCGCGATCTGGCGCAGTTCAAGCGCTGGTACACGGATGCGGGCACGCCGCGCCTGACCATGGCCGAGGACTGGGACGCGGAGGCGGGCCGGCTGCGGCTTGATTTCACCCAGGCCACCGCACCGACGCCCGGGCAGGATGACAAGCCGCCGCGCGTGATCCCCATCGCCATCGGCCTGATCTCTCCCAATGGCGACGAGGTCCTGCCGACGCAGGTGCTGGAAATGACCGAGGCGCGGCAGAGCTTTGGCTTCGACAGCCTCGGCGCGCGCCCCGTCGTCTCGGCGCTGCGCGGGTTTTCGGCGCCGGTGATGCTGGAGCGGCTTTTGGACGACGCGACCCGCGCCTTCCTGCTGGCCCATGACACCGATCCCTTCGCGCGGTGGGAGGCCGGGCGCGATCTTGCCCTCTCGGCGCTGGTCGTCCTGTCGCAGGGGCGCGAGGCCGGCGCGGATTACGTCGACGCGATCGGCCGGCTGGCGGCGGATGACGGGGCCGATCCGGCCTTCCGCGCCCTGTGCCTGACTCTCCCCGGCGAGGAAGAGATCGCCACCCGCCTGTCCGAACAGGGCACGACCCCGGATCCCGACGCCATCCACGAGGCCCGCGACGGCCTCGCCCGGCGTCTGGCCGAAGCCCATGCCGATCTGCTGGCCGGCCTCTTCGAGCGGATGGCGGTCGCCGGTCCCTATGCGCCCGATGCCGAACCGGCGGCGCGGCGGGCGCTGCGGATCGCGGCTCTGGGTCTGCTCAATCGCATCGATGGCGGCGACCGGGCCGAGGTACTGTTCGGCACCGCCGGCAACATGACCGAGCGGATGGCGGCGCTGTCCTGCCTGCTTCGGCGCGGACGCGGCCAGGCGGCGCTTCAGGCGATGCACGACCGGTTCGGCGACAACCGGCTGGTGATGGACAAGTGGTTCTCGGTCCAGGTGATGGCCGCCCCGCCGGCCGAGGCGGCGGCGGTGGCGCATCGGCTGGCGCGGCGCGGCGATTTCGACTGGAAGAACCCCAACCGCTTCCGCGCGCTGCTGGGCGGGCTGGCGGCGAACCATGCCGGTTTCCATGCCGCCGACGGCGCCGGCTACGACTTCACCGCCGACTGGCTGATGAAGATGGACAAGGCGAACCCGCAGATCGCCGCGCGCATGTCCACCGCCTTCGAGACCTGGCCGCGCTATGACGCCACCCGGCGCGACAGGGCGCGGGGCGCGCTTGGCCGGATCGCGGCGATGGCGGGGATCAGCCGCAACCTGCGCGAGATGGTCACGCGGATGATCGCCGCAGGCGAATGAGCCGGCTTGTGATCGCCCCGGCCGCGGGGCAGGATGCGCCGCGATGAGTGACCGATACGCCGATGCGAGGGCCGAGATGCAGGCCCGCCTCGACCCGCTGATCGCCGAGCGGGCGCCCTGGCTCTATTCGGACCGGCCGCACCACCGGATCGCGCGCCGGCTGATGATGGGGCTGCTGCGCTATCCCCGCACGATCGAGCTGGGGGCCGAGTTCCGCGACCTGCCCACGCCCGAGATCCTGCGCCGGATGACGGCGCTGATCGTGCGTGACGTGCGCGTCGAGGGGATGGAGCATCTCCCGGCCACCGGCCCGGCGCTGATCGTCTCGAATCATCCGACCGGGATCGCTGACGGCATCGTCCTGCATGCGGTCCTGGCGCCCCTGCGCGACGATCTGTTCATCTATGCCAATCACGACATGATCCGGGTGCTGCCGCAGACCGAGGATCTGATCGCGCCGGTCGAATGGCGGCTGGAAAAACGCAGCCATGCCAAGACCAGGGCGACGATGGACTATACCCGCCGGGCGCTTGAGGCCGGCCGGATCGGGCTGATCTTTCCCTCGGGGCGGCTGGCCAAGCGGCGCGGCTTGCGGCTGCACGAACGGCCCTGGATGGCCAGCGCGGCGATGATCGCGCGCAAGTTCGAGGTTCCGGTGATCCCGCTGAACATCCGGGCGCGCAATTCCGCGCTGTTCTACCTGCTGGACGCGATCCACCCGACCCTGCGCGACGTGACCCTGTTCAACGAGGTGCTGAACAAGGCCGGCCAGCCCTATCGCATCACCATCGGCCGGCCCATCGACCCGGCCAGCCTGCCGCGCAGCAGCGAGGAGGCGATCATCGCCCTGCGCGAGGCGGCGATCTCGCTGCCGGCGCCGGGTCCGGAGGCGCCGCGGCTGACGCAGCTGCAGGGCCGCGCCCGGCTGGCGCGAGGGCCGAAGCGCATCGCCTGAGCCCGCGGCCGTCACCCGCGCCCGCGACCGCCGGGGGCGCTGCCCCCGGACCCCCGAGGTATTTGGAAAGAGCGCGAGGGGCGACCCAATCAGAGGGCCATGTCGTCGCGATGGATCAGGGCGGCGCGGCCGGGATAGCCCAGCAGCGCCTCGATCTCGGCCGAGCGGTGGCCGGCGATGCGGCGGGCCTCGGCGGCGGTATAGCGGGTCAGGCCGGTTCCGAGGGTCTCGCCCGAGGGGCCGGTAATGGCGACCGGATCGCCGCGGCCGAAATCGCCCTCGACCGCGCGGATGCCGGCGGGCAGCAGCGATTTTCCCTGGCGCAGCGCCGCGGCGGCGCCCTGGTCGACGGTCAGGGCGCCTTTCGGTTTCATCGCGGCGATCCAGCGTTTGCGGGCGGCCTGGGGATCGCCCTCGGGCAGGAACCAGCTGGTCCGCGCGCCCTTTGCCACCGCCGAGAGCGGGCGCATGACCGAGCCCTCGGCGATGGCCATGGCGCAGCCGCCGGCGATGGCGGTGCGGGCCGCCATCAGCTTGGTCTTCATGCCGCCGCGGGACAGGCCCGAGACCGGATCGCCGCCCATCGCCTCGATCTCGGGCGTCAGCCTTTCGATCACGGGCAGATGCCGGGCCGAGGGATCGGTCTTCGGATTGGCGGTATAGAGCCCGTCCACATCAGAGAGCAGCAGCAACTGGTCGGCGCCGCAGGTGACCGCGATCTGGGCAGCCAGCCGGTCGTTGTCGCCGAAGCGAATCTCGTCGGTGGCCACGGTGTCGTTCTCGTTGACGATCGGCACCACGCCCAGGCCGAGAAGCGTCTGCATGGTCGCCCGGCTGTTCAGATAGCGGCGGCGGTCGGCGCTGTCCTCGAGCGTCAGCAGCACCTGCGCGGTCTTGACCCCATGCGGGGCCAGCGCCTCTTCATAGGCGCGGGCGAGGCGGATCTGGCCGGTGGCGGCGGCGGCCTGGGCCTGTTCCAGCGGCAGGGCGCCCGCCGGCAGGTCCAGCACCCGGCGACCGAGCGCGATCGAGCCCGAGGAGACCAGCACCACGTCGCAGCCGCGGCGGCGCCAGTCGGCCACGTCGTCGCAGAGCGCGCGCAGCCAGTCGGCGCGCAACCCGTTCTCATCGACCAGCAGCGCCGAGCCGATCTTGACCACCAGCCGGCGCGCGCCGGTCAGCGAGGGGGCTAGGGCTGCCATGGCGCGTCGTCGGCGTCGTCGGCGACCACCCTGCGGGTCGGGGCGATTTCGGACCAGAGCGCGCGCAGCACCTGCGGCACACCCTGTTTTGCCACGCCGGACATCAGCTGCACCGGGCCTCCGATCCCGGCCTCGAGCGCGGCGCGGCGTTCGGCGATCAGGTCCTCGTCCAGCGCATCGATCTTGTTCAGCGCGGTGATCCGGGGCTTGTCCATCAGCAGCGGCGAATAGGCCGCCAGCTCGGCCAGCACGGTGCGCGCATCCTCGGCCACCGTCTCGGAGGTGCCGTCGACGAGATGCAGCAGGACCGCGCAGCGTTCGACATGGCCGAGAAAGCGGTCGCCGATGCCCCTGCCCTCGCTGGCGCCCTCGATCAGGCCGGGGATGTCGGCCATGACGAATTCGCGGCCATCGACGCCGACCACGCCGAGATTGGGATGCAGCGTGGTGAAGGGATAGTCGGCGATCTTGGGCCGGGCGTTGGACACCGCTGCCAGAAAGGTCGACTTGCCGGCATTGGGCAGCCCGACCAGCCCGGCATCGGCAATCAGCTTCAGCCGCAGCCAGATGACGCGTTCCACCCCCGGCTGGCCGGGATTGGCATTGCGCGGCGCGCGGTTGGTCGAGGTCTTGAAATGCAGGTTGCCCCAGCCGCCATTGCCGCCCCGCGCCAGCAGGATCCGCTGGCCCGCCTCGGTCAGGTCGGCGATCACCGTCTCTTCGTCCTCGTCGAGGATCTCGGTGCCGACGGGAACCTTCAGCACGATGTCCTCGCCCGACTTGCCGGTCATCTGGCTGCCCATGCCGTGCTGGCCGGACTTCGCGAAGAAATGTTGCTGATAGCGGAAGTCGATCAGCGTGTTCAGCCCGTCCATAGCCTCGGCCCAGACATCGCCGCCCTTGCCGCCATCGCCGCCATCGGGGCCGCCATATTCGATGAACTTCTCGCGCCGGAAGGACACGCAGCCCGCGCCGCCGCCGCCCGAGCGGATATGGACCTTGGCGAGATCGAGGAATTTCATCTGCAGGGCTCCTTTCGGGCAGGCGATACGCGCCCCGCCCATCCGGTGCAAGGGGCAGACGGGCAGGATCGCCGTCTTGTTCCGGCCATGTTTTCGCTGGAGAGTCCGCCTGCGGGGACACAAGCAGCCCCGATTCGTCAGGAGTATTTTATATGTCCAGTAAGGCGGTTGCCGAATTGATCGGCACCTTTATCCTTGTATTCTTCGGTTGCGGTTCCGCCGTTCTCATGGGGGATCTGATCGGTTTTCACGGCATCGCCATCGCGTTCGGGCTGTCCATCGTCGCGGCGGCCTATGGCTTCGGCGCGATATCGGGCGCGCATCTGAACCCGGCGGTTTCGCTTGGCTTCCTGGTGTCGGGACGCATGCCGGCCCAGGATTTCCTGGTCTATTGCATCGCCCAGATCCTCGGCGCCGTCGCGGCCGCCGCGGTGATCTACATGATCGCGTCGGGCAAGGCCGACTATACGATCGCCGCGAACGGCCTCGGCCAGAACGGCTATGGTCCGGGTTATAACGGCGAATACAGCATGATGTCGGCGCTGACCTTCGAGTTCGTCGCGACCTTCCTTTTCGTGAGTGTCATCCTGGGAGCGACCCAGAGCGATGCGCCCGCGGGGTTTGCCGGGCTGGCCATCGGGCTGACCCTGGCCGGGATTCACCTCGTCGGGATCAACATCACCGGCGTCTCGGTCAATCCGGCCCGCTCGATCGGGCCGGCGGTCTTTGCCGGCGCGCAGGCGCTTGGGCAGCTGTGGCTGTTCATCCTCGCGCCTCTGGCCGGCGGGCTGGTCGCCGGGGCACTGCATGGCGCGGGCATCACCCGCTCGCCCCATGCGGTGTCCCAAGGCTGAACAGGCCTTTTTTCGGCCCGGGCGCGGCCCGGGCTCTTTTCGCGCCAAGCTCCTGTGCCTAGATCAAGGGCACAGGAGGCCGCCATGATCCGCTTTGACAACAGCTATGCCCGCCTGCCTGGTGGCTTTTTTGCGCGAGTCGATCCGACCCCGGTGACCGAGCCGCGCCTCTTGGCGCTGAACGAGGGGCTGGTCGGGCGGCTGGGGCTGGATGTGGACTGGCTCCGCGGCCCCGAGGGCATCGCGATGCTGGCCGGCAATGCCCTGCCCGAGGGGGCCGATCCGATCGCCCAGGCCTATGCGGGCCATCAGTTCGGCGGCTTCGTGCCGCAACTGGGCGATGGCCGCGCCCTGCTGCTGGGCGAGGTGGTGGCGCCGGACGGCGCGCGCTTCGACATCCAGCTGAAGGGCAGCGGCAAGACCCCCTTCTCGCGGCGCGGCGACGGGCGGGCTTGGCTGGGTCCGGTCCTGCGCGAATATCTGGTCAGCGAGTTCATGGCGGCGATGGGTGTGCCGACGACGCGGGCGCTGGCCGCCGTGGCCACGGGCGAGACGGTCTGGCGCGAGCGGGGCCTGCCCGGCGCGGTGCTGACCCGGGTCGCGGCCAGCCATATCCGGGTCGGCACCTTCCAGTATTTCGCCGTGCGCGGGCGCGAGGACGCACTGGCCGCGCTGACCGACCATGTCATCGCGCGCCACTATCCGGCCGCCAACGGGCCGCTGTCGCTTTTGGATCATGTCGTCGCGCGCCAGGCCGAGACCATCGCGCAATGGATGGCGCTCGGCTTCATCCACGGGGTGATGAACACCGACAACATGGCGGTCTCGGGCGAGACCATCGATTACGGCCCCTGCGCCTTCATGGATGGCTATCACCCCGACACGGTGTTTTCCTCGATCGACCAGACCGGCCGCTATGCCTGGGCGCAGCAGCCGCAGATCGCGGTCTGGAACCTCGCGCAGCTGGCCACCTGCCTGATCCCGCTGATGGGCGAGCGCGAGGCGGCGATCGAGGCGGCGACGAAATCCGTCCATACCTTCGCGCCGCTCTATCAGGCGGCATGGCTGAGGCGCTTCGGCGAGAAGCTGGGGCTGACCGGCAGGGCGCCGGTGCAGGCGCTGGCCGAGGGGCTTCTGACGCTGATGGCGCGGCAGCGGGCCGATTTCACCCGGGTCTTCGCGGGGCTGGCCGACGGCCATGCGCGGGACGAGTTCACCGATCCAACGGCCTTTGATCTCTGGGCGCGGGACTGGCAGGCGCATGGCCCGGATCAGGCCCTCATGGCCCATGCCAACCCGCGGCGGATCCCCCGCAACCACCGCGTGGAGGCGGCCATTGCCGCCGCCGTGGCCGGAGACACTGGCCCTTTCGAGCACCTGCTGGCCGCCGTCACCCATCCGCGCGAGGCGCGCCCGGCATGGGACGATCTGGCAGTCCCGCCCGCACCGGACGAAGTGGTCACGCGGACCTTCTGCGGCACCTGAGCAGCACGAAAGTTTTTTTCGCCGGCAAGGGGGGCTTTGCCCCCCGGCCTCTTGCAGAGGCCTCCCCCCAAGGTATTTGTTAAGAGGGCGAGGGGAAGGAAGCCGTGTGCTGAGACTGGCCAGTTACAATCTGCACAAATGCCGCGGGCTGACCGGCCCGCATGCGCCGGGGCGCAATCTTGCGGTCATCCGCGATCTGAAGCCCGACATCATCGCCCTGCAGGAGGTCGATTTCCGCTTTGGCGCCCGTCCCGAGGCGCTGCCGCGGGCGCTGATCGAGCGCGAGACCGGGCTGGTGCCGGCCGAGATCAACGGCCGCTCGGGCGAGAACTCGCTGGGCTGGCACGGGCAGACGATCCTGATGCGCCCCGATCTGGCCAGTGCGGCGGTGGTCCGCCGCCTGCCCCTGCCGGGGCTGGAGCCGCGCGGCGCGGTGGCGATCCGCCTGCCGGGGCTGACGGTGATCGGGCTGCATCTGGGGCTGGCGCGATCCTCGCGCCGGGCGCAGCTGGCGCGGATCAGCGGCCAGGCCGCGCGCATCGCCGGGGACAATATCGTCATCATGGGCGATTTCAACGAATGGCGCCACGAGATCGGGCTGGAATCGCTGGCCGGATTCAGGGTGATCGCGCCGGGGCCGTCCTATCCCGCCCCCCTGCCCCGGTTCCGGCTGGACCGGATCGCCATGTCGCATCATCTGGAACTGATCGAATCCGGGGTGTTTCACGGCGCCAATGCGCGCGAGGCCTCGGACCACCTGCCGATCTGGGCCGAAATCCGTCTGCCCTGAAGATTGCGCCTTTCGGCCTGCCGCATCGGCAAGTATGTAGGCGCCAACGCAATCACGGAGGGCTTCATGTCTGCCATCATCGACATTTTCGCGCGTGAAATTCTGGACAGCCGCGGCAATCCGACCGTCGAGGTCGATGTGACGCTGGAAGACGGCACCATGGGCCGCGCGGCGGTGCCCTCGGGGGCCTCGACCGGCGCGCATGAGGCGGTGGAAAAGCGCGATGGCGACAAGGCGCGTTATCTGGGCAAGGGCGTGCTGGAGGCCGTGGCCGCCGTCAATGGCGAGATCGCCGAGAACCTGATCGGCGAGGATGCGACCGAGCAGCGCGCCATCGACGCGCTGATGTGCGATCTGGACGGCACGCCGAACAAGGGCCGGCTGGGGGCGAACGCGATCCTCGGCGTTTCGCTGGCCGTCGCCAAGGCCGCGGCCGAGGATTGCATGCAGCCGCTTTACCGTTATGTCGGCGGCACCTCGGCGCGGATCCTGCCGGTGCCGATGATGAACATCATCAATGGCGGCGAACATGCCGACAACCCGATCGACATCCAGGAATTCATGATCATGCCGGTCAGCGCCGGCAATATCCGCGAGGCCGTCCGCATGGGATCCGAGGTGTTCCACACGCTGAAGAAGGAACTGTCCTCGGCCGGGCTCGCCACCGGCGTCGGCGATGAGGGCGGTTTCGCCCCGAATCTCAGCAGCACCCGCGACGCGCTGGATTTCATCCTGCGGGCGGTCGAGAAGGCCGGCTACAGGCCCGGCGACGACATCATGCTGGCGCTGGACTGCGCCTCAACCGAATATTTCAAGGCCGGCAGATACGAGCTGGCCGGCGAAGGAAAATCCCTCAGCCCGGCCGAGAATGTCGATTATCTGGCGGCGCTCTGTGGCGATTATCCGATCCTGTCGATCGAGGATGGCTGCGCCGAGGATGACTGGGAGGGCTGGAAGCTGTTGACCGACCGCCTGGGCGGCCGCGTGCAACTGGTCGGGGACGACCTCTTCGTGACCAATCCCGAGCGTCTGGCCGAGGGGATCGAGAAGGGCTGCGGCAATTCGCTGCTGGTCAAGGTGAACCAGATCGGCACGCTGTCGGAAACGCTGGACGCGGTGCGCATGGCGGATCGCGCGGGCTATACCTCGGTGATGTCGCACCGCTCGGGCGAGACCGAGGATGCGACCATCGCCGATCTGGCCGTGGCCACCAATTGCGGCCAGATCAAGACCGGCAGCCTTGCCCGTTCGGACCGGCTGGCGAAATACAACCAGCTGATCCGGATCGAGGAAATGCTGGGCGAGACGGCGGAATACGCCGGGCGCAGCATCCTGCGCTGATCCGCAGCCTCCTGCCCGGCATCCCTTGCCGGGCAGGAGCCGCCGTCGCCCGGACAAGTGACGCAACGGCATATCCTCCCATCCGCGATTCCGGCCCGGTCGGGCATCGACAGCCATCACCGCAGGGATAGGCTTGTCCCATTGGCAATCCGCGGCCCCGGCACGATGCCCCGGCCCCGGTTGAATGGGAGAAGATCGGATGAACATTTCGGACAGGCTGAACCGTCGCCGTTTCCTCAAGCAAGGCTCGGTCGGCGGCGTGGCCGCGGCGGCGGGCGCGGCGCTGGCGGCGCCGGCCATCGCGCAGGAAGCGCCGGTGATCCACTGGCGCATGACCTCGTCCTTTCCGAAATCGCTGGACACGATCTATGGCGGCGGCGAGGAGATCGCCCGGCGGCTGCAGGAGACCAGCGACGGCAGGTTCACCATCCAGGTCTTCGCGGCCGGTGAGATCGTGCCGCCGCTGGATGCGATCAATTCGGCCATCGACGGCACCGTGGAATGCGCCCATTCGGTCGGCTATTACAACTGGGGCAAGGATCCGGCCTTCGCGCCGGGGGCCGACCTGCCCTTCCTGCTGAGCGCGCGGGCCAAGGCCGCCTATAACTATTACGGCGGCGGGATCGAGCTTTATAACGAATTTCTGGACCAGTATGGCCTCGTCTCGTTCCCGGGCGGGAATTCCGGTGCCCAGATGGGCGGCTGGTTCCGGCGCGAGATCAACACGCCTGCCGATCTCAGGGGGCTGAAACTGCGCATCTCGGGGCTGGCCGGCATGGTGTTCGAGCGGCTGGGTGTGGTGCCCCAGCAGATCCCGGCGGGCGACATCTACGCCTCGCTGGAAAAGGGCACGATCGACGCGGCCGAGTGGATCGGCCCCTATGATGACCGGAAGCTGGGCTTCCAGAAGGTCGCGCCCTATTACTACTATCCCGGTTTCTGGGAAGGCGGCCCGACCGTCGGGCTGTTCATCAACAAGGCGAAATGGGAAAGCCTGCCCGACCAGTACAAGGCGCTGCTGCGCAACTGCACGCAGGCGACCGACATGGCGATGGCGGCCAAATACGATTACCTGAACCCGCCGGCGCTGAAGGAGGTGATCGCCAATGGCGCGCAACTGCGCAGCTTCAGCGAAGAGATCCTTGCCGCCGCCTATGACGCGGCGATCCAGATCTATGCCGAACTGTCCGAGAGCAACCCCTGGTTCAAGCGCCAGTGGGACGCCGTCCAGCCCTATCGCGAGGACTGGTATCTCTATGCCCAGACGGCCGAATATACCTTCGACACCTTCATGATGATCCAGCAGCGCAAGGGCAAGCTGGCACCGACCGCGGGCTGAGCAGCGGCATCCCTCGGAGGGCGCGCAGGTTGACGCAAGGGCAAGTCCGCTTTCCCCGAACCCGCGCGCCAATACCCCTCGACAGACGGGGATCAGCAACTAAACTGCGGCCCATTCCGGGCAGGATCCGAGTTGGCCGGTTGGCCTGACTGCCCGTATTGGAGGAGAATATATGAAAGATTCCAAATCTCTGGGCCGTCGTTCCTTTCTGACCCGCGCCTCGGTCGGGGGTGCTGCCGCCGCCGCCGGATCGGTGCTGGCCGCCCCGGCCATCGCGCAGGAAGCGCCGACGATCAACTGGCGGTTGGCCTCGTCCTTTCCGAAATCGCTGGATACGATCTATGGCGGCGCCGAGGAACTGTCGACGCGGCTGAAAGAGGCGACCGACGGCAAGTTCAGCATTCAGGTCTTTGCCGCCGGCGAGATCGTCCCGGGCCTCGACGCGATCAACGCGGCGACCGACGGCACGGTCGAGTCGGCCCATTCCGTCGGCTATTACAACTGGGGCAAGAACCCGGCCTTCGCCTGCGGCGCCGATCTGCCCTTCACCTTCTCGGCCCGCGCCCGGACCGCCTATAACTATCAGGGCGGCGGCATCGAGATCTATAACGAATTCCTCGACCAATACAGTCTCGTCAGCTTCCCCGGCGGCAATACCGGCGTCCAGATGGGCGGCTGGTATCGCAAGGAGATCAACAGCCTTGCCGATATGCAGGGGCTGAAGATGCGCATCTCGGGCCTTGCCGGCCGGGTCATGGAAAAGCTGGGCGTGGTGCCGCAGCAGATCGCCGGCGGCGACATCTATCCGTCGCTGGAAAAGGGCACGATCGACGCCGCCGAATGGGTCGGCCCCTATGACGACAGCAAGCTGGGCTTCCAGAAGGTCGCGCCCTATTACTATTATCCGGGCTTCTGGGAAGGCGGGCCGACGGTCAGCTTCTTCTTCAACAAGGGCAAGTTCGGCGAACTGCCGGCCAGCTATCAGTCGCTGCTGCGCAGCTGCTGCCAGGCGGTCGACCAGAACATGCTGGCGAAATACGACATGAAGAACCCGGTCGCCCTGAAGGAACTGGTCGCCTCGGGCGCCCAGCTGCGTTCGTTCAGCGAAGAGGTCCTGACCGGCGCCTTCAACGCCGCGAACGAGGTTTACGGGGAACTGGCCACCGAGAACGAGTGGTTCAAGAAGCAGTACGAGGCGCTGCTGACCTACCGCGACAACTGGTATCTCTATGCCCAGACTGCGGAATATACCTTCGACACCTTCATGATGATCCAGCAGCGCAACGGCAAGCTGGCCCCGACCGCCGGCTGAGGCGGAGGAGAACGAAAGCCGAAGGCCGCCGCGGGTCCCGCCCGCGGCGGCCTTTTCTTTCCGGTTCCACGGGACGGCCGGTCCCGCCACAGTCGCCAGAACGCAGAAGGGGCCGGTTTCCCGGCCCCCTTTTCGATCCTCGGTCACAGCGACCCGATCAGTTGCCGCCAAGCCCCGGCGGCGGGCCGCCAAGGCCCAGACCGCCCGGCGCCGGCAGGCCGGCACCGTCCCCGGCCGGTGCGGTACCCGGTTCGGCGGGGGCGGGCTCGCCCTCTCCGGCCGGGGCGCCGAAATTCGGTGCCCCAAGTCCACCGAGGCCGCCCAGCCCCGAGCCGGTGCCATTGCCGCCCTCGGGCGAGGCGGGTTGCCCGAAGGGCGAGCCGCCCAAGCCCCCGAGGCTGCCGAAGCCGCCCGAACCGCCGCTCGGGATCTCGATCCTGACATTCGAGGTATCCACCGGCGGGCCCTTGTAGTGCATGACCATCTGCGGAAAGCTGATGACCACGGCGATCATCACGACCTGGATGAACACGAAGGGCACCGCGCCCCAATAGATCTGGCTGGTCTTGACCGGCGCCATGGTCTTGCCGGTCACGCGGTCGGTATAGGCCTCCTTCGGGGCCACCGAACGCAGGTAGAACAGCGCGAAGCCGAAGGGCGGGTGCATGAAGCTGGTCTGCATGTTCACGCCAAGGATGACGCCGAACCAGATCAGGTCGATGCCGAGGCTCTCGGCGGCGGGCGCCAGCAGCGGCACGATGATGAAGGCCAGTTCGAAGAAGTCGAGGAAGAAGGCCAGCAGGAACACCATCACCGACACGGCGATCAGGAAGCCGTATTCGCCGCCCGGCAGCGAGGTCAGCAGGTGTTCGACCCACAGATGCCCGTTGACGCCATAGAAGGTCAGCGAGAAGACCCGCGCGCCGATCAGGATGAACATCACGAAGGCCGACAGCCGCGTCGTCGCCGCCAGCGCCTGGCTGACCACCTGATAGTTCAGCCGCCGCTTTGCCGCCGCCAGGATCAGCGCGCCGACCGCGCCCATGGCGCCACCCTCGGTCGGGGTCGCGATGCCCAGGAAGATCGTTCCCAGGACCAGGAAGATCAGCGCCAGCGGCGGGATCAGCACGATGATGACCTGCTGCGCCAGCCGCGACATGACGCCAAGTTTCAGCGTCTTGTCCAGAACCGCGGCGACATAGACGACGATCACCGCCAGCGCCGCCGCCAGCACGTCGGCATTGGTGCCATGGGTCGGATGCAGCCATTTCCAGCTGAGCCAGAAGATCGCGACGCCGGCGGCCAGCGCCACCAGCAGCGAGGTGATCCCCGATCCCAGCGTCCGCGCCTCTTTCGGCAGGGCCGGCAGGGCATGCGGGCGGATGATCGACATCACGAAGATATAGCCGAGATAGATGCCGGTCAGCACCAGCCCGGGGATCAGCGCGCCCTTGTACATGTCGCCGACCGACCGGCCCAGCTGGTCGGCCAGCACGATCAGCACGAGGCTGGGCGGGATGATCTGCGCCAGCGTCCCCGAGGCCGCGATCGCGCCCGAGGCGATCCGCCGGTCATAGCCATAGCGCAGCATGATCGGCAGCGAGATCAGCCCCATGGCGATGACCGAGGCGGCGACGACGCCGGTGGTCGCGGCCAGCAGGGCGCCGACGATGATGACCGCATAGGCCAGACCGCCGCGCACCGGCCCGAACAGCTGGCCGATCGTGTCCAGAAGATCCTCGGCCATGCCGGATTTCTCCAGCACGATGCCCATGAAGGTGAAGAATGGCACCGCCAATAATGTCTCGTTGGCGATCACCCCGCCGAAGAACCGGTCGGGGATGGCCCTGAGCAATGGCCAGCTGAGATTGATCGAGCCGTTCGACAGCGGCGCCAGTTCCACGCCGACCACGAAGAACAGCAACCCGTTGGCGGCCAGCGCGAAGGCCACCGGATAGCCCAGCAGCAGAAAGACGATCAGCGAGACGAACATGATCGGCGCCATGTTCTGCGCAATGAGTTCCATCATTTGCGGCCGTCTCCCCGGTCGTGGCCGGTCTCGTCCTCATGGGAAAAGCCGGTCATCGCCCGCAGGTTTTCATCAACCTCGGGCGGGGCGTGGTGGCCGCTACTGGGATGCGGATCGGGGATCAGGCCGCGCATCACGGCGATCTTCTTGATGATCTCGGACAGGCCCTGCAGGAACAGCAGAACGAAGCCCGCGAACAGCAGCGCCTTGGCCGGCCAAAGCATCAGCCCGCCGGCATTCATCGACATCTCGCCCGAGCGGATGCTGCGGCCGAGCCAGGGCCAGACCAGCCACAGCGTCAATGTCACCATCGGCATCAGGAAGAACACATGGCCGAACAGGTCGATCCAGTGCTGCACCCGCCGCGACCAGTTGCCATAGATGATGTCAATGCGGATATGCTCGTTTTCCAGCAGGGTATAGGCGGCGGCCAGCAGGAAGGCGCCGCCGAAGAGATACCATTGCAGCTCGAGCCAGGCATTGGACGAGATGCTGAAGACCTTGCGGATGATCGCATTGATCGCACTGACGAAGATCGCCAGCAGGATCAGCCACGATGCGCTGCGCCCGATGATGGAATTTGCGCGGTCGATACCGCGAGACAGGGCCAGCAGGCCGCCCATGAAATGTCCTCCCTCGATTCCCGCCACGGCGGGAAGGCCGGTTTCCCCGGCCGATTATCATGCGCTTCCGGGTATGCGCGATGCCCCGGAACCGGTCAAGGATTTCGCCGGAGCTGACGTTACATCAGCAGGGCAAAGGCGGTCAGCATCGCGGTCTCGACGCCCAGCGAGACGGCCCCCAGAACATCGCCGTTATGCCCGCCCAGCCGGCGCCGTGCCCGGTGCATCAGCAGAAGTGCCGCGACCAGCCCGGCCAGTGCCGCCGGCAGGGCAGCCGGTCCCGCCGGAAGGCAGACCAGCGCCGCAATCAGCAGCGCGGCACCCAACGCCGCGCCCGATGGCCGCCCGGCCGCCCGGCCCAGCCCGTCCGGGCGCGCCGGCACCAGCGCCACCATCGCCAGCACGCTGCCCGCGCGCCCGCAGGCGGCGGCCGCGATCAGTGCGGCGGGGCCGGCGACCGTCAGCGCCGCGATGCGCAGCGCCGTGGTCAGGATCAGCGCCATGGCCCCGAAGCTGCCGATCCGCGAATCGCGCATGATCCGCAACCGCTCCTCGGGGTTCCGGCCTCCGGCCGCATCGGCAAAATCGGCCAGACCGTCCTCGTGCAGCGCGCCGGTGAACCAGACCGCCACCGCGACCGACAGCACCGCCGGCAGCAGCGGCGGGCCGGGCAGCAGCAGCGGCAGCGCGGCCATGGCACCGACCAATGCCCCCGCCAGCGGAAAGGCCCAGGTGCTGCCGGCCAGCGGCAGCACCCGCGCCGGCAGCAGATGCCCCAGCGGCAGGCGGGTCAGAAAGACCAGCGCCAGCAGAAGCTGATGCCACCTTTCCCTCGCCCTAGCCAATCCCGGCCTCGGCAAAGGTGGCCATGCCATTGTGACAGGCGACCGCGCCGCGCAGCACCATCAGCGCCACCGCCGCGCCCGATCCCTCGCCCAGGCGCATGTCCAGCGACAGGACCGGCTTCATTTCCAGCGCGGCGATCAGCCGGCGATGTCCCGGCTCGGCGCTTTCATGGCCGATCAGGCAATGGGCCAGCGCGCCCGGGTCGTCGCGCGTCAGCACCGCAGCCGCAGCCGAGCAGATGAAGCCGTCGAGGATCACCGGCAGCCGCAGGTCCCGCGCCCGCAGCACCGCGCCGCAGATCGCCGCCTGTTCGCGCCCGCCAAAGGCGGCCAGCGTGTCCCGCGCGGTTCGGGGGGCGTGGCGGGCAAGCCCGGCCGCGACGGCGCCCAGCTTTCTGGCCAGAATGCCGCCCGTCGCCCCGGTGCCGGGTCCGACCCAATCCTCGGCCCCGCCGCCAAGGACCGATGCCGCCTGAACCGCGGCCACGGTCGAATTGCCGATGCCCATCTCGCCCAGGATCAATACATCTGCCGAGGCGTCGACCGCCTCGGCGCCTGCAGCCATTGCCGCCTCAACCTCGGCCGCGTCCATGGCCGGGCCTTGGGTGAAATCGGCGGTCGACCGATCAAGATCCAGCGCCACGACCGAAAGATCGGCGTCTGCCACGCGGCAAAGCTGGTTGATCGCCGCGCCGCCCGCGCGGAAATTCCGCACCATCAGCGCCGTCACCTCGGCCGGGAACGGGTTCACCCCCTGCGCGACGACGCCGTGATTGCCGGCAAAGACCAGTGCCTGGGCGCGATCCAGCCGCGGCGCGCCGCCCTGCCAGCCGGCCAGAAACACCGCCAGTTCCTCCAGCCGCCCGAGGGATCCGGGCGGCTTGGTCAGGCTGTCCTGCCGCGCGCGCGCCGCCTGCGCGGCGGTTTCGTCAAAGCATGTCATCGGGCGTTTCCCGTGAAGGTTTCAGGCGCAGGGGCTGGCCACTGACCGCCATCCAGACCTCGTCCGCGACCTCTGCCACGGCCTGGTTCATCCAGCCGTGCCGGTCGCGGAATTCGCGCGCCAGCGCATTGCCCGGAACGATTCCCTGCCCCAGTTCATTGGTGACCAGAACGACCGGCGAGCGCTGGTGAAGCAGGACCTTGGTCAGTGAGCGGATATCCGCCGATTGCAGGCAATTGGCCAGCCACAGGGTCAGGCAATCGACCAGCCGCACCCCCTGCCCGTCGGTCTCGCGCAGGGCCTGTTCCAGGGCCACCGGCTCTTCCAGCGTGACCCAGCCATCGCCGCGACGGCGCTGATGTTCCGCAATTCTCTGCGACATTTCGTCGTCCCCGGCCCGTGCCGTGGCGATGTAGAGGCGCGGCTGCCCATGGCGCCCCACCAGCCGCTCGGCCAGCGCCGATTTGCCCGATCGGGCGCCGCCGGTGACCAGCGTGATATGTCTGCCTTCCGTCATGGCGCGCATCTGTCTCACATGAGCCTTGCGGTGAAAAGCGGCAAACGGCCTTGCCGATGGCGCCGGTTGGAATAAGCTTGTGCTATTGCGGCGCAGAGACGCCGGCCATCCAACCTGGAGGGATATCCATGACCAGACTTGCCACCGCCACGGCACTGGCCATCGTGCTTGCATTGCCAAGCCATGGGGCGACGCCTGCCGAAGGCGATAACCTGGCGGAAAATCAGGAACTTAGTTTCTGGATCCTCGACGCCATCAAGTCGCTGGATCCGCAGATCACCTCGTCGCGCACGGATTCCGACATGATCCGCCAGCTGTTCGAGGGACTGCTGAACGAGGACGCGAAGGGCGCGATGATCCCCGGCGCGGCCGAAAGCTGGGAGGTCAGCGAGGACGGGCTGACCTATACGTTCCATCTGCGCGACGCCAAATGGTCGAACGGCGATCCGGTCACCGCGGGCGATTTCGTCTATGCCTGGCAGCGCGCGGCCAATCCGGCGACGGCCTCGGAATATGCCTGGTTCATCGAGCTGATGAACATCGTCAACGCGGCCGAGATCGTGGCCGGCGAGAAGGCGCCCGAAGAACTGGGCGCCAAGGCCCTCGACGACAAGACGCTGGAAGTGACGCTGATCAAGCCCACGCCCTATTTCCTGAAAACCCTGTCCCACGCCACCACCTACCCCACCCCGCAGAAGGTGATCGAGGCCGAGGGCGACGCCTGGACCCAGCCCGGCAAGATGGTCGGCAATGGCGCCTATGTGCTGGAAAGCCACGAGCTGGGCGTGCAGGCGACGGCGGTGAAGAACGAGAATTACTGGGACGCCGCCAATACTGTCATGGACAAGGTGACCTTCGTCACCGTCAACGACCAGAACATCGCCCTGACCCGCTATCTGGCGGGCGAGATCGACTGGATGAACACCCTGCCCGCCGGCCAGTTCCCGCGCCTGCAGGGGGAATATCCCGATCAGGCGGTCTCGACCCCCTGGGCCTGTTCCTATTCCTACCTGTTCAACCTGTCGGACAAGGGCCCCGAGGCGCTGAAGGATCTGCGCGTGCGGCAGGCGCTGTCCTATGCCATCGACCGCGACATCATCGTCGACAAGATCCTGCAGGGCGGCCAGAAGCCGGCCTATTACTGGACCCATTGGGCCATCGAGGGCTTCGAGGCGCCCGAGATCGAGATGGCCGGCTGGAGCCAGGCCGAGCGGATGGAAAAGGCCAAGGCCCTGCTGGCCGAGGCGGGTTACGGCCCCGACAATCCGCTGACCCTGACGATCCAGTACAACACCTCCGAGGACCACAAGAAGCTGGCCATCGCGGTCCAGCAGTTCTGGAAGGCGATCGGCGTCAACGTGACGCTGAACAACTACGAATGGAAGGTGCATATCGACCGGCTGAACAATCAGGATTTCGAGGTCGCCCGCTATGCCTGGTGCGGCGATTACAACGAAGCCTCGACCTTCCTCGATTACTTCCGCTCGGGCGGCTACAATCAGGGCAAGTATTCCAACGCCGACTATGACAAGCTCTTGGCCGATGCCGCGACCGCCGAGAACCCGGCCGATCTCTACAAGCAGGCCGAGCAGATCCTCGTCGGCGACATGGCGCTGGCCCCGGCCTATCACTATGCGCAGGCCCAGATGATCAATGCCGATCTGCGCGGCGTGCCGCTCGAGAACGTGATGAGCACCTGGTACGCCAAGGACATGTATCGCGTCGCCGAGTGACGCGGCGCTTTGCTTTGTGATGACGGAAGGGGGCATCCGTCCCCTTCCGGGTTCCTCAAGACGGACCGGATCCGTCCCGCAGGGAGGCTGTGCCGATGTTCGCATTTGTCATGCGACGCCTGGCAGTAGCGATACCGACGCTGCTGCTGCTGATAATCTTCTCGTTCATCCTGATGCATCTGGCGCCGGGCGGGCCGTTTTCGCAGGAGCGCGAGTTGCCGGCACAGGTGCTGGCCAATCTGAATGAAAAATACGGGCTGAACGATCCGCTGTGGAAACAGATCTGGAACTATCTGACCGGGATCGTGCTGCATTTCGATTTCGGCCCCAGCTTCGTCTATCCCGACCGCACGGTGAACGAACTGATCGCCAGCGGTTTTCCGGTGACGCTGACCTATGGCACGCTGAGTTTCATCGTCGCCATTCTGGCCGGTGTCTCGCTGGGGGTGATCGCGGCGATCTGGCATAACAGCTGGCTGGACTATCTGGCGGTCGGCATTTCCATCGGCGCCCAGGTGCTGCCGAATTTCGTCATGGCGCCGATCCTCGTTCTGGTCTTCACGCTGTGGTACCGGCTGCTGCCCGGCGGCGGTTGGAGCTTTACCGACCCCACCTTCTGGATCATGCCGGTGATCGCGCTGGCGACCAGCTACATGGCCTCGATCGCGCGGATCACCCGCTCCTCGATGCTGGAGGTGCTGGGCTCGAACCATATCCGCACCGCCCGCGCCAAGGGCATGCCCGAACATCGCGTCATCATCCGCCACGCGCTGAAGCCCGCCATGCTGCCGGTGATCAGCTATCTGGGCCCGGTCTTCGTGTCGATGATCACCGGCTCGGTGGTGATCGACATCTATTTCTCGACCGGCGGGATCGGCAAGGCCTTCGTCGATTCGGCGCTGAACCGCGATTACGCGGTGATGATGGGGGTGACCATCCTCGTCGGCGCGCTGACCATCCTGTTCAACCTCATCGTCGATATCCTCTATGCGTGGATCGACCCCAAGATCAGGTACTGAGCCATGGTCATCCAGCAGGACAAGATGCAATCGCTGGCCGCCCGCATGGCCGAGGACGAGGTCAAGGGCCGCAGTCCTTGGGCCGATGCGCGCAAGCGTTTCCTGCGCAACAGGGCGGCCATGGCGGGGCTGGTGATCCTGATCCTCGTGGCGCTGTTCGCGCTGTTCGGCAACCGCTTTGCCGCCTGGTCGAACGAGGATCTGGATTTCAACGTCATGGGACAGGTCGCGACCATGGGCATGCCCTCGGTCGAGAACGGGCATTATTTCGGCACCGACGATCTGGGCCGCGACCTGTTCGCCCGCACCGTGCAGGGCACGCAGATATCCTTGATGGTCGGCATCGTCGGCGCCGCCATCGCGGTGATCGCGGGCACGCTTTACGGCGCGACGGCGGGCTATGTCGGCGGGCGCACCGACCAGCTGATGATGCGCGCCGTCGATATCCTGATGGCGATCCCCTACATGTTCGTGCTGATCCTGCTGCTGGTGATGTTCGGCCGCTCGATCGCGATGCTGTTTCTGGGCATCGGCCTGATCTCGTGGCTGGACATGAGCCGCATCGTGCGCGGTCAGACCCTGAGCCTGAAGAACCGCGAATTCATCGAGGCGGCGCGGGCGACCGGGGTGCCGGCATGGCGCATCATCCTGCGCCATATCGTGCCGAACCTTCTGGGCGTGGTCGCGGTCTATGCGACGCTGCTGGTGCCGCTGATGATCCTGACCGAAAGCTTCATCAGCTTTCTGGGCCTCGGCGTGCAGGAGCCCCTGACCTCGTGGGGGGCGCTGATCTCGGAAGGGGCGCGCACCATGTCCTATGGCACGCTGTGGCAACTGGCCTTCCCGCTGTTCTTCTTCTGCATCACGCTGTTCGGCTTTTTCTTCGTCGGCGACGGTCTGCGTGACGCCCTCGACCCGAAGGATCGCTGAGATGGCATTGCTTGAGATCAACGATCTGTCCGTCCGCTTCCAGACCAATGACGGCGAGGTGCGGGCGGTCAACGACGTGAACCTGACCGTCGATCCGGGCGAGACGCTGGGCGTGGTCGGCGAATCCGGCAGCGGCAAGTCGCAGCTGTCCTTCGCGCTGATGGGGCTTCTGGCGCGGAACGGCCGGGCCAGCGGCAGCGTCCGCTTCGACGGGCAGGAAATCCTGAACGCGCCGCCGAAGCTGATGAACCGCATCCGGGCCGAAAAGATCGCGATGATCTTTCAGGACCCGATGACCTCGCTCAACCCCTATATGCGGGTCGCCGACCAGATGGCCGAGGTCCTGACCCTGCACAAGGGCATGACCAAGCGCGAGGCGGTGGCCGAGGCGGTGCGCATGCTGGACGCGGTCAAGATCCCCGATGCGCAGGGCCGGGTGCGGCTTTATCCGCACGAATTTTCCGGCGGGATGCGGCAGCGGGTGATGATCGCCATGGCGCTGCTGTGCAAGCCGCGGCTTTTGATCGCGGACGAACCGACGACGGCGCTGGATGTGACGGTGCAGGCGCAGATCATGCAGCTTCTGGCCGATCTGCAACGGGAATTCGGCATGGCGATGATCCTGATCACCCATGACATGGGCGTCGTCGCCGGCTCGTGCGAGCGGGTCGTGGTCATGTATGGCGGCCGCATCCGCGAACGCGCCCCGGTCGGCCCGCTGTTTTCCGCACCGGCCCATCCCTATACGCAGGGCCTTCTGGCCGCGATCCCGCGCGTCGATCATCAGGGCGACGAACTGGCGGCGATCCCCGGCTCGCCACCGAACATGACCCGCCCGCCGGCCGGCTGCGCCTTCGAGCCGCGCTGCCCCTATCGCCGCGCCGAGTGCGCGACCCGCGAACCGGCGCTGGACGGCTTTGACGAGGGCCGGGCGCGGGCCTGTTTCGCGCCGCTGCAGGACGTGCTGGCGCATCGCGAAACCGTGCATCTGGCCGAGGACGAGGCCGCCATCGCCAGCCCCGATGAACAGGACGAGGCCATCCCCGCCGCCGCCATTGCCGGCGCGGGCGTGGCCGGAACCCCCAGCACGGTGGACAAGCCATGACGACGAAGCCCCTGCTTGATGTGCGCGACCTGCGCGTGACCTTCCAAATCCGGCGCGAGGGCGACCTGCCCTGGACCCCGCCGCGACAGCTGCATGCGGTTGGCGGCGTCGATTTCACCCTCAACCCCGGCGAGACGCTGGGGGTGGTGGGCGAATCCGGCTGCGGGAAATCGACGCTGGCGCGCGCGCTGATCGGCCTTGTTCCGGCGACTGGCCAGGCCGAATGGATCGACGGCCGCGACCTGCTGGCCCTGACCCCGCGGCAGATGATGAAATACCGCGCCGATATCCAGATGGTGTTTCAGGACCCGCTGGCCAGCCTGAACCCGCGCATGACCGTCGGCCAGATCATCGCCGAGCCGCTGACCACGCATCATCCGGGCCTTGGCCGCGCCGAGGTGAAGGATCGCGTCAAGGCGATGATGCAGAAGGTCGGGCTGCTGCCGAACCAGATCAACCGCTATCCGCATGAATTCAGCGGCGGCCAGTGTCAGCGCATCGGCATCGCCCGCGCCCTGATCGTCGAGCCGAAGCTGATCATCTGCGACGAACCCGTTTCGGCGCTGGATGTCTCGATCCAGGCGCAGGTCATCAACCTGCTGATCCGGTTGCAGCGCGAACTGGGTCTGGCGCTGGTCTTCATCGCGCATGATCTGTCGGTGGTGAAGCATATCAGCGACCGGGTGATGGTGCTGTATCTGGGCAAGGTGATGGAGATCGCATCCTCGGACGATCTTTATGCCGCGCCCCAGCACCCCTATACGCAGGCGCTGCTGTCGGCGGTGCCGGTGCCCGATCCCGATTTCGACGTGGCGGAAAGCGTGGTGCCGCTGGCCGGCGACCTGCCTTCACCGCTGGCGCCGCCCTCCGGCTGCGTGTTCCGCACCCGCTGCCCGCGCGCGCAACCCGCCTGCGCCGAGCAGGTGCCGGCGCTGATGGGCGAGGATCACCTGACCGCCTGCCATTTCCCCGGCCCGCTGACCGAGGAAGAGATCACCCGCGCGAGGCAAACCGAGGCAGCCTGATGCCGCCTGCCCCGGTTGTGCGGCCGGTCAATGGCCGAAATCCTTTCGCCGGCCAGACCTGAATCTGGCCGCAGAACCGTCTGCAATCTCGTGAATGCGAGGCTGGTACCCGAGGTCGGACTCGAACCGACATGCCTTGCGGCGGCGGATTTTGAATCCGCTGCGTCTACCATTCCGCCACTCGGGCCTCACAGCATCGGGTAAGCCGCCCGGCGTCGATTTGCAAGGGGGCGCCGAGGAGGGCCGGTCAGGCTCGCCCCAGCTTCTCCAGCCGTGCCGCGCGCAGCCGCGCGAAATCGTCGCCCGCATGATAGGAGGACCGGGTCAGCGGCGTCGCCGAGACCATCAGGAAGCCCTTGCCGAAGGCCGCCTTCTCGTAGCTGGCGAATTCCTCGGGCGTCACGAAGCGGTCGACCCGGTGATGCTTGGGCGTCGGCTGCAGGTACTGGCCGATGGTCATGAAGTCGATATCGGCGGCGCGCATGTCATCCATGACCTGCAGCACGCCCTGACGATCCTCGCCCAGCCCGACCATGATGCCGGATTTGGTGAACATCGCCGGGTCCAGTTCCTTCACCCGCTGCAAGAGCCGCAGCGAGTGGAAATAGCGCGCGCCCGGACGGACCGACGGATAGAGGCCGGGCACGGTTTCCAGATTGTGGTTGAACACGTCGGGCCGGGCCTCGACCACGCATTCCAGCGCGCCCGGTTTCGACTTCAAGAAATCCGGCGTCAGCACCTCGATCGTGGATTGCGGCGAGCGGTGGCGGATCGCGCGAATCGTCTGGGCGAAATGCTCGGCCCCGCCATCGTCCAGATCGTCGCGGTCGACGCTGGTGATGACGACATGGTTCAGCCCCAGCTTCTGGACGGCATGGGCGACGCGGCCCGGCTCGAACACGTCCAGCGCATTGGGCTTGCCGGTGATGACATTGCAGAAGGAACAGCCGCGGGTGCAGATCTCGCCCATGATCATCATGGTGGCGTGGCCCTGGCTCCAGCATTCGCCGACATTGGGGCAGCCGGCCTCTTCGCAGACCGTGGACAGCCGGTTCTCGCGCAGGATGTCGCGCGTCTGCTTGTATCCCTCCGATGTCGGCGCCTTGACGCGAATCCAGTCGGGCTTCCTTGGCTGCGCCTGATCGGCCCGGTGGGCCTTTTCCGGGTGGCGCAGGCGCGGTGGCTGCGGAGGTGTCATCTCGGTCATGTCCGATCCATCGATGGGTTTGTCCCTAATTAATCCGAAAGCGGGCCTTGATCAACGCTGCGTAACATGCTGCATGCACATGCCCCCTGCTGCACCGCAGCGAGGGCCAGGACGACGGGGAGGAAAACCGCAGATGAAAGGACGAGCAAGATGAAGATCGGCGACAATATTCCCCAGGTGACCTTCCAGACCCGTGTGCGCGATGAGGCGATCGGCGGATCGAACCCCTTCCGCTGGCAGGCGGTGACCAGCGACGATTATTTCAAGGGCAAGCGCGTGGTGCTGTTCTCGCTGCCCGGCGCCTTCACCCCGACCTGTTCGACCTATCAACTGCCCGGTTTCGAAAACGCCTTTGCGCGCATGCGCGAACTGGGCATCGATGCGATCTATTGCATGTCGGTCAATGACAGCTTCGTCATGAACCAGTGGGCCAAGGCCCAGCAGCTGACGAACGTGCGGGTGATTCCGGACGGTTCGGGCGAATTCACCGCCAAGGCCGGGATGCTGGTGCGCAAGGACAATCTGGGCTTTGGCGCGCGCAGTTGGCGCTATGCCGCAGTGGTCAATGACGGCGTGGTCGAGGCCTGGTTCGAGGAACCGGGGCGCTGCGACAACTGCCCCGAGGATCCCTATGGCGAGACCTCGCCCGAAGCCGTGCTGAACTGGCTTCAGAACGCCCGGATCGCCGAACCGGCCTGAACCCGAGCCGAGCCGATACGAATGAACGGGCCGCCCTCGGGCGGCCCTTGTCGTTCCGGCCGATCAGGTGGCGGTCAGCCGCCGCCCGGCCTCGCGCAGCGTTTCGGCCAGTTCCTCGAACCAGCCATCGGCCGCCGTCGAGGCGCGGCGCATCAGCAGGACCTGCCGCGCCGGCTGAGGATCGGGAAAGCGCATCGCCGCCAGCCCCGGCGCCGCCGCCGTCTCCTGGGCGCGGGCGATCTCGGGCAGGAAGGTCAGCCCCATGCCCTGTGCCGCCAGCCGGCACAGCGTCGTCAGCGAGGCCGCCCCCAGATCCAGCCGGCTGCCACGGCGGCTGAGCCCGCAGACCTCCAGAGCCTGATCGCCCAGGCAATGCCCCTCGTCCAGCAGCAGCAGCTGCGCCGGATCCAGCGCCTGCGGCCGCAGCGTCTCGGCGCGACCGGCAAACTGGGCAATGCGCCCCTCGCTGCCAGCCAAGAGGAACTGATCGGTGAACAGCGGCACCGCCACCATGCGCGCGTCATCGGGCGGCGTGGCCACCACCGCGGCATCAAGACGGCCGCCCTCCAGTTCCTCCAGCAGCCGGTCGGTCTGCGCCTCGCGCAGATGCATGTCGCGGCCGATATCGCGCGCGCGCAGGACCGGCAGCACTTCGGGCAGCAGGTAGGGGGCGACGGTCGGGATCATGCCCAGCATCAGCCGCCCGCCCTGCCCCGGCTGGCGCAGCCCCTGTTCCAGCCCGGCCATCGCCGCCATGACCTGACGCGCCTGCTCGGCCAGGGCCCGGCCGCGCGGGGTCAGCACGATGCCCGCGGGCGTGCGTTCGACCAGGCGGGCGCCGGCTTCCTCTTCCAGGGCGCGGATCTGCATCGACAGGGCCGGCTGGGTCACATGGATGGTTTCGGCCGCGCGCGTGAAATGTCCCTGCTCGGCAAGGGCAAGAAAATAGCGCAACTGGCGCAGCGAGATATTCATAAGGGCGCCTGATCGAAACCACGAAACATCCGGATAGGCCATTATCGCCGCCGAAGCCCCGAGATCAATGCGAAGGACGACTGCCGGGCATGGAAACGCCTGCCGCAGCACCGGGTCGCGGCAGGCGCTGCATGGTGGACGGCCCGTCTATCCGATCAGCGGAGAACCGCCGCCGTAGGTTTCCAGATAGTGACGCTCAAGCCGCATCAGGGCCAGACGCAGGACGATCTTGCCCGAGCGCGCCGACCAGCCCAGCCGACGCTCGGTCATCTCGATCCCCTCGAGGAAGCAGCAGACCCGCAGGACCAGATCGCCCATGCCGGGGCCCAGTTCGCGCAGGGCGGTGCCAACCCGGTCGCGGGCGGATTCCGAGCCGCCGCGATGGCCGCCACCGCCACGCGAAATATCGACGCCCGCGGTCATGAACCGATCCCAGTTCTGGGTCGTCCTTGGCCCTATCTGGGCCAGTTCGAAATCCTCGCGCAGCCTTTCGCCCGCGGCCACCATGCCGGGCGTCAGGAAGGGCTGACCGTTCCCGTCGCGCCGCCGCGCCAGCATCAGAAGCGGGCTTTCGGCGATGTTCACGCGGGCCGAACGGCGCTTTCCATCCTCGGGATCCTCGATCACCCTGAACCGCCAGATCCGGTGCCGGTCGGCGTGATCAAATGCGGCGGGCGCCTCGGCCATGCCACCGGCTGCGGCGACCGCGACGGGACGGGCATCGCTGAAATCGCCCGGCCGTGGCACCCCGGCCCGCCGCCGCTGCGCCCCCATCAGACCGCGCAGGGCCTCGCGCCCGGCCGGCGCGATCCCATAACGCTGGATCCGCCCGCCCCGACCGATCTGGACCACCCAGCCCCGAAGCGCCATCGTCTCGGCCAATGTCCGGTCGAGAATGGCGGTGCGGATGTCGTCACGGGTGACGATGGCCTTGTCCATGCCCTCGGCCGAGGCCATCACCGCGCCCGGTTCGGCCAGCCGCCGCAGGATGCGCGCAGCCGCGCGGTCGTCGATGCCGGGGCCGGCATCCGCACTGCCCGACAGCGCGCCATCCACCAGCGGATCGTCGCGCCGCGCCTCGAAACGCCGGATGCGGCGCAGGATCGTCGAGGCATGGCAGCCGGCCTCGCGGGCCAAGGCACGAATGGTCTCTCCGTCCTCGACATGGCGAAGATACAGCCGGGCGTCTTCCGGCAGGTCCGCCCTTGCGACCGTCGGCACAGGACTCCCTGATCGGTGGTCCGCGCCGTCCGCCCCGATAGCGAAATCACCGGTCAATATGGTCATGTCAGGTCCCTTGTCGTCCTCGGGCAGTCCGGCAGAAAACTACCCTGGGTTGGTTTTCGCCCTGTGGATAACAGGGCAATTTCTGCACATAGGGACAACATTCGCTAACAAACCCTAAAGAATCCCTGTCTCTCCGCGCGCTGCAATCGGGCCATCGGCAACACCCGTTAAGGTTGTGTGAAGCTGCCAGCATCGACAGCCAAGAGGACCGACTGCCATGACCGCGATACCCAATGTGATCGTCTTCCGCTCTCGCCCGCCGCGGACCGGCCTGCGCCGCCCGGGCGCGCTGATCCGCGCCGCCCGCGAGGGGCAGGCCGGCTGGAGACGCGAGCGCGACCTGCCGCGGCTGCTGCGCGCCGAGCGCTGCCCGGCGCCGGGGGTCGTGCTGCCGCGCCTGCGCGCCGAAGAGGCGATCGTGAACGAGGCCCGGATCGAGCGCGCAGCCGATTACGACATTCGCCGCCATGTCCTGCTGATGATCGCGATCCTGGCCGAGATGCGCGCGGCGGTGGCGATGGCACCGCAGCCGGCGGCCACCCGCCCGGGTCGGGCTTCAAGCGCGCGGATCAGCGCCCCCGGAACAGCGATCCCAGCACACCCCTGACCAGCGCCTGCCCCGACTTCGTGCCCAGCTGCCGGGCGAGGCTCTTGCCGAAGGTTTCGACAACGCTGTCGCTGCGCGACGACCGGCCCCCCGACCTGCTGCGGGGTGCCGCCTCGGCCCGCGGCTGATAGCGCCGCGCCTGGCGGTATTCATCGCGGCTCATGTCGAACAGCGCCTCGTCGGCATCGGCCTGCTTTTCGGCTTCGGCGCTGGCACGGGCCGCTTCTTCCGCGCGGCGCGCAAGAAGCTCATGCGCCGATTCCCGTTCCAGCCGGGTGTTGTATTTCGCCGCCATCGGCGAGGCATTCATGGTCTCGCTGCGCTCGGCCGGGCTGACCGGGCCAAGGCGGCTGAGGGGCGGCCGGATCAGCGTGCGCTGCGCGATTCCGGGCACACCCTTGGCCTCGAGCAGCGAGGTGACCGCCTCGCCGGTGCCGACGCCCTGGATCGCCTCGGCGATGTCGAAATCCGGGTTCGGGCGATAATTCTCGGCCGCCAGCCGCAGCGCCTTCTGGTCCTTGGCGGTGAAGGCGCGCAGCGCGTGCTGAACCCGGTTGCCAAGCTGGCCAAGAATATCCTCGGGAATATCGGCCGGGTTCTGGCTGATGAACCAGACGCTGACCCCTTTCGAGCGGATCAGCCGTGCCACCTGTTCCACCTTGTCGATCAGCGCCTTGGGGGCGTCGTCGAACAGCAGATGCGATTCGTCGAAGAAGAAGGCGATGCGCGGCCGGTCGGGATCGCCCACCTCGGGCAGCTGCTCGAACAGCTCGGACAAGAGCCACAGCAGGAAGGTGGCGTAAAGCCGGGGCGAGTTCATCAGCCGGTCGGCGGCCAGAATGTTCACCATGCCCTTGCCCGATACGTCCTGCCGCATCATGTCCGACAGTTCCAGCGCGGGCTCGCCGAACAGGTGATCGCCGCCCTGATTTTCCAGCACCAGCAACGCGCGCTGGATCGCGCCGACGCTGGCGGTGCTGACATTGCCGTATTGCAGCGGCAGATCGGTGGCATTCTGGCCGACCCAGACCAGCAGCGCCTGCAGATCCTTCAGATCCAGCAATGCCAGCCCCTGCTCGTCGGCGACGCGGAAGGCGATGTTCATCACCCCCTCCTGTGCGTCGGTCAGGTCCAGCAGGCGCGACAGCAGCAGCGGCCCCATCTCGGCCGGGGTGGTGCGGACCGGGTGGCCCTGTTCGCCCCAGACATCCCAGAAGGTGACCGGGAAGGGCTGATAGTCCAGGTCGATCCCGATCTGCTCGGCGCGTTTCTGGAAGGGAGCGTGCAGCTTGGCCTCGGGCGATCCGCCGCGCGACAAGCCGGCCAAGTCGCCCTTCACATCCGACAGGACCACCGGCACCCCCGCCAGCGACAGGCTTTCGGCAAGGGTCTGCAGCGTCACCGTCTTGCCGGTCCCGGTCGCCCCGGCGATCATCCCGTGCCGGTTGGCGTACTTCAGCAGCAGGGACTGCGGCTCGGCGCGGTCGCTGCCGCCGCCTCCCACGAAGATGGTGCCCGCCCCGTCATCCAGCACTTTCGCCATGTTCACCGCCCCTGATCGCGTTGTTTCCGTTGCCTGCATCGCCTTGCGCGCGCTGCGACAATACAAACTTAACCGGTTTCTGCCAGTATTCGAATCATCCGGGGTCATTGCCGTGGGTCCGGATCTTCCTCCCTGTTGGACTGCCGCGCCCTCGGGCGCGGCTTTTTTTGTGATCGAACACAGTTGATTGAACTGTTGACGGATCACGACAGCGCGACTAGCGTGCGGCCAATGATGACCGGCCAGTCCGGCAGGGAGACAACGCCTCAGGCGTTCGGGGTCGTAGCGGAAGCTGCGGCCCCTATTGTTTCACCCGCCCGGAGCCGGGACCAGCCCGACATTCGTCGCAACCCTGCGCCCGCGACGGGCCAGTCAAGGATCGGCAGCGCGGGCCAGTCCGGCAAGTCCGGAATTCCCCACCGCCCCCGGACCCGAGGGGTCAAGCCTTGGTGAAGCCGCGTGCGCGGTTGCTGCCTGACAAAAGCTTTCAGACATGCTAGGCGGCGGCAAAGCATCGAGCAAAAGGGAAGACATACATGCCGATCACATCCTCGCGGGCGCTGCTGGCGGCGCTGGCCCTTGTCGCTGTCCCGGCCTTTGCCCAGGACAGCGCGCCATCCGCAGAGGCGGAAGCCCCCGCGGCAGAGGCCACCGATGCCGCGACGACCGAGGCTCCTTCCGCCGAGGCCACCGCGACCGAAGCAGAGGCGCAAGCGGCCGAGACCGCACCCGCAGCCGGGGAGCCTGCCACTGCCGCCGAGGCGCCCGCCTCCGACGAACCGCAAGTCGGCAGCTATTACATCAAGTCGACCCAGAAGGACTGGACCCTGCGCTGCATCAAGGCCGGCGAAGGCAAGGATCCCTGTGAACTGTATCAGCTGATGAAGGATGCGAACGGAAATTCCGTGGCCGAAATGACGCTGATCCCGCTGAACAGCGGCCAGGTTGCCGCCGGCGCCACGCTGATCGCGCCGCTTGAAACCGATCTGGTCGAGGGCCTGAGCCTTGCGATCGACAGTGGCAAGGCCAGCGGCTATCCGTTCAGCTTCTGCGCCCCCATCGGCTGCATCTCGCGGATGGGCTTTACCGCGGCCGAGATCGGCGCCCTGAAGAACGGCGGCAAGGTGACCGTGAGCCTGCTGCCCTTCGGCGCGGATCCGAAGGACCCGGTGAAACTGACGCTGTCGCTGGCCGGCTTTACCGCGGCCTATGACGAGTTGACGGCCTATGCCGCCGCCGCCGCGCCGGCTGCCGCCGAGGCCCCGGCCGGCGAATAGGCCCGCGCCAAACACTGCCTGAACAGGAACCGCGCCCAATTCTGATCGGGCGCGGTTCTTTCGTTCTGCCGGGCCGCGGTCAGATCCGGCGCAGGGCGATCACCGCGTTCAGCCCACCGAAGGCGAAGGCATTCGACAGGGCCGCATCGACCTGCGCCTCGCGCGCCTCGTTCGGCACCACGTCCAGCGCGCATTCGGGATCGGGTTCCTGATAGCCGATGGTCGGCGCAATCACGCCCTCGCGCAGGGCCATGACACAGGCCAGCAGCTCGACCGCGCCGGTGCCGCCGATCAGATGGCCATGCATCGACTTGGTGGAGGAGATCATCAGCCGGTCGGCATGATGGCCGAAGGCATGGGCGACGGCGGCGCATTCGGTCTTGTCATTGGCGGCGGTGCCGGTGCCATGGGCGTTGATATAGCCGACCTGATCCGGGTTCAGCCCGGCATCGTGCAGGGCACCGGTGATCGCGCGTTCGGCCCCCTGGGCCGAGGGCATGACGATATCCTGCGCGTCCGAGGACATGGCGAATCCCACCACCTCGGCCAGGATCTCGGCGCCGCGGCTGCGGGCGCTGTCGTAATCCTCGAAGACGAAGACGCCGGCCCCCTCGCCCTGCACCATGCCGTTGCGGTTGGCCGAGAACGGGCGGCAGGCGTCCTTGGACATGACCCGCAGCCCCTCCCATGCCTTGACGCCGCCAAAGCACAGCATCGCCTCGGAACCGCCGGTCAGCATCACCTGCGCCGCACCCGAGCGGACCATCTGGAAGGCCAGCCCCATCGCGTGGTTGGAACTGGCGCAGGCGGTCGCGACGGTGAAGGACGGTCCGCGCAGGCCATATTCCATGCTGACATGGCTGGCGGCGGCGTTGTTCATCAGCTTGGGCACCACGAAGGGATGGACGCGGTTCTTGCCCTCTTCATAGACGGCGCGGTAATTGTCGTCCCAGGTATTCAGCCCGCCCCCGGCGGTGCCCAGGATGACACCGGATCGCAGCCCCAGCTTGCCGGCGAAATTCAGCCCCGACTGGGCCACCGCCTGCTTGGCCGACAGCAGCGTGAACTGGGTGAATTTGTCATAGAGCAGGATCTGCTGACGGTTGAAATGATCCTCGGGCTTCCAGTCATGGATCTGCGCGCCGATCTGGATCGACAGCCGGTCGACATCGCGAAAGTTCAGCTGCGTGATCCCGCAGCGCCCCTCGCGGAAGGCCTCGAGGGTCGAGGTGACGTCATGCCCGAGGGCATTGATCGTGCCGGCGCCGGTGATGACCACGCGGCGCGAGCCATCGGGACGCGTAGCCTTCGCCGCCGAGGCGACGGCCGGGACCGCCAGGTCGTCGGATTCGGAATCGCGGGCGGCTTTCCTGCCGGATTTCTTCGGGCTCATGCAGCCTTCAACGCGACCAGACGTTCGACGGCCGCAATGATCGTCCCCATGTTCGAGATGTCGAAATCCGACTTCTCGGGCTCGTTGGCGTTGAAGGGGATCGAGATGTCGAACTCTTCCTCCAGCGCGAAGATCGATTCGACCAGTCCAAGACTGTCGATCCCCAGATCCTCGGGGGTTGCCTCATCGGCGATCTGGTCCGGCTCGAGCATTGCCTGCTCGGCGATGATGGCCCTGATGCGGGATTTGATGGTGATGGTGTCGGTCATGTGGCCTCCTGCTCAGCCCTTTTCCAACAGGCGTGTAACGGTTTCTTGAAGCTTTGCCAGTTGTTGTGCGAAACGCGGCAGGCGTCGTATCGCCTTCTGGATTTCCAGCTGCGTCTCCATCTTGACGGCGGGATTTCCCAGAACCACGCGGCCGGCAGGCACGCGGGTAAACAGTTTCGCCGCACCGCCGGCAATCACATCGTCGCCGACCTCGATATTGTCGTTGACCCCGACCTTTCCGGCCAGCACCACGCGGTTGCCGATCTTCGCCGAACCGGCAACGCCCACCTGCGAGCACAGCAGGCAGTCCTCGCCGATCACGACATTGTGGCCGATCATGACCAGATTATCGATCTTGGTGCCCGAGCCGATCCGCGTCGCCCGGATGGTGCCGCGGTCGATGGTGGCATTGGATCCGACCTCGACATCGTCGCCGATCTCGACCCCGCCCAGTGAATGGATGCGGGTCCAGTGCTGGGCCTTGATATCTGCGCGCGTTCCCAGGGTGCGGCGGATCTCCTCGATGCCGGATTCCTCGGGGGTGACGAAGGAAAAGCCGTCGCCGCCGATCGAGGCGCCCTGCTGAAGGATCAGCCGGTCGCCCGCCCGGACCCCATGGGCGATCCGCGCCCCGGCATGCAGCACCGCGCCCTCGCCCAGAACCGTTCCGCGCCCGATCGAGACATGCGCCCCGATCCGCGCCTGGGCGCCGATCCGGACGCCCGCGCCGATGACGGCGAACGGGGCGATCGCCGCACCCTCGCCGATCTGCGCGGTGGGATCGATGACCGCCGTCGGATGGACCCCCTCGGGAATGTCGGGGCCGGGATCAAAGCTGCGGGTCAGCCCGGCCATGAGCAGCCGCGGGCGGGGCGCGAAAATCGCCGCCTTCAACCCGTAGGCTTCGGGGTCCATGCCCTCGGCCAGAATCGCCATGCTGCCGGGTTTCAGGGTCTCGGCATATTTCGGCGCCATGGCCAGCGCCATCACGCCGCCCTCGGGCCCGACCGGGCCGGTTGCAGCGGGCTCGGCCGCACCGGTCACCCGCAGCGACAGATCGCCCCAGCCGCGCGCCTCAAGCGAGTGCGCCAGTTCACCGACAGTCACAGATTTCATCAGCACCCTCTTTTCTGGGCGCGACTTAATCCCTTTCGCTGTCTAAATCCAGTCCGACGGCTTCGAGACGTGCCCAGATGGCGGCATCGCGCCCGTAGATATCGTCGAAATAGCGCATCCTGCCGGTCTCGTCCGGGAAGGCCGTGAAATAGACCAGGTGAACCGGCACGTTCGGCGTCAGCGGCAACCACCGCTCTTTCCCGCCCGAGAGCGCGCGCTGGAACATCCCGCGCGGATCGTCGGTCTGGCGCGACAGCAGCTGATAGGCCAGGTCGAACGGATCGCCGATCCGGATGCAGCCATGCGAATAGGCGCGGATATTGTTGCGGAACAGATGCTTGGTCAGGGTGTCATGCAGATAGATGTTCCAGGGATTGGGGAAGATGAACTTGACCAGCCCCAGGGCATTGTCGTCGCTTGGCTTCTGCTGCATCCGATAGGGAAAGCTTGCCGCCGTGTAGCGCGAGAAATCGATCCGGTCGCGCGGAACGATCCGCCCGCGGCTGTCCACCACATCCAGATGCGACACCGCGTAGCGATTCTGTTTCAGCCGCGGCAGATATTCCTTGACGGTGATCGAGCGCGGCACATTCCAGCGCGGGTTGACCACCAGATATTCCATCTGGTCCGAGAATTCCGGCGTGCGCAGATCGCTGTCCGTCTTGCCGACGACGACGCGGGTCTGAAACACCTCCTGCCCGTCCTCGACGATCCGGGCGGTGAATTCGGGGATGTTCACCCAGATGTGACGCGCCTGCAGGTCTTCCCCGCCCATCCAGCGCATGCGTTCCAATGCCACCGCGATCATCCGCTGGCGCCGGTCCGACCCGCCGGCCCCGTCGCCATTCAGCATGCGGATCGTTTTCGGCCCGGCGATGCCATCCGACGGCAGACCCACCGCCGACTGGTACCGCGCGACGGCCTCGGCCAGGGCGGCATCGTAAAGACGGGGGGTGACGGTCGGCGCCGAAAAGCCGATGCTGTCCAGCCGCCTGCGCAGCGGCAATACCCCATCGCCCCGCTGCCCGATGCGCCACACCGCCTCGGGCACGGGTGGCAGGTCGGGTGGAGGCATCAGATCCTCGCTGCCTGCCAGCGCCCGTTGCAGGGCAAGATAGGCCGGATGGCGCGGCGCAAGGCCGGCCAGAAAGCCGGCGGGATCGGCGGATCGCACGAAGTCGCGGATCAGATCATCCGCGGGCGGGCGGCGGACCTGCCGATGAATCTGCTGATCGGCATCCGAAGGCCGGATCACGCCCCCGGTCATGTCGCGGATATACCGCAGAAGAACCCGGGCATGCAGCCGTTCGGCCGCCAGCCCCTGCCCCGCAGCCGCCAGTTCCGCAGGCCGGTAGCGCGCCGCCGGCAGGCCGTGGCGCGGCGCCAGCGCGATCACCTCAAGCAGGGCCTTGCGCCGCGCCTCTCCCTGTTCCCCCTGAAAGATCGGCTTCAGACCGTTGCTGCCGTAGAATGCCGCCAGCTGCGGCGCGCCCGCGACCGCCTCGGCCAGGGCCATCTCATCCGCGGAAAAGGTCAGCCGTGGCGCCATTGCGACCGCCGCCGCGCGCCCTGGCGCGGTCATGGTCTGGGCGCCGGACGATTGCGGAAACCCCAGAACGGCCAGCGCGCCTATCACAAACAGAATACCGATACCAGACATGGAAACCTCACATATACGCGCCAATTGTGCCATTACCCGGCGATTCACGCCAGCAGACGCAGAAAAACGTCACGATCCGTTCATCCGGCTGCAGCATCCGTGTCACAGATCCGGGTCAATCCGCCGAGGTTGTCAAAATAGGCGAAATTCTGCCTATGGTGGCAATATTACGCATAGACCGTCAGGAATCTGTTTCTGGAGGCACAGAGTTTTGACATATTGTTAGCAGGTCGGGGGTAAACCTCGACGAAGCCGCGAAGAACGCGGCGAGCAGAACGAAGCAGGACAGGCGATCAAACATGACACTCGACCTTATCTCGCGCCGCGGCATCCTTGGTGTGTTTGCGGCAACCGGCGTGGCCGCCGCACCCGTGATGGCCAACGCCTTCGGCTTTCTGCGGGGCGCCGGCGACATCCGCCGCATCCGCATGTATTCCGGGCGCACCGGCGAAAGCATCGATACCGTCTACTGGGTTGACGGCAAATATGTCCGCGAGGCGCTGAACGAAATCAACATCTTCATGCGCGACTGGCGGACCGGCACGGCGATCGGCATCGACCCGCGGGCGGTCGATGTCGCGGCGGCTTCGCACCGCCTGCTGCAGACGAACGAACCCTACATGATGCTGTCGGGCTATCGCTCGCCCCAGACCAACGCGATGCTGCGGCGCAGCTCTCGCGGGGTGGCCAAGAACTCGCTGCACATGGTCGGCAAGGCGGCCGATCTGCGGCTGAAATCGCGCTCGGTCAGCCAGATGTACAAGGCCGCGCTGGCCTGCAAGGCGGGCGGTGTCGGCAAGTATTCCCGCTCGAACTTTGTCCACATGGATTGCGGACCCGTTCGTTCCTGGGGTGCCTGACCGCCCCTTGTCGCCCGTTCTGCCCGATACGGCCCCATCCGCCCTGTCCTGCGCGGCTGGGGTCGGCTGCGTTCGGGATGCGTCAATCGGTCCCAATAGTCGCCTTCACCGGTTCGGCCACAAACCCTTGACCCGGGGGACGCATTCCTGAACGCTGTATCTCGGTCCAGAACCGACGCAGACGGGACGCATTTGACTGATGAACGCTCTTAATACCCGACGCTTTCGCACCGCCCTCAAGATTCAGGCCACGGCCGTTGCCCTGGCGGCGCGGCATGGCCTTGCGAATGTCACCACCGAGGAAATCGCCCGCGAGGCCGGGATCAGCACGCGAACCTTCTTCAACTACTATCCCTACAAGGAAGCGGCGATCATGGGGCCGCCGCCGGACTATCCGGCCGACGCGTCCGAGCGTTTCGTCGCCGGCAAGGGAACCCTGGCCCGGGATCTCGAACAACTGATCGAGGCGCATCTGTCCCGATTCCTGGCGGATCGCGAGATGTTCGGGCAGATCCACCGCCTGGCCTCGACCGACCCGAAGGTGGGCGCCCTCTACAGCAGCTCGATCCTCGCCCGCCGCGTCCAGATGCGCGAACTCCTGCACCGCCGGATGCCCCGGACCGACAACCGCATGATCGAAATTCTGGCGGCGGCGATCGTCGCTGCCACCAATGCCGCGACGACCGAATGGGTCAGCGGCGATCGCGAGGATTTCGTCGCCATCGCGCGCGACTACATGGCGCTGATCCTGCCGGCGGCCGAGCTACTCCGCTCTACCTGAGGCCGACCCTGCCCAACAGATCGCCCGATGCCTCGGGCGATCGCGGGCGCGCGGCTCAATCGGCCATCAGACGGCTGATGATCACCGTCACCTCGGGCTTCTTGCCGATCTCCTCCATGGTGACCTGACGGGCGATCCGGCGGATCGCCTCGTCCATCTTGGCGTCGTCGCGCACCGTGCGGTCATCCGCGCTTTCCAGGAACTCGGCCAGTTCGCCCTCGATATGCCGGGCCAGATCGTCGCCGCCGCGGGTGCGCCCGGCGAGGCCCATCAGTTCGACCCAGGCATCGGGCAGCGCGTTATCCTCTTCATCGACGATCACGCTGACCAGCGCATGCCCGTTCAGCGCCATGCGGATGCGGTCGCGCGCGATCCCGTCCATCGAGCCGATCAGGACATTGCCGTCCAGGTAAAGCCGGCCGGTCTCGACCTGATCGACCACCTTGGGGGCCTCGCCGGTCAGATCCAGCATGGTTCCGTTGGTGGCGATCTCTGCGGTCATGCCCTTGTCCCGCGCCAGCATCACATGTTCGCGCAGGTGCCGGTGTTCGCCATGCATGGGGATGACGATGCCGGGCTTCAGCAGGTCGTGCAGGGCCTCGATATCGGGGCGGTTGGCATGGCCCGAGACATGATAGAGCCCGTCATCGGCGTCATAGACATCGACCCCCAGTTCGCTCAGCGCGTTCATGATGCGGATGACGCCGCGCTCATTGCCGGGGATGGTTTTCGAGCTGAAGAGGAAACTGTCGCCCTCCTTCAGGGCCAGCCCCAGATAGCGCCCGCGCGCAAGCTGGGCACTGGCGGCGCGGCGTTCGCCCTGGCTGCCGGTGGCCAGCAGCATGACCTTGTTGCGCGGCATTCCGGCGGCCTCGTCCGGCCCGATCGTGTCGGGAAAGTCGGGCAGAACGCCGGTCTCCAGCCCGACGCCGACCATGCGGCGCATCGCGCGACCCAGAAGGCAGACCTTGCGGTCCGCTGCCACGGCGGCGTCAGCCAGCGTCTTCAGCCGGGCGATGTTGCTGGCGAAGGTCGTCGCCACCACCATGTTCTTCTGCGCCATCACCCATTCGAGGATGGAATTGGCCAGCAGCGCCTCGGACCGGCCCGGATGGGTCGAGAAGATATTGGTGGAATCGCAGGTCAGCACCTTGATGCCCCTGCCCTCGCCGGCAATGTCGTGCCACAGGATCGGGTCGAACGGATCGCCCACGACCGGGGTGCCGTCCAGCTTGAAATCGCCCGTATGGACGATCCGGCCGGCCGGCGTGTCGATGATCAGCGCCGCACTTTCGGGGATCGAGTGGCTGATCGGCACGAACTGCACGGTGAAGGGGCCCAGCTGCGTCACCTCGGGGCGCGGGCCGGTGATCTTCACCACATCGGCCGGAAGGCCCTGTTCCTCAAGCTTCAGCCGGCACAGCGCGCCGGTGAACTGACGGGCGTGGATCGGCACCCCGAGGCGCGGCCACAGCTGGCCAAGCGCGCCCAGATGATCCTCGTGCCCATGGGTGATGAAGATCCCCTCCAGCCGGTCCCGGTTCTGTTCCAGCCAGGTGATATCGGGCATGATCAGGTCGATCCCCGGGCTGGTTTCCATATCGCCGAAGGACACGCCCAGATCGACGAGGATCAGCCGCTCTTTTCCCGGCGCGCCATAGCCATAGACATAGGCATTCATGCCGATTTCGCCCGCGCCGCCCAGCGGCAGATAGATCAGGCGTTCAGCCATTGCCCATCTCCTTGTTGTGATCGTGTATCAGCCGCAGCCCGTGAACCGTCAGATCGTCTTCGATCGCGTCGAAGAGGTCAAACCCCTGATCGAAGAGCGGCGCAAGCCCCCCCGTGGCGATTACCCTCACCGGGTGATGCCGTTCCTGCCGCATCCGCTGGACGATGCCCTCGATCAGCCCGAGATAGCCCCAGTAGATGCCCGACTGGATGCAGGCGACGGTATTGGTGCCGATCACCCTGTCGGGCATGGTCACATCGACATGCGGCAGCGCCGCCGCGGCCATGTGCAGCGCCTCGAGCGACAGGTTGACGCCGGGCGCGATCACCCCGCCGACATAGGCGCCGTCCTCGTCCACCACGTCGAAATTGGTGGCGGTGCCGAAATCCACGACCACCGTATGCCCGCCATGCCGGTCAAAGGCGCCGACGGCATTGGCAAGGCGGTCGGGGCCGACCTTGGTCCCCGGATCGACGCGCGGCGGCACCGGCAGCAGGCATTCGGGCTTGCCGACCACCAGCGGCCGGACATCGAAATAGCGGCTGCAGAGAACGCGCAGGTTGAACACCACGCGCGGCGCCGTGGCACTGATGATGCAGGCGTCGATCTGCAGTTCGAACTTGCGCACCGCGATCAGCGTCGACAGCCAGACGAAATATTCGTCGGCGGTGCGGCGGTGATCGGTCGAGATACGCCAATGCGCCAGAAACTTCGCGCCGTCCCAGATCGAGAACACGGTATTGGTGTTGCCGGTGTCGATGCAGAGCAGCATGGGCCGTCAGCCACTGCCGAAATAGATATCGGCCGCCGGCACCACCTCGCGGCCCTGCGCGGTCGTCAGCAGCAGCGCGCCGGTCTCGTCGATGCCGTCAAAGCGGCCGGTCATCTCGGCGCTGCCGGTCCGGGCGGTGATCGTCTCGCCCAGCCGCGCCGCGCGCGCCAGCCAGGCGGCACGGATCGGGCCGAAGCCGTAATCGCGCATCTGCCGGGACCAGTGGTCGAAGGATCGCGCGATCGCGTCCAGCATCTCGTCCGGGGTGACGACCAGCCCGGTCTCGCCCTTCAGGCTGACCGGACGCGCCGGCCCCGGTTCGATCTCGTCCGCTCCGGGTGCGGCGGCCAGATTGACGCCTATGCCGATGGCGAGCCCGGTCACATGGCTGCCCGAGCCGGCACTTTCCAGCAAGATGCCCGACAGCTTGCCGCCATTCAGCAACACGTCATTGGGCCATTTCAGTGCAACATTCAGACTGGCGCCGCAGAGATCGCGCAACGCATCATGCACGGCCAGCGCGGCCACGAATGACATCCGGGCGGCATCGGCGGGGCCACCCTCGGGGCGCATGACCAGCGTGGCGGCGAAATTCCCCGGCGGATCGATCCAGGCCCGACCGCGACGGCCGCGCCCGGCCTCCTGCCGCCGCGCCATGACCCAGGCCGGCCCGCTCAGCTGGGGGGCCAGCCGCAGCGCCTCGGCATTGGTGCTGTCCACCCGTTCGAGGACGTGGCGGGCCACACCCTCGGGCCAGCCGGTTGCGCCGGCCTCACTCACCCGGGGTCTCGGTCGGGGCCTGCCCCGAGGCGGCGGCATCGGTTGCCACAGCCTCGGTGCCGACCAGCGATTGCGCGGCGACCGCGGCCGCATCATCGACCCCGAACATGGTGATGGCGCCCAGCAGCAGCAGTGCCGCCGGCACCAGAAGCGCCAGAGACTGGACCAGCCCCATATGGCTCTCGACCCCGTCGGTCTCGGCCCCGAAGAACATGTAATAGACGATCCGCAGGTAGTAGAAGGCGCCGATCACCGAGGCGATCACACCCAGCACCGCCAGCCATGCCATGTCGGCATTCACTGCCGCCGCCAGCACCCCGAACTTGGCGAAGAAGCCAAGGAAGGGCGGCACGCCGGCAAGGCTGAACATCAGGAACAGCACCGCGAAGGCCTTCAGCGGCTGCGCCGTGGCAAAGCGGTTCAGGCTGTCGAGATCGGTGACCGGCTGGCCGTCACGCTCCATCGACAGGATGAAGGCGAAGGTGCCCACGTTCATCACCGTGTAGATCGCCATGTAAAGCAGCATCGCCTGCACGCCATAGGCGGTGCCGGCGGCCAGGCCGACCAGGGCGAAGCCCATATGGGCGATCGAGGAATAGGCCATCAGCCGCTTGATGTTGCGCTGCCCGATGCCGGCGATCGAGCCGAGGAACATCGACATGACCGACAGGGCCGCGATGATCTGGCCCCAGTCGCCCGGCACGTTGCCGAAGGCTTCGAACATCAGCCGCGCGATCAGCGCCATGGCCGCGACCTTGGGCGCGGTGGCGAAGAAGGCGGTGACTGGCGTCGGCGCCCCCTCATAGACATCGGGCGTCCACATGTGGAAGGGCACGGCCGAGACCTTGAACGCGAGACCGACCAGCAGGAAGACCAGACCGAACAGCAGCCCCAGCGACATCCGCCCGCCCGAGACGGCCGTGAAGATGCCGGCGAAATCCGTGGTGCCCGAGAAGCCGTAGACCAGCGAGGCACCATAGAGCAGCAGCCCCGAGCTCAGCGCCCCGAGGACGAAGTATTTCAGGCCGGCTTCCGAGGACTTGACGCTTTCCCGGCGCATGGCGGCGACGACGTAAAGCGACAGCGACTGCAGTTCCAGCCCCATATAGAGCGACAGCAGGTCGCCGGCCGAAACCATCATCATCATGCCGACGGCGGCCAGCGTGATCAGGATCGGATATTCAAAGCGCATCAGCCCGTGGCGGCCCATGTAATCGGCGCTCATCGCCAGGACCGCGGCGGCCGAGATCAGCACCACCACCTTGGCGAAGCGGGCGAAGGCATCGTCATAGAACATGCCGAAGAACGCCGCCTGCTCGGGCCGGTCGGCAAAGCCGGTATAGAGACCGGCCAGCAGCAGCGCCGCGACGGAGGCCCAGAGGATCGGCTTGGCGATGGCGTCCTTGCCGAACCAGGCCCCGGCCAGCAGCGCCGCCATGGCGTAGATGGCCAGCAGCAGCTCGGGCAGGATGGTCGAGAAATCGAGCGCGGTCATCTGGCGTTCCTCAATGGCTGGCTTCGGCGGCTTCCGCGGCGGCGGTGACGGCAAGCCCGTCCCGCGCCTCTTGCGGCAGCGCGTTGTGATGGCGCACCAGCAGCGCCTCGACGGCGGGGCCGGTGATGTCGGTGGCCAGTCGCGGATAGACCCCCAGCAGCAGCGTCATGGCGATCAGCGGCGCGAAGATCCACTTCTCGCGCGCGTTCATGTCCGAGATGGTCTTCAGGCTTTCCTTGATCAGCTGCCCCAGCGTGACCCGGCGATAGAGCCAGAGCGCATAGGAGGCCGACAGGATCACCCCGGTCGTGGCGATGACCGCGACCCAGGTATTGACCTTGAACGTGCCCAGCAGTGTCAGGAATTCACCCACAAAACCCGAGGTGCCGGGCAGGCCGACATTGGCGAGGGTGAAGAACATGAAGACCAGCGCATAGACCGGCATCCGGTTCACCAGCCCGCCATAGGCATCGATCTCGCGCGTGTGCATGCGGTCGTAGATGACGCCCACGCACAAGAACAGCGCGCCCGAGATGAAGCCGTGCGACAGCATCTGGAAGATCGCCCCGTCCAGCCCCTGCTGGTTGGCGGCGAAGGCGCCCAGGGTGACATAGCCCATATGCGCGACCGAGGAATAGGCGATCAGCTTCTTCATGTCGGTCTGGGCCAGCGCCACCAGCGAGGTATAGACGATGGCGATCGCGCCCAGCCAGAACAGGAACGGCTGCAGATATTGCGAGGCGACCGGGAACATCGGCAGGCTGAAACGCAGGAAGCCATAGCCGCCCATCTTCAGCAGGATCGCCGCCAGCACGACCGAACCCGCGGTCGGAGCCTGAACGTGGGCATCGGGCAGCCAGGTATGCACCGGCCACATCGGCAGCTTGACGGCGAAGCTGGCGAAGAAGGCGATGAACAGCAGCGTCTGCATGCCGCCGGTGATGGTCAGGCCCATGACCCGCATGGTCTCGGACGGGAAATCGAAACGCAGCAGCGCGGCGATATCGGTGGTGCCCGCAGTCCAGGCCATGGCGATCATGGCGACCAGCATCAGCACCGAGCCGAGGAAGGTGTAGAGGAAGAACTTGAAGGCCGCATAGATGCGATCCTTGCCGCCCCAGATGCCGATGATCAGGAACATCGGGATCAGCCCGGCCTCGAAGAACAGGTAGAACAGGATCAGGTCCAGCGCCGTGAAGACGCCGATCATCAGCCCCTCCAGCACCAGGAAGGCGATCATGTATTCCTTGACGCGGGTCTTGACGTCCCAGGCCGACAGGATGGTCAGCGGCATCAGGAACGTGGTCAGCAGCACGAACAGGATCGAGATGCCGTCCACGCCCATCTTGTAGCGCAGCCCCATGATCCAGGGGTGATCCTCGACGAACTGGAAGTTGGTATCGGCCGGGTCGAATCCGGCCAGCAGGAACAGCGAGATCAGGAAGGTCGCCGTGGTCGCGATCAGCGCCAGGTACTTGGCGTTCTTCTGCGAGGCGGCGTCGTCGCCGCGCAGGAACAGCGCCAGGATGCCCGCCGCGACGATCGGCAGAAAGGTGATGATCGAAAGAAGGTTCGTCATGTCAGTACGTGCCCCGCATCATCACCCAGATCAGCAAGCCCACGATGCCCAGGACCATCGCGAAGGCATAATGGAACAGATAGCCCGACTGGAGTCGCCCGGCGAAGCGGGTCAGCCGGGGAATGATTCCCATGGCCAGCCCGTTGATGGCGCCGTCGATAACCGCCCCGTCGCCGCCCGTCCACAGCTTGCGGCCGATCCATCTGGCGGGACGCACGAAAATCGCGTCGTAAAGCTCGTCGAAATACCACTTGTTCAGCAGGAAGCGATACAGCGCGGGCTGGCTTTCGGCCAGCTTGCGCGGCGTATCGGGGCTGCGGATGTAGAAGACCCAGGCCAGCAGAAGACCGCCCAGCATGGCGAAGAAGGGCGAGACCTTGACCCAGGTCGGGGATTCATGCGCCTCGGTCAGCACATGGTTGTCCGGGTGCATGTAGATCGCCCCGCCGACCGGTGCCGGAACATCGGTGTTCAACCCCTCGGCATGGCCCTCGGCCGCAGGCTCGGCCGGGGCGGCCTCGGGGGCGCCATGGTCGCCTTCGGCCGCCTCGGCCACGACAGTCTCGCCGGCCCCGCCGATATGGAAGAACGCGTTGACGCTGTCATGGCTGCCGAAGAACGGGCCGTACCAGACCATCCCCGAGAAGATCGCGCCGACCGCCAGCACGCCCAGCGGCACAGTCATCACCGGCGGGCTTTCATGGGCATGGTCATGCGCGTGATGATCGCCGCGCGGCTTGCCCCAGAAGGTCAGGAACATCAGCCGCCAGCTGTAGAAGCTGGTGAAGGCGGCAGCCACGACCAGCAGCCAGAAGGCGTAGGAATTGCCCGCCCAGGCGCTTTCGATCACCGCGTCCTTGGACAGGAAGCCGGCAAAGCCGATGGTGGTCAGCGGAATGCCGACACCGGTGATCGCCAGCGTGCCGATCAGCATCGCCCAGAAGGTCAGCGGGATCTTCTTCCGCAGCCCGCCGTAATTGCGCATGTCCTGCTCGTGATGCATGGCATGGATGACCGAGCCGGCGCCAAGGAACAGCATCGCCTTGAAGAAGGCATGGGTCATCAGGTGGAACATGGCGACCGAATAGACGCCGACACCCGCCGCCACGAACATGTAGCCCAGCTGCGAACAGGTCGAATAGGCGATCACGCGCTTGATGTCGTTCTGCACCAGACCCACGGTCGCGGCGAAGAAGGCGGTGGTTGCGCCGACTACGGTCACGACCAGCTTTGCCTCGGGCGCGAACTCGAACAGGGGCGACATCCGGCAGACCAGGAACACGCCCGCCGTCACCATGGTCGCGGCGTGGATCAGCGCGGAGACCGGCGTCGGCCCCTCCATCGCGTCGGGCAGCCAGGTGTGCAGCAGAAGCTGCGCCGACTTGCCCATCGCGCCCACGAACAGCAGGAAGGCCAGCAGATCGGCGGCATTCCAGGCCCGCCACAGGAAGTGCATCTGCACTTCGGCCAGATCGGGCACCTGTTCGAATATGGCGTCGAACTGGATCGAGCCGGTCATCCACCAGATCCCGAAAATCCCCAGCAGGAAGCCGAAATCGCCCACCCGGTTGACCACGAAGGCCTTGATCGCGGCGGCATTGGCCGAGTGTTTCTTGTAGTAGAAGCCGATCAGCAGGTAGGAGGCGACGCCCACGCCCTCCCAGCCGAAGAACAGCTGCAGCAGGTTGTCGGCGGTCACCAGCGCCAGCATGGCGAAGGTGAAGAAGCTCAGATAGGCGAAGAAGCGGGCCTTGTAATGCTCGTCATGGGTCCAGTTGTCGTCATGGGCCATGTAGCCGACGGAATAGAGGTGAACCAGCGCCGAGACGGTGGTGACGACGATCAGCATGATCGCGGTCAGCCGGTCCAGCCGGATCGCCCATTCGCTGACGAAATCGCCCGACACCACCCAGTCGAGGACGGGGATCTGCCGCACCTCGCCGTCAAAGCCGAGGAAGATGATCCAGCTGAACAGGCAGGCCGCGAACAGCACGCCGGTGGTCAGGTATTGCGCGGCCGTCTCGCCGATCACGCGCCAGCCGAAGCCGGCGATGATGGCGGCCAGAAGCGGGGCGAAGAGAATGAACTGCACCATGTTTCCCTAGCCCTTCATCACGTTGACGTCTTCGACCTCGATGGTGCCGCGGTTGCGGAAGAACACCACCAGGATCGCCAGCCCGATCGCGGCCTCGGCGGCGGCGACGGTCAGGATGAACATGGTGAAGATCTGACCCGCCAGATCGCCCAGATGGGCCGAGAAGGCGACGAAATTGACGTTCACCGCCAGCAGCATCAACTCGATCGACATCAGGATGACGATGACGTTCTTGCGGTTCACGAAGATGCCGAAGACCCCGGCGACGAACAGGATCGCCCCCACGGCCAGGAAATGTGTCAAACCTATCATCGTCTCTTGTCCCTCCGGGCTACCCACCCGTTGCAGTTCGGTTCGCGGCCCGCCCCTTGTCGGGGCGGAGGCGTCGGTCAGAGGCCCTGGCCCGGCTTCACGTCGCGCAGTTCCATCGCCTTGGCCGGATCGCGATACATCTGTTCCAGCACATCCTGACGCTTGACGTTCTTGCGGTGGCGCATGGTCAGGGTGATCGCCCCGATCATCGCGACCAGCAGCACCAGCCCGGCCAGCTGGAAGGCCAGGAAGTAGCGGTCATAGAGCACGGCGCCGATGGCGTTGGTGTTCTGCACCTCGGCGGTGATCGGCACGATGCGCAGCGCCTCGGCCTGTTCCGCCGTCTGCCAGACGCCGAAGCCGATGCCCAGCTGCGCCAGCAGAACCAGCGCGATCAGCAGGCCAAGCGGCAGGTAGCGGGCGAATTCGCCCTTCAGTTCCGCGAAGTCCACATCCAGCATCATCACGACGAACAGGAACAGCACCGCGACGGCGCCGACATAGACGATGACCAGCAGCATCGCCACGAATTCGGCGCCCTGCAGCACGAACAGACCGGCCGCCGACAGGAAGGCCAGGATCAGCCACAGCACCGAATGGACCGGGTTCTTGGCCAGCACCACCATGAAGCCCGCGACGCAGGCAGAAATTGCGAACAGGTAGAATGCAAAAGCGATCATTCCGTCCCCTTCCCTTCTTGTTCGGTGAAGACGTTCTGGGCGATCTCCAGCGCCTTCTGCATCGCCGGGATGCCGCCGAACATGCCCATCTGATAGATCACCTCGGCGATCTCGCGCGCGGTGGCGCCGGCCTCAAGCGCATGGCGGATGGTCAGGCGCAGCTGCGGCTCGGCATGGGCGCCCTGCACGGTCATCGCGGCAATCGTCACCAGCAGCCGCGTGCGCGCGTCCAGCCCGTCGCGGTTGAAGGTCTTGCCGAACCACATCTCCAGCATGTCCGCCGACATGGTCGGGATCAGCTTCTCGAAGGCGCGGGTATCGACCTGTTCAAGCGCCGGGTTGAACATCCGCGCCATCTCCTGCCCCGACTGGAGCATCTGCTGGAACAGCTTCTGGAAGGCTTCGGTCATCTGTAGGGCGCGTCCATGGCGAGGTTGCGGGCGATCTCGGCTTCCCAGCGGGCGCCGTTATCCAGCAGCTTCTGCTTGTCGTAGAACAGTTCCTCGCGGGTTTCGGTGGCGAATTCGAAATTCGGCCCCTCGACGATGGCATCGACCGGGCAGGCCTCCTGACAGAAGCCGCAATAGATGCACTTGGTCATGTCGATGTCATAGCGCGTGGTCCGCCTGCTGCCATCCTCGCGCGGCTCGGCATCGATGGTGATGGCCTGCGCCGGGCAGATCGCCTCGCACAGCTTGCAGGCGATACAGCGTTCCTCGCCATTGGGATAGCGGCGCAGGGCGTGTTCGCCGCGGAACCGGGGCGACAGCGCGCCCTTTTCATGCGGATAGTTCAGCGTCGGCTTGGGCGCGAAGAAATAGCGCATGCCCAGGGCGAAGCCTTTGATGAAGTCCACCATCAGGAAATATTTGGTGGCGCGGGCGACGTCGAATGCCATCTGCTACACTCCTGCCCAGCGGGCCCAGAAGGTCCCGAAGACCTCGTATTTCGCAAGGAACGCCACGATCACCACCCAGCCCAGCGACAGCGGCAGGAACACCTTCCAGCCGATCCGCATCAGCTGGTCATAGCGGTAGCGCGGCACGATCGCCTTCACCATCGAGAACATGAAGAACCAGAAGACCATCTTCAGGAACATCCACATCGCCCCGTCCGGAATGCCCGGGATGGGCGACAGCCAGCCGCCGAAGAACAGCACCGAGATCAGCGCGCACATCAGCCACATGGCGATGTATTCGCCGGCCATGAACAGCAGATAGGGGGTCGAGGAATATTCGACCATGAAGCCCGCGACCAGTTCGGATTCCGCCTCGGGCAGATCGAAGGGCGGGCGGTTCGTCTCGGCCAGGGCGCTGATGAAGAACAGCACCATCATCGGCAGATGCGGCAGCCAGTACCAGCTCAGCAGCCCCGCCCCGGCCTGCGCCTCGACGATGGCCGACAGGTTCATCGAGCCGGTCGAGATGATGATGCCGATGATGATGAGGCCAAGGCTGACCTCGTAGGAAATCATCTGCGCGGCCGAACGCAACGAGCCGAGGAACGGATATTTCGAGTTCGAGGCCCAGCCGCCCATGATCACGCCGTAAACCTCGAGCGAGGAGACGGCCATGACGAACAGGATGCCGACGTTGATGTCGGACATCACCCAGCCGGGCGCGAAGGGGATGGCCACGAAGGCCAGCAGCGCCAGGGTCATCGACAGGAACGGCGCCAGGAAGAAGACGAACTTGTCGGCCCCGGCCGGAACCACGATTTCCTTGCAGACATATTTCAGCGCGTCCGCGAAGGTCTGCAGCAGGCCCCAGGGACCGACCACGTTCGGGCCGCGCCGCAGCTGCACGGCGGCCCAGATCTTGCGGTCGCCATAGACCAGATAGATCAGCGACAGCATCACGAAGGCGATGATCGCCAGACCCTGCGCCAGCAGGATGATCGCCATGCCCCAGGAAGATGCCCAAAAACCATCCATGATGCCTGTCCCTCTTCCTTGCTACGCCGCGGGAATGCCGCGTGCCTTGCATTCGCGCAAGGTCTCATTCGTTTCCATCACCCGCAGTCCCAGCGGTTTGTCATCCGAGATCGTAAAAGCGGCCCCGATCAACAGCTTGCCGTTGCGCGTATCCTGCAGTGTGCGGATATGGCGGCCATAGCCTGCCCCTTCCGCCTTCGCCCAGCCGGCCAGCGCGCAGGTGGCATACGAGAAGGCGATATCGGCGTCCACCCCCTCGCGCAGGTTCGCCGTCACCTCGACCAGATCGCCCTGCTTGCCGGCGTTCAGCACCACCACCCGCGAGCCGATGAAATCCTCGGGGGCGACCACGGTACCCTTCTGCCACTCGGGCAGCGCCGGCTGGGTCCGCTTGGCGAATTCCTCCAGCGCCTTTTCCTGCGCGGTCTTGCGATACGGTCGGTTCGGCGCGACCAGCCCGCCCAGATCGAGGTCGAGATTCGTGTTCAGCGCCATCAGGTCGGCCTCGCTGACCGCGAAGGCATCGCGACCGGCGGGGGTGTCCAGATCCATGGTAGTCACGCTGCCATCGGGTTCGAGGATCAGGATCTCGCCGGACTTGGTCGAGATCCGGGCCAGCGTCAGAGGCGCATCGCCCTTGCCGGGATTCGGCGTGGCGATCCGGGCGGTCACCTGATCGGGCTTCGCGGGCGGACGGCCATCCTTCGGCTCTGCCGCGCAGCCGGCCAGCAGCGCCGCCGCCGCCAGCGCGGCGATGAGGGTCGGTGGCTTGCGGAAGGCTGGCCGCATCGCGATCACTCCGCCGCGACGGCCGGAGAGGCCCGGCGCGCCATCGCCATCCGCGACAGTTCCCCCATCAGCGGCGACGAGCGCGCGATCGGGTTGGTCAGATAGAAATCCTTCACCGGATAGACAAAGCTGGCGCGCCCCGGATCGCGCAGCTCCAGCGGCTGCCAGACGTTTTCCGGCACGCTGTCGATCCTCGACAGATGCGGCACCGCCGCGATCAGCTTCTGGCGCAGCTGCGCTAGGCTGTCCCAGGGCAGTTGCTGGCCCAGTTCCGCCGACAGCGCGCGCAGGATGGCCCAGTTTTCCTTGGCCTCGCCGGGCGCGAAATTGGCGCGCATGGCCAGTTGCGGACGGCCCTCGGTATTCACGAACAGGCCGTTCTCTTCGGTGTAGCTGGCAGCGGGCAGGATGATGTCGGCGCGATGCGCGCCGCGGTCGCCATGGCTGCCCTGATAGATGACGAAGGCGCCGTCGGCCACGTCGACCTCGTCGGCGCCCAGGTTATAGATCACCTCGGCGCCCTCGATGGCGGCCGTCAGCCCGCCCTCGGTCACCGCGCCCACATCCATCGCGCCGACCCGCCCGGCCGCCGTGTGCAGGATCAGAAGCTTCGAGTTCGAATTCTCGGCCAGCTTCATCGCATGGGCCAGCACGGCCTCGCCATCGGCTTCGCGGATCGCGCCCTGCCCGACGATCACCAGGGTCGGCTTGTCGTGGGTTTCCTGGCTGATCTCGCGCGAGGACAGGCTTTCCAGCGCCGCGCGGTCATTGCCGATATGGGCATAGTCATAGGTCAGATCGACCGGCTCGCCCACCAGCCCGATCTGCGCGCCACGCGCCCAGGCCTTGCGGATGCGGGCGTTCAGCACCGGCGCCTCGTCGCGCGGATTGGTGCCGATCAGCTGGATCATCGCGGCCGTGTCGATATCCTCGATCCGCGCCGTGCCGACATAGGCCGAGCGGTTGCCGATCGGCAGCTTGGCCCCGTCGGTACGGCATTCGACGCGGCCGCCCAGCCCCTCGATCAGCGTCTTGAGGCTGAAGGCGGCCTCGACCGGGGCCAGATCGCCGATCAGCCCGGCAAGTTTCTTCCCGCTCATGGCGCGGGCGGCGGCGGTCAGCGCCTCGGACCATGTCGCCGGGCGCAGCCTGCCGTTCTCGCGGAGATAGGGCTTGTCCAGCCGCTGGCGGCGCAGCCCGTCCCAGACGAAACGGGTCTTGTCGGAGATCCATTCCTCGTTCACGCCGTCATGGTTGCGCGGCAGGATCCGCATGACCTCGCGGCCCTTGGTATCGACGCGGATGGAACTGCCAAGCGCGTCCATCACGTCGATGGTCTCGGTCTTGGTCAGTTCCCACGGCCGGGCAGTGAAGGCATAGGGCTTGGAAACCAGCGCACCGACCGGGCAGAGGTCGATGATATTGCCCTGCATGTTCGAATCGAGCGTCTGGTTCAGGTAAGAGGTGATCTCGCTGTCCTCGCCGCGCCCGGTCTGGCCCATCTGGGTGATGCCCGCGACCTCGGTGGTAAAGCGCACGCAGCGGGTGCACGAGATGCAGCGGGTCATATGCGTCTCGACCAGCGGGCCGAGATTCAGGTCCTCGCTGGCGCGCTTGGGTTCGCGGAAGCGCGAGAAATCGACGCCGTAAGCCATCGCCTGATCCTGCAGGTCGCATTCGCCGCCCTGATCGCAGATCGGGCAATCCAGCGGATGGTTGATCAGCAGGAACTCCATCACCCCCTCGCGGGCCTTGCGGACCATGGGCGAATTCGTGCGGATCTCGGAGGGGGCGCCCTCGGGCCCCGGACGCAGGTCCTTGACCTGCATCGCGCAGGAGGCGGCGGGCTTGGGCGGGCCGCCCACCACCTCGACCAGACACATCCGGCAGTTGCCCGCAATCGACAGGCGTTCGTGATAGCAGAAGCGCGGGATCTCGATCCCGGCCTGTTCACAGGCCTGGATCAGGGTCAGGTTGGGATCGACCTCGACCAGCCTGTCATCGATCTTGATTGTCCGCAAATCGGCCATCACTGCTTTCCTTACCTGGCGCTGAGAAGCGATCCCGTGACCGTCTTCTTCGCGATTTCTTCCCGCCCGAGGCGGCAATAGCTTTCGGCATCACCCGATTTCACGCCGTTGCGGGCCATGTAATCGTCGGCCACGGCATAGATGCGTTTCCGGTCGGGCTTGCTGTCGAGAAACGCCTCGATCTGGGCCTGGGTATAGCCCTGCTTTCTGGCATATTTCATCAGCGCGCGGGCCTGGCTGTAGGCATAGACGATACGCCCGTCGATCGAGGGACATTCACGCCGGATGCGGTCGGCGATGCGCGCCGCGATCAGCCGGTCGTTGATGTATCTTTCCTGGCTGAGCGGTTCCAGCGCGGCCGCCGGCATGGCGGTCAGGGTGATGGTCGCGGCAAGGGCGGCCGCGATCCGGCCACGGCGGTTGGGGAAAATCTTCACGGCGCGTGCCTCCGTTCTGCTACTGCGCCTCGCTGTAGCACGGATGCGGGGCATGGCCCCGGCAGCAGCAGGTAAGAAGGCCGTGAGGCTCATGAGCGGCAAGCCTCGTAATACCAGTATCCGCCGGTCAGCGCCGACATGAAGGTTCCCGCGGTCCCGCCCTCATAGCCCTGCGTCCGGCAGAAGGCATCGACGGCCCGGTCGGCCGCGGCCCCCTCGGCGGCGGTCAGGGCGGCGCCAGCCGGTCCCGTCACCGCCAGATCCCCCGCCCGCGTCGGGTCAGGCTCGACCACATAGGTCTTGCCGTCGATGCTGTAGGGGACGCGATCACCGCCGGCAGTGCCGCAGGCCGCAAGGCCCAGTACCGCCAGCACGACCGGCAACCGGGCAAGGGCCCGCCCCCTGCCTTCGCTCGTCATGGCTGTCCACATCGGATTCGTCATCTGCCTACTCCGCCGCCATTGCACCCATGCGTCCGGTCCGCTTGGCCTTGATCCGGTCCTCGATCTCTTCGCGGAAATTGCGGATCAGGCCCTGAATCGGCCAGGCCGCCGCGTCGCCAAGGGCGCAGATCGTGTGTCCCTCGACCTGTTTGGTCACATCATACAGCATGTCGATTTCCTCGACCTCGGCGTCGCCGCGCACCAGCCGCTCCATCACCCGCATCATCCAGCCGGTGCCCTCGCGGCAGGGCGTGCACTGCCCGCAGCTTTCATGCTTGAAGAATTTCGACAGCCGCCAGACCGCTTTGATGACATCGGTATCCTTGTCCATGACGATCATGCAGGCGGTGCCGAAACTGGATCTCAGCTCGCGCATGCCGTCGTAATCCATGATCGCGGTCTCGCACTGTTCCGCCGTCAGGATCGGGCAGGAGGCGCCGCCGGGGATCACCGCCTTGAGGTTCTTCCAGCCGCCGCGCACACCGCCGCCATGTTTTTCAATCAGCTCTTTCATGCTGATCGACATGGATTCCTCGACCACGCAGGGGTTGTTCAGATGGCCGGTCAGGCCATACAGCTTGACGCCCGCGTTGTTGGGCCGGCCGAACCCCGCGAACCATTCCGGGCCGCGACGCAGGATGGTCGGCACCACGGCGATGGATTCGACATTGTTCACCGTCGTCGGGCAGCCATAGAGACCCGCGCCCGCCGGAAACGGCGGCTTCATCCGCGGCATGCCCTTCTTGCCTTCAAGGCTTTCCAGCAGCGCGGTTTCCTCGCCGCAGATATAGGCGCCGGCGCCATGATGGATGTAGAAATCGAAATCCCAGCCCGAGCCGGCGGCATTGGCGCCCAGAAGGCCCGCGTCATAGCATTCGTCGACCGCTGCCTGCAGCGCCTCGCGTTCGCGGATGAACTCACCCCGGATATAGAGATAGGCGGCATGGGCGCCCATGGCGAAACTGGCGATCAGCGCGCCCTCGATCAGGGTATGCGGATCGTGGCGCATGATCTCGCGGTCCTTGCAGGTCGCCGGTTCGGATTCGTCGCCATTGATGACCAGATAGGACGGGCGACCATCGCTTTCCTTGGGCATGAAGGACCATTTCAGCCCGGTGGGAAAGCCCGCCCCGCCGCGGCCGCGCAGACCGGATGCCTTGACCTCGTCGACGATCTTGTCACGCCCGCGCTGGATGAGGGCAGCGGTGCCGTCCCAATGGCCGCGCTTCCGCGCGCCGGCAAGACTGCGGTCGCCCATGCCGTAGAGGTTGGTGAAAATGCGATCCTGGTCTTTCAGCATCTAACTATCAATCCTCATCACCCGGGCGTTACACGCCATTCCTGCGCCGCCAGATACGCCAGGTCACCAGCAGCGACCAGACAAAAGCACCGATTGCGGCAAGATCGGCCAGATAGGCCCATTTCGCCGCCCATCCATAACGGCCGCCAAGCCATTGAACCGCCAGCCAGAGAACCATCGTCACGGCAATGACCACGGCCGCCAGCCGCATCTGTCCCGTCTCCTGGCCGCCGTTCTCTGCCATCAGTAAACGTTACCTTCATCGACACGCTTAGAAAACTCGGTGTCGCCACCTGCGGCAAGAAGCCTCGCCTGTCCGACCCAGTCGTCGCTGCGGATGCGCCCGCCCATGCGGCCGATCAGTTCGGCGAAGCGATCCATCTCGGCCTCGTCCCAGGCCGCAATCTGCGCGAAACGGCGGATTCCGTTCGCCTGCAACAACTCTTCCAGCTTGGGACCGACGCCCTTGATCTTCTTCAGGTCATCCGCCGCATCGGGGACGGCTGCCGCCCCGGCCTGCGTTTCGGGGCGCCCGGCCCCGGCCGGCTTGACCGGATCGCCCTTGGGCGCGGCCGACGGGGCCGGCTCGGGCTTGTGCGCCGCCGGAGGCGGCGATGACGGCTTCGAGACGGGCTGCGCGTCCTGCGGCTCTGCCCGTGGCGTCGCCGCCGCCAGGGGCGCCGCCGGCTGCCATGCGGAAGCGTCATGCGCCGGCTCGCCGCCGCAGACCAGCCAGACCAGGAAGACGCCGAACAGGCCGGTCGCGATCAGCGCCAGAAACAGCGCCTCGAACCAGGCCAGCGGGCCGGTTCCGGCCAGGATCCAGACCAGCAGCCCCAGCCCCGCCGCGGCGATCCAGCAGCTCCTGTTACAGTTCGCATTCGGCATGTCCCTGTCCCCTTTTCAGGCAAGCGTTGCCCTATTCCTCGTCGTAGCGGCCATCCTCCTCGGCGCGGCGCGAAAACTCGGTCTCGCCGCCGGCGGCAAGAACCCTGGCCTGCGCCACCCATTCGTCCCTCGATGCCCGGCCCTTGAACCCTTCCAGATTGGCATCGACCCAGGCAAGCTCTGCCTCGCCCCAGCCGGCAACCTGATCGAAGTGAAAGAATCCCAGACTGTGCAGCAGGGCCTCGAGTTTCGGCCCGACCCCCTTGATCATCTTCAGGTCGTCGGCCGTGCCCCCCCTCGGGGCATCAAGGCCCTCGGGCCGGCGGCCGGCAACCTCTGCCGTGGCGACAGCCGCCTCGGCCGGGCGCGCTGCTGCCTTGGGCGCGCCGGTCTTGCCGCCCCGGTCATCGCCCGCCGCCTGCGGCCGCGCATCGCGCAGCCATTTCGTCAGGATCGGAACCTCGCTGCCGTCGATGCGCTTGACCGTCTCGCCGATATCGCGGGCCAGGGTCACGCTGGCATTCAGGTCATTGCCGGTCACCCCGGTCAGGCTGGTCAGCCCGCCCGCGGGTTCCGAGGCAAAGCGGCCGTTCTGCGGCCCCGGCAGCGGCACCTCGCCGGCCGAAAAGGCGTCGATCAGCGCCTCGAGCCGCGCGGGCGTCAGATCCTCGTAGAAATCCTTGCCGATCTGGGCCATCGGCGCGTTTGAGCAGGCACCGAGGCATTCGACCTCTTCCCAGCTGAACTTGCCGTCGGCCGACACCGTATGCGGCGTGGCGGCGATCCTGCGCTTGCAGACCTCGATCAGGTCCTCGGCCCCGCAGATCATGCAGGTCGTGGTGCCGCAAATCTGGATATTCGCCACCGAACCAACCGGTTGCAGCTGGAACATGAAGTAGAATGTGGCGACTTCCAGCACCCGGATATAGGGCATGCCCAGAAATTCGGCGCAATATTCGATGGCCGGGCGCGACAGCCAGCCCTCCTGCTCCTGCGCGCGCCACAGGACCGGAATGATCGCCGATTGCTGGCGACCTTCGGGGTACTTGGTCATCTGCGCCCGCGCCCATTCCAGATTGGCGGGGGTGAATTCGAAGCTGTCGGGTTGTTCGGGGCTAAGACGGCGAAGCATGAGACCCTCAGTTCATCGCGAAGAGCGACAGAAAGGCGGCGATGGCGGCAGCGCCGCCGACGACAAGATGAAGCCAGAACGGATGCCCCGCCCGGCGATAGATGAAGGCATCGCCAAGGCCGATGACGGCAATGGCGGTCAGCAGCCCGAACAGCACCCGCGGTGCCCCGAACCAGGACGCGATCAGCGCCAGCACCGCCAGCCCGGCATAGCGCACCAGCATGGCCTGCGGCAGCATCTCGACCCGGTGCTGTATCAGCTTCAGCCCCGATTCCTTATTGAAGGCCAGCAGCAGCGTGGTGGCCAGCAGCAGCAGCGCCACGATCCAGCCGATCCATGTCAGCAGCGTCTGCATCACGACCTCGGGTCCCCGGGGCACATATGTTCGGGGCGCGCGATCATCGGTCCACCTCGCCGAACACGATATCCATGGTGCCGATCAGGGCGCAGACATCGGCCAGCATATGCCCCCTGGACATGTGATCCATCGCCTGAAGGTGCAGGAAGCCCGGCGCCCGGATCTTGGCGCGATAGGGCCGGTTGGTGCCGTCGCTGACCAGATAGACGCCGAATTCACCCTTCGGCGCCTCGACCGCGGCGTAAACCTCGCCCGCCGGAACCTTGAAGCCTTCGGTGTAAAGCTTGAAGTGGTGGATCAGGCTTTCCATGTCGCGCTTCATCTCGGCGCGGCGCGGCGGGGTCAGCTTGCCGCGCGCCAGCACGTCGCCCGCGGGCTCGGCCCGCAGCTTGGCGATCGCCTGCCGCATGATGCCGGCCGATTGCAGCATCTCCTCCATCCGGATCAGATAGCGGTCATAGCAGTCGCCGTTCTTGCCGACGGGGATCTGGAACTCGAACTCGTCATAGCATTCATAGGGCTGGCTGCGCCGCAGGTCCCAGGCCAGCCCCGAACCGCGCGCCATGACCCCGGAAAAGCCCCAGTCCAGCACCTCCTGTTCCGAGACGATGCCGATATCCACCAGGCGTTGCTTGAAGATCCGGTTCTCGGTCAGCAGGGTATGCAGGTCGGCGACATGCTGCGGGAATTCGTCGATCCAGGTATCGATGTCGTCCAGCAGATCGGGCGGCAGATCCTGATGCACGCCGCCGGGCCGGAAATAGGCCGAATGCAGGCGCGCGCCGCAGGCCCGCTCGTAGAAGATCATCAGCTTCTCGCGGTCCTCGAAGCCCCAGACCGGCGGGGTCAGCGCGCCCACGTCCAGCGCGCCGGTGGTGATGTTCAACAGGTGGTTCAGGATCCGGCCGATCTCGGAATACAGCACCCGGATCAGGCTGGCGCGGCGCGGCACCACGGTGCCGGTCAGCTTCTCGATGGCGAGGCACCAGGCATGTTCCTGATTCATCGGCGCCACATAGTCGAGGCGATCGAAATACGGCAGGTTCTGCAGGTAGGTGCGGCTTTCCATCAGCTTCTCGGTGCCGCGATGCAGCAGCCCGATATGCGGGTCGGCCCGTTCGACAATCTCGCCGTCAAGCTCCAGCACCATGCGCAGAACGCCATGCGCCGCAGGGTGTTGCGGGCCGAAGTTGATGTTGAAGTTGCGGATGCGCTGCTCGCCCGTCAGCGTGTCGGCCGTGCCGTCGTCATAGACATTGTTGCGGATATCACCGTCCATCACTGCGCCCCCTGCTTTTCGTCGCCGGGCAGCACGTATTTCGCGCCCTCCCATGGCGAGAGGAAATCGAACTGGCGGTATTCCTGCACCAGATTGACCGGTTCATAGATCACGCGCTTCTCGGATTCGTCATAGCGGACCTCGACATAGCCTGTGGTCGGGAAGTCCTTGCGCAGGGGATGGCCGCGGAAGCCGTAATCGGTCAGCAGCCGGCGAAGGTCGGGATGGCCCGAGAAGAGAATTCCGAACATGTCGAAGATCTCGCGCTCGAACCAGTTGGCGGAGGGATGGATCCGGATCAGCGAGGGCACCACCTCGTCCTCGCGGATCGCCACCTTCACCCGGATCCGCAGGTTGTTGTGCATCGACAGGAAGTGCCAGACGATGTCGAAACGCTGCTGCCGTTCGGGATAGTCCACGGCGGTGATATCGACCAGGGAGGTGAACCGGCAGGCGCTGTCGCTGCGCAGGAACTCGGCCAGATCGACAATGCCGCTGATGGTCGAGGTGACCGTCAGCTCGTCGAACTCGACCGCGGCATCCAGCACATCGGCGCTGCGGCGCAGCCTGATATGCTCACCCAGTTGTTCCAGCGCGTCCAGATCGGGATAGGCTGCCATTCCGTTACCTCACCAGCGTGCCGGTGCGCCGGATCCGGCGCTGAAGTTGCAGGATGCCGTAGAGCAGCGCCTCGGCGGTCGGCGGGCAGCCGGGAACATAGATGTCGACCGGCACGATCCGGTCGCAGCCGCGCACCACCGAATAGCTGTAATGATAGTAGCCGCCGCCATTGGCGCAGGAGCCCATGCTGATGACATAGCGCGGCTCGGGCATCTGGTCATAGACCTTGCGCAGCGCCGGGGCCATCTTGTTGGTCAGGGTGCCGGCGACGATCATCAGGTCGGACTGGCGCGGCGAGGCCCGCGGCGCGGTGCCGAACCGTTCCAGATCATAGCGCGGCATCGAGACCTGCATCATCTCGACCGCGCAGCAGGCAAGACCGAAGGTCATCCAGTGCAGGCTGCCGTTGCGGCCCCAGTTGATGATCGCCTCGGTCGTGGTCAGCAGGAAACCCTTGTCCTGCAACTCGGCGTTCAGCGCCTTGGTCGCGTATTCGCGGTCGGGTCCGGCGGTATTCGCCCCGGTCATCACGCCCATTCCAGCGCCCCCTTCTTCCATTCATAGGCGAAGCCAACGGTCAGCACGGCCAGGAAGACCATCATCGACCAGAAGGCCACTTCGGACAACCCGGCGAAATTGGTCGCCCAGGGGAACAGGAAGGCCACTTCGAGGTCGAAGATGATGAACAGGATCGACACCAGATAGAAGCGCACGTCGAATTTCATCCGCGCATCGTCGAAGGCATTGAATCCGCACTCATAGGCGCTGACCTTCTCCGGATCCGGATTGCGGACCGCGATCACGACGGCGGCCAGAATCAGGATCAGCGCAAGGGCCGACGCCATTGCCGCAAAGACCAGAATGGGCAGATATTCCTGCAACAGATTTTCCACGGGCAAGATCCCCTTGTGGGCCGCGGGAAACCTGGCTGCCCCGCGACGGGTTGGCTATGGCCGGTTTAGACGCGACGGCCAGCCGGGTCAACGGGCGGCGGCCCGTGGCGGGGCCGCGAAAGGGCAGCTTTTTCATCCACTCGCAGGGTGGTCGCAGGTCTGGCGGCCGTCAACAGGTGGCGACCATCGCGACCGGCCGGGTCGCGGCCGCAGCAGCAAGGGCGATGCCGGTCAGCAGCAGCGCGCCACCCGCAGCCAGGCAGCGCAGGATGTTCCAGACCTGCCAGCGCGACGAATAGTCGCTCCAGACGCGCGCCGCCTCATCCGCCGGCAGCGGCAGTCCGACCGCCGCCAGCGCCTGATTCATCGGCACGTTGACCAGCATGGTCGGCAGAACCGCCGGGCCATCGGACTGATCCCGACCCCCGGCGCAGAGGCGCGCGAGGCCCGTTCGGCACGGGCGCTGCGCCGCTTGCGGCGCCTGCTGGACGGATCAGAGCAGGTCTGAATCCGTCCAGCAGGCGCGTCATGCCTATTCGATCTCGACCAGCAGGTCCTTGGCGTCGATCTGCTGGCCGGCATGGACATGGACCGCGGTGATGGTGCCGTCGCGGTCGGCATGAAGGCCGGTTTCCATCTTCATCGCCTCGATGGTCAGCAGCAGGTCGCCCTCATTGACCTTCTGCCCGGCCGAGACACCGACCGAGGCGACCACGCCCGGCATCGGAGCGCCGATATGCCCGTCCTTCGCCGGATCGGCCTTGGGCCGGACCACGGCGCTGCCCGCCAGCTTGCGGTTCGGCACCCGGATGGATCGCGGCTGGCCGTTCAGCTCGAAGAAGACCTTCACCTCGCCATTCTCGTCGGTCTCGCCGATGGCCTGCAGGCGGATTTCCAGAATCTTGCCGGGGTCGATCTCGGCCGTGATCTCCTGCCCCGGCTCCATCCCGTAGAAGAAGTTGCGCGTCGGCAGGGTGCGGACCGGGCCATAGATGCGGTGCCGGCCCATATAGTCGAGGAATACCTTGGGATACATCAGATATCCGTTCAGGTCCTCGTCATCGACCGTCTTGCCCTCGAGATCCGCCGAGAGCTTCGCCCGCGTCTCGTCCAGATCGACCGGCGCCAGATGCGCGCCGGGGCGGTCGGTGATCGGGGCCTCGCCCTTCAGCACCTTGGCCTGCAGCGCCGCCGGCCAGCCGCCCGGGGGCTGGCCCAGATTGCCGTGCATCATGTCGACGACCGAATCGGGAAAGCTGACCTCGACTGCCGGGTCCATGACCTGTGCCGGCGTCAGGTTCTGCGCCACCATCATCAGCGCCATGTCGCCCACCACCTTCGAGGACGGCGTGACCTTGACGATATCGCCGAACATCCGGTTCACATCGGCATAGGCCTGCGCCACCTCGTGCCAGCGATCCTCCAGCCCCATCGAGCGGGCCTGCGCCTTGAGATTGGTGAACTGCCCGCCCGGCATCTCGTGCAGATAGACCTCGGAGGCCGGGGCCTGCAGGCCGGATTCGAAGGCGGCGTAATTCTCGCGCACCCGTTCCCAGTAGTTGCTGATCGCGCGGATGGCGCCGATATCGAGGCCGGTATCGCGATCCGTGCCCGACAGCGCCTCGACGACGCTGCCAAGGGTCGGCTGGCTGGTATTGCCGGACAGCGCATCCATGGCGCAATCGACCGCATCGACGCCGGCGGCGGCGGCGGCAAGGATCGTCGCCCCGCCCATGCCGCTGGTGTCATGGGTGTGGAAATGCACCGGCAGCCCGACCTCGTCCTTCAGCGCCCGGATCAGCACCGAGGCCGCGCGCGGCTTCAGAAGCCCGGCCATGTCCTTCAGCCCCAGCACATGCGCCCCGGCGGATTTCAGATCCTTCGCCGTGTTTACATAATAGTGCAGGTCGTATTTCGACCGGTCCGGGTCCAGCATGTCGCCAGTATAGCAGACCGTGCCCTCGCAGATCTTGCCCGACTCGATCACCGCATCCATGGCGATGCGCATGTTCTCGACCCAGTTCAGGCTGTCGAAGACGCGGAACACGTCCACGCCGGTCGCCGCCGCCTGACGCACGAAGGCCTGCACGACATTGTCGGGATAGTTGGTATAGCCCACCCCGTTCGAGGCCCTGAGCAGCATCTGCGTCATCAGGTTCGGCATCGCCTGCCGGATGTCGCGCAGCCGCTGCCACGGACATTCCTGCAGGAACCGGTAGGCCACGTCGAAGGTCGCGCCGCCCCAGCATTCGACGCTGAACAGCTGCGGCAGGTTGGCGGCGTAAGAGGGCGCGACCCGGATCATGTCGATCGACCGCATCCGCGTCGCCAAGAGCGACTGATGCCCGTCGCGCATGGTCGTGTCGGTGATCAGCAACTGTGTCTGGGCCGCCATCCAGTCCGCCACGGCCTGGGCTCCCTTGTCCTCCAGCAACTGTCTTGTGCCGGGCATCGGGTCGGCCTTCGGCGCCGGCGGCACCGGCGGGCGCGGCTGGGCGGGCGGCAGGGCGCGTCCCACCGTCTCGGGGTGGCCGTTCACGGTGATGTCGGCAAGATAGGTCAGGATCTTGGTGGCCCGGTCACGGCGCTTGCGGAACTGGAACAGATCCGGCGTCGTGTCGATGAACTTGGTCGTGTAGGTGTCGTCCAGAAAGGTCGGGTGTTTCAGCAGGTTGATGACGAAATCGATATTCGTGCTGACGCCGCGCACGCGGAATTCGCGCAGGGCCCGGTCCATCCGCCGGATCGCCTGCTGCGGGGTCTGCGCCCAGGCGGTGACCTTGACCAGCAGCGAATCGTAATAGCGGGTGATGACGCCCCCCGAATAGGCGGTGCCGCCGTCCAGACGGATGCCCATGCCGGTCGCCGAGCGATAGGCCATGATCCGGCCGTAATCGGGGATGAAGTTGTTCTGCGGATCCTCGGTCGTGACCCGGCATTGCAGCGCATGGCCGGACAGTTCCACCCTGTCCTGCGCGGCGACGCCGGTCGCCTCGGCCAGGGTCGCGCCCTCGGCGATGCGGATCTGGGCCTGCACGATGTCGATGCCGGTGACCTCCTCGGTCACGGTATGTTCGACCTGCACCCGCGGATTCACCTCGATGAAGTAGAACCGGCTGCTGTCCATATCCATCAGGAACTCGACCGTGCCGGCATTCTGATAACCGACCGCCTGCCCGATCCGCAGCGCGAGGCCGCAGACCTCGGCCCGCTGTGCTTCAGTCAGATAGGGGGCGGGGGCGCGCTCCACGACCTTCTGGTTGCGGCGCTGCACGGTGCAGTCGCGTTCGTAAAGGTGATAAAGGCCGCCATGCGTGTCGCCCAAGAGTTGCACCTCGACATGGCGGGCGCGCAGGATCATCTTTTCCAGATAGCCCTCGCCATTGCCGAAGGCGGCCTCGGCCTCGCGCCGGCCCTCGCGGACCTTCTCGACCAGTTCCTCGGGGCCGTTGATCGGGCGCATCCCGCGCCCGCCGCCGCCCCAAGACGCCTTCAGCATCAGCGGATAGCCGATCCCGGCGGCCTCCTGCTTGATGGCGTCGAAATCATCGCCCAGAACCTCGGTCGCGGGGATCACCGGCACGCCCGCCTTGATCGCCACGCGCCGGGCACTGGCCTTGTCGCCAAGCGCGCGCATGGTGTCGGCTTTCGGGCCGATGAAGGTGATCCCGGCCGCGACGCAGGCATCGACGAAATCCGGGTTCTCGGACAGCAGCCCATAGCCCGGATGGATCGCGTCGGCGCCGCTTTCGCGGGCCACCCGGATGATCTCGGGGACCGATAGATAGGCCGCGACCGGGCCCAGCCCCTCGCCGATCCGGTAGGCCTCGTCGGCCTTGAAGCGGTGCAGGCCCAGCTTGTCCTCTTCGGCGAAGACCGCGACCGTCTTCTTGCCAAGCTCGTTGGCGGCGCGCATTACCCGGATCGCAATCTCGCCGCGATTGGCAACCAGAATCTTGTTGAACATGACCGTCCCCCGTTCACGAATCGCGGCATCCTAGCGATGCTGCGCCGCAGCGCAAGCGATAGCGCTAGCAATCAGACCGAAGCGCCGGCCACGATCGGGCAAACTTACCGGATCATCGCTGAAATGACAGCAGGACTGCGAAGGGCGAAGACGATTTTCCGACAGGATTCGGCGTCACGCAGGACGGGGCGGGTTCAGAAGCTTGCACCGTCCACATGCTGAGGCACCAGTGCCCGCGGGTTCACCCCGTCCAGACAATTGACATTGACCGCCGCCACCTCGCCCATCTGCGGATGACTGCCATAGGCATAGGATTCGACCCCGCAGACCGGGCAGAACAGATGCGCGATCTGCTGCCTGTTGAAGCGGAATTCGGTCACCGGCCCGTCCTTCACCAGCCGGAAATCGCCGCGCGGCACGAAGGTCAGCACGAATCCCATCCGCTGGCAGCGCGAGCAGTTGCAGGTCAGGGTCTGATCCAGATCGGCCTCGACCTCGAAGGTGATGGCGCCGCATTGGCAGCCGCCGGTGTAATGTTGCTTGGCCATGTTGCCCTCCCGTGAACGGGAACAAGGCTAGGTCACGCGCGCGTGCTGTCAACGGATCTCGAAGGAGACCACGCCCTTGACATATCGCGCCCCGCGGGCATCGCCCGGCGACACCATGCGCAACCCGTCGCTGATCGGCGCGCCATCCAGCGTCAGCCCGACCATGATCGGGCGGTTGCCGAATTCCGGCGCGATTTCGCCGATGGAAAAGGCGACCTGATGCCCGTCGCTGGCCGTCACCAGAACCACCCGCCGCAGCGCCGCCTTGAGGTCGTCATCAAGCGCGGTCCGGGCGGCAATGATATCCCACAACAGCACACCGCCATAGCGACCGCTCTGCGGCCCCTTGCTGCTTTCAAAGCTGGTCTCCACCTCCCGGCTCGGCAGCGCGGCAAGCGTTTCCGGGGTAATTTCGGCCGATACAAGATCGGGTCCCGTCAGTTCGGCCCGGATCACCTGGGCGGCGACGGGCGCCGGACCGATCAGCATCACGGACAGGGCAGCGGCCAGAGCGGTGACAGAACGGGGCATGATCGCCTCTCCGATTGGATATGTACTGATAAACATATAGCCCCGCAGGCAGTCCGCAATTGGAATTTCGTTCTCTTTATGTTCCGATTATCCTGTTGCGTTTTCCACTCATGCGACTATCTGTGCCCTGATCGGTCGAGGCATGCCCATGGAACAGAAGTTCATCGAAGTGCGCGGTGCGCGCGAGCATAATCTGAAAGGCGTGGACATGGACATCCCGCGCGACCGGCTGGTGGTGATCACCGGCCTGTCGGGCAGCGGCAAGTCCTCGCTCGCCTTCGACACCATCTATGCCGAGGGCCAGCGGCGCTATGTCGAAAGCCTGTCGGCCTATGCGCGGCAGTTCCTCGACATGATGGGCAAGCCCGATGTGGACCATATCAGCGGCCTGTCGCCCGCGATCAGCATCGAGCAGAAGACGACAAGCAAGAACCCCCGCTCGACCGTCGGCACGGTGACCGAGATCTACGACTATCTGCGGCTTCTCTTCGCCCGCGCCGGCACCCCCTATTCGCCTGCCACCGGCCTGCCGATCGAGGCGCAGCAGGTGCAGGACATGGTCGACCGGATCATGGCCATGGACGAGGGCACCCGCGCCTATCTGCTGGCCCCGATCGTGCGCGACCGCAAGGGCGAGTATAGGAAGGAATTTCTCGAACTCAGGAAACAGGGCTTCCAGCGCGTCAAGGTGAACGGCGCCTTCCATGAACTGGACGAACCCCCGACCCTCGACAAGAAGTTCCGCCACAATATCGACGTGGTGGTGGACCGTCTGGTCGTGCGCGAGGGGCTGGAGACGCGGCTGGCCGACAGCCTGCGCACCGCGCTGGATCTGGCCGATGGCATCGCTGTGCTGGAAACCGCGCCGGCCGAGGGCGAGCCCGAACGGATCACCTTCAGCGAGAATTTCGCCTGCCCCGTCAGCGGCTTCACCATCCCCGAGATCGAGCCGCGGCTGTTTTCCTTTAACGCCCCCTTCGGCGCCTGCCCGGTCTGCGACGGGCTGGGGGTGGAACTGTTCTTCGATGAACGGCTGGTGGTGCCCGATGCCGCGCTGTCCATCGCCAAGGGCGCCATCGCGCCATGGGCCAAGTCGAAATCGGCCTATCTGACCCAGACCATCAACGCGCTGGCCAAACATTACGGCTTCGACAAGAAAACCGCCTGGAAGGACCTGCCCGAGGCGGTGCAGCGCCTGTTCCTCCATGGCTCGGGCGAGGAACAGATCAAGTTCCGCTTCGACGATGCCGGCCGGGTCTACGAGATCAGCCGCGTCTTCGAGGGCGTCATCCCCAACATGGAACGCCGGCTGCGCGAATCCGACAGCCAATGGGTGCGCGAGGAGTTCGAGCGCTATCAGAACAACCGCCCCTGCGGCGCCTGCGGGGGCTACCGGCTGAAGCCCGAGGCGCTGGCGGTGAAGATCGCCGGCAATCATGTCGGCGAGGTGGTGCAACTGTCGATCCGCGAGGCGCTGGCCTGGATCGAGGCCGCCCCCGACACCCTGTCAAAGCAGAAGAACGAAATCGCCGCCGCCATTCTGAAGGAAATCCGCGAAAGGCTTGGTTTTCTTGTGAATGTCGGCCTCGACTACCTGACGCTGTCGCGCGCCGCCGGCACCCTGTCGGGTGGCGAAAGCCAGCGGATCCGCCTGGCCAGTCAGATCGGCAGCGGGCTGACCGGGGTGCTGTATGTGCTGGACGAGCCCAGCATCGGGCTGCATCAGCGCGACAACGACCGGCTGCTGAAAACGCTGATGAACCTGCGCGATCAGGGCAATTCGGTGATCGTCGTCGAACATGACGAGGACGCCATCCGCCATGCCGATTACGTCTTCGACATGGGGCCGGGCGCGGGCGTTCATGGCGGCACCGTGGTCAGCCATGGCAGGCCCGAAGAGATTGCCGCCGATCCCGCCAGCCTGACCGGGCAATACCTGTCCGGCGCGCGCGAGATCGCAGTGCCGAACGGACGCCGCAAGGGCAATGGCAAGACGGTCACGGTGGTCGGCGCGACCGGCAACAACCTGAAGGAAGTCACCGCGGAATTCCCGCTGGGCAGGTTCATCTGCGTCACCGGCGTCTCGGGCGGCGGCAAATCGACCCTGACCATCGAGACCCTGTTCAAGACCGCCAGCCTGCGACTGAACGGCGCGCGCCAGACCCCCGCCCCCTGCGAGACGATCAGGGGGCTGGAACATCTGGACAAGGTCATCGACATCGACCAGCGCCCCATCGGCCGCACGCCGAGGTCGAACCCCGCCACCTATACCGGCGCCTTCACCCCGATCCGCGACTGGTTCGCCGGCCTGCCCGAGGCGAAGGCCCGCGGCTATAAGCCCGGACGCTTCAGCTTCAACGTCAAGGGCGGCCGCTGCGAGGCCTGTCAGGGCGATGGCGTCATCAAGATCGAGATGCATTTCCTGCCCGATGTCTATGTCGAATGCGAGACCTGCAAGGGCAAGCGCTACAATCGCGAAACGCTGGAAATTCACTTCAAAGGCAAAAGCATAGCCGATGTTCTTGACATGACGGTCGAGGATGCGCAGCAGTTCTTTTCCGCCGTGCCGGCGATCCGCGAAAAGATGGATGCGCTGATGCAGGTCGGGCTTGGCTATATCAAGGTCGGCCAGCAGGCCACGACGCTGTCGGGCGGCGAGGCGCAGCGGGTGAAACTCAGCAAGGAACTGTCGCGCCGGTCCACCGGGCGCACGCTCTATATCCTCGACGAGCCGACGACCGGCCTGCATTTCGAGGATGTGCGCAAGCTTCTGGAGGTGCTGCATCACCTTGTCGAAGAGGGTAATACCGTGGTGGTGATCGAGCATAACCTCGATGTCATCAAGACCGCCGACCACATCATCGATATCGGCCCCGAGGGCGGCGATGGCGGCGGCCGGATCATCGCCACCGGCACGCCCGAGGATGTGGCGCTGATCGAGGCCAGCCATACCGGCCGCTATCTTGCCCCGATGCTGAAGACCGCCCGGGTGCGGGCCGCCGAATGAGCCCGGTCCTGTGGCAACGGATCGAGGGCGGGCTGGTCTTCGCCACCGCCATCGCGCTGACCGGGGCGATGCAGCCGGGCTGGCCGCTGTGGCTCTGGCCGCTGGCGCTGTTGGCGCCGGATCTGGCGATGCTGGGCTATCTGGCCGGACCGCGGATCGGCGCGGCGATCTATAACGCCGCGCATCTCTATGCCTGCGGCCTGATCCTGGCGCTGCTGGGGTTGCTGGCCGGCCGGCCCGATCTGATCGCCGCCGGCGCGATCTGGCTGGCCCATGTCGGCATCGACCGCGCCCTGGGCTATGGGCTGAAATCGCCCGTGGGTTTCCGGCAGACGCATCTGGGCAGGATCGGCCCGCGATAGGCGTCAGCCCTCGGGGCGATAGCTGGATCCGGGCAGGTTCATCACCCGGCATCCCTCGGCGTCGAAATTCTCGCCCGCGCGGATGATTTCACCCTCGCCCCGCGCGATCTCGAAGCTGGCGCAGAGCCGCAGGTTTTCGTCGTCGATCTGCTCGATCCGGTAGGGCTCGCCGGTTTCGCGGTCGGTCAGTTGCGGCTGATCCGGGCAGGCGGCGGTGGTCTCGATCCGCGCATCCAGCGACCCGCGTTTACGCGCCAGACAATCCAGTTGCGCCTCCAGCGCCCAGAGATCGGACCGGCGCATCTCGTCGCGCCGCTCGGCCCTGCCCTGCCCCGGGCCGCCGCCGATCAGCACCCCGCCCAGGATCGCGCCGATCCCCATCGCCGCGATCGAGACCGTCGCCCCGCCCTTCGCCCGCCTAGCCATCCATCTCGTCCCTGTAATAGGCGAAGACCAGCCCGCCCATCAGCGCGACCAGCAGGGCCTTGGCGGCAAAGCGCAGCGTCAGGTCGCCGCTGAGGAAGGCATAGACCACCGCCACCAGATCACCCAGCAGCACCAGTATCGCGACCAGCATGGTCACCGAGGCCACCCAGCGCCGCGCCAGGGACCGCTGACGCGCGGACTCATCACCCTCGCGGTTCAGGCGCCGGTTCAGAAACAGGAACAGCGGCAGGAAGGCGATCAGCGCCGAGGTCGACCAGCGCATGCCGAATCCGCCATAGCCGGGGTCATAGGGATCGGGGATCAGGCTGTCGATGATGCCGAAACCCAGCACCACGACATGCCACGAAACCATCCCCAGAGAGATGAACAGCAGCCCGTAAAGCAGCGCCTCGCGCGCCGAGACATAGGCCGAGGGGCGCGGCACCGGCGGCAGGCCGGGCGTGTCGGCCCAACCGGCCAGCGCCTCGTCGATCTCGGGCGCGGTCCAGCCCGCGGCAGCCAGCGCCGCGCGCAAGGCCGGCCGGTCGGCGCCCGCCGCCAGCCCGTCACGGACGAAATCGGATAGTTGGTCGTTCGCTCTCATCGCGCCTCCGCAAGTGCGGCCACGATCCCGGATCTACCTGCCAAGTCAATCAGGAAAAAATCCGGCTGGCGCGGCTTTTCCCCTTGCGCCCATCCGCGCAGTCCCATAAATCACCGCTCACCGAAGGCAGAGCGCCATCGGGAACAGGATGCGGGCGTAGCTCAGGGGTAGAGCATAACCTTGCCAAGGTTAGGGTCGTGAGTTCGAATCTCATCGCCCGCTCCAACATACAAAAAGGCCGGTCCCTCGGGTCCGGCCTTTTGCATTTCCCTCGCTGACCGCAGGCCGGCTGAGCCGGCCGGCGGGCATCTCGCGCGCGCGCCCCGCATGACGGGCAGACCGCCGTCATGCGAAGCGTCCGGCCCTTCGTGACCGCCGCTCAGCCGTCCACGCGGATACGGGCGTTCTGCGGATCATAGGGGCTGTCCTCGGCCACCTCGGCATCCCACAATTCGCGGAACATGCGCAGCTTCAGCCTTGTTCCCGGCGCGGCCAGATCGGGGCGGACATAGCCCATGCCGATCGACTTGCCGAAACCCACCGAATAGCCGCCCGAGGTCAAACGTCCGACTTTTTCGCCATTCAGGAACAGCGCCTCGCGCCCCCAGGGATCGGCATCGGCCGGCCCGTCGATCAGCAGCGTGACGCATTGGCTGCGGATGCCCTTGGCCTGCATCGCCGCCTTGCCGCGGAACTCCTTGTCCAGATCGACAAAACGGTCCAGCCCGGCCTCCAGCGGGGTGGCGTCACGGCCCAGTTCGGTGCCGAAGGCGCGATAGCTTTTTTCCTGCCGCAACCAGTTCTGCGCCCGCGCGCCGACCAGCTTCAGCCCCGAAGGCTCGCCCGCCTCCATCAGCCGGTCGAACAGGTGGTTCTGCATCTCGATCGGGTGATGCAACTCCCATCCCAACTCGCCGGTATAGGCCACGCGGATGGCATTCACCGGCACCATGCTCAGCTCGATCCGCCGGGCCGAAAGCCAGGGGAAGCGCTTGTTCGACAGCGCCGTCTCGGGCAGGGCATCGCCGATCAACCGGCCCAGGATGTCGCGCGAGGCGGGGCCGGCGATGGCGAAGACGCCCCATTGCGTGGTCACTTCGTGGATCGAGACGAAGGCGCCGCCCGAGGCCATGAAATCCTCGGCCGACTGCCGCAGATGATCGCCGTCATAGGCCGCCCAGGCGCCCGCCGAGACAAGGTAATATTCATTCTCGGCCAGCCGCACGATGGTGTATTCGGTCCGCGTCGTGCCCGCCTCGGTCAGCGCATAGGTCAGATTGATGCGACCGACCTTTGGCAGCCGGTTGGTGGTGAACCAGTCGAGAAAGGCTGTCGCGCCCGGCCCGCTGACCATATGCTTGGCGAAGGCCGTCGCGTCGATCAGCCCGGCGGCGTTGCGGATGGCCTCGGCCTCGGCCTTCGCATATTGCCACCAGCCGCCGCGGCGAAAGCTGCGGGCCTCGTGGTCGAAACCTGCCGGCGCCGCCACGGGGCCGAAATAGTTCGGCCGCTCCCAGCCATTGACCTGCCCGAACTGCGCGCCCCGTGCCTTCTGCCGGTCATAGGCGGGCGAGGTGCGCAACGGCCGGCAGGCCTCGCGCTCTTCATCCGGGTGGTGCAGGACAAAGACATGCTCATAGCATTCCTCGTTCTTGCGCGCCGCATATTCGGTGGTCATCCAACTGCCGTAACGGCGCGGGTCCAGCGCCGCCATGTCGATCTCGGCCTCGCCCTCGACCATCATCTGCGCAAGGTAATGGCCGGTGCCGCCGGCGGCGGTGATGCCGAAGCTGAAGCCCTCGGCCAGCCACATGTTGCGCAGCCCGGGCGCCGGGCCGACCAGCGGGTTGCCGTCGGGGGTATAGCAGATCGGGCCGTTGAAGTCGTCCTTCAGCCCGACCTCTTCCGAGGACGGAAGCCGGTGGATCATGGACATGTATTCCTCTTCGATCCGCTCCAGATCCAGCGGGAACAGATCGGCGCGGAAACTGCCCGGCACGTCATAGAGGAAACGCGCCGGCGCGTTCCGTTCATAGGGGCCGAGGATCCAGCCGCCGCGTTCCTCGCGCACATACCATTTCGCGTCGGCATCGCGCAGCACCGGATGCTCGGGATTGCCCTCGGCGCGCCATTTCGCCAGCGCCGGGTCGGGTTCGGTGACGATATACTGATGCTCGACCGGGATCGCCGGGATCCTGATGCCCAGAAGCCGCGCGGTGCGCTGCGCGTGGTTGCCGGTGGCGGTCACCACATGTTCGGCATGGATGTCGAACACCTCGCCCGAGGGGACCAGATTGCCGCCCTTCTCGACCATCTTCTCGCAAGTCACGACCCATTCGCTGCCGGTCCAGCGATAGGCATTGACCTGCACCTTGCGCTCGATGGAACAGCCGGCCATGCGCGCCCCCTTGGCCAAGGCCTGGGTCACGTCGGCGGGATTGATATAGCCGTCGGTCGGGTGGAACAGCGCGCCTTTCAGATCTTCGGTGCGGACCAGTGGCCAGCGCTCCCGGATCTGGGCGGGCGTCAGGAATTCATGCTCGATCCCGATGGTCTCGGCGGTGGCGGAATACAGCATGTATTCGTCCATCCGCGCGTCGGTCTGGGCCATGCGCAGGTTGCCGCAGCGGGTGAAACCGGCGTTCAGCCCGGTCTCGGCCTCAAGCCATGCATAGAGCCTGACCGAATAGTCGTGGATATGGCTGGTCGCATAGCCCATGTTGAACAGCGGCAGCAGCCCCGCCGCATGCCAGGTCGAACCGGCGGTCAACTCGTCACGCTCGACCAGCAGCGTCTCCCAGCCGGCCTTGGCCAGATGATAGGCGATGCCGCAGCCGACCGCGCCGCCTCCGACGACCAGAACCTTCACTTGCGTCTTCATTCGCGGCGTCTCCTCTGGCCTGCTGTCCTTCCATGTTACTGCCAGAGCCATCACCCTCCGGTCCCATCGCCCCGACCTTTGGCGGCGAAAAACGACATGCTGCGACGCAGCACTTGTGCGAATCTGTTCTCTGACGGTAGGTTGCGCCCCAACCACGGGGGCGGAGGGGTCCGAGGATGCAGATTTGCCGCGACAGGCAGGCGATGCGCGAGCGCGTGACCGAGTGGCGCAGCGGGGGGGAACGCATCGCCCTGGTGCCCACCATGGGGGCGCTGCATGACGGCCATATGACGCTGGTGGCCCGCGCCCGCGACTGGTTGGATGCGCATGGCGGCGGCAGGCTGGTCACCTCGATCTTCGTCAACCCGACGCAGTTCGGCCCGAACGAGGATCTGGACAAGTATCCCCGCGACGAGGCGGGCGATCTCAAGCGCCTGCAGGCCGCCGGTTGCGATGCGGTCTTCCTGCCCACGGTCGAGGATATCTATCGCCCCGGCGCGCAGACCATCGTCGAGGTCACCGGCCTGTCGCGGGTGCTGATGGGCCGGCTGCGGCCCGGCCATTTCCGCGGCGTGGCGACGGTGGTGACCAAGCTGTTCAACATCGTCCAGCCCGATGCGGCGGCCTTTGGCGAGAAGGATTACCAGCAGCTGACCCTGGTCCGGCAGATGGTTTCGGATCTGGACATGCCGGTCCGGATCGTCGGCGTGCCGACCGTGCGCGAGGCCGACGGGCTGGCCATGTCCTCGCGCAACCAGCGGCTGACGCCCGAACATCGCGCCGCCGCGCCGGTGCTGAGCCAGTCGCTGGACCGGGCCGAGGCGATGGTCGCCGCCGGCGCCGGCCTTGCCGCCACCCGGGCCGAGATCCGCCGCATCCTTGGCGCCGAGCCACTGGCTCAGGTGCAATCCGTCGACATCCGCGATGCCGCCAACCTGTCGCGCATCTCGGCCATCACCCGGCCGGTGGTGATCCTGCTGGCCGTCCGCTTTGGCGACGTGCTGCTGATCGACCAGCGCGTCGCCCATCCCTGAAGGAGCAGCCCATGTCCGCCCAGGCCCCGGTCAAGCGTATCACCGTCCCGCAGATTGCCGCGCGCAAGGGCGATGTCCCGATCGTCGCCCTGACCGCCTATACCGCGCCGATGGCCGCGCTGGTCGATGCCCATGCCGAGGTGATCCTGGTCGGCGACAGCCTCGGCATGGTGGTCCACGGCCTCACCTCGACCATCGGCGTCACGCTGGAAATGATGATCCTGCACGGACAGGCCGTCATGCGCGGCAGCCGGCAGGCCATGGTGGTGATCGACATGCCCTTCGGCAGCTATGAGGAAAGCCCCGAGCAGGCCTTCCGCAACGCCGCCAGGGTGATGACCGAGACCGGCTGCGGCGCCGTCAAGCTGGAGGGTGGCGCGCGCATGGCCGAGACCATCCGCTTTCTGACCAGCCGCGGCATCCCGGTGATGGGTCATGTCGGGCTGACCCCGCAAGCGACCCTGACCATGGGCGGCTTCAAGACCCAGGGCCGCGATCAGGACAGCTGGCCCGCGCATATCGAGGACGCCCGCGCGGTGGCCGAAGCCGGCGCCTTCAGCGTCGTGGTCGAAGGCGTGATGGAGGCGCTGGCCGACCGGATCACCGAGGCCGTCGCCGTGCCGACCATCGGCATCGGCGCCTCGGCCCGTTGCGACGGGCAGATCCTGGTGCTTGACGACATGCTGGGCCTGTCGGGCCGGGTGCCGCGCTTCGTGAAGAAGTTCGGCGATCTCGGCCCCCGCGCCGATGAGGCCATCGCCACCTATGCCGCCGCCGTCCGCGACCGCAGCTTTCCCGCCGCCGACCAGACCTATCGCTGATCGGGCCACGCGGCATCGCCCCCCACGACGACCGGATCGCGGAGGGGGATCGGGCAGGCACCGAGGCGGTGACGCAGCGGATCGGCGGGCCGCGACAGCGGCTTTCCTCCGCCATCCCGACACGCGCCCCATACTTCCCCGATGGCAGTGATCCCACGGCGGAATCGGCACGATCGCGGCAGATCGCCCCACCGTCCGACCTTGCGGCCCCATCATGGTTCCCCTACATCTGAGACCAAGGAAAATAAGGACAACGCTATGGCGATGGAAGCTCATCAGATCGAGGCCCTCATCCGTGCGGCGTTTCCCGACGCGCAGGTCACCGTGACGGATCTGGCCGGCGACGGAAACCACTATGCCGCCGAGGTGATCGACGAGAGCTTCCGCGGCCAGAACCGCGTGCAGCAGCAACGCGCCGTCTATGCCGCCCTGCAGGGCAAGATGGACGGCCCGGCCGGCGAGTTGCACGCGCTGGCATTGACGACCAAGGTTCCGGACTGATCGGGCCTTGCCCGGCCCCGACCCAGGATTTCGGCCCGGTGACGGGCCTCAGACCCAAGAAGGACTGACGCGATGAGCGATGTGAAAACCGAAATTCAAGGCATCGTCGATGCCAGCGACGTGGTGCTGTTCATGAAGGGCACCAAGGAAATGCCGCAATGCGGGTTTTCCAGCCGCGTCGCTGGCGTGCTGAACTACATGGGCGTCGATTATCGCGACGTGAACGTGCTGGCCGATGACGCCATCCGCCAGGGCATCAAGGAATTCTCGGACTGGCCGACCATCCCGCAGCTTTATGTGAAGGGCGAATTCGTCGGCGGCTGCGACATCATCACCGAGATGACGCTGTCGGGCGAACTGGACCAGCTGTTCGACCAGAAATCCGTGACCTACAACAAGGAAGCGGCAGAGAAGATCCGCGAGGCAAACGCCTGATCTTCCGACCGAAACGGACCACAATGCGGGCGCGGCCTCCCCGGTGGAGAGCCGCGCCTTTTCGTCATGTGCAGGTGATCAGCGGCGCGGGAGATTGGGCTTTGACCTGCGCCGGAAAGCCTCCTAACCTGCCGAAAGACAAGAAAATCAGGGAGGAAAACATGACCATTCGCAGCAAGCTTGCCTGCCTTGCCGCAGGCGCGGCGCTGTCGGCCCTGCCGCTGGCTGCCTCGACGCAGGAATTCATCAATATCCTGACCGGCGGCACCTCGGGCGTCTATTATCCGGTCGGCGGCGCGCTGTCGAAGATCTATACCGACGGCATTCCCGGCGCGAAGATCCAGGTGCAGTCGACCAAGGCCAGCGTCGAGAACCTGAACCTGCTGCAACAGGGCAAGGGCGAGATCGGGCTGGCGCTTGGCGATTCCGTCAAGCTGGCGGCCGAGGGCGATGCCGATGCCGGCTTCCCCGCCCCGCTGGAAAACCTGCGCGGGATCACGGCGATGTATCCGAATTTCATCCAGATCGTCGCCAGCGAGGAGTCGGGCATCAGGACATTGGAGGATCTGAAGGGCAAGGCGCTGTCGGTCGGGGCGCCGAAATCGGGGACCGAACTGAACGCCCGCGCGATCCTCGCCGCCGCCGGCATGAGCTATGAGGATCTGGGCAAGGTCGAATACCTGCCCTTCGCGGAATCGGTCGAACTGATGAAGAACCGCCAGCTTGATGCGACGCTGCAATCGGCTGGCCTTGGGGTGGCCTCGCTGAAGGATCTGTCGGTCTCGATCCCGATCAGCGTCGTCGCGGTACCGGCCGAGGTGGCGGACAAGCTGGGCGCGCCCTATATCGCCCAGACCATCCCGGCCAATACCTATGAGGGCCAGACCGAGGATGTGGCGACCGTCGCCGTCATCAACTTCCTCGTCTCCAGCAGCAATGTCAGCGACGATCTGGCCTATCAGATGACCAGGCTGATGTATGAGAACCTCGACGTGCTGAAGGCCGCGCATGCCGCGACCAACAGCATCGACGTGCAGAACGCGCTGAAGGGGATGCCGATCCCGGTGCATCCGGGCGCGCAGAAATATTACGACGAAGTGGGCGTCGCGGCCGAGTAGGGTCCGGACCATGCGGGCCGGGGCGGCCTGCCCCGGCCCGCTTTACAACAGCCGGATGATCTCATGACCGAAGCCCAGCACCCTGCCCCCGCGGGCGATCCCGATCTTGGCCTGCACGATCCGCTGGCCGAGAGCTTTCCGGCCGGGCGCGAGGGCCGCGCCCTCTACTGGATCGCGGTCGCCTTCTCGCTCTATCAGATCGCCATCGCCGCCCATATCGTGACCCTGTCCAGCCAGATCCAGCGCGCGATCCATCTGGGCTTCCTGATGCTGCTGTGCTTTCCGCTGCTGGCCGCCCTGCGTCATCGCGGGCCTGTGGCCAGGACAATCTCCTGGGCGATGGCCGGGCTGGGGGTGGTGGTCGCGGGTTATCAATGGGTGGAATATGTGCCGCTGATGCTGCGCTCGGGCTCGTTGAACGGCGCCGATGTGGTGATCGGGGTGATCGCGCTGGTCACCACCTTCGCCGCCGCCTGGGTGGTGATGGGTCCGGCCCTGCCCATCGTCTCGGGGCTGTTCCTTGCCTATTCGCTGTTCGGGCACTATGCGCCCGGCCCGCTGGTCACGCGCGGCTATGACTTCGCCCAGGTGATCGAGCAGATGAGCTTTGGCACCGAAGGCATCTACGGCACGCCGCTTTATGTCAGCGCGACCTATATCTTCCTGTTCATCCTGTTCGGATCCTTCCTTGAAAAGGCCGGGATGATCCGGCTGTTCACCGATGTCAGCCTGGGCATGGTCGGCCACAGGATGGGCGGCGCGGCCAAGGTTTCGGTGGTCAGTTCCGGGCTGATGGGCACCATCTCGGGCTCGGGCGTGGCCAATGTCGTGACCACCGGACAGTTCACCATTCCGCTGATGAAAAGCTTCGGCTATCGCCCGGCCTTCGCCGGCGGGGTCGAGGCGACGGCCTCGATGGGCGGGCAGATCATGCCGCCGGTGATGGGCGCGGTCGCCTTCATCATGGCCGAGACGCTGGGCGTCGCCTATGTCGAGGTCGTGCGCGCCGCCATCATCCCCGCGATCCTGTATTTCGCCAGCGCCTTCTGGATGGTCCACTTGGAGGCCGGGCGCCGTAACCTGCGCGGCATGGCAGTGGAAGACCTGCCCTCGGCCCGCAAGGCGCTGCGCAAGGGCTGGTATCTGATCCTGCCGCTGGCGGTGCTGGTCTATCTGCTGTTCTCGGGCTACACGCCGCTTTTCGCGGGCACCGTCGGGCTGGCGCTGACGATCATGCTGATCCTTGGCGCATCGGCCGCCCTGGGCCTGCCCGAGGGGGTGCTGCGGCTGATCTTCTGGGTCGGGCTGGGGCTGGTCGCGGCCAGTTTCCTGCGTTTCGGCAATAACGCGCTCTGGGCCGGGATCGGCGCGCTGCTGGTCTGGAACGTGATCAATGCCGGCGGTCGCAAGACCATCTGGCAGGTGATCGACAGTCTGGCCGAGGGCGCCAAGACCGCCCTGCCCGTCGGCGTCGCCTGCGCGCTGGTCGGCGTCATCATCGGCACCATGACCCTGACCGGCGCGGCCAATACCTTCGGCCTTTATATAGTGTCGGTGGGCGAGGACAGTCTGGTGCTGTCGCTGATCCTGACCATGATCACCTGCATCGTGCTGGGCATGGGCATCCCGACGATCCCGAACTACATCATCACCTCGACCATCGCCGCGCCCGCGCTGCTGCAACTGGGCGTGCCGCTGATCGTCAGCCACATGTTCGTCTTCTATTTCGGCATCCTCGCCGACCTGACCCCGCCGGTGGCGCTGGCCTGTTTCGCGGCGGCACCCATCGCCAAGGAGAACGGGCTGAAGATCAGCTTCGAGGCGCTGAAGGTCGCCGCCGCCGGTTTCGTCATCCCCTACATGGCGGTCTATACCCCGGCACTGATGCTGCAGGATGGCGGCGCGCTGGCGCAATCCATCGGCTACATGCCCGCCGTGGCCTATATCGTGGTCAAGTGCGTCCTTGCGATCGGGCTGTGGGGCGCGGCCGTCATCGGCTGGCTGAACCACCGCCTGATGATCTGGGAGCGGCTTCTGGCCGCCACCGGCGCCTTCACCCTGATCGCCGCCCTGCCGATGACCGACGAGATCGGCTTTGCCCTGGCGCTGGCCTTCGTCGCCCTGCTGTGGCTGCGGCGCCGCCGGTGAGCGGCTGCCTGCTGGCCGGGGCGATGATGATCGCGCTTTCGGGCAACGGCTTCCGGCTGGAATGGACCCATTCCGTCGAACGGGTCGCCTGGCGCGAGGACTGGCGGATCGAGGGCGGCCTGCTGCATCTGCGCCGCGCCGCCGTCAAGGGTTCCGGCGCCGGCATGGAGCCGGGCGAAGGCGCGGTCCTGAAGGATGGCTGGTGGGCCTGGTCGCCCGATCTGCCGCCGCAGCCCGAGCTTCTTCTGGCCGCCAGCGGTGCAACGGGTGGGGGCTGGCGGATCTGCGATGCGGGCGGGTGCCGGGAACTGGGCCGGGCCAGCGGGGCGCCGATCCGCCTGCGTCCCTGCCCGTGATGGCGGGCTGACGGCAGGAAATCGCCGCGATCGCGGCGACTGAACGCCCCGATTGTATTATGATCCGTGCGGTGCAATGCTGTCTGGTGTTTGATGCAGCATATTTTACGGGTCCTTTCATGTCGTCGCAGAAATTCCGCTTTGTTATCATCGAGAAGGACAGTTTCGTCGCCCATGACATGCGCGAGGGGCTGAAAGCCGCCGTCCCCGGTTGCGATACCCATCACCTGACCGATCTTGACGGCGCATCGGGGCTTGTCACCACGGATGCCGAAGCCGGGTCGCCACGGACCGTCATCGTGACAAAACTGTCGCTCGCGCAGCTTGACAGCAGCGGCTTGACGCAGCTTGCGCAGCAGATGCGGGCCGAAATCGTCGTCCGTCTGGGCGAGGATCCCCGGGCCGCCGTGACCGAGCGCGGCTGGCTCAGCCTCGCCTCGCCCTTCACCTGGGAGGATCTGGCCGGTCTGGCCAGCGATCTCGGCCGCCGTCCGACCGCCGCCTGAGCCGCTCAGCGAAAGCCGGCGCCTTCAGGACAGATCGTCCTCCTCGTCCTCGGGGGCGGGATCGGGCGGTCTGCCCCCGGCAAGCCTTGAGGCCAGTGCGACGCCAAGGGCAAAGGCGCCGATCAACCCGGCCAGCCCCCCGGCATCGCTGCGCGCCGCGCGCGAGACGCGCCGGGCGGCCTGTCCGGCACCACGCCGCGCCGCGTCGATGGTGTCGTCGCCCAGCCCCGACTTGCGGGCCGTGTCGCGGACCCGGCGTGCGGCATCCCCCATCAGGGTTTCGACCCTGGTTTCGGCGCGGGACGCCATGCGCATGGCTTCGGTTTTAGCGCGACCGACGGCGGCATCCGCGGCCAGGCTGACCCGCGCCTCGACCTCGCGGCGCAACTCGTCGGTGTCGGGCATCGGATGGCGCGTCTTCGAGGCGACGGCGAGGATGACCAGCCCGATCACCACCAATCCCGCCCCCAGGGCCAGCGAGGCCAGCATCGCCCCCCAGCCAAGGCCATTCGCCAGCCATGACCACAGCGCCGCCAGCAGAAACCCCGCACCAAGCGCCAGAACCACCCCGGCCACGGCCTTCAGCGCCGAGCGCCGGGCGATATCGCCCAGCGCCAGCTGCATCTTGCGGGCATAGTCGAACATCCGGCCGGTCTCAGCGGCGGGCGAGGATCAGACCGACGAGGAAGCCGATCCCGGCCGCGACCCCCAGGGCCCGGGCGGGATGGCGGCGCACCACATCGGACAGTTCGTCATATCGGGCCTCGGCGTAATGGGCGACGTCATCGGCGCGACGCTGCCCGTCGGCATAGAGGCGTTCGGCCTCGGCCCGCGCGCGGCTGGCATATTCTTCGCCCTTTTCGCGCGCGCTTTCGGCAAATTCCGCGCCACGCTCGCGCAGGCGTTCGACCGAGGGGTTGTCGGCCAGCCGGCTTGCGGTGTCGCGCACGTCCTCGGCGATCTTGCGTGCCCCCTCCTTCAGGTCGTCACGGGTCTTGCGCAGGGCGGCATCGGTGTCGCGCTTCATCTCCTGGGCGGTATCGGTGGGCTCTGCCATCTCATGTCCTTTCGATGTAGGTTCGCCGGCTGTGGCACAACCCGGCGCTGACGGCATGGTTCCGCGATCCCGCCGAATATGCCGCTTGGCCGCGCGGTTATGCCCGCCCTTCCAAGATTGTTGCAGTTTCGCAGCCGTTCAAGCCAAGATCATGGAAATCGGGCGGTTTTCCTGCGGCAAATCAGCACTGGCCGCGGCATTCCGGGGGCAATTGTCCCGGCTCGGGGCGGGGCGCAACAGGGGTGTTTTTCGGACCGGAAGTGGTACCGCCTCCCCGGCTTGAACGGGGGACCTCTGGATCCACAATCCAGCGCTCTAACCAACTGAGCTAAGGCGGCACGGATGCGTTCTGTAACGCCGCCACGCCCCGGTTGCAAGCCCGACTTGCCGCGAAAACCGCCACGCGCTACAGAAAGCGCCAGCAAGACAAGGATGAACCCGTGAGCATCAACAGCGAAAGCGATATCGCCGCCAATCTTCAGATCGGGCCGACCGACCGGGGCATGGTGCGGATCTATGTCGAGGCCGAGGGGATCGACCTGCCGCTGGATTTCGATCCCGACGAAGCCGTCGAGATCGCCGAGGAGCTGATGGCGGCAGCCGAGGCCGCGCGCCAGTCCGGCGCCACCGGTGGCAAGCCTAAAAAGCCCCGCCGCTGACGCCCTCGGGATCGGTCAGCATCCGCAGCCGCTGCGAGGCCACCCGCGCGACATCGCGCATCAGCCGGCTGCGCCGCGCCCCGGCGAGCCTGGTTTCCGGGGCCATGCGCCGGATCTCGGCGCCATAGGGATCGGCCATGATCAGCCCGGTCCCGTCGGGCAGCAGGTCCAGCGGAAAAACCTCGTCCACGGCCCAGAAATAACGGTCGCACCATTCCAGATAGCCCTGCCATTTGCGGTCGGCGATGAAATCGGCGCGGCAGCTTTTGCATTCGACGATCCAGATCTCGCCCTTCGGGCCGAGGCTGATCAGATCGACGCGCAAGCCGCGCACCGGCACGAATTCGGTCAGGACCGCATGGTCCATGCTGTGCAGCAGGCGGGCGACGCCGCGGGCAAGGCGCTGGCCGGGCATGATGGCGCGGGATGAGGCGGCCTGATCCATGCCGACAGAATAGAACAAACCAGAAACTTAACGCAAGGCATCCTGCCGCGCGACGATGCAGGATCAAGATGCTTGAAAGCCTGCGGGCGGCGCCCTATGTCTCGGTGCTGGCGGGTTTCTGCTCTTCTCGCGAGCGGCCATTTTTCCACTGGCCTATAATTTCTCCGAGGGGGCTGGCTCTGGCGTGACCCTGGTCTCGTTATCCGGCGCCCACCTGGTACTCCAGGCTTTCGGGAAATCTCGTGCTGCCGCGGTCGCTGCGGTTCCCGCCACCTCGCCGAGGCGCCTCAGGGCCTGCTGCGTCCGCGCGCCGGGGCCGTGACCGGCGCCGGGATCATCGGCAGGCGGCGCACGCGCCTGCCGCCGCGCGGCTCTTCCGGTTCGGCCATGCGCATCACGGCAATGCCGAACTGCACGCCCGCGAACAGGATCGTGTTGAAGAAGACCAGCATCAGCGCACCCAGCCAGCCGGAGGAACTGCCCAGCACCAGATTGCGCAGCCCGGCGACATCCAGCAGCAGAAGCAGCGCGGTGAAGGCCAGCGCCAGCGCGAAGCCGATCAGGATGCTGACGAGATAGAGGCGGACAAGTCTGGTCATGGACGGTTCTCCGGCGCCGGAAGGCGACTACCGTTCCAGTCTACAGGATTCCCGTGCCTTGCGCACCGATCAACTTGTCGCGGCGCCGAAGGCGTCCGGGCGCAGCTCGCGCGCCACATGGTCCAGCACCGCATTGACGAATTTCGGCTCGCGCCCGTCGGGGAAGAAGGCCTGGGCCAGACGCACATATTCGGTGATGACCACTTTCGGCGGCGTCGCCGGGGTCACCAGTTCGGCGCCGGCGGCACGGAACAACGCCCGCAGCACCGGGTCGATCCGGTCGATGGGCCATTTCGCCACAAGACCGCGATCCGTCGCCTGGTCGATCTTCGACTGCCAGGTGACCGCGTCGTCGAGGATCCGGCTGAACAGGGCCTCGTCGGCCTCTGGCGCCGGACCGTCCTCGTCCTCGGCGCCGATCCGGTAGGTCTGGAATTCGCGCTGGACGCGATCGGCCGACTGGCCCGCCGCCTCCATCTGAAACAGCGCCTGCACCGCATAGAGCCGCGCCGCGGCGCTGAGCGCGCGGCGATCCGGTTTGCCCCCGCTCATGCCCGGTCCTGCCCTTCCAGCTGCCCGGCCAGCCGGATCAGGTCATGGTTCTCGCCAAGACTGTCCGGTCCGCGCCGGCCCGCCCATTTCCGCGTCAGTGCCACCAGATGCAGCGCCGCCGCCGCGGCACCGCCGCCCTTGTTCTGGCCCTGCGGGTCGGCGCGCACCTCGGCCTGCCCCGCATTCTCGACCGTCAGGATGCCATTGCCGATGCAGATGCCCTGCAGGCCCAGCAGCGTCAGCGCCCGCGAACTGTCGTTGCAGACCGTGTCGTAATGCGTCGTCTCGCCCCGGATCACGCAACCGAGCGCCACGAACCCATCGTAATTCGCCTTCCGAGCCGCGATGCCGACAGCGGTGGGAATTTCCAGCGCGCCCGGAACCTCGACCACGTCGAGGCTGGCCCCGGCCCCCTCGGCCACGGCGCGGGCGCCGGCCAGCAGCCCCTCGGCGATGTCCTTGTAATAGGGCGCGATCACCGCCAGCAGGCGCACGGGCGCGTCGAAACGCGGCAGGTCAAGCTGGTGATGCTGGGTATGCGAGGCCATGATCTCAATCCTTCGGAATAGGCCGGGTGGAATGGATCGAAAGACCGTAGGCGTCAAGCCCCACCACCTTCACCGGCGCCGAATTCGTCAGCAGCATCAGTTCGGACAGCCCCAGTGCCGACAGGATCTGCGCGCCCAGCCCGTATTGGCGCAGCGTGTGCGGGCCGACCTCGCCCGGCTGCGGCACGGCATTCGACAGATCGCGGATCAGGACCACAACGCCCCTGCCCTCGCGGGCGATCTCTTCCATGGCGGCGGGCAGGCTGCCGGCATCCTCGCGCCCGATGCCCAGCACGTCATGCAACGGATCCAGCGCGTGCATGCGCACCAGCACCGGCCCCGGCCCGGTCAGATCTCCCTTGGTCAGCACGATATGTTCGGCGCCATGCGTCTCGTCAGCGAAGATGCGCATCATCCAGTCGCCGCCATGCAGCGAATGCACGGGGCGCTGGCTGCGCTCGGCGATCAGGTTGTCGTGGCGGCGGCGGTAACGGATCAGGTCGCTGATCGTCCCGATCTTCAGCCCGTGCTTCTGCGCAAAGGCGATCAGGTCGGGCAGCCGCGCCATGCTGCCATCCTCGTTCATGATCTCGCAGATCACGCCCGCGGGGTTCAGCCCGGCCAGCCGCGAGATATCCACCGCCGCCTCGGTATGGCCGGCGCGGACCAGCACGCCCCCCTCGCGCGCGCGGAGCGGAAAGACATGGCCCGGCGTCGCGATATCGGCCGCGCCCTTGCCCGGGTCGATGGCCACGCTGACCGTGCGGGCGCGGTCATGGGCGCTGATGCCGGTCGTCACCCCTTCGCGCGCCTCGATCGACATGGTGAAGGCGGTCTCGTGGCGGGACGAGTTCTTGGGGCTCATCAGCGTCAGCCCGAGGGCGTCGATCCGTTGCCCCGTCAGCGACAGGCAGATCAGCCCGCGGCCATGGGTGGCCATGAAGTTGATCGCATCGGGCGTGGCCATCTGCGCCGGGATGACCAGATCGCCCTCATTCTCGCGATCCTCGTGATCGACGAGGATGAACATGCGGCCGTTGCGCGCGTCCTCGATGATCTCCTCGATCGAGGAGATCACATCGGAGTAATCCGCCTCGACCGGGCCGGGCTGTTCATATTGCATGGTGTTGTCCTTCGAAATACCGCGTCCCGTCGATGAATCCCGCCAGTCCCCCGGCGGCCATCGCCTCGCGTTCGTGATCCGTCTCGCCGATCATCAGCACCGCGTCGCCGGGCAGGCCCTGATCGCGCAGCCAGGTCTTCATGGTGTCGCGCATGCCGGCCCAGCCCTGCCCGAAAGGCGGCAGGGCCATGGCCGAGGTCGCCTCGATCCGTCCGGCCAGCGCCTGCGCGTCAAGACCCGGCCCCGCGCCCAGATGGCGGGCAGCGGCCAACCGGGCCAGGACCTGCGCGCGATTGGCGGCCAGCGGCGCCCCGTCGCGGAATACGCCAAGCGCATTCGAGGAGAACAGGAAGGCGACCAGATCGCGCCCGGTGGTGGCGCGCACGCCGGCATAGGTCCGGTAATCCAGCCCGAGGGCCTGCGCCCGGCGGACCCGCAGCCGCACCACCTCGACCGGCAGCACCGGCAGCAGCGCGGCGCGGGCCTGCCGCCAGCAATGCGCGCGCCAGGCCGTCCCAGCGAGGGACGGGCCACGGTTATGTCCGATGCCCGCGCTCATCCCGCGGCGCCCGCCTCGGCCAGCCGCGCGACATAACGGGCCAGCGTGTCGATTTCCAGATTGACGGCGTCGCCTTCCTGCACATCGCCCCAGGTGGTCACCTGCCGCGTATGCGGGATCAGGTTGATGCCAAAGCTGTTGCCCTCGACCTCGTTCACCGTCAGCGAGGTGCCGTTCAGCGCCACCGACCCCTTGGGCGCGATGAACCGGGCCAGCCCCGGCGGCGCCGCGAAGGTCAGGCGCAGGCTGTCGCCCTCGTCCTGCGCCCGCACGATCCGCGCCACGCCATCGACATGGCCGCTGACGATATGGCCGCCAAGCTCGTCCCCGACCTTCAGGGCGCGTTCCAGGTTCAGCCGCTTGCCCACCGCCCAGCCATTCGCACCGATATTGGTCTTGGACAGGGTTTCGGCCGAGATATCGACATCGAACCAGTCGCCGCCCTTGCCGACCACCGTCAGGCAGACCCCGTCGCAGGCGATCGAGGCGCCCAGATCGACGCCGCCCATGTCGTAGCCGCAGCCGATGCGGGCGCGCATGTCGCCGCGCATTTCGACCGCGCGGACGAGGCCGATATCGGTGATGATCCCCGTGAACATGATGTGCCCCTTGCCGTTACAACTGACCTAGGCCATCGCCCTGCGCCACGCAAGCACCTGCACCGCCCGGCCGGGCGCCGGGAACGCAGGGGAATGGTGGATTATTATGGAAATGCTAACCCTTGCATGCGATGCATGAAGGGACGACCCACGCGAAGCTGGCCATTTCCGATCCGGACAAGATGCTCCACCAGACCCTTGCCAATGATGCCCCCGAGGCAGAGCCGCAGCCGAATACCGAGGATCGGGTCTTCCTGCTGCTGCAGGGCCCGCACGGACCGTTCTTCGACCGGCTCGGCCAGTTGCTGCGTCAGGCGGGCGCCACGGTCTGGCGCTGCGGCTTCAACGCGGGGGACGAGTTCTTCTGGTCCGACAAGGATCATTTCATCCGCCATGCCGGCAGCATGCAGGACTGGCCCCAGCATCTGGACCGGATCCTGGTCGAGAAGGGCGTCACCGACATCGTCCTTTACGGCGATGTGCGCCCGATCCACGCCATGGCCCGCAGCGCGGCCAGCGAGGACGAGTTGCATTTCCACGTCTTCGAGGAAGGCTATCTGCGCCCCTACTGGATCAGCTACGAGCGCGGCGGCTCGAACGGTCATTCGGCGCTGCTGCAGATTCCGCTGTCGCAGATGCGCGCGGCTTTGCGCGATTCCACCAACGAAATTCACCGCCCGCCCGCGCAATGGGGCGACATGCGCCACCACAAGTTCTATGGCGCCTTCTATCATTTCCTGGTGCTGGCCGCGAATCGCCGCTATCGCCGCTATGGCGGGCATCGCCAGATTTCGGTCGCGCAGGAATTCCGGCTGAACCTGCGCCGTTTCCTGCTGTCGCCCGCCTATAACTTCAAATCGGCACTGCAATGGCGGCGATACCGGCTGTCCGGCTGGCCCTATACGCTGGTGCCGATGCAGCTTGAGCATGATTCGAACTTCCTCGGCCACTCGCATTTCCGCCGCAACAGCCAGTTTGTCGACCTGGTCATCGCCGAATTCGCCCGCTCGGCGCCGCGCCACCATCACCTGCTGTTCAAGGCCCATCCGCTGGAGGACGGGCGCGCGGGAAACCGGGGCTCGATCCGCGACGCCGCGCGGCGCCACGGTGTCGCGGGCCGCGTCCACTACCTGCGCGGCGGCAAACTGGCGGAACTGCTGGCCCATGCCCGATCGGTGGTCACGGTCAATTCGACCGCCGCGCAACAGGCGCTGTGGCGGGGAATTCCGGTCAAGACCCTTGGCCGGGCGATCTATGCCAAGCCCGGAATCGTGTCGAACCAGCCACTTGCGGCCTTCTTCGCCGATCCGCAGCCACCCGATCCGAAGGCCTATCGCGTGCTGCGCGACTACCTGCTGCAGACCAGCCAGGTGCCGGGCGGGTTCTATTCGCGCCGCTCGCGCTCGCATGCGCTACGGCTGGTGGCCGACATGATGCTGTCAGCCGATGACCCCTATCGCGCTCTGGCCAAGGGACATGTCGCACATCGGCACCAGATATCGGATCGCGAAGCATAAAGAGGCACAAAACGTGTGGCATCCTTGGGTTGCAGAAGTTAGATTATGTCCAAACCGTGCGAGCAGCCGGACCAAGAATAAGCAGGAGCCAGAGGTGACAGTTTTCTATTCTCAAGCCGGAGCCCTGAGGCTGACAATGGCGCTTGCGCTTACGGTTCTGTCGGCCTGCGGCCTGTCGCGGACCGGGCCGAACAAATCCGAAATCTTCGCCGGGGCGGTCGAACGTGGCGGAAACGCCCAGGTCATCTACGTCAATGACCACGTCACGCGCACGGCGAATTTTGCGCCGGTCTACGGTTTCTCGAACAGCTTCCTCGGTGCCAGCCAGATCGGCGCCGACGAAATCCGGCCGGGCGACGTGCTGGGGCTGTCGATCTGGGAAAACGTCGATGACGGGCTGTTGACCTCGCTTGGCAGCAGCTCGACCTCGTTGCAGGAAATCCAGGTGGACAGCGGCGGCTATATCTTCGTGCCCTATGCGGGACGGATCCGGGCCGCCGGCAACAGCCCCGACGAGCTGCGCCAGATCATCACCGAACGCCTCAGCGCCCAGACCCCCGACCCCCAGGTCAGCGTCACCCGCCTTGCCGGCAACGGCGCGACGGTCTCGGTGATGGGCAAGGTGATGTCGCAGGGCGTCTATCCGATCGAACGGCCGACCCGCACGCTTTCGGCCATGCTGGCCGGTGCCGGCGGCGTCTCGATCGAACCCGAGATCGCCGTGATCACCGTCAAGCGCGGAAACGAGCAGGGCAAGGTCTGGCTGACGGATCTCTATGGCAGCAAGTCCAACGACATCGCATTGCGTCCCGGTGACATCATCCTGGTCGAGGAGGATCAGCGCAGCTTTACCGCGCTTGGCGCGCTGATGGGCCAGACCCGGGTGCCACTCGGCAACGAGATCATCAATGCCACCGAGGCCATCGCCATGGTCGGCGGCCTCAGTTCGGCACTGGCCGATCCGACCGGCGTCTTCGTGATGCGCGACGAGCCTGAATCGGTCGCCAGCAGGGTCCTGGGCAAGCCGGTCTATGGCAGCCAGCGCATGGTCTATGTCCTCGATCTGACCCGGCCGAACGGGCTGTTCCTCGCCCGCGATTTCCTGATCCGCGATGGCGACACGCTCTATGTCACCGAGGCCCCCTATGTCAGCTGGAACAAGTCGCTGGCCGCCATCACCGGCAGCGTGACCTCGGCCGATACGGTAGCCACCTTCGGCGACTAGAACCACGCCATGCGCGACCGCGGAAGTCCGGCCGCCGGGGAGTTTCCCCGGCGGCTTTGCGTCTATAATGGCGGCTTCTGGTCGAAGCCGCGCCTGCGCCGCATCCTGAGCCTTGCCGGCTGGCAGCTTGCGGCCGGCCTGCCGGGCCGGGACGATGCCGTGGGTGTCTGGGGCACCAGCCCGACCGCCTGGCGCGGACGTCGAATCGCCGCGTGGCGCGGCACATCACTGGTGACGGTCGAAGACGCCTTCCTGCGCTCGATCCTGCCGGGCCGGGCACCGGGGCCATTGGCCCGGCGCGGCCCGATCGGGCTGCTGATCGACCCGGACGGCCTGCATTTCGATCCCTCCCGCCCGTCCCGCATCGAAAGGCTGGTGGCTGGGGGCGCGGCCGACCGGCTGTCCGCACCGGCCACGGCGGGGCTTACCCGGCTGCGGGCGCTGGATCTGTCGAAATACAACGCCCATGACCCCGACGAGCCCGCCCCCGATCCCGGCTATATCCTGGTCATCGACCAGACCTGCGGCGATGCCTCGCTGATGGGGGCCGGGCGCGAGACGTTCCTGCGGATGCTCGCCTGCGCCCGGGCCGAACATCCGGGCAAGAGGATCGTCATCCGCACCCATCCGGAAACCGCCCGGGGCCTGCGCCCGGGCCATTTCCACCCCGAGGATCTGCCCGCAGCCGGACTTGTCTGCGACGCGCCGATATCTCCCTGGCGGCTGGTCGAGGGCGCGGCGGCCGTCTATGCGGTCAGTTCGCAACTGGGCTATGAAGCCCTGCTGGCCGGGCATCGCCCGCGCCTGTTCGGACAGCCCTTCTATGCCGGCTGGGGGCTCAGCGACGACGAAATTCCTATGCCTGCAGGCCGGCGCGGCCCTGCCAGCCGCGAGGCGCTGTTCGCCGCCAGCCATCTGCTGGCCCCGGTCTGGTACGATCCCTGCCGCGACCGCCTGACCGATTTCGACGGCGCCGTCGATCAGTTGCAGGCCGAGATGCAGGCCTATCGCCAGGACCGCAAGGGGCATCTGGCCTATGGGATGCGCCTGTGGAAGCGGCCCTTCATCGCCCGCGCCTTCGGCGATGCCCGGCCGGTCCGCTTTGCCGCACAGCCCTCGGACGCGGTGACGCTGGTCTGGGCGGGGCGCGCCGCCGAGACGCCGCGGGCCACCCGGGTCGAGGATGGTTTCCTGCGCTCGCGCGGTCTTGGCGCAGCCCTGACCCCGCCGCTGTCACTGGTGGCCGACGATCTGGGCATCTATTACGATCCGGGCCGCGAAAGCCGGCTGGAACGGCTGATCGCGGCCGGGCCACCGCCGGGCGGCGAGGTCCGCGCCGACCGGCTGATCGAGGCGATCCGGGCCGCGCGGCTGACCAAATACAATCTTGGCGGGGCCGGCGATCCGCCGCCGCGGCCCGCCGGGCGGCGGGTCATCCTCGTGCCCGGACAGGTCGAGGATGACGCCTCGATCCGCCTGGGCGCGGGGCCCGAGCGGCGCAATCTGGATCTGCTGATGCGGACCCGGGCCGACAATCCGGATGCCTGGCTGATCTACAAGCCGCACCCGGATGTCGAGGCGGGGCTGCGCCCGGGGCTCATCGCCGAAGATGACCTGGCGCGGCTTGCCGATCAGGTCGCGCGGCATGCGGACGCCGTGACCCTGTTCGGGCAGGTGGATGAGGTCTGGACGATCACCTCGACCCTGGGCTTCGAGGCGCTGCTGCGCGGCCTGCCGGTGACGACGCTGGGCGCGCCGTTCTATGCCGGCTGGGGGTTGACCCGCGATCTGGGTCCGGTGCCCGGCCGCCGGACCGCCCGCCCGTCGCTGGCGGCATTGGCCCATGCCTGCCTGATCGCCTATCCGCGCTATCGCGACCCGCGTACCGGCCTGCCCTGCCCGGCCGAGGTCGCGCTGGAACGCCTGTCGGATCCCTCGACGGGGCGCGCGCCGCCCGCCTTGCGCCTGCTGGCCAAGGCGCAGGGAATGCTATCGGGTCACAGCTGGATCTGGCGCCGCTAACCGGCCAGCCAGCGGTGGAACAGATCGCCCCCCATGCGCCGCGTCTCGACCAGACGAAAGCGCGGCGCATCGGCAAGCGTCGTCAGGGCCAGCGGCCCGATCGCGGCCCGCCCCTCCTGTCCCAGCACCAGCCCCGCCGTGTAGCCCACAAGCTGATCGACCAGTCCGGCACGCAGCAGCCCGGCGGCCAGCGCGCCGCCCCCTTCGCAGAACAGCCGGGTGACGCCGCGCCGCGCCAGATCGGCCATGATCGCATCCAGATCGCCCGAAACCTGCCAGAGCGGGCCGAAATCGCCGCCCTCCCCGGGCAGATCGGGCAGGGGCTGCGTGGTCACGATCACCCTTGCGGGTTGCCGCACCGGGCCGAAGCCGCGGACGTTCAGCGACGGGCGGTCGGCGCGGGCGGTGCCGCCGCCGACCATGATCGCGTCATGGATCAGCCGCAGCGCATGGACATGGCGCCGCGCCGCCGGGCCCGTGATCCACTGGCTTTCGCCCGAGGCGGTGGCGATCCGGCCGTCGAAACTGGACGCCAGCTTCAGCGTCACGAAGGGCCGCCCGCGGGTGACTCGGGCAAGAAAGCCCGCCTGCACGGCGCGGGCCTGCGCCTCGCCCATGCGCTCGGTCACCGCGGTCCCGGCCGCGCGCAGCATGGCATGGCCGCGCCCGGCCACCCGCGGATCGGGATCGGTCAGGGCGCTGACCACGCGCGCCACGCCGGCCGAGACCAGCGCCTCGGCGCAGGGCGGCGTGCGGCCGTGATGGGCGCAGGGTTCCAGCGTCACATAGGCCGTCGCCCCGCGCGCCAGCGGACCCGCCTGATCCAGCGCCACCCGCTCGGCATGGGGGCGGCCGCCGGGTTGCGTCCAGCCGCGCCCGACCACCCGGCCTTCGCGGACCAGAACGCAGCCGACCGCCGGGTTGGGCCAGACATTGCCCAGACCGCGCCGCGACAGGCGCAGCGCATGGGCCATGTGGCGGGCGTCGTCTCCGGCGGCAGGGCTCAATCGGCGGCGGCGCCGGGGCGCAGCTCCGACACGAATTTGTCGAAATCGTCGGCGTCCTGGAAGTTCTTGTAAACACTTGCGAAACGCACATAGGCGACATTGTCGATGCGCGACAGTGCCTCCATCACGATCTCGCCGATCATCTTCGAGGGAATATCGGTCTCGCCGGTGCTTTCCAGCCGCCGCACGATGCCCGAGATCATCTGCTCGATCCGTTCCGGCTCGACCGGGCGCTTCTGCATGGCGATGCGGATCGAGCGGGCCATCTTGTCGCGATCGAAATCCTCGCGCTTGCCGTTCGATTTCACCACCACCAGATCGCGCAGCTGCACCCGTTCATAGGTGGTGAAACGGCCGCTGCAGGCCGGGCAGAACCGCCGCCGCCGGATGGCGACATTGTCTTCGGCCGGGCGTGAATCCTTGACCTGCGTATCGACATTTCCGCAAAACGGGCAGCGCATCCAGTGGTCCCCTCGGCCCTACGATCCGCAGCCACTATAGGCAGCCGGGCAGGGTTTGGGTAGGGTTATCCACAGCCTACAAGATCGGCGATGACAATTCTGTGACCGGAAAGCCGCGCCCCACCCCAGCGGCGGCGGTCGGGAGCGCTGGAAATTGTGCGATGCAGCATGGTTCCCGTCTTTGAACACCATAGTTGCCGTATTGGCTCGGCGTTGTTGCAGAACGCCGGTTTGAGCCGAGCTTGCGCCTTTCCCCCGCGATCTTAGGCGACGCGTTCGATCTCCGCTTGGCCGAGAGCGTTGAAGCGGTTCATGAGGGCAATGCGGATGTGGATTTCGGCGGTCTGGCGGTCAGGGTCTCGTGATGCGATCCTCTCCCCGAAGGA
>NZ_JAHKNG010000130.1 GCF_018860165.1 Paracoccus marinaquae
GCCCTGCATTGCTCGACGAAGCGCCGCGCCAGATCCTCGTTCGACCGGGCAGTCTCGGCCGCACCTTCAAGCCAGGCCCTCAGGTCTCGTGCGCCCCGCCCGGTGAACATCTTGTAACCGTAGATGTCGCGCAAGATGGCCAGGTGCTCATGCCGGGTTTCCTCGCGGGCGGCGTAGCCGGCCAGATCGTCAGGCCTTGTCCCAAGTTGCGCGGCCAGAAAGCGTGTGACTGGCAGCGGTATGACCTCGCCCGGCGCCAGCAACCGCCCGGGATATCGCAGCGCGCAGAGTTGCAGGGCAAAGCCGAAGCGATTGTGGGAACGGCGACGGGCATGGATGATCTCCAGATCGTCGTCTGCCAGCGTGTAGTGGCGCAGCATCGAGGCGTCATCGGTCGGCAGGTCGAACAATGCCGCCCGTTGGCGGTCGGTCAGAATGCGGCGTCTGGGCATGGCGATCTTTCAGGAAATGGTGGTGGGCTTGCGTCCGTAAGGGGATCGGTGAGCGGACAGGGTCGAGGTGACGGCTGATGGCCAATAAACCGAACCTCATCATGTCTCGTATAGATAGTACGATTTGATTCGCACATGAGGCCCCTTATCCGTACACTCGCTGCATGACTGCGACCAAGATTGGCTATGCCCGCTGCTCCACCGACCGTCAGGATCTGACGGCACAACGTGCTGCCCTTGCGGAGCTTGGGGTCACCGAAGACCGCATCTACACCGACCACGGCCTGACGGGCACGAACCGCGCCCGACCCGGTCTCGACCAGGCTCTCGCCGCCGTGCGCGCAGGCGATGTGCTGGTCGTGCCGAAGCTCGACCGCCTCGCGCGCTCGGTCCCGGACGCCCGAGCGATCGCAGATCAGTTACAAAAGAAAGGCATCAAGCTCGCCCTTGGCGCGTCGGTCTATGATCCGGCCGATCCGATGGGAAAGATGTTCTTCAACATTCTGGCCACCTTCGCCGAGTTCGAGGCCGACCTCATCCGCATGCGCACCCGCGAAGGCATGGCCATCGCCCGCGCCAAGGGCAAGCTCC
>NZ_JAHKNG010000131.1 GCF_018860165.1 Paracoccus marinaquae
AATCAGAACCTTTTCTCTTGGCTTTCGCCGCCATGTCGCCATCAACAGCGCTTGTAGCACGACATCGGTCGTTTGACGGCTCTGCATCGACCAGCCGACAACACGCCGGGAATAGAGGTCGATGACGACGGCGAGGTAAGCAAAGCCCTCCTGCGTGCGGATGTAGGTAATATCGGTCACCCAGACCTTGTCCGGCGCCGCCACGTCGAACTGCCGATCCAGGGTGTTGTCGACCACGACCGAAGGTTTGCCGCCATACTTCCCGGGGCGGCGCTTGTAGCCGATCTGTGCCGTGATCCCGGCCAGCCTGGTCAGGCGCGCAACGCGGTTCAGACAGACGTCTTCGCCCTGCTCGAGAAGATCGTCGTGCAGCTTGCGGTGCCCATAGACCTTGCCGCTCTTGACCCAGGCTTCCTTCAGCAGCTCGGTCTGGCGGGCGTCTTCGTAGGCACGCTTGCTCAACGGCGCCTTCAACCACGCATAGAAGCCGCTCGGCTGGATGCGCAGACACCGGCACATCGCCCGGACGGAGAACTGCCCGCGATGCTCGGCCACGAACGCGTATCTCACTTTGCATCCCTGGCGAAATACGCGGTGGCCTTTTTTAGGATGTCACGCTCCTCCGAGACCCGCGCCAGCTCCTTCTTCAGGCGCCGGATCTCGGTGTCCTTCTCAGCCTCTCCTGATGATACCTTCGCGAACTTCTTCTTCCAGGCGTAGAGCGAATACGGGCTGACCCCGAGCCGCTCCGAAACTTCCCTGACCGGGTAGCCCCGCTCGGTGATCTGCGCGACCGCGTCCCGTTTGAACTCATCGCTGAACTTGCTGCTGCTCATTATGGCCTCCTTGCCTCAAAATTAGCGAAGAAGGCGTCCACGATACACGGGGC
>NZ_JAHKNG010000132.1 GCF_018860165.1 Paracoccus marinaquae
GCCTGCCGCGCCATTCGATGATCCGGTCCAGGCTGCGGATGACCCGCTCGGCGGGCAAGGAAAAATCCACCTCGATCCCCAGCCCTTCACGGTTGAAGTCGTCCAGCACGTTCAAGAGCCGGAACTGACGGCCATCACCCAGCCGGTCGGCCATGAAGTCCATCGACCAGGTGACATTGGGCGCATCCGGCACCGCCAGGGCCTCTGGCTTCTCACGCTTCAGCCGCTTGCGGGGCTTGATCCGCAGGTTCAGTTCCAACTCGCAATAGATGCGATAGACCCGCTTGTGGTTCCATGGGTGGCCTTTGACATTGCGCAGATGCAGGAAACACAGCCCGAAACCCCAGGTCTTGCGCGCCCCGGTCAGCCCGATCAGAAGATCGGCGATCAACTCGTTCTCGTCCTTCAGCTTCGGGCTGTAGCGATAACAGGTCTCGCTGACCCCGAGGGTCCGGCAGGCCAAGGCGATGCTAACCTGTCGTCGTTCGACTGCGCTTGCGGCCATCTCGCGGCGTTGAGACGGCCTCGTCACTTTTTTCCAAGCGCCTCCTTCAGCAGCTCGTTCTGCATGCTGAGTTCGGCAAACATCTTCTTCAGCCGACGGTTCTCGTCCTCGATCGCTTTCATCTGGCTGATCATCGACGCATCCATGCCGCCATACTTCGCACGCCATTTATAGAACGAAGCGCTGCTCATGCCGTGCTCCCGGCACAACTCGGCCACAGGCACACCGCCTTCGGCATGCCGCAGGATCGCGAGTATCTGCGCTTCTGTGTATCTGCTGGTCTTCATACGAAATCTCCTCGTGCACTTTGCCGAGAAAACTCTACTTTTGAAGCCCCCTACTTTCCGGGGGGATTACC
>NZ_JAHKNG010000133.1 GCF_018860165.1 Paracoccus marinaquae
GTGCTGGGTGCGCTCTACAATCTGTCCGACGACCAGATCGAGTATCAGGTCCGTGACCGGCTGTCGTTCATGCGGTTCCTCGGCCTTGGGCTGGAGGACCGTGTGCCCGACGCGAAGACGGTATGGCTCTATCGCGAGGGTCTGGCGCAGGCGGGCATGGTCGAGGTGCTGTTCCGGCAGTTCGACGGCTATCTGGCGCGTCAGGGCTACATCGCGCGGGGCGGGCAGATCCTCGACGCCTCCATCGTGCCAGTGCCGAAGAACCACAATACACGGGATGAAAACAAGGCGATCAAGGACGGCGAAGTGCCGGAGGACTGGGTCAACAAACCCGCCAAGCGGTCGCAGAAGGATACCGACGCGCGTTGGACCAAGAAGCATGGGAAATCCCATTACGGCTACAAGAACCACGTGAACATGGACCGAAAGCACAAGCTGGTGCGCCGTTATCATGTCAGCGACGCCGCTTTGCACGACAGCCAGGCGGTGGATCACCTGCTAACGCGGAGCAACACCGGCGCCGGCGTATGGGCCGATCCCGCCTATCGTTCTGAAGAAATCGAGGCGAAACTTCGCGCCCTGAAGCTGAAAAGCCGAATTCATCGTAAGGGCAAGCGCGGCAAGCCGCTGACCGAAAGGGGCAGATCCAGTAATCGGACAAAATCCATCCTACGCGCCCGGGTCGAGCATGTCTTCGGCGCGCAGAGCAACGACATGGGCGGGACATTGGTGCGCACCGTCGGAATGGTACGAGCGAAGGCCAAAATCGGGATGAAGAACCTCGCCTACAACATGCGACGCCTCGTGCAGCTGCGTCGCCTGAACCCGTGCCCGGCGTGACGCAGGGTTC
>NZ_JAHKNG010000134.1 GCF_018860165.1 Paracoccus marinaquae
CCAGTGAGCCATCTGTCGCCATGCGTTCGAGACCGATGGCGAACGCCCAGACGACACGCGCCATTTTGTTTGCCAGTGCCACGCGCACCAGCATCGGCGGCTTGCGCGACAGCCTGCCGCCCAGCCACGTGCCGGACTTGGCCGAAGCGTGGGTATGCCGTTTGATAATGACGCTGTTGGCGCCGATGATCAGCAGGCGTCGCAGGGACCGCTCGCCCATCTTCGTCGTGGCTCCGAGCCGCTGCTTGCCGCCGGTCGAATGCTGCCGGGGCACGAGGCCCAGCCAGGCTGCAAAATCGCGCGCTCGGCGGAATGTGTCAGGCGGCGGGGCCAAAGTTGCGATGGCTGTCGCAATCAGTGGACCGATACCCGGCACCGTCATCAGACGCCGCGCCACTTCGTTCTCTTTGGCGCGTCGGGTGATCTCGGCATCAAGCTTGCCGATCTCAGCCTCCAGATGGGTGAGCGCTCTGACCAGAACTTTCAGGGTGGGGATGGCATCGGCAGGTAGAGTGCATTCTGGATCTTCGACGAGTGCAATCAGCTTCGATGCATTCGCTGCCCCCTGCGGCACGATCTCCCCGAACTCGCTCAAATGCCCTCGCAGTGCATTGATGGCCTGGGTCCGCTGCCGGATCAGAAGCTCGCGCACGCGGAACACCATGGCCGCGCCCTGAGTCTCTTCGCTCTTCACAGGCACGAAGCGCATCGTCGGCCGCAATGCCGCCTCGCAGATCGCCTCGGCATCGGCCGCATCATTCTTCTGCCGCTTCACGAACGGCTTGACGTAGGCGGG
>NZ_JAHKNG010000135.1 GCF_018860165.1 Paracoccus marinaquae
ACGAATTTGCCGCCTTCCAGCCGCTTGTGAACCAGCACCATGCCGGTCTGATCCCAGAGCAGCAGCTTGATCCTGTCCGCCCGCTTTGCGCGGAACACGAAAGCCGCCCCGCAGAACGGGTCCATCCCGAACATCTCCTGCACCGCCAGTGCCAAGCCATCGATACCCTTGCGGAAGTCTACCGGCCGGGTCGCCACGAAGACCTTCACCGAACCGCCATGGCCGAACATCACGATGCCGCAGCCCGTGCCGCCCGGATTGCCCGGGTCAGCTGCCCCTCATCGGCACCAGAACCCGCCCGGATCACGACATCACCGACAAGGATCTCGAGATCGCAACTTGTGACAACCGCCGACGCCGCAGCCGCCCTGTCATCGACCACCAGTTCCGCGAAGAACGGCAAAGCCGCCAAGTTCTCGGGCAACATCAGGTTGCCTTTGCGTATCTGCTTGCGCCAATCGTAGATTTGCCAGCGGGTCGTGCCGTGCTTGCGCGCAACTTCGGTGACCGTCACCCCGGGCATCATGCTTTCTGCCGCGATACGCGCCCGCTCTGCCTTCGTGCGCCGACGACGACCGCTCGGCCCCTCGATCACCTCCAGCCGGGAAACCCCAACCCCCATAGAGCCGCCCAATTGGACGCCCATTTTGCCGTCTACTTCCAAAATCCAAACCCTCCGTCACGCCCATGCGCGCAGAATGGCCGGATCAAGTCGCAAATGGCAGGAGGGGGTCGGCGTAGCACTTAC
>NZ_JAHKNG010000136.1 GCF_018860165.1 Paracoccus marinaquae
TTTCCGTAAGACGGGTAGCCTACAGCACCAGGATGCTGCGGCTGTCATAGACCGAGCGGCCGGCATTGACGTCGCGCAGGAGCGCCCGGCCGAGGGCGTTGCAGATCGCGACAATGCCGTCGATGCGCTCCGAGGAGCGTTCCTTGTCCGGCTTGATATTGCCGGCCGGATCATGGCGCACGGCGACATTCGAGGCATTCCAGCGCAGCACCGGATGGCCGCCATGCCACAAGAGCCGCGACACCGAGAGCCGCTCAAGTTCCGCGGTCGGCGCCGCCATGCTCAGAAACCCCTGACCGAACTGCACCAGGTTGATCCCCTCATCCTGCAGATGCTGGACGATCTCGCCGGCAAAGGTGCGGTCATAGCTGAGTTCCCGCAGATCGTGGCGCCCCGCCAGGCGGATGATCTCGGCCTCGATGAACGCGAAATCCGTTGCATTGCCGGGGGTGGCATCGAGGAACCCCTGATCACGCCAGGTATCGTAGGGCACCCGGTCGCGCTTGCCGCGGCGAAGGATGTCGTCCTCCGGCACCCAGAACCGGGGCAGCGCGATCCATTTTTCCGCGAGATCGCCCAAAGACGTGTTGATTGCCACTGAGAATTGACCCGGCATTGTCACCGAGATCTGACCCACCCGGTTGTTATGTTCTGCGCGTCATGTTGGCGTCAATGCAGATGTCTCCTTTCGTTTCTTTTTCGCCGTCTCG
>NZ_JAHKNG010000137.1 GCF_018860165.1 Paracoccus marinaquae
TCGTCATCTTGCCCAGACCCGCGGCATCCTGCAGGCGGATGGCTACAAGGGCTATGCCAAACTCTACGAACCGGACCATGACGGCACGCCCCGCCTGCAGGAGGCGTCATGCTGGGCGCATCTGCGGCGTGACTTCCACGACGAATGGGACAAGACGAAATCCGCCATCGCGCGCGAGGCGCTCGACCGCATCGGCGCGCTCTACGATATCGAGCGCGAGATCAACGGGCAGCCCGCAGAGGTCCGCCTTGCCGCGCGCCGGAAGCACAGCGCGCCGAAGGTCGAAGCCTTCTTCGCCTGGTCCGAAAGACAGCTCACCCGGATCCCGGGCAAAGGAAACCTGGCCAAGGCGTTCCGCTACGGGCTTGCCCGCCGCACCTCGTTCAGCCTCTTCCTCGCCGATGGCCGTGTGGCGATCGACAACAATGCTGCCGAGCGCGCCCTGCGCCCGATCGGCATCGGTCGGAAGAACTGGCTCTTCGCGGGCGCAGACACCGGCGCCGAAACACTGGCCCGCGCCATGACGATCATCGAGACAGCCAAGCTGAACGGCATCGACCCGCAAGCCTATCTTGCCGACGTGCTCGACCGCATCCATGACCACAAGATCAACCGGCTCGACGAGCTCCTCCCGTGGAATTGGACGCCGATCGCCGACACTCAGGCCCAAGCCGCCTGAGTAACCGCGGTAACAACCGGGCGGTTAC
>NZ_JAHKNG010000138.1 GCF_018860165.1 Paracoccus marinaquae
GTCTGCCCGACCTGCCAGTCGTTCGGCGCATAGCCCGAGTCGACGGCGGCACGCGAAGCACCCACCGCCGCGCCCAGCTTGTCGGCCAGCGCCTCGATGATCGCGAACTGTTCCTTGGACCCGACGCCGCGACCGCCCGAGACGACACGCCCCGCCGAGGTCAGCTCGGGCCGGTCGGATTGCGCCACCTCGTCGCCGACCCAGGCCGACAGGCCCGGATCCTCGGCCAGAGCTGCATCCGACACCGGGGCCGCGCCGCCCCCGCCCGCCGCCTCGAAACTGGCGGTGCGCACGGTCATCACCTTCTTCGCGTCCTTCGAGCGGACCGTCTGGATGGCGTTGCCGGCATAGATCGGGCGCTCGAAGGTCTCGGCATCGATCACCGCCGAGACATCCGAGATCACCATCGCATCCAGGAGTGCCGCCACCCGCGGCATGACGTTCTTGGCATCGGTCGTGGCCGGCGCGGCGATATGCGAATAATCGCCCGCGAGGCTGACCATCAGCGCCGCCGTCGGCTCGGCCAGGCGGTGGCCATAGCGCGCATCCTCGGCCACCAGAACCTTCGCGACGCCGGCGATCTTCGCGGCCCCGGCGGCGGCGTCCCTCGCATGGGCCCCGGCGCAGAGCACGGTCACATCGCCCAGGCCCTTCAGCGCCCCCACGGCCTTGCCCGTGGCATCCGCGTTCAA
>NZ_JAHKNG010000139.1 GCF_018860165.1 Paracoccus marinaquae
GGTGACCTTCCGCTGGCGCGACTATCGCCACGGCCGCAGACCCAGACGGATGACCCTCGATGCTGGTGAGTTCATCCGACGTTTCCTGCTGCACACCCTGCCGGACGGTGTTCACCGCATCCGGCATTATGGCTTCCTCGCCAATGGCCAGCGCGCCGCCCGCCTCGCCGCCTGCCGTGCGCTGCTGGCCACCCAGGCGCCGGAGGCCGCGATCCGCCCCGCCCCGGCGGTGAAGGCGGCAAGGGCCGTTTCGCATCCGTGCCCCTGCTGCGGTCGCCCTATGGTCACACTCGCCGTCTGGCATCACGGCCAGGCACCGCCCCGGGGACCATTCTGGAACGACAGTTCATGACCCCAAAAGACAGACCAACGCCGCGCGATCCGCAACCGATCCGCAAAAGGACCGGCCAAATAGTCTGCGCGCCGGTCGCCCGGCTGTGCCGGTTCCGGCCGCCGCGACAGGTGATCCGACCCAAGACCGGCCCGTCGTGGCGCGCTCCAGACGCCGATACCGGCACCGGCAGCACCCGGGCTGCTGCCATTCACCGCCATGCCCGTCGGCGCGCACAACACCCCCGGCCTGCCCAAACACCACAATTCCCATAGCGCCAAACCGGACCGCGGCTTCGTTCAATCCGG
>NZ_JAHKNG010000013.1 GCF_018860165.1 Paracoccus marinaquae
GCATCAGCCATGGGAGGGTCTCCTGATGAAAGGTTGGTCTTCAGCAACCAAACCTTCCCATCAGGGGGCCATTCCCGCCAACACAGACACCTCTCCCGCGTCAGCGGCTTCGTTCAATCATGAACGTTAACAGACCCTAGGTTCTTTCGGAAAGACCCTTGTTTTCGTCATCGACGACCGGAGACCGGATCACCATGGCCTTCATTTCCGAACTCAATTTCTTCGGCGGCAGCGGCGCCGCGGGCGGGGAGCATGTGGAGATCGTCCTCGGCCCCGGGGAGGATCCGGCGGATTTCGTTGTCAGCGCCTATACCGATACCGGCGCATTGCACACCGGGGCCGGCGGCCCGACCAATCCGTCCGGGCAGGTGAACCTCGCCAGCCTGACGGGCGTGCCCGACCCCGACCACCCCACCTACACCGTCTATGTCATTCCGCTGGGTTTCAGGATCGCCGCCAGTTCCCCGACCGAGGCCAGTGGCGTTGCGCTGACCAATGTCGACACGGACACGGTCATTGCATTCTATTCGGGGACCCGGACGGGTCCGGTCACGGCGACCGAGGGGGCAGCCTCTGGCGCAACGTCAGAGGACATCGTCGGCGTCGGGGCGGGAGGCGGTCAAAGCTATCAATGGGATATCAACGACAACCTGACCATCGGCCCGCCAACGCCCGGCGAGGCTGCCGTTTGCCTCACCGGGGGCTGCCTTGTCAGAACGGCCAGCGGCGTGAAGGCGGCGGAAGAGCTAAGCCCCGGTGATCTCGTCTGGACGCTGGATCACAGCTATCAGCCGATCCGCTGGATCGGGCGGCGCAAGCTGCGGCAGGACGAACTGGCCGCCGATCCGCGACAATGCCCGATCCTGCTGCAGCCATCCAGCTTTGGCCCCGGCCGGCCGGAACGTCCGCTGATGCTGTCGCCCCAGCATCGGGTGCTGGTCCGGGCGCGGGCCGCGCAGCGGATGTATGGCGATGACGAGGTCCTGATTGCGGCCAAGAAGCTGACCGCCTTCCTGGGCATCCAGCCGGCGGAGGTGGCCGAGGTCACCTATGTCCACCTGCTGTTCGATCGGCACGAGGTGATCGAGACCGATGGCCTGCTGGTCGAGAGCCTGCTGCTGGCGCCCGTCTCGAAGGACCTGCTGTCCCGTGCGGCGCTGGTGGACGAGGTCGGGATCCTGCCCGATCCCGACCGCTTTCCCGGCGCGCAGGTTCCCTGCCGGCCGGTCGCGGACGGGAAGAAGGGCAAGCAGCTGCTGCAGCGCCTGCAACGGAATGCGAAGCCGCTGCAGCCGGATGCGGACGGTGACCACGCGCTTCGCCGCGCCGACTGACCGGATATCGCGAGGCCAGCCCGGGGGCAGCCGAACGCCCCGTGCACCACGCGTATGCCGGGGGTGCACAGGCTGTACACAGCTTGCGCGCGCCGGGTTAAGGATCCGTTGAGATCCGGCAGGTCGGCGGGGGCAGGCAGGGAAGATGCCCTATTTCGTCGGGGGTTTGTCTGGCGAGCACAATCCGAGGGGCGGATTTGCGGATGAAGGTGCCGCTCAGGGATAGACCTGCACGACAACATCAGACGAAACAATCATTCCCGGCGTTACGATGGCCAGGTTCTTCATCCATCCCCAGCACATCTCCGTGTCTGTGGCCTCGATACAAGGGAAATGGCCTATTCGGTTCTCCAACAAAGCCTCCCCAAGCGGGGCGTCTATTGTTGTGACATCCCGGAGGGGCTTCGGCGCGACGAGCATGACGCCAGCGTTAAGCGCGGCCGCAAATGGAAGCTCGGCATTGTAGAGCTTGCCGTTTTCGAGCATCAATTCAGTATCATATGGCATTCCAAAGGCCACAATGCCTGAAAATAACGCCATCGGTCCAAGATCGTAACTTTCAGCCCTCACAGCCTCCAAGCCCTTGACGCGAAAAACGGCATAGGCCTCACTCTCAATGAACAGGTCCAGCGGGGTCTCGGTAACACCCTGCTCCTGGTCAACATAGATTACGACTGGCCCACCGCTTGACGGGCGGATCACGCCTACCGACGCCCACTCGCCAGATTCATTCTGCCGCACGATTTCATCGAAATCGTTGAGGCCGTTTCGGAAGACCAGATCGCCGGGAAGCCAATCCCAGGCTGCTTCGGCCATCATCCCGGTATAGTCGGAGTCCTGCGCAAAAGCGGAAGAGCCGGAAAAAGTCGCCAGAACCAGCGAAAGACGGAGAAGGATGCGCCGCATGGGATCTGCTCTGTTGTTTTCTTGCGCCAATCATCGGACCTGTTCCGAGCGAGGGCAAGCCGAAGGCCGGACTTTCATGAAGTGGCGCACCCGCGCGGCGGGTGCAGATAAGGTGTTTGCCCTGTCGCGGCGGGCAAACCGAGCCGGGGCGCAGCCGCACCCAAAGGGCATTTCGTGACCCGACAGGGCAAATGCCATGACTATCGACAGACGGCGCGCCTGCCGCCTCGGTCAGGTCCGGGTTGCGAGCCAGTCATGGGCGAGCAGACCAAGCTGAAGCTGGGTCCGGGTGTCGGTCTTGTCGAACAGGCGGGACAGATGCGTCCTTGCCGTGGTGAGGCTGATCTCGAGGCGTTCGGCGGCCTCGGGCAATGAACAGCCCGAGGCGAGCAGGCAGGCGATGTCGCATTCCCTCGGGGTCAGGCCGAAGGCCCGTGCAAGCCTGGTTCTCGGCTCTGCCTCCGAGGCGCGCGATATCCGCAGGCGTACCGCCCCGGGCGCGCTGCGGCCACCGGGCAGAAGCGCGACGTTGATGCGTCCAAGACTCGTCGCCACGGGGCCGATCACAATGCCGACGGGAGGCGGCCAGTCATCCGAGGCGCGGCCGGTCGCGCGCAACGCCGCGGCAAGCCCGGGCAGAAGCGGCATGGACAGGGTGCCTTGGCGAAGCACGATGACACCGGCGCGCGACCATTCCGCCAACCAGGCCTCGTGGCGCAGGACGCGCCCTTCGGGGGTGACAAGGGCTTCACGCGGCAGGTCCGTGGCGGGCTCATCGGCCAGGAAAACCGGCTGCGACGCATCCAACATGCGCGCGAGAGCGGTCGCAAGTTCAGCACCGAAACGGATGTCATCGCTGTCGAAGGGATCGCGTCCCTGCCGGCGCCCGACGGTCAGCAGACCGATGGTGCCCGAGCGAGGGTTCGTCAGGGTCAATGTCATCAATGCGTCGAACCCCTGCGGCCGGATGAAGTCGTTGAAGATCGTCGAGCGGCGATAGCCCCGGCGGGCCTTGTGATCGGTGGCCGTCAATGCCCGACCTGCGGGCTGGCCTGCGGCCTGAGCCCAGATATGGTTGGCCGCGTGCATCTCGGCATCGTAGCGTTCGTGCCAGTCGGGATCGGTGTCGGGACAGGCGCGCTCAAGCATCGTGCCGCGCCTGTTCAGAAAGCCGATGGTGGCCCGCCCGGCATCCAGCGCGCGCGCGGCCAGCCGGGCAACATCGGACCAGCGATCCGGATCCCGCGACGCCGCCGCGGTCTGCCCGACCGCCCCCAGCGCGGCGGAAATGTCATGCCTGACCATCAGGACGCCTCCCACGCATATCCTACGATCGAAGGACGCGCGCCGCCAGAGAATCATCCAAGAGTTGGACAGTCACATTCACCGAAGGAAGGGGCAAAGGAAGGAAGGGGCAAAGAATGTCGAAAGTGATTGATGGGCGGTTCACGGCGCGGATCGAGGGCGATTTCGTCGTCTTCCTGATCGGCATGCGGATCAACAAGCCCTGGAAGATCGCAAAATGGTGGCCGGTGTTCACGGGCATGCCGAAGATGGTCAAGGAACTGCAGCGTGCCGGAACCCAGAGCGGCTTTCTGGGAACGACGCCGGTCCGGCCTGGTGTCATCGCGCAATACTGGCGGTCGTTCGAGCAATTGGAAGCCTTTGCGCGGTCGGCTGACCAGGCCCACTGGCCGGCCTGGGTCGCATTCAACAGGCGGATCAAGGGGGCACGCGGCGATGTCGGGATCTGGCACGAAACCTACAAGATCCGGGCCGACGAATACGAGTGTTTCTATTCCGGCATGCCGCCCTATGGGCTTTCGTCAGTGGCCGAGTTGATCCCGCTTGGCCGGATGAAGGGTGGCGAAACTGCGGCGCGGGACCGACTGGCCGGGAAGCTGGGCTGAGGGAAAGACATGGCGACCTTCGTTCTTGTCCATAACGGTTTCGCCGGGGCATGGGTCTGGCGGCAGGTCGAGCACCTGCTGCGCGATGCCGGGCACGAGGTCCATACGCCGACCCTGACGGGGCTTGGCGCGCGCGCGCATCTCGCTCATCCCGGCATCGACCTTGGCACCCATGTCGCCGATGTGCTTGGCACTTTTGCCTGCGAAGAGATCAGCGGGGCGATTCTGGTCGGGTCGAGTTCCAGCGGCACCGTCATCGCCGGCGTGGCCGAACGCCTGCCCCGGGCGATCCGTCAGCTGGTCTTTCTTGACACGCCGGTCCCGACCGATGGCCAGTCCTGGTTCGATATCATCGGGCCCGAGGTCGCGGCGCCACTTCTCGACGCCGCCCGCCTTCATGGCGACGGCTGGCGTGTGCCGCGCAACGACGTGCCTCCGCCGAGATGGGTTCCGCACCCGCTTGGCGCCGTCACCGAGCGGCTGCGGCTGACCGACCCGGACGCCGCGCGTCTGCCGCGCACGATGATCCACTGCACCGATCGGCCGCCTGACTGGTTCCTTGGCCTCGGCGGGGTGATCGACCGCGCAGCCGAGGCCGCGCGCGGCTCCGGGATCGAGGTGCTGTGCCTGAAGGCGGATCATCTGCCGCAACTCAGCTGCCCGGGCGACCTTGCAGGCATGCTGAACGCGATTGCCGGGTCGTCCGACGAGGATCAGTTGAAGAAGGCTCCTGCGGAAAACCGCGGCCCCGCGTTCTGAACGCGGGGCCGCGGGGCGAAAATTCGATGCCGGAGCCGGTTCTGACGGGACGCGCGGGACGGCGGCTATTTCCGCGGCTTGCCCCTGAACGTGTCCAGCCAGCCGGTGAAGCGTCCGCGGGCCTCGCTGGCCTCGGCCACGACCCGGTCGCGGGCGGCGTCGGCGCCGGCCTCGACATCGTCCCAGGCCTGATCGACGCGGGCCACGGCCGGGTCGATGGTGCGTTCGCGGAACTGCGCCCACATGCGCCAGACCAGCAGCAGCAGGATCAGCAGGATGCCGCAGACAACCATGGCGGCCCAGTTGCGCGGACGCTCATCCGGGCCGGCGAGCGTATCGACCGAGATGGCGTTGGGATAGATCGTCAGCCACGGGATCCGCCAGCCATAGGCGGTGATGCTGACCCATTGCGGATCGGCCGAGTTGGAACGGAGATTGGTCGCCTCGGAATGCAGGTTGGCGCTGTCATATTTGAAATAGGGCGGCCAGATCCAGCCGGTATCCTCGTTGCGATAGACGAAGACCTTGCCGTTCGGGCGCACCGTGTCGATGAAGCGCACGTCGCGCTGGCCGGCGGCGTTCTCGACCGTGCCGGTATCCTCGGCGGCGTAGAAGATCGCGTTCGACGAGGTGATCGGGGTCAGCCGGTTATAGGTATTGGTGATCCGGACCGTGTTCTTCGAGGGCAGCGTGTAGTCGAGGAAGGCGAAGACCACGACGCCCAGCAGCACCCCCAGCAAGACCTTGACGTAATACAGCATGCGTGGCGCCCCTTATTGCCAGTTGACCCAATAGACGACCGCCATGACGGCCAGCGTCGGGATGATGAAGACCAGCCACAGCAGCCGCGCCTTCAGCGTCCGGTCGAAGCCGACCATCGACTTGCGGACAAACTCGTCCCGGGCCGGGTTGTTCCCGGCGCGGTCGGGATGACGCGCGTCCCAGATCTCCTCGAGCCGCTCGCGCCGCAGCGACCGGATATAGATCCGCAGGAGCAGATAGAACATCGCCTCGAGAAGCAAGACCAGGACGATCAGGCGAAACAGCGCAGCCATCCTATTCCCCCCATGGACCGGCGGGGCGCGGCAGCCCGGCTTCGCTGAGGCTGACGCGCGGGCTGCCCCAGGGGCCCGAGCCGGCCCGGGCCGGAGCGGGGGGCGCGCCGGGTTCGCGCATGCCCGGCTCGGGGCCGAACAGGGCCTCACGGGTGCCCTGCTTGTCGATGGCGTATTCGCGGGCCAGCATCTCGGCCACATAGGCGCGCTTGTCGTCGGGCCAGGTCTGGTAGAGGCGGTAGAACAGCGGCTTGTGGGTGATGAACAGCTGGCGGATGTCATGCGGCGCCAGTTCCGACAGCAGCCGGTTGATCAGGTCGCGGGCCGGGCCGGGCGTGGCGCGGATGGCGTAGAAATAGGCCGGGTCGGCGCTGTCGATCACCGGCCAGTCGCCGCCCTGTTCGGCATAGCGCTGCAGCGCCGCCAGCCCCCTGACCTCGGGCGGCAGGTCGGCGCCCATCCGGCCCGCCGCGCGGCGCAGCCCGGCGCGGCCGCCATCGCCGGCCCCGATGCCCAGCCGCACCGCCGCATCGGCCAGCACGAAGTCGATCTTCTGGCGCAGGATCGGGCCGGCATCGGCGCCGCGCGCGCTGATGATCGGCTCGGCCAGCGCGTTGCGCGCCAGCCAGGCGGCCAGCTTGTGGCGGTCCCCGGTGGTGAGGCTGAGAAAGCCCTTGACCTCGACCGCCTGGGCCGGGTCGGCGAAGATCATCGCCGCCTCCTTCGACGAGCGGATCACATAGACGCCGCCGAAACCGGCGGTCCAGAAATCCGGCACCTCGAAATCGGTGCGGTTCAGGCGGATCGGGTTGCGCAGCACATCGCCGGATTTCCGGGCCTGCTCGATCATCCGGGCGATCAGCACGTCGTCCCACCAGGCATCGGCTTCAGTGCGGAATTTCTCGATCATCGAGGCCAGCCGGTCGGCCTCGGCCACATGGTTGCCGGTGGTGTCGGCGCTGACGGTCAGGCGGCGGATATTGGGAAGATCGGCGGGGCCGGTCAGCTGCCAGACCTGATCGTCGATCTGGCCCAGCACCGCGTCGCGGGCGGTCAGGCTGAACAGCTGGCTTTCGTTTCCGGTGATGAACTGGCGCATCACGTCGCGCAGCACCGACAGATCCGCGTTCAGCATCGGCGCGGTCTTCTGCTCGGTCGTCAGCAGGATGAACTGCCGCTCGGCCCCCTTCGGCGCCAGATAGTCCATGTCGCCCAGCTCGTCCCCGATCTCGGGGGAATGGCCGCTGATGTCGATGTGGAATTCGCTCAGCGCGGTTTCGCGGCCGGTGATCTTTTTCAGCGCGCGGTTATAGAGCCCCACCCAGGCGGTCGAATCCACCCGGATGAGATTGCCGAACATCAGGCCCTTTTCGATGAGGCGTTTCATCTGCGGCTTCCGGGCGTGACAGAGGGCTGCGTCCAACCGTGGAGGGACGCGGCGACGGTGCCGACGGGCAGTTCATGGGACCACACCGCCAGACCCGACGAGGGGGCGCAGGCGACAGCAAAGCCCCCGCCCATGGGGGCCTGCCCGGGTCGCTGACGCGGCTGTTCCGGGCGGGGAGCGATTCTGCAACAACCCGCAACCAATCGTATCATTCGCAGACACCCATCCCGATGGCTACCCCCGAAACTGCAATGAAGGGTTTATTCGAGCCATCCGCGAAAGTTTCGATTTGAAGGTAAACGGTATTCCGAAACGGTGCTTCGCCCTCGCTGGGAGACGATGACAAAGGTGATAGAGAGATCACTTTGAAACTCGATTCTGATGCGCCATAATCTAGAACTTGCCTTTCACCATATGTTTCATTTCCAAACTTTGGATGGAACACGGTGCCGGTTTCTCGATCAACAATCATTATGTCGTCGCTAAAATCATCAGAAAGAGGATGCGGATCTAGCAGACCGTCGCTTCTGAGAGTTTTGACTTCAACAAGTTTGCAGCGAAAAGACGCTCCGAACGAAGGCCCAGCCAAGACTTGCAGCAATACTAATGCGGCAGCGAATATATGAGTATGGTTCATTCGCCCTCCCCAAACCGCCGCTTTGCCTCCTGCATCCGCTCCATGCCACGCACGGCGTCCTCGATGGCGGCCTCATCGGCGCTGTCGGAATAGCGCCATTCGCTGTCGGCATAGCGGTTGATCTCCTGCACCACCATCGCGGTGGTGATCGGCTTGCGCAACGTCTCGATCATCTCGAGCTTGCGGGCATAGGGCTGGTGCAGGAACGGCTCGGGCGCCGCAAACCATTCGTCGGGCATGTCGAAATCCATCGCCCGGGCCTTGACCGCATCGGTGATGTTCTTGACCGCGCGGCCGGTGAAGCGCGGCTCGGCCTCGGCGATGGCGTGGAGATAGCTGCCCAGTTCGGCCAGATCGTCCAGCGCGCCATAGGTCGCGCTGATCTCGGTGAAAACCTTGTCCAGCCCGGCCTCCTGCGGGCGGGAATGGCCGTCATAGCTGTCGGCCACGGCCTTTCGCATCGCCTGCGCGGCCATCAGCTGGTGGTCGCCCACGGGGATGCCGTGGCGCTGGCCCAGCAGCAGGGCGAGGATGTCGATGTAATCGGCCCGCGTCTTCGGCCCGTCGATCAGGAAACGGGCAGAGGCGCGCTGACGCAGGGCGTCGTCGATCGCCTCGGCATGGTTCGAGAACATGCCGAAGGTCGCGTTGCCGCGCACCACGGTCGAGGCGCCGGCAAAGGCCTCCATCAGTACGGCGGTGATTTCCTGCTGCCCCGAGGAGGACTGCCGGTCGCCGCGCCGGCCGGCGATCTGGTCGATATCGTCGATGGTGCCGAAGCCGATCACCTTGGGGTCGATCACGGCATTGATGAAGGCGCGCGCGTTCTGGCCCGACTTGCCCTGATAGCTGTCGATATTGTCCACCGACAGGTTGCGATAGCGGAACGGATAGCCCGCCATCTGGCAATAGTCGTTCAGCAGCCCGGCCATCATCTGGATCAGCGTGGTCTTGCCGGTGCCGGGGCGGCCATCGCCGAGGAAGGTGAAGGTAAAGCCGCCCAGTTCGACGAAGGGATTGGTCATCCGGTCGAAATCATAGGCGACCATCATCCGCGCCAGCCGCATCGCCTGATGCTTGGCGATGGCATTGCCGATGACCTCCTCGGGCTTCTTGAAGCTCATGGCGACGGGGCCGCCGCTGGCCTTGGTGGCGGGCGCGAAGCCGGCGATGGGAAAATCGTCGGCCCCGACCCGCCAGCCGGCACCGGTGAAGGCGCCGATGCGCGGCGCGGTCTCGCCGCGCGCCGCTGCGGCCGAGGACAGGGCCTCGGCCCAGGCCAGCACGGTGGCGATCAGGCTGTCATCGTCGCGCGCCGCGCGGGCGAGGTTCTGGTCCAGTTCCCACAGCGCGCCCTGAAGCGCGGTCAGCGGGTTGTCGGTCAGCACCTCGTCGGCGCTGACCTCCTCGACCGTCTTGGCGCCGGCATGTTCGGCCAGAAGGAAGGTCGTCGCATTGGCCAGAACCGACAAGGCCGCCAGCGCCTCGACCGCCAGCAGTTCGGCGAATTCGCGGTGCCGGTCGGGCGCCAGGCGGTTTTCCAGATTGACCCGGCGCAGTTCCGCCGCCCCCGAACGCGCCGCCACCTCATCGGCCACCGCGAGCGCGATGGCCAGCGCCCGGCGCAGCACCCGCGCCATGGTCGCCGCCGCGGGCGTCAGCAATTCGTCGCCGCCGGCATTCTCGATCCGTTCCAGCAGGCGCACGCCCTCGGGACGCGCGGCCGGGCGGCCGACCAGCCCCGGCGTGGTCGGGCGGAACCGCGCCCCCGAGGGAATGCCGGGCGAGCGTTCGGGCACGGCCCGCGGCGCGCCCTTGCCCAGCCGCGGCGCGTGTTCAAAGCCGGTCAGCAGCGACAGCGCCTGCGGGTAATGCCGCAGGATCTCGTCTTCGGGCAGTTCCATCTCGTTGCGGGCGTCCATTCAATCCTCTTGCGTCCAAAATTCCGGATAGTCGGTCACGAAACCGTGCCGGTTCACCGTCAGGAATGTCTCGAAACCGGGTTCGGCGGCGCGGTAATGCCAGCGCCCGTCCGCCTGCCGGCGATAGCCTTGATGCAACGGTTTCAGCCGCCAGTCACCCTCGTCCAGCCAGATTGCCGCGCTGTCGCCGCCGCCCGGCACCTTCAGGCGGTTCAGCGCCAGCGTGTTGGTGGCGGGGGTGAAGGCCAGATCCAGATCGATCAGCCCGTGGCTGCCGGGCACCTCGGCACCGTTCGCGCGCCATTCGCCGCCCGCGCCGCGCCGGATCGAGAGGCTGAGCCCCTGCCCCGCCACGCGCCCCGACAGCCGCGCCGAACGGGTCTGCCAGTCCTCGCCGCAGATGATGCTGTAGGTGACCTGCGCCGGGCCGTTGCGGTCGCGCCAGGCCGCCGCCCCCTCGAGATGCCACTCGCCCGCCTCGAAGCGCAGCGCGCAGGCGTCGTGGCCGGGCCGGTCCAGCCGCCGCCACAGGATCAGCGCGCCGGCCGCCATCAGCGATACCCCGCCACGCGCCCGTCCGGGCCGGGCACATATTTGCGGATGTCGCGGAACCCCGCCGGATCCAGCGCCGCCAGCGCCTGATAGGGTCGCTGCGGCAGGATCAGCGCGCGGGTCGCGGCACTGGCCCCCTGCCCGGCGCCGTGCGCGTTCAGCGGATCCAGCCGGAACACCTGCCGCTCGACCACGCCGAAGAAGCCGCTGGATTCCAGTGTCGCGCGCGCGGCCTGCAGATCCTCGACGGTCAGGGCCATGGCCCAGTCCTCGCCCGCCGGGGCGGCGGCGTTTTCCAGCACCTGCCGGATCGGGCCTTCCTGACGGGTGAAGCCCTGCGAATAGACCGGACCCAGCACGATCCGGCGCAGCCGCATCGGATGCAGCGTGTCGAAATCGCGGTCGAAGCCCTGGGCGATGGTCAGAAGCTGCAGCGAGGTCACCGCCTGCGCCAGAAGATGCGCGCGCACCTCGGGCCAGCGCTTGGCGTCCTCGACCAGCGGGCGGCGGCCGCTGTCATCGGCATCCATCAGATAGATCACCGGCACGTTCAGCCGGCTGTCATAGACGCCCCAATGCAACAGCCAGCGCCGCCGCTGCCGGTCATTGCCCGACAGCCAGTAGCCCTGCGGATGCATCTGCGGCCAGAACAGCCCGCCCTTCGCCAGCGCCTCGTAATAGAGCCGCTGCGACAGCGCATATTGCAGCCGCGTGGGGATGGTCAGCCGGCCGACGATCTCGCGGATCATGTCATCCTTGATCGCCTCGGGCGCGGGCGTCCGGGCCAGTTCCTCGCCCGCCTGCGCGGCATCGGCGGCGGTCTGGGCGATCTCCTGCCAGACGGGAAAGCCCGATTCGTGGATGTCGATGGTCAGGTGCCGGCGCAACGGCCCCTCGATCCGGCCCGCGACGAGATATTTCATCGACAGCGCCTCGATGCTGGTGCCAAGCGCCGCCAGATAGCCGCCGATCACCTCGGTCTCGATCCGCGTGAACAGCCCGTCGCGCACCATTTCGGCCAGCGCCGCGGGCAGCACGCCCGCGACCCTGCGCGTCTGGTCGAAATAGGCCCGCGCGGTCAGGTCGTCGTCAAGCGCCCGGTGATCGGCGTCAAGATTGCCGGTTTCAGCCACCGCTCAGCCACCATAGAGGTTGCTGTCGTGCTTCTGGACGATCTCGGCGAAGCGGCGGGCGAAGCGCTCGTCGGCCTTGGCCTTTTCCTCGAGCACCTTGCGGGCGAAGACCATGTGGTCGCCATGCGCCTCGAGCATGTCGGCCATCCGGTCGTTGGTGGCGGTACCGATCGCGGCCATCGCGGCCTGCGCCTCCTGATCGGTCTTCACGCCGATCTCGTTGATGCGATGGGCCACGTCCTGCTGCTGCGCGGTCTTCAGCGACTTGGTCAGCGCGTCATACAGCACCACCCGCTGGCGGGTATCGGTCTGCAGCTTGTTGATCAGCACCATCTGGGTCGCGGCCTGGTTCTGCAGGCTGTCCACCCAGGTCTTGCCGGCCTCGATATAGCGTTCCAGCGTCTGCGACTTGGCCAGCGCCACCTGTTCGTCCTGGATCAGCGCGTTGTGATCCTTGTTGGCATTGGCAAGCTCGGTCTCGACGCGGGTGCGTTCGGCCGGATCGGTGGTCGCGGCGACCTTGTTTTCCAGTTCGATCAGCTTCGGATCCATCGCCTTGATCCGGTCGCGCAGGCCCTCCAGCGTGGCGACCGTGTCCTCGCGCTCGGTCAGGGTCGAGGTCAGGTTGCTCTCGACCTTCTGCTTCTGGTCGTTCAGCAGTTCAAGCTGGCCCTGCAGCAGCCGGGTGATGGTGTCAGACTTGGAAATCAGGTCCTGCAGCTTGTCGTCGATACTGGCCGAGCGGAGCCGTTCCTGCCGCATCGCCTCGGATTTGCCGCTGGCGAAGATGCCGACGAAGCTTTCCCAGCCGGTCTTGCTGCGCAGATCCTCGAAATCCTTCGAGAAGCCGGCGGTCACATCGTCCAGGCCCATGATAAGTTCGGCGATATTGGCGTTCATCGCCTCGGTATGGGCGTGGACATCGGCCAGCGTGGCATTGGCCACGTCGATCGGCATCTCGGCCACATCGGCCCGCGCGGTGGCCCGGTCCAGCGCCGCCGTCATCTCGGAAATCTTGCCCTGCGCCAGCGTGACCTGCTGCTGGCTGTCCTTGATCTGCTGTTCCAGCGACGCCATCGTCACCTCCCTTGTGCTTTTGCCTGATGTTAGGGCCACAGGCTGCCGGTGCAAGGGGCGCGTCTGCCTATCCGCCCGGCTGCAATGGAAACGTCATTGTCTCCGCGACCGGCCCGGCCTAGCGTGATCGGCATGAATCTCTTGAAAGCCGCCATCGCTGCCCGCCGCGATCAGCTGATCGCGCTGACGCAGGATCTGATCCGCATCCCGACGCTGAACCCGCCGGGGCGGCATTACCGCGACATCTGCGACTATCTGCAGGCGCGCATGGCCCCGCAGGGATGGGAGTGCGAGATGATCCGCGCCCATGGCGCGCCCGGCGACAGCGAGCAGTTTCCCCGCTGGAACATCGTCGCCCGCCGCCGGGGCGCAGGGCCGGGCGACTGCGTGCATTTCAACAGCCATCACGACGTGGTCGAGGTCGGCCACGGCTGGACCCGCGATCCCTTCGGCGCCGAACTGGACGGCGACCGCATCTATGGCCGCGGCGCCTGCGACATGAAGGGCGGGCTGGCGGCCAGCATCATCGCCGCCGAAGCCTTTGTCGCCACCTGCCCCGACCATGCCGGCAGCATCGAGATCAGCGCCACGGCGGACGAGGAATCGGGCGGCTATGGCGGCGTCGCCTTTCTGGCCGAACGGGGCGCCTATGCCCATGTCGATCACGTCATCATCCCCGAACCCCTGCACAAGGACCGCATCTGCCTTGGCCATCGCGGCGTCTGGTGGGCCGAGATCGAGACGCAGGGCCGCATCGCCCATGGCTCGATGCCGTTCCTGGGCGATTGCGCCGTGCGCCACATGGGCGCGGTGCTTGCCGAGATGGAGGCGGCGCTGTGGCCCCTGCTGGCGGCCAAGCGCACCGAGATGCCGGTGATCCCCGAGGGCGCGCGATCCTCCACGCTGAACATCAACGCCATCCATGGCGGCGCGGCGGAGCAGGCCGAGGACTATACCGGCCTGCCCACGCCCTGCGTGCCCGACCGCTGCCGGATCACCATCGACCGCCGCTTTCTGATCGAGGAGGATCTGGCCGAGGTGAAGGCCGAGGTCACCGCCCTGCTGGAGCGGGTCCGGGCGCGGCGGCCGGGGTTCCGCTATGAGATCCGCGACCTGTTCGAGGTGATCCCCTCGATGACCGACCGCGAGGCGCCGGTCGTGCGCACGACGGCGGCCGCGATCGAGCGTGTTCTGGGGCGCGAGGCGGGCTTTGTCGTCAGCCCCGGCACCTATGACCAGAAACATATCGACCGGATCGGCAAGCTGAAGAACTGCATCGCCTACGGGCCGGGGGTGCTGGATCTGGCCCATCAGCCCGACGAGTGGATCGGCGTTCAGGACATGCTGGACAGCGCCGGGGTCATGGCGCTGGTGCTGCAGGATCTGCTGTGCCGCGAGGCCGGGTCATATTGAGCATATTCTAACCCTTTCCGAATCTGCTAACATCATCCCGGTGTCGCTTTTCGGGGTGATCGGGTGCAGCGCAATCTGGTTCTTGTCGTTCACGGCATCGGCGAACAGCAGGCGGGTCAGACGATCGACGCGCTGACCGGCGGCGCGCTGCGCGAACTGGGCCTGCCCGGCCCGGTCGAAAGCCGGGTCGAGATGATCGCCGAGCAGCGCCCCGGCAGCCGGCAGCTGAAGCTGTTTCCCTGCAATATCCGCCGCAGCGTCCTGCCGGCCTCGCAGCATAACGGATTTGCCGAGGATCAGGAGGTTCTGGCCGGCGAAATCTACTGGTCCGACCTGTCCCCCGCCCCGCGCGGCGCGCTGGCGACCGGGTTCGACCTGCTGCGCACGGTGCTGACGCTGGGCTATCTGGCGCTGGACAATGTCTCGCAGAGCGGGGCGCCGGCCAATCGCTGGATCCGCGCCCTAGTGCATGTCTTCGTCTGGATCTTCTACGCCCTGATCGCGCCGATGAACGCGCTGCTGCTGATCGGCTCGTTCCTGACGCTGATCGACAGCTTCGTGATCCGGGTGGGGCCCGGCGGCTTGCACGGGACCATGCTGATCGCGCTGATCGGCGCCGCCGTTCTTGCGGCCTATCTGTTGTGGCGCGGCTGGATCCGGCGGCCCGATGCCTCGTATCTGGAACGCTGCTTCATGTCCGGGCTGGGCGGGCTTGGGGCGGCGACACTGATGGCCGGCATGGTCATGCGGCTGGCCCAGCCCGCCCCGGGCACGGCCGCGCCCGGCTGGCTGGGCTGGCTGCGCCGCGCCTCGTGCGATTCGGTGGACTTCACCGCCTGCTGGAACCTCGCCTATCAGGACATCGCCGCCCTGCTGTGGGGCTTCGTTCTGGTGATGGCGCTGACCTGGCTGGCCGCCGTCGCGGTCCTGCTGCTGCTGTTCGCGATCTCCTCGGTCTCCGAGATCGGCGTGCTGCGCACCGGGCTGCTGGTCGGGGCGCCGCTCTTGGTCATCCTGGCCATTCAGGTGGCGCCCAGCCGCGCCTGGCTGCTGCTGCTGTTGGGCCTGCTGGTGGTGGCGGGCGCCCTGTTCGCGCGCCGGATCGCCCGGCGCGGCCTGCGCGCCCTTGGCCGGCTGACCCGGCTGTTCGGCCGGCGCGAGCGGATCTATCTGCCGATCTGCAATGCGATGCTGTTCCTGTGGATGCTGATATCGGCGGCGCTGTGGTCGCTGTTCAGCGAACTGGTGCGCAAGATCGACGGCGCCGAGGGCGGGCAGAGCCTGCTGACCCAGCTTTATGTCGATTATTCGGCGCTGGCGACCAGCACCATGTCCTATATCGTCTTCGGTCTGGCCGGGCTGATCCTTGCCGGCATCGTCCCGCTGGCGATCCGCCAGCGCCGCAAGGCCGCGCTGGCGCTGGACCCGGCCTCGCCGCTGGACGTGTGGTGCGGGCGGGTGATCCTGAACCCGGTGCTGAACCTGTTGCTGATGTTCCTGATCCTGTGGATCGCCTTTGGCGGCGCGCTGCAGGCGCTGCGCACCGGCTTCGACCTGCTGGGCATTCCCTATTACCCATGGAACACCGACACGCTGATCGGCCAGCTCAGCAGCTTTCACGACCGGATCAACAGCTATAACGCGCTGGCCATCGCTCTGGTCGGGCTGGTCGGGGTTCTGGCCTATCGCGCGGCCGATTTCATCTCGGCCGCACTGGGCGTGGCCCGCGACATCTCGGTCTATTCGGCGCGCACGCTGGCCTACAGCCCCGAAAACGACGCGGGCAGCAGCACCTATGCCGCGCGGCAGCGGATCAAGGCCCGGTTCCACATGGTCCATGACTATCTGGCGCGGCAATATCCGCATGACCGGCTGATCGTCATCGCCCATTCGCAGGGCACGGTGATCGCCGCCCAGGCCCTGCAGGAGGCCGAACCCGCCGGCCTGCCCACCTATCTGGTCACCATGGGCTCGCCCCTGACGCATATCTACGGCCAGTATTTCGCCAGGGGCTTCGATATCGGCAATCTGCCGCCGCGTCTGGAGCGCTGGATCAACATCTATCGCTGCGACGATTTCGTCGGCACCGAGGTCCGCCTGCCCGACGGTTTCGTCGAGAATTACCGGATTCCGCCGGGCGGGCATACGGGCTACTGGACCGACAGCCATGTCTGGCAGGCGGTCCGCGAGGTGCTGCGCCCGGCGACGCCCTAGGCGTCGGGCGTCCGGGGCGTCGTCACCCGGGTCCGGGTCGCGGGCTTGCGGGTCGCGGGCTTGCGCGCCGGCTTGGCCGGCGCCGCCGCACCCTCTGCCGCCGGCGCCGTCTTCCCGGCCGCCGTTCTGGTCGCGGCGGCCCTGCGGGTCGCGGGTTTCTTCGCCCCGGTTTCCTCCGGCTTTGCCGCAGGTTTCACCGCCGGCTTCGCCGCTGTTTTCGCGGTCCGTCCTGCGGCCGGCTTCGCGGCCGTTTTCGCGGCCGGCTTGGCCGGGGCAGCCGCGGCAACCGCCTCGGTCTTGACGGCCCGGCGCGTCGTTCCGGACGCCGCAGGTTTCGCCGCAGGTTCAGGCACCACCTCCGGCGCAGGCTCCGCGGCCGGTTGCGTCACCGGCGCCACCGCCCTGTCCACGGGGGGCACCACCTTGACGGCAGGCTGAGCAGGCACCGGTTCGGACGGGGGGGCCACATCGGCCTTGACCGCAGGTTTCGGCGCGGCCTCTTCCGCCTTGGCGGCAGCCGCCTTTCCTGCCTTCACCGGCGCGTCGGCCACGGCATTTTCGCTGATCCAGGCCCTTGCCGCCGCCATCGCCTCATTCGGGAAGACCGCCACCTCGGCCGGCATCAGCGGCGCGAACATCTTCACCGACCGGGTGATCCAGCCGATGTCGCTGACCACCGCGACCCGCTCGAAGCTGCGCCAATGGGTCAGGCCCAGCCGCGCATCGTCCCACATGGCGCCGGCGGTATAGTTCTCGAAATCCGGACCAAGTTGCAGCAGCAGCCGGACCTTGCCATGCCGCGCCGCCATCTTGCGCACCAGCGGGATCAGGCGATCCTCGTAATCGCGCGCGGTGACCTCGCCCACGGCCCGAATCGCGATCACGTCATCGGGGAAATCCTCCAGCAGCAGATAACCCTCGGGCTCCTTGTCGGGCGATCCGGCCCAGACGATGGCCTCGTCCATCTGCCGGACATCGAAATGCCGCACCCGGGCGCGCACGAAAATATCGGCGAGGCTGGGCAGCATCGCCAGCCCGAAGGTATCGGTGACGATGGCCACGCGCGGCAGCACCATTCCATGCCGGCGCACCACCTCGAAATGCGCCCGCATCGCCGACAGGCCCTGCCAGTGCGGCAACCCCTTCAGATGCACCACCAGCCCGGGCATCCGGTCATGCCGGTTGGCATGATCCTCGATCGCCGCGCCCAGAGCCTCGAATTCCGAGGCCGGGATCTGCCCCTCGGGGCGCGCGGTGATGACGTTTCTGTCGGCATCCGCCTGGATGTTCAGCATCTGCTTTCCTCGTTGCTGGCCGCCCTGTCCTTTCAGAACGGCACGTCCTGGTCCTCTCCGGCCGGCCTGACATAGCCGGCCTTGACGGTCTTGAAGCCGCCCGTGAACTGCACGGTCAGCGTATCCTCGGCAATGCCCATGATCTGGCCTTCGCCGAATTTCGCATGGGCAACCCTGTCCCCAACGCTGAAAGGCGCCGCGGGTTCGGCGTCGATGGTCACCGGCGCGCGATGGACCGGCGGTTTGCGTTCGGCCGCGCGGGCCTGCATCCGCTTCCAGCCGGGCGAATTGTAGACATCGGCCCGCGCCGCCCGGTCATGCATGTCGGTGCCGGCATTGGCCCCGGCAAAGGCCATCGCCGCCCCATAGCCGCCGCCATACAGCCCCGGCGGCGTCAGCACCTCGACATGATCCTCGGGCAGTTCATCGACGAAGCGCGAGGGCATCGAGGATTGCCACTGGCCGTAAAGCCGCCGGTTTCCGGCAAAGCTGATCGTCGCCAGCCGCTCGGCCCGGGTGATGCCGACATAGGCCAGACGGCGCTCTTCCTCGATGCCCCGGGTGCCGTTCTCGTCCATGGCGCGCTGGTTCGGGAACAGCCCGTCCTCCCATCCCGGCAGGAACACGACCGGAAATTCCAGCCCCTTGGCGGCATGCAGCGTCATGATGCTGACCTGCTCGGCCCCCTCGCCCTCGTCGCGATCCATGACCAGCGCGACATGTTCCAGGAAGCCCTGAAGATTGTCGAATTCCTCCAGCGCCTTGACCAGTTCCTTGAGGTTGTCCAGCCGGCCCGGCGCGTCGGGCGATTTCTCGTTCTGCCACATGGCGGTATAGCCGGATTCGTCCAGGATCCGCTCGGCCAGTTCGACATGGCCGGCGGTGCTGTCGGTGGCATCGGCATGCCAGTGCCCGACGGCGGCCACGAAGGCGCGCAGATTGGCCAGCCCCTTGCCGCCCAGATGGCCGTCCTCGACCACGATCCGCGCGCCCTCCAGCAGGGACACGCCATTCTGCCGCGCCACCGCCTGGATGGTCTGCACCGCCTTCTCGCCCAGGCCCCGCTTGGGGGTGTTGATGATGCGCTCGAATGCCAGATCGTCCTCGGGACCGGTGACCAGCCGGAAATAGGCCATGGCGTCCCGGATCTCCTGCCGCTCGTAAAAGCGCGGGCCGCCGATCACCCGGTAGGGCAGACCGATGCTCATGAAGCGGTCCTCGAAGGCGCGCATCTGGTGGCTGGCGCGGACAAGGATGGCGATGTCGTTCAGGCCGACCGGGCCAAGCGCGGCGCGATGCCCGCCCTGAAAGGCCTCGATCTCCTCGCCGATCCAGCGCGCCTCTGCCTCGCTGTCCCAATGCCCGATCAAGCGGACCTTCTCGCCCGCCGCGGCCTCGGTCCACAAGGTCTTGCCCAGCCGCCCGGCATTGGCCGAAATCAGCCCCGAGGCGGCGGCCAGGATCTGCGGGGTCGAGCGGTAATTCTGTTCCAGCCGGATCACCTGCGCGCCGGGGAAATCGGTCTCGAAGCGCAGGATGTTGCCGACCTCGGCGCCGCGCCAGCCATAGATCGACTGGTCGTCATCGCCCACGCAGCAGATATTGCGATGCCCCTGCGCCAGCAGCCGCAGCCACATGTACTGCGCGACATTGGTATCCTGATACTCGTCGACAAGGATATAGCGGAACCGGTCCTGCCAGTCCTTCAGCAGATCGGGATGGGCCTGGAACAGGGTCACGCAATGCATCAGCAGATCGCCGAAATCGACCGCGTTCAGCGCCAGCAGCCGGTCCTGATAGGCCTGGTACAGCCGCCCGCCCCAGCCATCGAACCCCGCCGCCTCGCTCTTCGGCAGCCGCGCCGGCGTCAGGCAGCGGTTCTTCCAGCCATCGATCAGATGCGCCAGTTGCCGCGCGGGCCAGCGCTTCTCGTCCAGCCTCTCGGCCGCGATCAGCTGCTTCATCAGCCGGATCTGATCGTCGGTGTCCAGAATGGTGAAGCCGGGCTTCAGATGCAGCTCGCCATTGCCGATCAGTTCGGCGTGGCGGCGCAGGATCTTCACGCTGATCGAATGGAACGTGCCCAGCCAGGGCATGCCCTCGACCGCCTCGCCCAGCAGGCGGGCGATCCGCTCCTTCATCTCGCGCGCGGCCTTGTTGGTGAAGGTCACGGCCAGGATCTGTCCGGGCCGCGCCCTGCCCTGCGTCAGCAGATGCGCGATCCGCGTGGTCAGCGCGCGGGTCTTGCCGGTGCCCGCCCCCGCCAGCATCAGAACCGGCCCGTCCAGCGCCTCGACCGCCGCGCGCTGCGCCGGGTTCAGCCCGTCCAGATAGGGCATCGGCCGCGCCGCCATCACGCGCCGCGACAGCGGCACGCCATCGAAATCGTCGGAATCGTCCAGAAGCTCCATGCCCCCACCATAGGCGCAGCGCCGGAACAAGGAAAGGCCGCGTTCCGCTTATGTTCCCGCCTCGCGCTCTTTCAAAATACCTTCGGGGGTCCGGGGGCAGACAGCCCCCGGCGTCCTCAGGCCCTGAGCCCCGCGAAGGTCATCGGATCCAGCGAGGCCTGCGCGAAGGTCTGCCCCTCGACCAGCAGGCTGACCGCGTCATGCGAATGCAGCGATTCCTGGTGGCTGGCCACGACCCGGAAATCGCCGATCCGGGGATCGGCCTGCAATTCGCGCGCGAAGGCGCGCACCGCATCCTCGACGAAGATCGGGTTGGCGGCGTTCAGCTCGGCGAAGGCCTGCTCGTCCTCGCGCTTGACCATCACCTGGGTCTCGGTCGGCACGGCGCGGCGGCAGAGTTCGACCATGTCCTCGAACCACAGCTTCTCGGGTCCCTTCATCACCGCCGAGATCCGCGCGATCGAACGCTGCGAATGCGGCGTGGCCAGCCGCGAACGCGTCTCGCGGGCATGTTCGGACAGTTCCAGCGAACAGGGGCAGGTCGAGGAATAGACATAGTCGAAATACATGATCCGCAGCCGCTGTCCGCGATGTTCCACGACCTCCTGCGCGATGTCGTAATACTGCCAGCCGCTGAGCCCCGAGCGCAGCGATTCGACCCGGACCGGATAGGAAAACCGCATCAGGATCCGGGCGTCGAAGGCGTCGAGATCGGCCTTGTAATCGTCCAGCGCCGCCTCCAGCACCTTCAGGCTGAACAGGTGATCGGCATGGCCATAGAAGGACCGCATGATCCGGCTCATGTTGATGCCCTTGCGGTCGGCTTCCAGGCTGACCGTGCCGGTCACGCTGGTCTCCAGCGCGATCTCGCCGCCCTCGCGGGTCTGATAGCGGATCGGCAGCCGGAAGTCCGAGATGCCGACATGCTGGATCGGCGCGCGCGCGCCGACGATCAGGCTGGCCGGGCCGTTCTGCAGATCCGGCAGGCTGGCGCGATAGGCGGCATCGGCGCGAAACGACGAATCATAGTCGCGGATCAGCGCCGGATAGGCCGGAACCAGCGGACGGGCGTCGGTCATGCAATCATCCTCCTGCGCGGCAGCGCGACCGGCAATATGGGCAGGAACGGGACGTTTCTAAAGCCCCGAGCGGCCATTTCCCGATGAAATCCGTCATTCGCGGCGGATTTCGGGGACGATCAGCCCTCCAGCGCCTGCCTGAGATCGGCGATCAGGTCCTGCGTATCCTCAAGCCCGACCGACAGCCGCATCAGCCCCGGCGTGATGCCCAGCTGCGCCTTGACATCATCGGTCAGGCGCTGGTGGGTGGTGGTCGCCGGATGGGTGACGATCGAGCGCGCATCGCCGAGGTTGTTGGAAATGCTGATGATCCTCAGCCGGTCCAGCGCCCGGAACGCCGCCTCCTTGTCGCCCTTGACCTCCAGCGCCAGCATGGTTCCGCCCGACCCCATCTGCGCCATGGCCAGATCGTGCTGCGGATGATCGGGCAGGCCGGGATAGATCACCCGGCTCAGCTCCGGATGGTGCTGCAGGGCCTGCGCGATGCTCAGCGCCGCCTCGGCCTGCGCCCGGACCCGCAGATCCATGGTGGTCAGCCCGTTCAGCATGATCCAGCTGTGGAACGGGCTGATCGCGCCGCCGGTATGTTTCAGATAGGGCTCCACGGTCTTGCGGATATAGTCGCGGCTGCCGCAGATGACCCCGGCCAGCGCTCGGCCGCCGCCATCGATATGCTTGGTCGCCGAATAGATCACCACATCGGCGCCCAGTTCGACCGCACGCGAAAACACCGGCGTCGCAAAGACATTGTCCACGATCACCAGCGCCCCGGCCGCATGGGCCAGATCGGACACGGCTTGGAGGTCGATCACTTCCAGCCCCGGATTCGAGACCGATTCGAAAAACACCGCCCTGGTGCCGGGCCGGATGGCCTTGCGCCACTGATCCGCATCGGTGCCGTCGACCAGCGTGACCTCGACCCCGAATTTCATCAGCAGGTCCAGTATATAGAGGCAGGACCCGAACATCGCCCGCGCGGCGACGACGTGATCGTCCGGGCTGCACATGGAAAACAGCGCGCCATTCACGGCGGCCATACCGCTGGCGGTGGCAAAGGCGTCCTCGGTCCCCTCCAGCGCCGCCATCCGGTCCTCGAACATGCGGCTGGTGGGGTTGCCGTATCGGGCATAGATGAATTCGTCCGGTCCCGACTGCACGAACCGCGCCTCGGCCTGCTCGGCGCTGTCATAGACGAAGCCCTGGGTCAGGAACAGCGCTTCGGCCATCTCGCCATACTGGCTGCGGCGGGTGCCGTGATGAATGGCCTTGGTGCGCGGATGCGGTCCGCCGTCCGCCGCGGTCTTGGGCTTGTCAGTCATGCGCGTCCCTTTCGACTGTCGCGACGGGTTAACGCCGTGCCGCCAGCAGTGCAAGGGTTCAGCCGCATCCCGCGGGGGCCGGCCCTGCTGCGACGCCCCCGGGCGGGGCACCCTCCGACGCGGTGCCGGAACCGGGCGCCTGCGCACCGGCCCGGGCCTGCCGGCGCCCGGAGGCCGCTGACTTCACGGCAGCGCTGGAACTTCCGCCGGCATGCCGGATAAGCTTAAAGGCGAACAAAGACACCCAAAAGCCGCGTGACGCGAGAGAGGAACCCGGCCATGACCACCGCCCTTTTCACCCATCTCGCGGCCTCGCGCCATCTGACCGCCCCCGGCCATCCCGAACAGGTTGCCCGCCATGCGGCCGTCACCCGGGCGCTGGAACCCTTGGATCTGATGCGGCTCGAGGCGCCCATGGCCGGGGATGCCGAGATCCTCAGATGCCACCCCCAGCGGCATCTGGACCGCATCCGCCAGAGCCAACCCGAACGGGGATATGCGATGCTGGATGCCGACACGCAGATGTCGCCCGGCAGTTTCGAGGCGGCCCTCAGGGCGGTGGGCGGTGCCTGTGCCGCCGTGGATGCGGTGCTGGCCGGCGAGGCCGCAAACGCCTTCGTCGCCATGCGCCCGCCCGGACACCATGCCGAGCGCGAGACGCCGATGGGCTTCTGCCTGTTCGGCAATGTATCGATCGCGGCAAAGCGGGCGCTGGACCATCACGGGCTGTCCCGCGTCGCCGTGCTGGATTTCGACGTGCATCACGGCAACGGCACCCAGAATCTGCTGTGGGACGAGCCGCGGGCCTTCTTCGCCTCGAGCCACCAGATGCCGCTCTATCCCGGCAGCGGTGCGCCGGGCGAGACCGGCGCCCATGGCCAGATCATGAACATGCCGCTGCAGCCCGGCTCGGGCGGGGTCGAGGCGGCGGCGGTCTGGCGCCATATCCTCGAACGCTGCCGCGACTGGGCCCCGCAGCTGGTGTTCGTCTCGGCCGGCTTCGACGCCCATCACGACGATCCGCTGGCCGAACTGAACTGGTCGGACGGCGATTTCGCCGATATCACCCGGATGATCTGCGACATGGCGTCCGATTGCGGGGCGCCGGTGGTATCCTGCCTCGAAGGTGGCTATGATCTCGCCGCTTTGGGGCGGTCGGTCCGCGCCCATGTCGAGGTGCTGATGGAGGCCGGGAAATGAGCGAGATCGAAAAGCTGTCCTTCGAGGACGCCATGCGCGAGCTTGAGGCGACGGTGGGCAAGCTGGAGACCGGCGAGGCGACGCTGGAGGAATCCATCGCGCTTTATGAACGCGGGGCAAAGCTGCGGGCGCATTGCGAAAAACGCCTGCGCGAGGCCGAGGAACGGGTCGAGAAGATCACCCTCTCGGCAAACGGCCAGCCGGTCGGCACGGAACCCGCCGAGGGGCTGTGATGCAGGCAAGACTGGATGAGGTGAAGGCGCAGGTCCGGGCCGCGCTGGACGAGGCGCTGTCGGCCCTGCCCAAGGGCGAACTGGCCGATGCCATGGCCTATGCGACGGTGGGCGGCAAGCGTATCCGGGCGCTGCTGGTGCTGGAATCGGCCCGGCTGCACGGGGTTTCCGATACGGCCGCCCTGCCGGTCGCGGCGGCGGTCGAGGCGCTGCATGCCTACAGCCTCGTGCATGACGATCTGCCGGCGATGGATGACGACGACCTGCGTCGCGGCATGCCGACCTGCCATATCCAGTGGTCCGAGGCCACCGCGATCCTCGCCGGCGACGCCCTTCAGGCGCTGGCCTTCGCGCTGCTGACCAGGGACGAGATCGGCGGACCCGAGGCGCGGCTGCGGCTGATCGGGGCCTTCGCCGGGGCCGTGGGCGCGGCCGGCATGGTCTGGGGACAGGCGCAGGACATCGCCGCAGAAACCGCGCTGCGGCCCCTGGATCTGGAGGCGATCACCCGCCTGCAGGGGGCCAAGACCGGTGCGTTGATCCGTTTTGCCGCCACCGCCGGGCCGCTGATCGCGGGCGGCGAGACCGAGGCGCTGGACCACTATGCCCGCAAGCTGGGGCTGGCCTTCCAGATCGCCGACGACATTCTGGATGTTACCGGCGACCAGGACCTGACCGGCAAGCGCGTCGGCAAGGACGATGCGGCGGGCAAGGCCACCTTCGTGTCGCTTCTGGGCCTCGACGGCGCCCGGGCCGAGGCCGCGCGGCTGGCCGCCGAGGCCGAAGCGGCGCTTGCCTCCTATGGCGAGGCCGCGGAAAACTTGCGGGACCTCGCGCGTTTCGTTATCGAACGCGACACCTGACAGCCGCCCGCCCGGAGGGCCAGCCATGACCGACCGACCGAATACGCCCGTTCTCGACCGGGTCAACCTGCCTTCGGATCTGAAGGCCCTGTCCGACCGCGAGCTGCGGCAACTGGCCGACGAGTTGCGGGCCGAGACGGTCAGCGCGGTCAGCGTCACCGGCGGGCATCTGGGCGCCGGGCTGGGCGTGGTCGAACTGACCGTGGCCCTGCATGCGGTCTTCGACAGCCCGCGCGACAAGATCATCTGGGATGTCGGGCATCAATGCTATCCGCACAAGATCCTGACCGGGCGGCGCGACCGCATCCGCACCCTGCGCATGGGCGGCGGGCTGGCCGGCTTCACCAAGCGGGCCGAAAGCCCCTATGACCCGTTCGGCGCCGGCCATTCCAGCACCTCGATCTCGGCCGCGCTCGGCTTTGCGGTGGCGCGCGATCTGGGGGGCGATCCGGGCGACGCCATCGCCGTGATCGGCGACGGCGCGATGAGCGCGGGCATGGCCTATGAGGCGCTGAACAATGCCGGCCATCTGGGCAAGCGGCTGTTCGTGATCCTGAACGACAACGAGATGTCGATCGCGCCGCCGGTGGGGGCGATGTCCTCGTATCTGACCCGGCTCTATACGCAGGGACCGTTTCAGGAACTGAAGGCCGTGGCCAAGGGCGCGGTCGGCTTCCTGCCCGAACCCCTGCAGGAGGGCGCGCGCCGGGCCAAGGAAATGCTGAAGGGCATGACCATCGGCGGCACCCTGTTCGAGGAACTGGGATTCTCCTATATCGGCCCCGTGGACGGCCATGACATGGAGCAGTTGCTGCCGCTGCTGCGCACCGTCAAGGCACGGGCGACGGGGCCGGTGCTGATCCATGCGGTGACGAAGAAGGGCAAGGGCTATGCGCCCGCCGAAAACGCCGCCGATTGCGGCCATGCCACCGGCCGGTTCGACCCCGTCACCGGGATTCAGGCCAAGGCGAAATCGAACGCGCCCAGCTATACCTCGGTCTTTGCCCGCGCGCTGATCGACGAGGCCGGGCGCGATGAACGGATCGTCGGCATCACCGCCGCCATGCCCGACGGCACCGGGCTGAAACAGTTCGCCGAACGCTTTCCCCGCCGCAGCTTTGATGTCGGCATCGCCGAACAGCATGCCGTGACCTTCTCGGCCGGGCTGGCGGCAGGCGGGCTGAAGCCGTTCTGCGCGCTCTATTCGACCTTCCTGCAGCGCGGCTACGACCAGGTCGTGCATGACGTTGCGGTGCAGGGCCTGCCGGTCCGATTCGCCATCGACCGTGCCGGGCTGGTCGGACAGGACGGGCCGACCCATGCCGGCGCCTATGACATCGCCTATCTGGCCAATCTGCCGGGCTTCGTGGTGATGGCCGCCGCAGACGAGGCCGAACTGGTGCATATGGTCGCCACCGCCGCCGCCCATGACAGCGGTCCCATCGCCTTCCGCTTTCCGCGCGGCGAGGGCACCGGGATCGACCTGCCCGACCGGGGCGAGGTGCTGCCCATCGGCCGCGGCCGGATCGTCGCGGAAGGCAGCGGGGTTGCGCTTTTGTCGCTGGGCACGCGGCTGGCCCCGGCGCTTGAGGCCCGCGAGGCGCTGGCCGCGCGCGGGATCCGGCCGACCGTCGCCGATGCGCGTTTCGCCAAGCCGCTGGACCGCGACCTGATCCTGCGGCTGGCCCGCAGCCATCAGGCGCTGATCACCATCGAGGAGGGCGCGGTCGGCGGCTTTGGCAGCCATGTCGCCCAGCTTCTGGCCGATGAGGGCGTCTTTGACGGTGGGCTGAAGTTCCGCTCGATGGTGCTGCCCGACCGGTTCGTCGATCACGACGCGCCGATGGCGATGTATGACGATTCGGCGCTGAACGCCCGCCATATCGAGGCCAAGGTGCTGGAGGTCATGGGTGTCGGACAGCTTGCCGACCGCCGCGCCTGATCGCGGCTGAGGCGCGGCCGGAGACCGGTTATTCCTGCTCGCCCGGACTGGCGGGATCGGTGGCCCTGCGGGCGGTCGCCGCATCCCCTGCCCCGGCGGCGGTCTCGACGATGTCGCGGGCCTCGTCCTCGTCGAGGGCGGGAGGATTGTCTCCGGCCAGGAAATTGCCGAACTTCCCCCAGCCCGGCACATGCTCGGCCAGCACCCGCAGCACGACCAGCACCGGCACGGCGATCACCATGCCGATCACCGACCACAGCCAGGCCCACAGCGCCACGGCCAGAAACACCACGACGGCGTTCATCTGCAGCCGGCGCGAGACGAAATAGGGCGTGATCAGCTGCCCCTCAAGCGAGGTCAGCGCCAGATAGGTCAGCGCCACCATGGCCGGCCCGAACAGCCCCGGCATCACCACCAGCGCCACCGCGGCCGAGATCGCGACACCGGCGATCGCGCCCAGATAGGGGATGAAGTTCAGCAGGAACGCCCCCAGCCCGAACAGCAGCGGCCCCGGCATGTCCCAGACCCACATCGCCAGCCCGACCGACAGGCCCAGCCCGGCATTGATGACGGTGATCGCGCCCAGGTAGCTGCCCAGCGAATCCTCGATCTCGCGCAGGGCCAGATAGGCGTTGCGCTTGTCGCGCAGGGAATCGAAGCTTTGCACGATCTTCAGATACAGAAGATCGCCCGAGGCCAGCATGAAGAACATCAGGACCAGCGTGAACAGTACCTGCCCCAGAAGCTGAGGGGTCAGCTTGACCACGGTTTCGAGGGTGGTTTCCCCCTCTTCCTCGACCCTGATCGTCGGGGCGGCGGCGGGCCTCTCGTCGCCTACCACCTGCGCCTGATCCAGCTTCTGCGCCGCCTCCTGAAGATCCCGCATCGAGGCGCGGACGCTCTGGAACTTCTGCTCCAGCCGGGTGCTGATCGTGGGGATGTTGCCGACCGCGCGGTTGATCGGCCCGCTGGCGGTATAGGCGATCACCGCGACCAGCGCGAGGATCCCGAAAGTCACCACCGCCGCGGTGATCGCGTCCGGCACCCCGCGCCGCCGGGCAAGGCGCCTGAGCGGGGTGAAGACGAAGAACAGCAGGATCGCCATCGTCACCGGCATCAGGAAATCGCGGCCCGCGGCAATGGCCGCGAAGGCGAGGATCAGGAAGATGCCGATGACCGCCCAGTTCGCCACGCGGCTGCTGGTGCTGCCGTCGCCCCGTCCGAAACGCGGAAAATGATGCCCGCCCGGTTCCTCCATCCCCTCCCCCCTCGTGTCAGGGGGCGGAAACGCGGCGGGCGGGCCGATTGTTCCGGCCCGCCCGCGATCTCTCGGCCTCGTTCCGGTGCGGTCAGATCGGATGATCGCCGCTGGCGTCGATCACGCGGGTCGGCAGGCCCAGCTTGCCCAGCAGTTCCAGGAAGGGCCGCGCCGGCAGATCCTCGACATTGACCATCTTCTTCACGTCCCAGACCCCGCGCGCGATCAGGATCGCCGCCGCCACCGGCGGCACGCCGGCGGTATAGCTGATGCCCTGGCTGCCGACCTCGTCATAGGCGTCCTTGTGATCGGCGACGTTGTAGATGAAGACCTCGCCCTCCTTGCCGTTCAGGCTGCCCTTGACCAGATCGCCGATGCAGGTCTTGCCCTCGTAATCGGGCGCGAGGCTGGCCGGATCGGGCAGCACGGCCTTCACCACCTTCAGCGGCACGACCTCCAGCCCCTCGGCGGTCCTGACCGGCTGTTCGGACAGCAGGCCCAGATTCTGCAGCACGGTGAAGACATTGATGTAGTGATCGCCGAAACCCATCCAGAAGCGAACATCGCTGTCCTTGTAGCGGGCCGAGAGGCTGTGCACCTCGTCATGGCCGGACAGATAGGCGGTGCGCTTGCCGACGACGGGCAGATCCCATTCGCGGCCGATCTCGAACATCCGGTTCTCTTTCCACACGCCGTCCTGCCAAGAATAGACCGTGCCGGTGAATTCGCGGAAATTGATCTCGGGGTCGAAATTGGTGGCGAACCAGCGGCCATGCGACCCCGCATTGATGTCCACGATGTCGATCGAGTCGATCCTGTCGAAATATTCATCCTCGGCAAAGCGGGCATAGGCGTTGACCACGCCCGGATCGAAGCCTGCGCCGAGGATCGCGGTGATCCCGGCCCTGGCCACATCGTCGCGCCGTTTCCATTCGTAATTGGCGTACCAGGGCGGCGTTTCGCAGACCTTGGCCGGATCCTCGTGGATGGCCGTGTCCAGATAAGCGGCGCCGGCGCGGATGCAGCCTTCCAGCACGGTCATGTTGATGAAGGCGCTGCCGACATTGATGACGATGCCCGCATCGATCCGCCGGATCAGCGCCTCGACCGCGCCGGCATCCATCGCGTCCAGCGCATGGCTGGTAAAGGGCATCTCGTGGCCCTTTTCGCGCAGGCTGTCGATGATCGCATCGGCCTTGGCCTGCGTGCGGTTGGCGATATGCAGATCGCCGAATTCCACCGCCTGCTGCGCGATCTTGTGGGCGGTCACCTGCGCGACGCCACCCGCGCCGATGATGAGGACATTCTTCTTGGCCAATTCAGTCTCCTTTCCCGGTGGCGGGGGGCGGCGCCTCAGGACAGGCTGCCCTTGTAATCGTCGTAAGAGAAGCTGCGGACGGCGCGGATCGTGCCGTCCTCTTCGCGGATGGCGATGGCGGGCATGGCGACGCCGTTGAACCAGTTCTTCTTGACCATGGTGTAACCCGCCGCATCCGCGATGCTGATCCGGTCGCCGATCCGCAGCGGACGGTCAAAGCGGGCATCGCCGAAGATGTCGCCCGCGAGGCAGGTCTTGCCGGCGATCTGATAGGCGTGGTCGCCCGCCTGCGGCAGACCCGCCGTCTCGCGATAGATCAGCAGATCCAGCATATGCGCCTCGATGCTGCTGTCGACGATGGCCACGTCCTTGCCGTTATGGATCAGGTCGAGGACCGAAACCTCAAGCGTCGTGGTTCCGGTGATGCTGGCCTCGCCCGGTTCCAGATAGACCTGCACGCCGAACTTCTGGCTGAAGGCCGCCAGCCGGTCGGCCAGCCGGTCCAGCGGATAGCCGTCGCCGGTGAAATGGATGCCGCCGCCAAGGCTGACCCAGTCCAGCCGGGCCAGCAGATCGCCGAATTCGGCCTCGATGCGGGACAGCTGATGGTCGAACAGCTCGAAATCGCCATTCTCGCAATTGTAGTGGATCATCACCCCGCTGATCCGGCCCATCGCCGCCTCGAGCCGGGCCGTGTCCCATTCGCCGAGCCGGCTGAAGGGGCGCGCGGGATCGGCCAGATCGAAGCCGCTGGTCGAGAAGCGGGGGTTCAGCCGCAGCCCGGTGGTGATCCCCTTCGCCTTGCCGGCGAAACGGTCCAACTGGCCAAGGCTGTTGAAGATGATCTTGTCGGCATAGCCGACCGCCTCGTCGATCTCGTGATCGGCCCAGGCGACGGAATAGGCATGCGTCTCCTTGCCGAATTCCTCGTGCCCCAGCCGCAGTTCGAACAGCGAGGACGATGTGGTGCCGTCCATGAACTCGCGCATGAAATCAAAGGCCGACCAGGTGGCAAAACATTTCAGCGCCAGGAGTGCCCTCGCGCCCGAACGCTGGCGCAGGCGGGCGATCTTTTCCATGTTGCCGCGCAGAAGGGCCTTGTCGATCAGGTAGAAGGGTGTTTGCGGCTGGGTCATGGCAGTCCTGCGGCGAAGGCGTGGAGGGCAGTCGGGAATGGGCCGTATAGCGATGCGGCCCGCTTTTCGCAAGGAAAGGTGACAGCCCCGTGACAGGCGGTTCGCGGTCTCAGGCCTCGGCCGCGAAGCGACGGAACTCGCGCTTGAGCAGCTCCAGTTCCGAGCGCAGAAGGGCCAGTTCCGCCGCCACGTCGTCATCCAGCACCCTGCCGGCGGCCAGGTTCAGCCGGGCCAGATGCACCGAGGCGGGGCCGACCGGCGCGCCGGGCCCGCCCTCGTCTGCGACCAAGATCAGGCTTGTCACCCCCTCCGAGATCAGTGCGGCCGGCAGGGCGACCCGCAGATCCCAGGCGTTTCCGGCCGCCTCGGTCATCACGGCCTCGGCCACCACCTCGCCCAGATGGGTCGCGCAGACGCGCCCCGGGAGCCTGGTCGCCGTCAGCCGGCCGGACCAGACGCCGCCGCGCACCCCGTAATCCTCGAATTTCGGCATCATGCCTCCTTACATCTCGGCGCGGGGATGACGTGACAGCATCGCCTCGGTCACAGTGACGGCGTTCATGCGCGGCGCCTCGAAGATCAGGTCGAGCCAGACCTTGTCGACCGGACGCTGCGAGAGTTCGGCAAAGCCGAGATCGAATTCGACGGTCCGGCGGCATTCGCGCCCGTCGATGGGATGGCCAAGCTGGCGCAGGATGGTTTCGGTATTCGGCCCCTGGGCAATGTTCAGCCGCCCATAGACGACGATGGATCGTTCCGAATGCAGCGTCGCGTCCAGCCGGATGACATGATGGCGGCCCAGATCCGGGTTCAGATCGGCCGGCAGGGCCAGTGCCAGCGACAGATAGCTGCCGCTGAACCCCATCATCTCGAGCGTCAGGGCATAGGGCGCCAGATCCGCCGCCCGGCGATTGGGGACCTGGCGCAGGATCAGGGCCTGGTGCGGACAGTCGTGATACAGCGCCACCTCATCGCCCAGATGCTGGCCGTTCTGCGGGGCCACGGCCGCGCCGGGCCGGATGCGGCCGCGCACAATCAGCGGGCGCCAGTGCCAGTCGGTCCCCAGCGGCAGGTCCTGCGTCCCGGCCGCTTCGCCTCGGCGGACCAGATGCGCATCGGCCAGTTGCAGGAACCGGCCCAGCGACCGGTGCAGGTCAGCCGCCTCGTCGCGCAGTTCGGGCGCGGGCGTGCCGCCGCCGCGTTCCAGCGCATCTGCCCGCATGGCCCATCGCGCTGCTGCGCGCGTGCTGCCCCAATGCGGCAACCGTGTCCGCCCCTTGCCGATCATCTGCCCTACTGGTCCATGTAGACATGGGTTTCCGCGGCCGCGCCGGGATGGGTCACCGCGCCCCAACGCGCGCCGCCCACCAGCCGCGCATATTTCCACAGCGCGCCCGAGGCGTAATCGGTCGGGCGCGGTCCAGCCCAGGCGGCCCTGCGCACCGCCAGTTCGTCGTCGGAGAGATCGACATCGATCTCGCCCTTCACCGCGTCGATGGTGATGACGTCGCCATCCCGCAGCAGCGCGATCGGCCCGCCATGCGCGGCCTCGGGTCCGACATGGCCGACGCAGAAGCCGCGGGTCGCACCCGAAAAGCGGCCGTCAGTAATCAGCGCCACCTTCTTGCCCATGCCCTGGCCCGACAGCGCCGCGGTAGTGGCCAGCATCTCGCGCATGCCCGGCCCGCCCGCCGGGCCCTCGTTGCGGATGACGATCACCTCGCCCTCCCTGTAGGCGCGCTTCTGGACGGCGGCGAAGGCCTCTTCCTCGCTGTCGAAGACCCGGGCGGGGCCGCTGAAGACCTGTTCCTCGGGCGTCATGCCTGCGACCTTCACGATCGCCCCGTCGGGCGCAAGGTTGCCCTTCAGCCCGACCACCCCGCCGGTCGGCGTGATCGGCGTCGTGACCGGATGGATCACCCTGCCGTCCACCACACGATCCACGAGGTCCAGTTCCTCGCCGATGGTCCGGCCGGTGGCGGTGATGCAATCCTCGTGGATCAGCCCGGCGCGGCGCAATTCGCGCATGACCACCGGCACCCCGCCGACCTCATAGAGATCCTTGGCGACATATTCGCCGCCCGGGCGCAGGTTCACGAAATAGGGCGTGTCGCGGAAGATGTCGCAGACATCGAACAGGTCGAACTCGATCCCGGCCTCATGGGCGATGGCCGGCAAATGCAGCCCGCCATTGGTCGAGCCGCCGGTACAGGCCACGACGCGGGCCGCATTTTCCAGTGACTTGCGGGTCACCACGTCGCGGGCGCGGATGTTCTTCTCGATCAGCCGCATCACCGCCTCGCCCGAAGCAAGGCCATACTGGTCGCGACTCTCGTAGGGCGCCGGTGCCCCGGAACTGTTGGGCAGCGCAAGCCCGATCGCCTCGGAGACGCAGGCCATGGTGTTGGCGGTGTACTGCCCGCCGCAGGCCCCGGCCGAAGGGCAGGCCACACGTTCCAGAATGTCCAGTTCGGCATCCGACATGTTGCCGGCCTGATGCTGGCCCACGGCCTCGAACACGTCCTGCACCACCACGTCGCGGCCGTTCAGCTTGCCCGGCAGGATCGAGCCGCCATAGATGAAGACCGAGGGCACGTTCAGCCGCACCATCGCCATCATCATCCCCGGCAGCGACTTGTCGCAACCCGCCAGCCCGACCAGCGCGTCATAGCAATGCCCGCGCATGGTCAGTTCCACCGTATCGGCGATGGCGTCGCGGCTGGCGAGGCTGGAGCGCATCCCCTCATGCCCCATGGCGATACCGTCGGTCACGGTGATGGTGGTGAATTCGCGCGGGCAGCCGCCGCCCTTCTTCACCCCCTGCTTGACCGACTGCGCCTGCCGGTTCAGCGCGATATTGCAGGGCGCGGCCTCGTTCCAGCAGGTGGCGACGCCGACCCAGGGGGAATGGATTTCCTCTTCCGAGATCCCCATTGCATAGAAATAGCTGCGATGCGGCGCACGGGCCGGGCCTTCGGTGACATGGCGGCTGGGCAGCCGTGACTTGTCGAAACGCGAATTTCTCATCTGACCCCCCCGGTTGCAGCGCCATCCCTTGGATAAACCGCCGCAACCGGCGGAACAAGCGTCAGGCGACCAGCGCGTCCAGTCTTGCCGCGCAGATGAAGTCGTTCTCGGTCAGCCCGCCGGCCTCATGGGTGGTGAACGCCACCTCGCAATAGCCCCAGCCGAAGGTGATATCGGCGTGATGGCCCTGATGGTTCCCCAGCCACGCGGCCAGATTCGCCATCTCGACCGCCTTCAGATAGCCCTTGAACTCGAACCTCCGGCGAACGGTCCTGCCGTCCTCGGACAGAAGCCAGCCGTCCAGCCGCTGCATCAGCGCCGCCACCTCGCCGGCCTCAAGTGGCGCCACGCCGCCCCTGCAGGGCTGGCAGGTCCTGCCGGCCAGATCATCATTGCCCATCGTTTCCTCCTCCTTCACGGGCGACCCGCCCGCACCGAACGGCTTCGGCCGGCCCCGCTAGAGCAGCGGCGAGGCCAGGGCGAAGAGGTTGTTGCGCAGAATTCGCAGGATGCTCCAGCCGCGCACCTCGTCCAGCGTGATCTCATGCGCGCGCTCCACATAGGTCGATTGCCGCGCATCGATCTCGGCCACCAGCGGATCGTCGAAGATCGCCATGTTGACCTCGTAGTTCAGCTCAAAGCTGCGGCGGTCCAGATTGGCGCTGCCGACCATCGCCATGCGCCCGTCCACGGTCATGATCTTGGCATGAAGCAGCCCCGGCTGAAACAGCATCAACCGCACACCGGCCGACAGCAGGCCGTAATAGAAGCCCTGACTGGTCGCCCCGACGATCAGCGAGTCGTTGCGCGCGGGCAGGATCATGGTGACATCGACCCCACGCCGGGCAGCGGCGCGGATCGCCGCGTCAAGGGCCGCGTCGGGAACATAATAGGGCGTGGTGATGACCACCCGTTCGCGCGCGGTATGCAGCATCCCGGTCAGGCAGTCCGAGATGCTGCCCGCGCGCCGGTCCGGCCCCGTCGCCACGACCTGCGCCGGAACGCCGGGCTGCTCGACGGCATGGACCAGTTGCAGCATCCCGCCCAGATCATGGCCGGTATAGCTCATCCAGTCGGCCAGAAACACGGTCTGCAACTGCCGCACGATCGGCCCCTCGACGCGGAACAGCACATCGACCCAGGGCGCGAAGCGCGGCTTGGTCGCAAAGGCCATGTCCGAACAGTTGCGGCTGCCGGTGAAGGCCACACGGTTGTCGACGACCAGGATCTTGCGGTGGTTGCGCAGATCCAGCCGGCGATAGAGGAAGCTGACGATCGGCAGGCTCCAGGGAAAGGCGGTCACGCAATCCGCCCCCGCGCCCTTCATCTGCGCCCAATAGGGCGACCGGACCAGCAGCCGCGATCCCACCGCATCGACAATGATCCGGCAGTCCACGCCGCGCGCGGCCGCGCGCCGCACGGCCTCGGCGACCTTGCCGCCGCTCTGGTCGGACAACCAGATGTAGAACAGGATATGGACGTGATCGCGCGCGCCGTTGATCGCCTCGACCAGCCGGTCGATGGCGGTATCGGCTTCCTCGAGCAGATCGACCCGATTGCCGCCCAAGGCCGGCAACCCCCCGACTGCGGCGTTGGCGGCGATGATCGGGCGCTCGAAGTCGGGCGGATCCAGGATCCTCTCGGGGCTGGGAAGGCTGAGACCGGTCAGCCGGTCGCGCACATCCGCCATGCGCTGCACGTCGGCCCGGTTCATCCGGATCTCGCCGAACAGCAGATAGGCGACGATCCCGGCCACCGGCACGACATGGATCACCATGATCCAGGCCACACGCACCGACGGCTCCATCCGCGGCCGGACCAGAACCCGCATCGCCAGTGCGAGGGCCGTAACCATATGCAGCAGAAAGAAGAACGAGGTCCACATGGTCGGCATCATCACCGCCCGATCCGGGAATTGCAATTCCTTCGCGCGCGGCCTATCTGGGGGCCTGAAACAGCCAAGGTCGCCCGCGATGAACTGGATCACCAACTATGTCCGCCCGCGCATCAACTCGCTGTTCTCGCGCCGCGAGGTGCCCGAGAATTTGTGGACGAAATGTCCCGAATGCGGAACCATGCTGTTCCATCGCGAACTGACCGACAATCTGAATGTCTGTACCAGCTGCGACCATCATCTGGGGATCAGCCCGCGCGACCGGTTCGCCGCCCTGTTCGATGGCGGCGTCTTTGTCGAGGTGAAGATCCCCGAGCCGCTTCTCGATCCGCTGCAGTTCCGCGACCAGAAGAAGTACCCCGAGCGGATGAAGGCCGCGCAGAAGGCCACCGGCGAGAAAGAGGCGATGCTGGTCGCCGAGGGCGAGATCGGCCGCACCCCGATCGTCGCCGCCGCGCAGGACTTTTCCTTCATGGCTGGCTCGATGGGCATGTATGTCGGCAACGCGATCATCGCCGCGGCCGAACGCGCGGTGAAGCTGAAACGCCCGCTGGTGCTGTTCTCGGCTGCCGGCGGGGCGCGCATGCAGGAGGGGATCCTGTCGCTGATGCAGATGCCGCGCACCACCGTCGCGGTCGAGATGCTGCGCGAGGCCGGCCTGCCCTATATCGTCGTGCTGACCCACCCGACCACCGGCGGGGTCACGGCCAGCTATGCGATGCTGGGCGACATCCAGATCGCCGAGCCGAATGCCCTGATCTGCTTTGCCGGCCCCCGCGTCATCGAACAGACCATCCGCGAGAAGCTGCCCGAAGGGTTCCAGCGCGCCGAATATCTGCTGGAACATGGCATGCTGGACCGGGTGACCCATCGCGGGAAGATGCGGGACGAGCTGATCTCGATCCTGCGGATGCTGGGTGGCCTGCCCGCCCCCAGCAAGGGCGACCTGCCACCGCCCTCCGGCCTCGCGCTGCCCGATCCGGGCGGCGACGCGAAAAAACCCGCGACCGCCTGACCGGATCTTCCGTGCCCAACCATCCCCGGGGACCGGGGGCAGACCGCCCCCGGCTTGCGCAACCATGAGCCATTCCGACGCCATTCTCGACCGCCTCATGTCCCTGCATCCCAAGGTGATCGACCTGTCGCTGGACCGGATGCACCGCATCCTCGCCGCGCTTGACCATCCCGAACGCAGGATCCCGCCGGTGATCCATATCGCCGGCACCAATGGCAAGGGCTCGACGCAGGCGATGATCCGCGCCGGACTCGAGGCCAGCGGCGCGCGCGTCCATGCCTATACCTCGCCGCATCTGGCCCGCTTTCACGAACGCATCCGCCTGGCCGGCGAACTGATCTCGGAGGCCGATCTTGCCGCCGCGCTGGAGGAATGCGAGGCCGCGAATGAAGGCAAGCCGATCACGTTCTTCGAGATCACCACGGCGGCGGCCTTTCTGGCCTTCTCGCGCCTGGCCGCCGATTACACGTTGCTCGAGGTGGGGCTTGGCGGGCGGCTGGACGCGACCAATGTGATCGACCAACCGGCGCTGACGGTCATCACCCCGGTCAGCATCGATCATACGCAATATCTGGGTGAGACGCTGGCGCTGATCGCGGCCGAGAAGGCCGGCATCATCAAGCCGCGCATCCCCTGCATCGTCGGCCCGCAGCAGGACGAGGCGCTGCGGGTGATCGAAGCGCGCGCCTCGGGGCTGACCGCCCCATTGTCAATCTATGGCCAGCACTGGATGGTCGCGCCCGATCGCGATGGCATCGTCTATCAGGACGACCACGGGCTGTGGGATCTGCCCATGCCGAACCTGATCGGGCCGCATCAGATCCAGAACGCCGGCACCGCCCTCGCGGCGCTGCGTCATCTGGGCGCCAGCCACGGCCAGGCCAGCGCCGCGGTAACCCGGGCCGAATGGCCGGCGCGCATGCAGCGCCTGACGCGGGGACCGCTGGTCGAGGCCGCCGGGCCGCAGGCGGAATTGTGGCTGGACGGCGGCCACAACCCGGCCGGCGGCGAGGCGCTGGCCGCAACCCTGAAGACGCTGCCCCCTCGCCCGACACGACTGGTCTGCGGCATGCTGAACACCAAGGATGTCGCGGGCTATCTGCGCGCCCTTGCCCCCCATGCCGAGGGGCTGACCGCGATCGACATCCCGGGCGAGCCGAACACCCTTCCGGCCGCGACCACCGCCGGTATCGCCGCCTCGGTCGGCCTTCCGGCAGACAGCGCCCCGGACGCCGAAACCGCCATCCGCCGAATCGCGGACCAGGAGCCGCGCGCCCGGATCCTGATCTGCGGATCGCTCTATCTTGCCGGGCGGATCCTCAGATCGAACGGATGACGTCGCCCTGACGCCACGGGAACTGTATTTTCAGTCAGTTTTCCCGTCCAGATAGTGGAAACTGCCTGTTAACCAACCTATTATAGGCTCCGGGTTTTGCGTGGCCCGATATTGTATAGATTTTATTGTGTTGTCGGAGTTATTGAGATGCCGATTGTTCGCATCACCCTTTATCGAACCGAGGTGATCCGCGGCAAGGTTCAGGCCGACTCGCAGACCGTGTCACTGGAGATCGACGACAGCAACGACAACGGCCTGATCGAAGCCGACGAATGGCAGGCCTTCACCGGACTTCACAACTCGCGGGTTGCCGGCGAATCCTTCCCGGCGATGCTGTTTCACAGCACCAACGACACCGGCAGCAACCGCACCGGAATCCTCTATTCGCCCGTTTCCCACACGGCGGGTACGGATCTCACCAAGCTGTTGCGCGACCTCGACCGCAAGCATTTCGCGCCTTCACTTGACGACCTGAACATCTGCTATCTGGCCGGCACCATGATCGCGACCCCGTCGGGCGAGGTTCCGGTCGAGGCCCTGCGGGCGGGTGATCTGGTCCTGACCCGCGACCATGGCGCGCAGGCGCTGGTCTGGACCAGTTCAAGCCATGTCACCCCCGCCGATCTGGACCTCGCACCCAACCGGCGCCCGGTGCGGATCGCGGCCGGGGCGCTTGGCCAGGGCCTGCCGCGTCGCGATGTCGATGTTTCGCCCCAGCACCGGATCCTGGTTCGCGACTCGGAAGGCGGCGAATACCTGATCTCGGCGCGGCACCTGATCATGTCCGGGCATCCCGGCGTGGCCCTGCGTCCGCTGGGGGGCGAGTTCGACCTTGTCCATATCGCCTTCGCGGATCACGAGATCATCATGGCCGAAGGCGCCGCGATGGAGTCGTTTTTCACCGGGCCGCAGGCGGTTCGCGCACTGGCCCTGCCGCAGCGGATGGGGCTGATCCTCAGCTTTCCCGACCTGGCCCGCGGAGAGAACCCGATGCACCCCGCCCGGCCCTTCATAAAGCATCGCGACTATGCCCGGATGCGCGGCCAGCTTCCGGCCAGTGTGGACGGATCGGCCTGACCCGCCGGGCAGGTACTGCCGGCTGATGCGCGCCACGAAGCGTGGCAACGCTGCCGCCGTAGTGCCGCCACTGCCTCAGGTCTTCTCGTCCTCGGGATAGGCCGCCTTGCAGGCCTCGACCGCCTGCGCCGCCTTCCCGCTGAGCGCGGCCCTGCGCTCGGCAAGGAAATCGCGCTTGCGGGTTTCGGCGGCGGGATCGATCGGGATGCGATAGGGAACAATCTCGACCGTATCAACGAAACAGGGGTCGTAATAGACCACCACATTGCCATCGCCGTCGGTATAGGCGCGGCGGCATTGCACCAGCCGGTCGCTTTCCACCGCGCGCTCGCCCCAGGCATAGCCCCGTGCCAGATTGCCCTCGACCTCGGCAAGCAGCCGGCTCACCGCGCGATACTCGCCCGTATTGTCGCGAATGCACCGTTGCTGCGGCGTGCCGCAGGCCGCCAGCACCAGCGGCAGGGCAAGCAGGACAAGGGCAGAGTTGCGGGACATGGCCAGTCTCATTACAGCGGGTCAATGAATCCTAACGGCCCGGCACGAGGCTTGGCAAATCAAGATTGAGGTTCGCATGGAAGATCAACGCCGTCGCGCCGCCCACTGGTTCCGCGAACTGCGCGACCGCATCACCGCCGCCTTCGAGGCGCTGGAGGATCGCGGCCCCGGCGACGGCCCGGCCGGTCGCTTCGAAATCACCCCGACGCAACGCGGCGAGGATGGGGGCGGCGGGCTGATGTCGGTCATGCGCGGCGGCCGGGTCTTCGAGAAGGTGGGTGTGAACTGGTCCGAGGTCCATGGCGTGCTGGCCCCGAAGGCGCAGGCGGCGATGGCGGCCCGCGGGGTGCCGGGCATGGACCTCGATCCGCGCTTCTGGGCCTCGGGCATCAGCCTTGTGGCGCATATGCAGAACCCGCTTGCGCCCGCCGTGCACATGAACACGCGGATGTTCTGGACACCGGGCGCCTGGTGGTTCGGCGGCGGCGCCGACCTGAACCCCTGCATCGAATATCCCGAGGATACCGCGCATTTCCACGCCACGCTGCGCGCTGCCTGCGACCTGCATGACAGCGGTGACTATGACCGCTTCAAGGCTTGGGCGGACGAGTATTTCTTCATCCCGCACCGGGGTCGCGCGCGCGGTGTCGGCGGCATCTTCTACGACGACCTGAACAGCGGCGACTGGGAGGCCGATTTCGCCTTCACCCGCGCCGTGGGCGAGGCCTTCCTGCCCGCCTTCCTGCCCCTGGTCGAGGCGCGCATGGATCTGCCCTTCACCGAGGCCGACCGCGAGACGCAACTGATCCATCGTGGGCTTTATGCCGAATACAACCTCGTCTACGACCGCGGCACGAAATTCGGCCTCGAGACCGGCCATAATGCCGAAGCCGTGCTGATGAGCCTGCCGCCACTGGCGAAATGGGTCTGACCGACGCGCGGCGGTCGCGAAGAAGGCGCCGTTCTGTCCGGTGGTTTGGTTGAATCGGCCCTTCACCCTGTCTAAGTGATGCGCAAGAGAGACAGGAGCCTGTGATGACCGACCTGACACCGCGTGAAATCGTGTCCGAACTGGACCGCTTCATCATCGGGCAGAAAGACGCCAAGCGCGCCGTCGCCGTGGCCCTGCGCAATCGCTGGCGCAGGAAGCAACTGGCCGACGATCTGCGCGACGAGGTCTATCCCAAGAACATCCTGATGATCGGGCCGACCGGGGTGGGCAAGACCGAGATCAGCCGCCGGCTGGCGAAACTGGCCAACGCGCCCTTCATCAAGGTCGAGGCGACCAAGTTCACCGAGGTCGGCTATGTCGGCCGCGATGTGGAACAGATCATCCGCGACCTGACCGACGCCGCCATGATCGACACGCGCGAGCGGATGCGCGAAGAGGTCAAGGCGCGGGCGCATCAGTCGGCCGAGGACCGGGTGATCGAGGCCCTGGCCGGAGAGGGTGCGCGTGACGGCACCCGCACCATGTTCCGCGACAAGCTCAAGCGGGGCGAGCTGGACGACACCCTGATCGAGCTGGAACTGCAGGATCATTCCAATCCTCTGGGGATGCTGGAATTGCCCGGCATGTCCGGCGGGCAGGCCGGCGGCATGATGGATCTGTCGGGGCTGATGAAGGCCTTTGGCGGTCGCCGGACGCGGCGCAAGGTGACGGTGGCGGAAAGCTATGAACTGCTGATCGCCGAGGAAGCCGACAAGCTGCTGGACGATGACGCCGTGAAGGCAGCCGCGCTGGAGGCGGTGCAGGAAAACGGCATCGTCTTCATCGACGAGATCGACAAGGTCGCTGCCCGTCAGGAGGTGCGCGGCGGCGATGTCAGCCGCGAGGGCGTGCAGCGCGATCTGCTGCCGCTGATCGAAGGCACCACGGTCGGGACCAAATACGGCCCGGTGAAGACCGATCACATCCTGTTCATCGCCTCGGGCGCCTTCCATGTCGCCAAGCCCTCGGACCTTCTGCCCGAACTTCAGGGCCGGCTGCCGATCCGGGTAGAACTGCGGGCGCTGACCGAAGAGGATTTCATCCGCATCCTGACCGAAACCGACAACGCGCTGACCCGGCAATATACCGCCCTGATGGCGACCGAGGGCGTGACCGTCGGCTTTACCGAGGATGGCATCGCGGCGCTGGCCCGGATCGCGGCCGAGGTGAACGCCGCGATCGAGAATATCGGCGCGCGCAGGCTCTATACCGTCATCGAGCGGGTGTTCGAGGATCTGTCCTTCACCGCCCCCGACAAGGACGGCGAAACGGTCAGCGTCGATGCGGCCTTCGTGGACCGGCATCTGGGCGATCTGGCGCGTTCGACCGACCTGTCGCGCTACGTTCTGTAAGGCGCCGGGCGGCGTCGCCTATCCGGGGCGTGACGCGGGAGGTCAGGCATGAATACGCCTTGCAGGGGAAGTCTGTCGGTCAGGATCGCAGCCGGCGCTGCCGTGCTGTTCGGCGCAATGACCCTTCTGTCGGGCGGGCAGGTGCTGTTCGGCGGCGGCGCGGCGCAAGCCGCGGCCGGAAACTTCGTGCCCTTCGTGCTGTGGTTCAACTTCCTGTCGGGCTTTGCCTATATCCTCGCGGGTATCGGGATGGTTCTGGATCGATCATGGGCCCCTTGGCTGGCCATCGCGCTGGCATCCGCGATCGCCGCCGTCTTTGCGTTGTTCGGCCTGCATGTCCTTGGGGGCGGGGCCTTCGAGTTCCGCACGGTGGCGGCCATGACGCTCCGCCTGGCGGTCTGGGTGGCCATCGCGATGATCGCCAGACGCAGCATCCGCTGACGGTTCCCCGCCACCGGCCCGGAGCCTCCTGCCCCGGCGCCGGAAGAAGGTGATCGCGCAGCTATTCCAGCGAGTCCAGATTGCTCATCCGGGCCATCATCTCGGTGAACATCTGCAGGTCAAACTGGAAGGCGTCGAGGCGTTTGAACTCGCCCCGCGTATGGCCCAGATACTTGTCGCCCGGCATGTTCGGCCCGAAATTGACCGCGTTGGGCAGCAGCTTCGCGGTGGTGCTGCCGGCGGTCGATGTCGGCTCGGAGGGCAGGCCGGTCGTTTCGCCGAAGATCTCCAGCAACAGCGACAGCCACGCGCCTTCGGGGTCGCGATACATCCAGTTGCGCAGGCTGACCTCGATCTCGGCGGGCGAGCCGCTGCTGCCCTTCCACGCCTCCAGTGCGGTCTGGATATCGGCCTGCACCGCCTCGAAATCCTTGTCGGCATGGCGCGGCGCACGCAGGTTGACGGCCATGGTCAGGACGCCGTCAGCCTCGTTGAAATAGGTCGGCGAGACGGTCAGAGGCCCCATGAAATCATCGGCGTAGCCGACCCCCAGTCCTCCGGCCAGATAGTCGAGGCCGTAAGCGCCGTCGATATACCGGATCGCCTGAAGGTAATGGTTGTCGGCGGGCTCAAGGCCGCTTTGCAGCAGAAAGGCCGCCAGGCGTGGCACCGGGTTGACGCCGGTTTCGGGTTGCGAGGCATGGGCCGAGACCCCGGTGACGGTCAGTGTCACCAGACCGTCGCCGGCTTCGGCACCGATGCTGAAATCGCCGCCATTCGCCGCGATGAAGGCGGGCGCGGCGTCGTTTAGCTGCCTGGCCACCCCTGCCGCGTCGTCGGCGCTGATCTCGGCGATGGCGGTTTCGGGGATCTGGTTTGCCGCCGCAGATCCCGTGAGGCCGGTGATCACCAGCGCGCCGAACGCCTCGACCACCGGGAACCGCGCCGAGATCGTGCCCGGCCCCTTCTCGGCGGTGACCGCCGGATAGCGGCTGTCCAGCACGATGTTGTAGTCGGGCGCGGGTTGCTGTTCGAGATAATATTCCATCGCCGAGCCGCCGATTTCCTCGGTCGTCTCGATCATCAGGCGGATGTCGCGGCCCAAGGGCAGCCCGCTGTCCCGGATCGCCTTCATCGCGTAAAGGCCGGTGGCGATCGAACCCTTGTCGTCAAGCGTGCCGCGCCCGTAGATGCGATTGCCCTCGACGGTCATCTGGAAGGGGTCGATGGTGGCCCCGCCCTCGGTCTGCCATTCACGGCTGAGGACGGGGACCACATCGGAATGGGTCAGGATGCCGAACACGTCCTCCGAGGGGCCGTCCAAAGTGACCTCGAAGATGCGGCCATCGACATTGCGGAGATTCAGGCCGAAGGCCGCGGCGGTGGCGCCGATCTTCTCACCCATGGCGATGAAGGCCGGGTTCTCGTGCTGCTCGGGGTAGTCCGCGCTCTGATGGCTTTCGATGGCGACAAGTTCCGCCAGAAGTTGCAGGGCATCATCCTCATTGACCACGCGGTTATAGACGCCCAGCATCCGGGCCAGCAGTTTCAACTGATCGGGCCCGTGGGTGCCGGCCTCGACCGCTGTCCGGGCCTCGGCGACGCCGGCCACCCCCTGTTCCTGAACCGCGTCCAGAAACGCGTCGAAACTGTCGAACTCGGCCCCGGAATACCGGGCGACCAGCGCGGCCAGATCGGCGGCGGCGGGGCTCTCCTGCGCCATGGCCGGCAATGAGAGACCACAGACGAGCAGTGGCGTCGCACAGAGGGCTGTGAGATTGCGGGTCATCATATACTCCTCCTGAACACGTATTTCGGGGGGTCGTCCGGTTTCCCCCTGGTCATTATGGTTGTACAATTTGCCATGCCGGACAAGAACGTTCCGGCTTTCGTGACGGCGTGATCCGGGCACAGGCGGGGTTTGGCTTGCGAAAGGGCGGCGGGACCGGGGAAGGTCAGCGCCTGCCGCCGGCCAGCAACGCGGCCTCGGGCATCCGGCGCAGGCGCAGCATGGCCCAAGCGCCCACCGCCGGGCCGGGCAACAGGGCGAGGAAGGTCCATTGCCAGCCGCCCAGCAGCCCGGCGATCTGCGGCATCAGCCAGATCGCCAGAACGGTCAGCGCAAAGCCGATGCTGACCTGCAGGGTCAGGGCGGTGCCGATCAGGCGCTGGTCGGCAAGTTCGGTCACCGAGGCCGAGAACTGTGCGCTGTCACCGATGATCGAGACGCCCCAGATCACCGCGATCAGCGCCAGAAGCCATTCCGGCCCGTCGAAGGCAAAGCCGATCAGCGCGGCGCAGGCCCCCGACACCGCCATCATCCCCGCCGTTGTCAGGCAGCGGCCGATCCGGTCGCTGAGCAGGCCACCGCCGATGCAGCCGGCAACACCCGATCCGACCGCGACGAAGGCGAACATCGAGGGCGAGCCGAAGGGCATCACCCCGCCCTGCCCGGCCGCCGTGGCGAAGGCCAGAAACCAGGCCCACATCGCGTAAAGTTCCCACATATGGCCGAAATAGCCGATATTGGCCAGCAGCACCGGGCGGTTGCGCAGCACCGCCAGCGCCTGCCGCGGATCGAAGGTGGCGCGGCCAAATGCGTGCGGGCCCTCGCGCACCAGCAGGCCGAAGATCAGCGCCGAGGTCAGCGTCGCCAGCGTCGAGGCGATCACCACCACCCGCCAGTCAAGCCCGCCGCCAAGCGCGCGGAACAGATGCGGCATCGAGGACCCCAGCGTCAGCCCACCCACCAGCAGGCCCAGGGCGAAGCCGCGCCCGCGCACGAACCAGGTCGCCATCAGTTTCATCGCCGGCGGGTAAAGCCCGGCCAGCGCCGCACCGGTGACGAAGCGCGCGGCAATGGCGCCGGCGAATCCCGGCTCAAGCAGCAGGGCGGCATTGGCCAGCGCGGTCAGCAGCGCCGACCCAGCGATCAGTCGGGTCAGGCGCATGATGTCGGGCAGGTTCACCAGCGAGGCGGCCAGCGCCCCCAGCACAAAGCCGATCTGCACGGCATTGGTCAGCCAGCCCGCCTGCGCGGGCGTCAGCCCCCAGTCGCGGATCAGTTCGGGCAGGATCGCGGTGGCCGAGAACCAGCAGGTCATGGCCCCGATCACGCCGGCACCGATCAGCGCCAGCGCGACCCAGCGCCCCTCGGCCGGCGTGCTCAGGTCTCGTCCTGCGGCTCGCGCGGGGGGCGGCCGATGATATCGCGCAGGGCATCAAGCTCGATGAAATTGTCGGCCTGGCGACGCAGGTCATCGGCGATCATCGGCGGCTGCGAACGGATGGTCGAGACCACCGAGACGCGCACGCCCTGACGTTGCAGCGCCTCGACCAGCGGCCGGAAATCGCCATCGCCCGAGAACAGCACCGCATGGTCCAGCCGCGGCGCCAGTTCCAGCGCGTTGACAGCCAGTTCGATATCCATGTTGCCCTTGACCTTCCGCCGGCCCATCGAGTCGGTATATTCCTTGGCCGGCTTGGTCACCACGCAATAGCCGTTGTAGTGCAGCCAGTCGACAAGCGGGCGGATCGGAGAATACTCCTCGCCATCCATCAGCGCGGTGTAGTAATAGGCGCGCACAAGCTTGCCCCGGCGGTCGAATTCCTGGCGCAGCAGCTTGTAATCGACGTCGAACCCCAACGACTTGGCCGCAGCGTAAAGATTGGCGCCGTCAATGAACATCGCCAATCGGTCGTCCTTGTAAAACATTTGTGTTGCCTTCAATCAGACTTAAGTGGTGATCGTCCGGGCCAGGACCCTGGTGCGGGGTCGGACGGCAAGCCCGGTTTCGGTTAGCAAATACGGTCAGGGGGTCATGCCTCAGTTGTCTTTCGGTCTTGTCAGTCTTGGCGCGAACCTGCCCTCAGCCGACCGCCACGCGAGTGAGACGTTGCGATCAGCGTGGGGCATTCTGCACGGCGCCCCGGATATTTCAATAACCGCGATAAGCAGGATATGGCGAACGCCGGCCTTTCCGCCCGGATCGGGACCCGACTTCGCCAATGCCGCCGCCCGGATCGCCACCACGCTGACCGCCGGGGCATTGCTGGAGCGGCTGCATGCGATCGAGGCGGAATTCGGGCGCGACCGCAGCACCGGACGGTGGTCGGTACGCGTTCTGGATCTGGACCTGATCGCGCTGGATGATCTGGTGCTGCCCGATGCCGCCACCCTGCGCCGCTGGATCGACCTGCCCCCCGGGCAGCAGCGGAACGAGGCGCCCGGACAGTTGATCCTGCCGCATCCGCGCCTGCAGGACCGGGGCTTCGTGCTGGGGCCGCTGGCCGAGATCGCGCCCGGCTGGCGCCATCCGCTGATCGGGCAAAGCGTGGCAGAGATGCTGGATCGCCTGGGCCCCGCGGGATTGGCCGGAATGCGGCCACGGTCCGGGGATGACGGGCCCGGTTTTCCTTGACATTCGGCGCAAGGACCATCAGTTATCCGTCTCCGCCCGGATATCCGATTCGAAATTGCACAGGTGAGACATGGCCCGCGTAACGGTTGAAGACTGCGTCGACAAGGTTCCCAACCGCTTTGATCTGGTGATGCTGGCCTCGCATCGCGCCCGCGAGATCGCCACCGGCAGCGCGCCCACCGTGGACCGCGACAACGACAAGAATCCGGTCGTCGCCCTGCGCGAGATCGCCGAGGAAACCCAGCCGGTCGACGACCTGCGCGAGCGGATGATCGAATCGAGCCAGACCCAGATCGAGGTCGACGAGCCGGAAGAGGACGCGCTTGCGCTGATGCTGGGGGCCGAGACGGACCGGCCCAAGCCCGTCGACGAAGAATCGGAAGAGCGGATGCTGCGCATGATGCTGGAAGCCAGCCAGCGGTAAGACGTGGATGACCGGGGTCTTCGACTGGACATGATCGACGTCGAAGACCTCATCGCGCTGGTTCGCAACTACAATCCGCGCAGCAATGCCGAGTTGATCCGCGATGCCTATGAATACGGCATGCGGATGCATGAAGGGCAGATGCGCCATTCCGGCGAGCCCTATTTCACCCATCCCGTCTCTGTCGCCGCCATCCTGACCGAGATGCGGCTGGACGACGCCACCATCGTCACCGCCCTGCTGCATGACACGGTCGAGGACACGCGCTCGACCAAGCAGGAGGTCGAGGCGATGTTCGGCAGCGAGATTGCCGAGCTTGTGGATGGCGTCACCAAGCTGACCAATCTGCAACTATCCTCGGCTCAGTCCAAGCAGGCCGAGAATTTCCGCAAGCTGTTCATGGCCATGTCGCGCGACCTGCGCGTCATTCTGGTCAAGCTGGCCGACCGGCTGCACAACATGCGCACCATTCGCTCGATGCGACCCGAGAAGCAGGTGCAGAAGGCGCGCGAGACGATGGAAATCTATGCCCCGCTGGCCGGGCGCATGGGCATGCAGTGGATGCGCGAAGAACTGGAGGATCTGGCCTTCAAGGTCATCAATCCCGAGGCCCGCAACTCGATCATCCGCCGCTTCGTCAGCCTGCAGAAGGAATCGGGCGACATCATCGGCCAGATCACCGCCGATATCCGCAACGAACTGGACAAGGAAGGCATCGAGGCCACCGTGTTCGGGCGGGCAAAGAAGCCGTTCTCGGTCTGGCGGAAGATGCAGGAAAAGCAGCTGGCCTTCTCGCGCCTGTCCGACATCTACGGGTTTCGCATCATCACCCGCAGCGAAATGGACTGCTATCGCGCGCTTGGCGTGATCCATCACCGCTGGCGGGCGGTGCCGGGCCGCTTCAAGGACTACATCAGCCAGCCGAAATCGAACGGCTACCGCTCGATCCATACCACCGTCTCGGGGCGCGACGGCAAGCGGGTCGAAGTGCAGATCCGCACCCGCCAGATGCACGAGGTGGCCGAGGCCGGCGTCGCCGCGCATTGGGCCTACCGCGACGGCGTGCGGACCAAGAACCCCTTCGCTGTTGATCCCGCCGCCTGGATCGACAGCCTGACCGACCGCTTCGAGGATGCCGATCACAACGAGTTCCTCGAACATGTGAAGATGGAGATGTATCAGGATCAGGTGTTCTGTTTCACGCCGAAGGGGGACGTGATCCAGTTGCCGAAGGGCGCGACGCCGATCGATTTCGCCTATGCGATCCATACGAGGCTGGGCAATTCCTGCGTCGGCGCCAAGGTGGACGGAATCCGGGTACCGCTGTGGACGCGGCTGAAGAATGGCCAGGCGGTCGATGTCATCGCCGCCTCGGGGCAGCGGCCGCAGGCGACCTGGCTGGACATCGTGGTGACCGGCCGCGCCAAGGCGGCGATCCGGCGATCCCTGCGCGAGGATGACCGCGACCGCTTCGTGCGGCTGGGACGCGAACTGGTCCGGGTGAGTTTCGAGCATGTCGGGCGCAAGCCCACCGACAAGGCCTTGCGCACCGCCGCCAAGCAGATGGGGCTGGAGGGCGCCGAGGAGTTGCTGGCCCGGATCGGCAGCGCCGAACATTCCGCCAAGGAGGTGCTGGAGGCGCTCTATCCGGAACTGGCCAACGCCCCGCAGGACGAGATCGACGGCAAGCGCCCCTTTGCCGGACTGGAGGCGGATGCGAATTTCCAGCGCGCGCCCTGCTGCAACCCGCTGCCCGGCGAGCGGATCGTCGGCATCACCTATCGCGGACGCGGCGTGGTCATCCACGCGATCGACTGCCCGGTGCTGGCCGAGTTCGAGGACAGCCCCGACCGCTGGGTCGATCTGCAATGGCGCGACGGGCGGCATCCTGCGGTCTATTCGACCCTGCTCAGCCTGACCATCCGGCATGACGCCGGAGTCCTGGGCCGGATCTGCGGCTTGATCGGCACGCAGGGGGCGAATATCTCGAACCTTGAGTTCATCGACCGCAAGCCGGACTTCTACCGGATCGAGGTCGAGGTCGAGTTGCGAGACCACGAGCATCTGCACAACCTGCTGACCGCGCTGGAAGCGGAAAGCGATGTGGCGCAGGTCTGGCGGGTCCGCGACCCGGCGCTGAAACCGTAAGCCGCGATCCGGCCGGGTCTGCAAGGGAACGGGTGACGAAGTGTTCAAGCGGCGCAAGCCCCGCAGCTATGGGCAGATGGCCAGCGACATGATCTATCCGCGCGGCGGCTGGCGGCGGGCGGCGACCTATGTCTGGCACCGGCTGCGCCGCCTGCCCGACCAGCCGCACCGGATCGGGCGCGGCGTGGCGGCAGGGGTCTTCGTGTCCTTCACGCCGCTTTTCGGGTTCCATTTCCTGTCCGCCGCCGGCGTCGCCTGGCTGATCGGCGGCAATATCCTGGCCGCGCTGCTGGCGACCTTCGTCGGCAATCCGGTCACGTTTCCCTTCATCGCCGTGATCTGCGTCGGGCTCGGGCGCGAGATCCTCGGACTGCCCGGCGATCTGGAACCGCAGCGGATCCTGAGCGAAATCACCCTCGCCGGTGTCGAGCTGTGGCAGAACCTGCGCACGGTCCTGTCCTCGGAGCGCGCGCATTGGGGACGGTTCCACGAGTTCTTCGAGCAGATCTACTGGCCCTACATGGTCGGCGGCGTGATCATCGGCCTGGCCGTCAGCATCGCCGCCCATTACCTGACCGTGCCGGTCTTCCGCGCCTATCAGCGCCGCCGCGAGAAGAAGATGGCCGAACGGATCGCGCGGGTCCGCGCGCGCGCCGAGATCGTCACCACCGCCACCCCCGGCGCCGATGGGCAGAAGGGGGGCGCTGCCCCCCGTCCTGCGGACTCCCCCCGGGATATTTGAGTGAAGAAGAAGGGCCTCAATATCCCTTCGCGCGATCAACGAGATGCAGGACCGGCCGGCCCGACATGGCGCGGCGCAGGTTTTCGGCCACGACCGGGGCGGCGGTTTCGGGGCGGGTTTCGGCGGCGATATGCGGGGTGACGGTGATGCCCGGATGCGCCCAGAACGGGTGGTCCGGGGGCAGCGGCTCGGTGCGGAAGACATCGAGGACGGCATGGCCCAGATGGCCGCGGTCGAGCGCGGCCAGAAGCGCATCGTCATCGATCAGCGTACCGCGGCCCGGATTGACGATCCAGGCGCCTTTCGGCAGGCGGGCGAGGCGCCGGGCATCCAGAAGGCTGCGGGTCGCGGGCGTATCGGGCAGCAGGCAGATCAGGATCTCGGCGCGCTGAAGCGCCCGGTCCAGATCTCGCGCGCCCAGCATCTCGACGCCATCGGCGGGGCGGCCGGACGCGCTCCAGCCGGTCAGCGCGAAGCCGATCGCGCCCAGCATGGCGGCGGTGGCGCGGCCCAACTCGCCCATGCCGAGGATCGTCACCCGGCGGCCGGAGGCCAGCGGCGGGGTCAGGTCGTTGCGCCAGATGCCGTCCTGCAGATAGCGGTCCATGCCCAGATGGGCGCGCATCGCCCAGCCGGTACAGAACTCGGCCATGCCCTGGGCAAGGCCCGGATCGACCATGCGCGCCAGCGGCCGGGTCAGGGTCGGGTTGGCGACGATGCGTTCCACCCCGGCCCAGAGGCTCTGGACCAGGCGGGCGTTGCGATAGGGGGACAGATCCTCGATCTCGCCGCCCGGCGCATAGATGATCGCGTCGAACCCGTCCGGATCGCCGTCGCGGGCCAGATCCATCTCGGGGCAGGCCGCCAGAAGTGCCGGGGACCAGCGGGGCCAGTGGGCGGCGGGGGCGGCGAACAGGACCTTCATGGCGCTATCTCGGGCGGTGGACATGGGCGGACTGGACCATGCCGAAGCCCATCAGCAGGATCATCATCGCGGTACCGCCATAGCTGACCAGCGGCAGGGGCGAGCCGACCACCGGCAGCAGTCCCATCACCATGCCCATGTTGATGGCGAAATAGACGAAGAAGGTGCCGCTGATGCCGAGGGTCAGCAGCGCCCCGAAACGGTCGCGGTTGCTGAGCGCGGAATAGAGGCAGAAGCCGATGACCAGCGTGTAGAGCACCAGCAGCGAGAAGGCCCCGATGAAGCCGAATTCCTCGGCCAGGACGGTGAAGATGAAATCGGTCTGCTTCTCGGGCAGGAAGTTCAGCCGCGACTGGGTGCCCTGCATGAACCCCCTGCCCGACCAGCCGCCCGAGCCGAGCGCGATCTGCGCCTGGGTGATGTTGTAGCCCGCCCCCAGCGGATCGACCGAGGGGTCGAGGAAGGTGTCGATGCGGCGGTACTGATAGTCCTTCAGAAGCTGCCAGTCGGTGCCGCGGCTTTCCAGAACCGCCCAGACCAGCCCGACCACGGCCGCGATCACCGCGCCGAAATACCACAGCGACACGCCCGCCGCGAACATCACGATGCCGCCCCCTGCCATCAGCATGATCGAGGTGCCGAGGTCGGGCTGTTTCAGCACCAGCGCCGTCGGCATAAGGATCAGCGCCACCGGGATCAGCACCCAGAGCGGGCGCGAGGTCCGGTGCAGGGGCAGCCATGCGTAATAGGCGGCGAGGATCAGGACCAGCGCGATCTTCATCAGTTCCGACGGCTGCAGGCGGATCGGCCCCAGTTCAATCCAGCGCTGCGCGCCCATGCCGATATCGCCGAAGAGTTCGACCGCGACCAGCAGCAGCAGGCAGATCACATAGGCGAAGACCGACACCCCGCGCCAGAACCACATCGGCACGAAGGCCAGCGCGAACATCGCCGCCATGCCCGCGGCAAAGCGATAGATCTGCGGCTTGGCCCAGAGATCGGCGCGCCCGCCGCCGACGGAATAGAGCATCAGGAAGCCGATGCAGGCGATGGCCGTCAGCAGGAAGACCAGCGGCCAGTTCAGATAGAGGATCCGGCGCCATCCGGCCGGCACATGGGCGACATCGTAATCGAGATAGGCCATGCCCGCCCCCTCCCCTCAGGCCCGCGACCGGGTCGGCCGCGGCGGCTCGGGCGTGTAGAGATGCATGGCGTTGTGGCGCGCCTCCATCGCCGCGCGCTGGTCCGAGGGCACCGCCTCCAGCGGCGGCAGCCCACCCTCGAGCGCGAACAGCAGGATGTCGCGGCCGATGGGCGCCGCTGCGGTCGAGCCGCCGCCGCCATGTTCGACCACCACCGACACCGCGTAGCGCGGTGCATGCACCGGCGCATAGCAGACAAACAGCGCATGGTCGCGGCGGTTCCATGGCAACTGGTCGTTGCTGATGACGCCACGGGCGCGTTCGGCCGCGGTGATGTTGCGGACCTGGCTGGTGCCGGTCTTGCCGGCCATGCGCCAGTCATCGGCGATGATCCGGGCGCGCCGCGCGGTGCCGCGCGCGCCGTTCATCACCGCGTCCATGCCGTCGCGGGCCTGACGCAGATGCTCCTCGGACAGGCCCAGCGACGCGGCTTCGGGAACCTGCTGCGCGATGCCGTCAAGCGCCCGGATCAGCCGCGGCACCACCTCGCGCCCCGAGGCCACCCGCGCCGTCATCACCGCCAGTTGCAGCGGCGAGGCCAGAACATAGCCCTGCCCGATCGAGGCGTTGATGCTGTCGCCGATCAGCCATTCCTGGTCATAGCGGGCGCGTTTCCAGGCGCGGTCGGGGGCGATTCCCTCGGCCACGGCCGACATCGGCAGGTCATGCTGGATGCCGACGCCCAGCCGCCGGGCCATGGCCCCGATCCGGTCGATGCCGATGCGCTGCGCCAGTTCGTAATAGAAGACATCGCAGCTTTGCTCGAGGCTCTGGATCGGGTTCATCGTGCCATGTCCGCCGCGCCGCCAGCAATGGAAGCGGCGGCCGCCGACCTCGACGAAGCCCGGGCAATAGAACCTTGTGCCGGAATTGATCAGGCCCGATTCGAGCCCCGCCAGCAGGACCACCATCTTGAAGGTCGAGCCGGGCGGATAGACGCCCTGCACGGTCTTGTCGGCCAGCGGGCGGTGATCATGTTCCATCAGCGCCCGGTAATCCGGGCTGGAAATGCCGCGTACGAACTTGTTCGGATCGAAGCTGGGCGAGGAGCAGATCGCCAGAAGATCGCCGTTCTGGACATCCATGACCACGGCGGCGGCACTTTCCTCGCCCATGCGCTGCGCGGCATAGTTCTGCAGCCGCGCATCGACGGTCAGCTGCACGGTGGCGCCCTGCTCGCCCTCCTGCCGGCCGAGTTCGCGCATCTCGCGTCCGGCGCTGTTCACCTCGACCCGGCGGGTGCCGGCCTTGCCGCGCAGATCCGCCTCGAGCTTGGTCTCGACCCCGACCTTCCCCAGCTGGAATTCCGGCAGCATCAGCACCGGGTCCGGATCCTCGATCTTCGAGAGGTCGTAATCCGAGACCGGGCCGACATAGCCCAGCACATGCGCCAGATCGCCGGCGCGGGGATAGGACCTGGACAGGCCGGATTCGGGGGTCACCCCGGCCAGCGAGGGGGCATTCACCGCGATCGAGCTGAACTGTGCCCAGCTCAGCCGGTCGGCCAGCACGATCGGGGTGATCGCGCTGCGTTTGGAAAATTCTTCCAGAAGTTCGGCCATACGCTCGTCGCTGATCGGGATCAGTTGCGACAGCCGGTCCAGCACCGGCCTTACATCGCCGCCGGCCTCCTCGCGGGTCAGGGTTACGCGGTAGTTCTGTTCGTTGCCGGCAACCACCAGGCCGTTGCGGTCGAGGATCAGTCCGCGCGCCGGTGGCAGCAGCCGGATCTTGATCGAGTTGCCATCGGACAGCAGCCGGTATTCCTCGGCATGATCCAGCTGCATCGAGCGCAGCCGCAGCCCCAGCGTGGTCACCACGCCCAGCTGGATGCCGGCCAGCATCAGACCGCGCCGGCCGATGCGGCGGGTTCCGTCCTGGGTGTCGCGCGGCGATTTCCTCATCCCTTGTATCTCATCATCTCGGCCTCGGAGGGGGTGATCCGGCGCAGCCCCAGCAGCAGTCGGGCGACGACGACGACCAGCGGATAGGCCATCGTCGTTGCCAGAAATTGCAGGATCACCTGTCCCAGGGCCGGAACCGGTACCAGAAACAACAGCGACACGATGCGATAACCCAGCATCATCGCGCCGATCAGCAGGGCGACGCGCAACCATTCAACCATGAATGGCTGGCCCCGCCAACGGTGCTCACGCAGGCGTGCGGCCTCGCTGCCCAGAAGCACCGCCACGGCCCAAAGGCCGACCGGGCGCAACAGCACCAGATCCTCGACCAGAAAGACCAGCGCGATCGCCGGCGCCGGCAACTGGTCGGGGCGGCGCAGCACCCAGGCAAGCGTCAGGCACAGGCCCAGATCCGGGCCAGGCCAGCCGGTCAGCCCGGTGGACAGCGGCAGCAGCCGCAGGAACAGAAGCAGCCCCATGCACAGCCCGAACAGGATCGTTCCGACCAAAGCCGGCCTGCCCGGACCCTCAATCATTTTCTGTGCCCGTGGACAGCGGATCGGCGGCCTGCGCCGCATCGACCCGCGATGCCGGCAGTTGCGGCCCGATCGGCCCGCTCTGGCGCGGTGTGATGATGGCATCGGAATCCGTCACCGCCTCGGCCGGATGCGAGCGCAGCACGCGCAGGAATTCCAGCCGGCCGTAATCGGCGGCCATGCGCAACCGCATCCGCCCGTCGCTGCCCTGCACCACCTGCCCGACCAGCAGGCCCGGCGGGAACACGCCGCCATCGCCCGAGGTCACCACCCGGTCGCCGGGCCGCACATCGTCGAGGTTCTCGATGAAATCCAGAAACGGCAGCGAGGTATTGTCGCCGGTCAGCAAGGCCCGTTCGCCCGAGGGTTGCAGGGTCACCGGAATCCGCGATGAGGGATCGGTCAGCAGCACCACCCGGCTGGTGCGCTCGCCCACGCCCGAGATGCGGCCGACCAGCCCCAGCCCGTCCATCGTCGCCCAGCCGTCGATGATGCCGTCCTGCGCGCCCACGTTCAGCAGCACCGATTGCCGGAAGGCCGAGCCGCTGTCCACCGTGACCAACCCGGTCACGCTGGTCAGAGCCGGGTCGATGCGGACATTGTTCTGCGCCAGAAGTTTCGAGTTTTCCTGCTCAAGCTGCACCGCCGCCTCGCGCCAGGCCTGCATCTTCTGCAACTCGCGGCGCAATTCCTGGTTCTGTTCGTAGATGCGGGCATAGGACTGGAAGCCCGCGACCATCTGGCTGACCTTGGTGACCGGCACCAGCGCCCATTCGAAGCTGGGCACGAAACGGTCGATCAGCGCGATCCGCATGCGTTCGGCCCGCGGGCTGTCGATGCGCCAGAACAGGAACAGCGCCAGCAGGACAATCGCCAGCAGCGCGATCAGCACGCGCCGGATCGGTGTGGCGAAATCTGGTCCCTTGCGCGCCATTCAGCGCCTCCGTCGGGCCGGCTCAGCTGTCGTAATCGATGACGTGGCGCAGCTGTTTCTCGAATTCCAGCGCCTTGCCGGTGCCCAGCGCCACGCAGCTCATCGGCTGGTCGGCCAGGGTGATCGACAGCCCGGTCTGTTCGCGCAGCGCCAGATCCAGATCGCCCAGCATCGCGCCGCCACCGGTCAGCATGACGCCGCGGTCGACGATATCGGCGGCCAGATCCGGCGGCGTGGCCTCAAGCGCCACCATCACCGCCTCGCAGATCGCCTGCATCGGCTCGGTCAGCGCCTCGGCCAGCATGGCTTGGCTGATCTCGATCTCCTTCGGGATGCCGTTCAGAAGATCGCGGCCGCGCACCATGATCGTGGCGCCGCGCCCGTCATCGGGCATCCGCGCGGTGCCGATCGAGGTCTTGACCCGCTCGGCCGTCGAATCGCCGATCAGCATGTTCTGGTTGCGGCGCAGATAGTTGATCAGCGCCTCGTCCATGCGGTCGCCGCCGATCCGGACCGAACGCGCATAGACCACATCGCCCAGCGACAGCACCGCCACCTCGGTGGTGCCGCCGCCGATATCCACGACCATCGAGCCGGTCGGCTCGGTGATTGGCATGCCGGCGCCGATGGCGGCGGCGATCGGTTCCGCGATCAGTCCGGCCTTGCGCGCGCCCGCCGACAGCACCGACTGGCGGATCGCGCGTTTCTCGACCGGGGTGGCGCCATGCGGCACGCAGACGATGACCTTGGGCTTGGAAAAGCTCGTGCGCTTGAAGACCTTCTTGATGAAATGCTTGATCATCTCTTCGGCGCTGTCGAAATCGGCGATGACGCCCTCGCGCATCGGCCGGATCGCCTCGATCGAGCCCGGCGTGCGGCCCAGCATCAGCTTGGCGTCCTCACCCACGGCCAGCACCTGCCGCTTGCCGTCCTTGACGTGATAGGCGACAACCGAGGGCTCGTTCAGGATGATGCCCTTGCCCTTGACATAGATCAGCGTGTTCGCCGTGCCCAAATCGATTGCGATGTCGGTCGAAAACAATCCGCCGAATGCCATGCCTGTAATCCCCACTCGCGCCGGTTTCCCCGGCCTGCCCGATTTCCTCAAGCGCCACATGACGGAATCGACCCGCATTACGGCGTGGTCCCGTATAAAAGTCTCGGCCGGAGGTTGAAAGCCCCGTTTCGGGCAATTGCGGGGCATCACGGCCGGGCGAGGCATAACGCCGGAATGGTTAAGATTGCGTTTACCTCCCCGGATGGAAACGCCACATCCGGGTGCAGCGCGCGACCTGCCGCCGAAGCGATGAAACGGCTTTCGCGGCCAGGGCAAAAGCCGCAGATTGGGCCGGTTGACCATACGGAGCGGAAGAGATGCAGATTCGCGATGCCGGACCGCAGGATATCGAAGGGATCCTCGTCATCTACAACGATGCTGTGACCCGGACGACGGCGATCTGGAACGATGCTACCGTCGACGCCGAGAACCGCCTGGCCTGGCTGCAGGACCGGCAGCGCGCGGGCTATCCGGTGCTGGTCGCCGTCACCCCCGAGGGCAGGGTCATGGGATATGCCTCCTTCGGGGATTGGCGCGCCTTTGACGGCTATCGCCATACGGTCGAACATTCGGTCTATGTCTCGGCCGAGGCGCGCGGGTGCGGGATCGGCGGGCTGCTGATGTCCGCGCTGATCGAACGAGCGCGGACACTGGGCAAGCATGTCATGGTTGCGGGGATCGAGGCCGGGAATGCCGGCTCGATCAGGCTGCACGAAAAGCTTGGCTTCCGACCCGCCGGTGAATTGACCCAGGTCGGCACGAAATTCGGCAAATGGCTGGATCTGGCCTTCATGCAGTTGACGCTGGACGCGCGGCAGCACCCGGGCGACGACGCGGACGCCCCCTGATCCACAGACTGAAACGAAAGACGCCGGGCGATGACCGCCCGGCGTCCTGTTCCATCTGTGTCCGGATCAGTGCGAATACATGCTGATCTGCTTGTCGTCCTTGCCGGCCATCTCGCGGCGCACGATCAGGTGGTTCAGCGCGCCGACATAGGCCTTGACCGAGGCCAGGATCGTGTCGGTATCCGCCGACTGGCCGTTGACGATACGGCCGTCCTCTTCCATCCGCACGCTGACCGTGGCCTGCGCGTCGGTGCCCTCGGTCACGGCATGCACCTGATACAGCTTCAGCCGGGCGTTATGCGGGAAGATCTGTTTCACCGCATTGAAACAGGCGTCCACGGGGCCATCGCCGGTGGCATGGACGCTTTTCTCTGCGCCATCGACCAACATGGTCAGATCGGCGGACTGACCGTCGCTGCCGCAGACCACGCGCAGATGCTTGACCTGCAGGTGATCCTCGCCGGTATTGGCGGCAGCGTCCTGCACCAGCGCGACGATATCGTCGTCATAGACCTCTTTCTTGCGGTCGGCCAAGGCCTTGAAGCGCACGAAGATGTCCTTCAGCTGGTTGTCGCCCACCTCATAGCCCAGATCGGCCAGCTTGGCGCGCAACGCGGCGCGGCCGGAATGCTTGCCCATGGCGATGTTGGTCTCGTTCAGGCCGATATCGGCGGGGCGCATGATCTCGAAGGTTTCGACATTCTTCAGCACGCCGTCCTGATGGATGCCGCTTTCGTGCAGAAAGGCGTTCTTGCCGACGATCGCCTTGTTGAACTGCACCGGAAAGCCCGAGACCTGCGCCACCCGGCGCGACAGCCCCATGATCTTGGTCGTGTCGATGCCTGTGTCATAGGGCATGATGTCGTGGCGCACGCGCATCGCCATCACCACCTCTTCCAGCGCGGTATTGCCGGCGCGCTCGCCCAGGCCGTTGATGGTGCATTCGATCTGCCGCGCGCCGGCCTCGACGGCCGCGAGGCTGTTCGCCGTCGCCATGCCCAGATCGTTGTGGCAATGGGTGGCGAAGATCACCCGATCGGCGCCCGGCACCCGCTCCAGCAGCATGCGGATCAGATCGGCGCTTTCGCGCGGCGCGGTGTAGCCCACCGTGTCGGGGATGTTGATCGTGGTGGCGCCGCATTTGATGGCGATCTCGACCACCCGGCACAGGTAGTCATGTTCGGTGCGCGTGGCATCCATCGGCGACCACTGCACGTTGTCGCACAGGTTGCGGGCATGGGTGACGGTCTGTTCGATCCGCTCGGCCATCTGGTCCATGTCCAGATTGGGAATGGCCCGGTGCAGCGGCGAGGTGCCGATGAAGGTATGGATGCGCGGGCGGCGGGCATGTTTCACCGCCTCCCAGCAGCGGTCGATATCGGGCAGCTGCGCGCGGGCCAGCCCGCAGATGACGCTGTTCTTCGCCTGTTTGGCGATTTCCGTGACGGCGGCGAAATCGCCCTCCGAGGCGATGGGAAAGCCCGCCTCGATGATATCCACGCCCATCTCGTCCAGCATCTGGGCGATTTCCAGCTTTTCGGCATGGGACATGGTGGCGCCGGGCGACTGCTCGCCATCGCGCAGGGTGGTGTCGAAGATATAGACGTGATTGCTGTCGGTCATGGCCTGGTCTTTCTTACGCGGTCTGGTCAGGAAGGATCCGGGCACGGACCTGACTGAGCGGCGGCCCGGAAGACCCGCTCAGCGCAGCGTAAGAAGCAGCAGACCGCGGAGCTGCACGGCCAGACGCGCGCCGAAGGGCGCGGTGGTGGCGGTGGCGATTTGGCGCATCCGAGTCATGGCGCGGACTATGCAGCCCGTGGCGTCACTTGGAAAGCGAAAAGATGTCATCCGTGCTTGGAGCGACGGCGATTCGCCGCCGCGCAGTCATTTTTTACTGTCAACCAGTCAAAATGACGAAGCACCATCCGAAAGGCCGGCACTATCACGATTTCGTCATGTTTTTCTGGCTCTGAAATCCGCCCCGTGGCAAGGGACCGGCACTGACGTGAACGAAAAACAACCGCAGGGGGTAACATGTCACGAAAGATCGTCGTCGGCTTCGACGGCAGCGACGCCTCGCGTCGTGCACTGGACTTCGCCATCAGCCGCGCCAAGGCACAGGGCGACAGCATCCTGATCGCCCATGTTCTGGAATGGTCGCCCTACAGCTTCCTCACCCCGAACGAGATCGAGGAACGCCACAAGCGCCGTCAGGAGGAGCTGACCCGCGCCAAGGAGGCAATCATCGATCCCGTCGTCAAGACCGTCGAGGCGGCGGGCATCCCGGTCGCTTCGGTGATGAAATACGGGCACATCGCCGAAACGCTGTGCGACATCGCCCGCGATGAGGGCGCGGCGCTGATCTTCATCGGCCGGATGGGCAATTCGGGCCTGTCCAGCCGCATCTTCGGCTCGGTCGCGGGCACGCTGGCGCAGGTCGCGCCGGTGCCGGTGACGATCGTGCCGTAAACGATACAAGGGGAGGAACTACATGACACGACACACAAACCTTCTGGCGCCGGCCGCTTTGTCTGCCGGCCTGCTGACCGCAGCCCCGGCAATGGCCCAGAGCCTTGATGAAAAGGTGAACGAGGTCTTCGCCACCGCGACCGGCCCCTATGTCAGCTTCATCTTCTCGAATTTTCCCGGAACCAACTATCCCTGGATCGTTGCCTGGCTGGTGATCGCCGCGACGGTCTTTTCCATCTATTTCGGCTTTATCCAGTTCCGCGCCTTCCCGCATTCCATTGCACTGGTCAGGGGCGATTATTCCGACCCCAATGACGCGGGCGAGGTCAGTCATTTCCAGGCGCTGGCGACGGCGCTGTCGGGCACGGTCGGGCTTGGCAATATCGCCGGGGTCGCGGTCGCCGTCGGCATCGGCGGCCCGGGTGCCACCTTCTGGATGATCCTCGCCGGCCTTCTGGGCATGGCGTCGAAATTCACCGAATGCACCCTGGGCGTGAAGTATCGCAACGAATATGACGACGGCACCGTCTCGGGCGGGCCGATGTATTACATGGTCAAGGGCTTTGCCGAGCGGAACCTGCCCGGCGGCAAGTTCCTGGCTATCCTGTTCGCGATCTTCTGCATCCTCGGCTCGTTCGGGGGCGGCAACATGTTCCAGTCCAATCAGGCCCATGCCCAGATCGCCAATGTGTTCGGCGATTATCCCGGCTGGATCACCGGGCTGGTCTTTGCCGTGGTGGTCTTCCTGGTCATCGTCGGCGGGTTGAAATCCATCGCCCGCGTGACCGAGAAGGTCGTCCCCTTCATGGGCATCCTCTATGTCGGCACGGCGCTGATCATCATCCTGATGAACTTCGACCAGATCGGCACCGCCTTCGGCCAGATCTTCGAGGGCGCCTTCACCGGCCTCGGCATCGCCGGCGGCATGGTCGGCGCGCTGATCCAGGGCTTCCGCCGCGCCGCCTTCTCGAACGAGGCCGGCGTCGGTTCCGCCGCCATCGCCCATTCGGCCGTGCGCACCAAGGAGCCGATCACCGAGGGCTTCGTCTCGCTGCTGGAACCCTTCATCGACACCGTGGTGATCTGCACCATGACCGCGCTGGTCATCATCATCACCGGCCAGCTGATGATCGATCCTGCCACCGGCCAGGTGATCCTGAACGAGGCCGGCACCGCGATCCAGACCGCCGACGGCAGCACGGGCGTCGCCCTGACCTCGGCCGCCTTCAGCAGCGCCTTCGGCTGGTTCCGCTATGTGCTGGCCGTCGCGGTGGTCCTCTTCGCCTTCTCGACGATGATCTCGTGGAGCTATTACGGGCTGAAGGCCTGGACCTTCCTGTTCGGCGAGGGTCACACGAAAGAGCTGACCTTCAAGGTGATCTTCTGCGTCTTCACCTGGATCGGCGCCGCGGCCAGCCTCGGCCCGGTGATCGACTTCTCGGACGCGGCGATCTTCTCGATGGCGGTGGTCAATATCTTCGCGCTGTACTTCCTGATGCCGATCGTCAAGCGCGAGATGCACAGCTATCTGTCGCGGCTGAAATCGGGCGAAATCCGGAAGTTCGCCTGAACTCCTACGGCGACACGACACCGGGCGGGGCCATCGCGGCCCCGCCTTTTTTGTTCGTGGCTGGGCCTTTCCGGCCGAACGTTCCGAAGTGCTGAAGTACGTCGGCAACATCATCTCTTGTGCCACCGAGGATGACGTGATGCGGGTAAAGGCCATCGCCCGTCGCTTCGCGGGCTATCCGCACGCGATGGATCACTGAGCGGCTGGTAACGGCGGCCTCGCGCGACGACGGTCCCGGCGGTTTTGCGCGTCAGGCGCGCTGCGGCAGCAATTGCTGTACCGCCCCGGCCAGCATCAGCCACAGCGAGGTCAGCACCAGCCCCCAGATCGCCCAGCTTGACGGGTGGAAATCGACCCAGGCGGCGCGGCCGGCGAAGACCACCCACAGGATCGCCACCGGCAGGGAGACTGCCCGCCAGCGCTCGGTCCGCACGGGATGGATGAACTTGATGTTTGTGAACATGGCGACGGTCAGCGCGACCACGATGACCAGGATCACCGTCCAGTGCGGCCGGGTGGCGAACAGCACCAGCACCACCATGTTCCAGCAGCCGGGAAAGCCGGCAAAGGAATTGTCGGTCGTCTTCATCCGCGTATCGGCGAAATAGATGACGCTGCCATAGACGATCACCAGCACCGCGAACCAGCCGGTCCAGCCCGACAGCAGCCCCGACTGGAACAGCGCGAAGGCGGGGATGAAGACATAGGTCAGATAGTCGATGATCAGATCCATCAGCACACCGTCATAGGTGGGCCAGTTGCTCTTGACATGATAGCGCCGGGCCAGCGGGCCATCGACGCCATCGACCACCAGCGCCACGACCAGCCACAGGAACATGAGCGACCATCTGCCCTCTGCCGCCGCCAGCATTGCCAGCATGGCCAGAACCGCGCCGGTCGCGGTCAGCAGATGGACGGACAGAGCCTTGTGTCGCAATTGCATGCGTTCGTTCTGTCAGTTTGATGACAACCGCGCAACCGCCCAGATCGCTCAGCGCAGGATCGGCGGGCCTTTCGGGCCGGCAGGAGGCGCCGGCACCTCGGGCAGGGTCAGGTCGAAACGCAGGGCAGTGGGCGGCGGCGCGGCCTCGGAAAAGCTGATGTCCACCCCGCCCGACTGCGGCGGCAGAAAGGCCAGCGCCTCGGCCAGCGCCTTGGCAATGGCCGGCTGATGCCCGGCCCCGGCGCCCGAGATCAGCAGCAGATGCCCGGCGATCCCGGCCTCGCCCCGCACCCCGGCCAGCGCCGCCCCGCTGATCAGCCCGCGCATGTCGCCGAGGCGCGCGGCCAGCGGCCCGGCCAATGCGGCGACCGTTTCGGGTGCGGGTCCGGTCAGGTGCAGGCGGGCCTCGCCTGTCTCGGGTGCGACGGCCAGCGCCCCCGACAGCCAGTCCAGCATCGCCGCATCCAGCAGCATCTCGGACGGATGGCCCGGATTGACCAGAAGCCCGGTTTCCGCGCCGCGCAGCATCTCGGCGAGGACCCGGCCCGGCATCGCCGCATAGGCGACCGGCGCCCCGAAGAACCCGGCCAGCCGGTCCTCGCTGTCGCAGGCCAGCGCCACCGGCCCCGTCTCCAGCGGAAAGATGCGCAACTCGACTTGGTCGCCCACGGGTTCGGCGGTCAGCGCCACGGAAAGTTCCGTATCCGCCAGGCGCGACAGCATCTGCGACCGCTGCGGGGCGGTGGCGGCATGAAAGGGCGTGGCGGCAAGATCATCAAGCGCGGTCATGACAGGGCCTTCTGCGGTGAGGGCCCTGCCCTACCCGCCCGGCCGCGATGGGACAAGGGCACGGCCGGGGCGAATCACGCCCCGCCGGATCAGTCGACGATATCCGCGGCCTGGAAGTTCCCGAGATTGCCAAGCAGCTGCCGGACGAATGAGATCTCGGTGATGCTGCCCTCGGTCACGCGGCGCGACAGCACCACGACACGGCCGCGCTCAAGGCCGAATCGCTCGACATTGGTGACGGTGCCACCCGCGTCGAACGAGATCGCCACCACCTGCCGGTTGATCTCCTGCGGCTCGGCGGCCCCGTAGATACGCCAGCGCGAGCCGACATAATACCAGCCAGAGCCGGTCAGCACCCCCTGCGTCGACGGCACGCCCAGCATCCCCGGCAGTTCGGCCGTGCTGGTCTGCCCGACCACGACCTGCGCCAGATCTTCCTCGGGCGGGATGAAGCCGTGATTTCGATAGACCGGAGCGCAGGCGGCAAGCGCGAATATGGCTAGAAAAGCCAGGATCAGCAGGTTCCTGATGGCAGCCATGAAAGCACTTCCTTTGCTCGGGCGGGTTGACGCGGCCCGCCCCGCTTAGCAAACTCGGCCACCGCGCTCAAGAATGTCCATCCGCAACCGAGGCTTGCACACCCCCCCCGGTCGGAAACCACCCCTTGAAGGACGCCCGAAGATCTCGATGACCACCCCGACCCCGCTGACCCATCGCCTGCGCGTCGCCCATCTGAACCCGCGCCAGCCGACGCCCTTCCTGTTGCAGCCCGATTCCGCGACCCGGCAGGGCATCGCCGGGGAACTGGGTCTCAGCAGCCTGCCGAAGCTGGCCTTTCAGGGCGAGATCCGGGCCGAGGGCGGGGAGGGCTGGGCGCTGGCCGGGCGCCTGACCGCAACGGTGGTGCAGCCCTGCGTGGTGACGCTGAAGCCGGTCCGGACCAGCCTCGACGAGGCGGTCGAGCGGCATTATTCGCCGCATCTGGCGGCCCCCGAGGGCGACGGGATCGAGATGCCCGACGAGACGCAGGAGCCGCTTGGCCAGTTCATCGACCTCGCGGCGGTGATGATCGAGGAACTGACGCTGGCGCTGCCGGACTATCCCCGCGCCGAGGGCGCCGAACTGGCCCCGGCCGCGCCGGATGAGCCCCCCACCGACACCCGCCGCCCCTTCGCGGGGCTGGACAGGCTGCTGGGCGGCACAGGTGACGGCAACGAGCCGGAGCGGTGATTCCCCGGCGTTGCAGGAAGGTCACAGGATCGCATCGGCGCCATGCCACGCCGCGGCAGGGCTGGCGCTGGCGGGCGGATCTGGCGCATTTAAGGGAAATGCGTCGCCGCAAGGTCTTGCGGGCGTCATCGTCATCGCGTATTTGCGCGGTTCATTTACGAATTCAAGACACACGGTGCATGGACGCCCACGCGCGGCCAGTACCCCGAACCGAGGTTGTGACATGGCTGTCCCTCAGAACCGCGTAACCCGCTCCAAGCGCAACATGCGCCGCGCACATGACGCCCTGGTGGCCGGGAACCCGAACGAATGCACCAATTGTGGCGAACTGAAGCGCCCGCATCACGTCTGCCCGTCCTGTGGCCATTATGCCGACCGTGAAGTGGTCGCGCAGGCCAACGAGATCGACCTGGACGACGACGCGGCCTGATCCGGGCCGGCAACGCCACCCGATGACCGCCGCTTCCCCGACAGACCCAACACCGCGCGCCCCCGAGGACCGGGGCAGCGTGGTGATTTCGGTTGACGCGATGGGCGGCGACCGCGGCCCCGCGGTCGTGGTGGCCGGCATGGCCGAAAGCGCCCGCAAGAACCCCGAGATCAGCTTTGTCGTGCATGGCGACGAGGCCGAGCTGAGCCGCCTGATCGCGCGCCGCCGGGATCTGGCCGGCCGCTGCGACATCCGCCACGCCCCCGGCGTGGTGACGATGGAGGACAAGCCCAGCCAGGTGGTGCGCAAGGGTGGCGACAGCTCGATGTGGGCGGCCATCGAATCGGTCCGTTCGGGCGAGGCCGGCGCCGCCGTCAGCTGCGGCAATACCGGCGCGCTGATGGCGCTGTCGATGCTCAGGCTGCGCAGGCTGCCGGGCGTGAACCGTCCGGCCATCGCCTGCCTCTGGCCATCGAAGAACCCGCAGGGCTTCAACATCATGCTGGATGTCGGCGCCGATATCCGCGCCGATGCCCCGGATCTGCTGCAATATGCGATGATGGGCGCCTCTTACGCGCGCAACGGGCTGATGGTGCAGCGCCCGCGGGTCGGGCTGCTGAATGTCGGCACCGAGGAACACAAGGGCCGCCCGGAACTGAAGGAAGCCAACGAGCTGATCGCGGCGGCGGCCGACAGCGGCGGCTTCGACTATCTGGGCTTCGTCGAGGGCGGCGATCTGCCCTCGTCGCGCGTCGATGTGATCGTGACCGACGGGTTTACCGGAAATGTTGCCTTGAAGACCGGCGAAGGGACGGCCAAGCTGGTGGGTGAATTTCTCAGAGCAGCCTTCGCCAATTCGATCATGTCCAAATTTGCCGCCCTGCTGGCGATGACCTCGCTGAAACGCCTGCAAAAGCGTATCGACCCGCGCCGCGTCAATGGCGGCATCTTCCTTGGCCTGAACGGCACCGTCATCAAGTCGCATGGCTCGGCTGACGCGACCGGCGTCTCGGCGGCGATCAAGCTGGCCTTCACGCTGGCGAAATCGGGCTTTCAGGACCGGCTGGCCGCGCGCGTGGCGCAAAGCGCCGCGGCCTCGGCCGGCACCGGTGGCGAAGCGGAGGCGGCATCGTGACCCGGCGCGCAGTCATTACCGGCACCGGTCATTACCTGCCCGAGCGCGTGGTCGAGAACAGCTGGTTCGAGGACAAGCTGGACACGACCGACGAATGGATCCGCACCCGCTCGGGGATCGAGCGGCGGCATTTCGCGGCCGAGGGGCAGGCGACCAGCGATCTGGCGACCCGCGCCGCGCAGGCCGCGCTGGACCGGGCCGGGCTGACGGCGGGCGATATCGACGGCATCGTGCTGGCGACCTCGACCCCCGATTTCACCTTCCCGGCCGTCGCGACCATGGTGCAGTCCGGCCTCGGCATGACCCGCGGATTTGCCTATGACGTGCAGGCGGTCTGCGCGGGCTTCGTCTTTGCGCTGGCCAATGCCGATGCGATGATCCGCGGCGGGCTGGCCGAGCGGGTCCTGGTCATCGGCGCCGAGACCTTCTCGCGCATCATGGACTGGACCGACCGTTCGACCTGCGTGCTGTTCGGCGACGGTGCCGGTGCCGTGGTGCTGGAGGCCCAGGAGGGCGCGGGCACCAGCGGAGACCGCGGCATCCTGTCCAGCGACCTGAACAGCGACGGCGCCTATCGCGATCTGCTCTATGTCGATGGCGGGGTCTCGACCACCGGCACGGCCGGGCATCTGCGCATGCAGGGCAATCTGGTCTTCCGCCACGCCGTCGAGAAGCTGGCCAGGACCGCCCACACCGCGCTGGAAAAGGCCGGGCTTGCGCCGGGCGATGTCGACTGGCTGGTGCCGCATCAGGCCAATATGCGGATCATCACCGCGACCGCGCAGAGGATGGGCCTGCCGATCGAGAAGGTGGTCCTGACGGTGGCCGATCACGGCAATACTTCGGCCGCCTCGATCCCGCTGGCGCTGTCGGTGGCCGATGGCGAGGACCGGCTGAAGCCGGGCGATGTCGTGGTGATCGAGGCGATCGGCGGCGGGCTCAGCTGGGGCTCGGTGGTGCTGCGCTGGTAGTGCGGAGGGGGGCGCTGCCCCCGTCCCTGCGGGACTCCCCCGGGATATTTTCGTGAAGAAGAAGGGCGCCGGCTATTTCAGCTGCGAATCCTTGCTGGCCCGGCGGTTGATGCCGCCGGTCGCGCGCCGCACCCGGTCGCGGCCCGACTGGCAGGCGGTGCAGAGCTGGACGCCGGGAACGGCGATGCGGCGCGCCTCGGGGATCGGCTCGTCGCACTCGGCGCAGAATTCGGCGCTGTCGCCCCCGGCCCGGGCCGCGCGCTGGCGGGCGCGGGCCACGGCCTCGGCCGTGCTGATCTCGATCTGATCGTTCACCGCGTCGTCGCGGACCCATCCGCCGGCCATCTGACCCCCATCCCGTCCGGTCACAACATAGTTGCCCCTACGTCATCCTTCAAATTCGAAATGTCATGCGCCCGCATGTTGACAGCCCGCCGGCCTTTGGAAAGACTGCGCGCGAATGCAGGTGCAGAAAACCGCACCGCGAACCTTGGGAGGGTTCACCAAGTGCCAGTCATCCGCCTGATCGACGGCATCAACGAGGTCGTCGGCCGGATCGTGTCGGTCGTCGCCATCGTCTTTGCCGGGATCATCATCTACGACGTCTTCATGCGCTATTTCCTGGGCGAGCCGACCCGCTGGGCCTTCGATGTCACCAAGCAGCTTTACGGCTTCTATTTCATCATGCTGGGCGGCTACGCGCTGCGCCACCAGTCGCATGTCCGCGTCGACCTGGTGACCGAGCGGCTGAGCCACGGCCTGCGCCGCTGGGTCGAGGCGGCGGGTTACGTCATCTTCTTCTTTCCCTTCGCCTGGGTCTTCGCCCGCCGCAGCCTCGATTTCGCCATGACCTCCTACGGCCAGCGCGAGGTGACCTATGGGGCCGTGCAACTGCCGGTCTATCCGCTGAAGATCGCCATGTTCGTGGCCGCCGTGCTGCTGCTGATCCAGGGGGTCAGCGAATTTCTGAAGCTGGTGCTGGGCAAGGCCGACCACCTCGAGCCGATGGAGCCCTTCGATGTCCGGTGAATCCATCGCCCTGATCATGTCGGGCCTGCTGCTTCTGGGCCTGTTCATGGGTCATCCGCTGGCCTTCGTGCTGGGCGGCACCGCCGTTCTCGGCGCGCTGATCGCCGGCAAGCCGATGGTGCTGGGCATCGTCATCAACCGCATCTTCGGCGATGTGCTGGACAATTACGTCCTGATCGCCATCCCGCTGTTCGTGCTGATGGCGCGGTTCCTGTCCGACAGCGGCGTGACCGACAAGATGTTCGAGGCCTTGCGCCACCTGATGGCGCGCGTGACCGGGGGCCTCGGCCTTGCGGTGGTGTTCATCTCGATCCTGCTGGCCGCCACCACCGGCATCATCGGCGCCTCGATCACCGTCATGGGGATGATGGCGCTGCGGCCGATGCTGCAATACGGCTATGACCGGAAGCTGGCGACCGGGCTGATCGCCTCGTCGGGCTGCCTCGGCATCCTGATCCCGCCCTCGATCATGCTGATCCTGATGGCCTCCTATGCGCCGGGCCTGTCGGTCGGGCAGCTGTTCGCGGGGGCGATGATCCCGGGCGTGCTGCTGGGGCTGATGTATGCGATCTATGTCGCGGTAATCGCCTGGGTGCGGCCCGACTGGGCGCCGCCGGTCACCGACGAGGAACAGATCAGCCGCGCCGCCATGTGGCAGATGCTGATCGTCGAGGCGGTGCCGCCGCTGGTGCTGATCCTCGGCATCCTCGGCTCGCTGCTGGCCGGCATCGCCACCGCGACCGAGGCCAGCGCCATCGGTGCCGTGCTGGCCCTTTTGATCGTGATCTTCCGCGGCCGCTTCGAATGGAAGACCTTCTATTCGGCCCTGCTGGAGACGGGGCGGACCTCGGCCATGATCCTGTTCATCGTGGTCGGGGCCACCGCCTTCACCGGCGTCTTCAACATCACCGGCGGCCTGCGCGCCAGCCAGGACCTGATCCGCGGGCTGGCCGACGATCCCTATACGCTGGTGGCGGTGATGCTGCTGGTGGTGTTCATCCTCGGCATGTTCCTTGACTGGACCGGGATCGTGCTGCTGTCCTTCCCGATCTTCCTGCCCCTGGTCAGCGAGATGGGGATTGAGCCTTTGTGGTTCGTCATCCTGATGGCGGTGGTGCTGCAGACCAGCTTCCTGTCGCCGCCCTTCGGCTATGCGCTGTTCTACATGCGGGCCATCGCCCCGCCCGAGGTGTCGACCACCGACATCATCCGCGGCGTGCTGCCCTTCATCGGGCTGATCCTGCTGATGTGCGGGCTGATCATCCTCTTCCCGGCCCTGGTCACATGGCTGCCGCAATCCCTCTATGGCGGCTGACCCTGGGCCCGGGGCGCTTTTCACGAGAGTTTTCACAAGGAGGTAACGAATGAAACATCTGCTGAGCACCGCCGCCGTGGCCGTGGCCGTGGCCACCCCGGCGCTGGCCGAGAACTGGACCATGACCAGCACCTGGCCCTCCAGCCTGGAACTGATCGAGATCGACAAGCACTGGGTCGATCTGGCCAACAAGCTGGTCGATGACGACAAGCTGACCATCGAATTCTACGAGGGCGGCAGCCTTGTCCCGGCGGGCGAGGTCTTCGGCGCCGTCGAATCGGGCACCATTCAGGCCGGCGGCGACTGGCCGGGCTACTGGGCCGGCCGCGACAGCGCCTTCTCGCCGCTTTCGACCACCGCCAGCCTGTTCAACGCCGTCGATTACATCAACTGGATCCAGGAATGGGGCGGGGCCGAGCTTTACAACGAGGTCTATGGCAAGTTCGGCATGGTCTATCTGCCCTATGGCGTGACCAACAACGAATCGGGCTTCCGCACCGTCAACAAGGCGATCCGCACCACCGACGACCTCAAGGGTTTGCGCCTGCGCCTGTCGGGGCTGGAACAGGGCAAGCTGCTTGAGAAGCTGGGCGGCAATCAGGTCAGCATGGCCGGCGGCGAGATCTATCAGTCGCTGGAGCGCGGGGTGATCGACGGGGCCGAATTCTCGACCCCGAACGTGGACTGGTCGGGCGGCTTCCAGCAGGTCACCAAATACTGGTCGACGCCGGGCTGGCACCAGTCGTCCTCGCTGTTCGGGGTGATGATCAACAAGGGCGCCTGGGACGCGCTGGACGCGGAGACGCAGGAAAAGCTGCAGATCGCCGCCGACGCGACCATGCTGTGGAGCCTCGCCTTCACCGAGAAGCGCGCGACCGACGCCTATACCGAGTTCAGCAATGCCGGGATCGAGATCACCCGGCTGGACGACGCCACGCTGGAGAACATCCAGAACCTCGCCAACGCCACGATCGAGGAAGTCGCCTGCGAGAACCCGCTTTCGGCGAAGGTCTATGCCAGCCAGATCGGCTATCTGCAGAACTATGCCCAGTGGCGCGACGCCTCGGCGCCGTTCAACCTGGGTCGCACGCCGATGGGCCCGGACCTCGCCAAGATCGAGGCCTGTGCGCAGTAAATCGCGCATTTTTCAAGGTGCAAGTCACGGGCGGGGAACGATTTCCCCGCCCTTCTCGTTGACAGGACGACGTTTCCATCACATCCTTGCCCCGACCAAAGAGGATAGATCATGGGCGAAAAAACACTGACCCGGATGGATCTGGCCGAAGCCGTGTTCCGTGACGTGGGGTTGTCGCGCCATGAATCCGCCCAACTGGTCGAAAGCGTGCTCGAACATATCTCGGACGCCCTGGTCGAGGGCGAACAGGTGAAGATCTCGTCCTTCGGCACCTTCAGCGTGCGCGACAAGAACGAGCGGATCGGCCGCAATCCGAAGACCGGCGAGGAGGTCCCGATCACCCCCCGGCGCGTGCTGTCCTTCCGGCCATCGCATCTGATGAAGGATCGCGTTGCCGCCGGCAACAAGAGATAGGGCGTTTTCCGCGACATGAAGAAGGGCGCAGAGGCATTCCGGTCGATTGGTGAGGTCGCCAGCCTGATCGGTGTCGCCCCGCATGTGCTGCGCTACTGGGAAACCCAGTTCAGCCTGCTGAAGCCGATGAAGCGGCCCGACGGACGGCGCTATTACCGGCCCGAGGATGTTCGTCTGGCCGCAGGGCTCTGCGAGGTTCTGCGCGAGGAAGGGCTGACGATTCGCGGTGCCCGCAAGATGCTGGCCCGCGACCGTGGCGAGGCGGTACGCGCGCGCGGCGCGATGCGACTCGGCGATCTCATGACCGCCGAACCCGACCCGGCGCCGGCCGATTCCCTGCCCGCCCCGCATCTGGCCGATACGGGTGTGGCGGCACTGCCGGAGCACAACGATCCCGATCCGGTTTCCGAAGAGGATTTTCAGGACATGGCTTCGCACGGCCCGAAATCCCGCCATCGCCACCGTCGCCGCCTGTCGGACGGCAACGGGTCGCTGCCGCTGTTTCCCGAACTCGACAGGGCCGCCGATGACGCGGCCTGGCTGGCTGGTCTGGTCAGCCTGTCGGTCAGTCTGCGCGCCCTTCCCGAGGGGGATGCCCGCCTGCCGCGCGCGACGCCGCAGCTTGCCGCGCTGCGCGACGTGATCGCGACCCTCTACTGAGGCGCAATTCCCGCCAGTGACACAGATTTCCGTCTTGCGGCCCTTGTGCAGCCCCGCCGCTTCGCTCTATATGGCCGGCGTCGGGCCGTGGCGCAGCCTGGTTAGCGCGTCCGTCTGGGGGGCGGAAGGCCGCGAGTTCGAATCTCGCCGGCCCGACCATTCCGAAAACGCCCATCCCCTTTCGGGGGTGGGCGTTTCCGTATCCGCAGCCAAGCCGGGGAGAGCGGCATGAACGGCGTTCTGCCTGACAGCGAAATCCGCCATCTGATCGCGACCGGCGCCATCACCGCCAGCCCTCAGGTCATCCCCGAACAGATCCAGCCGGCCAGCCTCGATCTGCGGCTTGGCACCACCGCCTATCGCCTGCGCGCCAGCTTTCTGGCCGGCAAGGGCCGGCGCATCACCGACCGCCTGGCCGATTTCTGCATGCATCAGATGGATCTCGGCGACGGCGCCGTGCTGGAGCGCGGCTGCGTTTATCTGGTCCCGCTGATGGAGCGGCTGTCGCTGCCCGCCGGCCTGACCGCCGTCGCGAACGCGAAATCCTCGACCGGCCGGCTGGACCTGCTGACCCGGCTGGTCACCGATGACGGCACCGAATTCGACCGCCTGCCCGAGGGCTATGACGGCCCCCTCTATGCCGAGATCTGCCCGCGCAGCTTTTCCGTCCTCGTCCGTCCGGGGATGCGCCTGAACCAGTTGCGCCTGCGCCGTGGCCAGGCGGTGCTGTCCGACACGGAACTGCACGCCCTGAACGCGCGCGAACCGCTGGTCGGTGGCGAGGCGCTGATCGACCACGGCCTCGGCTTCTCGGTCGATCTGCGCCCCGAAACGGGCGATCTGGTCGGCTATCGCGCCCGCCCGCATAGCGGCGTGATCGACCTCGACCGGATCGGCGCCTATGACGCGCGCGAGTTCTGGGACGAATTGCGCACGACCGAGGGTCGGCTGATCCTCGACCCCGGCGCCTTCTACATCCTCGTCAGCCGCGAATCGGTGGCGATCCCCGCCGATTGCGCCGCCGAGATGGCGCCCTACCTCGCCATGGTGGGCGAATTCCGCGTCCATTACGCCGGCTTCTTCGACCCGGGCTTCGGCATCGGCGAGGCCGGCGCGGGCGCGCGCGGCGTCCTCGAGGTCCGCTGCCACGAGGCCCCCTTCGTGCTGGAACACGGGCAGGTCGTGGGTCGTCTGGTCTATGAACGCATGGCGGCGCGGCCTGACCGGCTCTATGGCGCGGGGATCAGTTCGAACTATCAGGGTCAGGGCCTGAAGCTGGCGAAACAGTTCCGCTGACGCGGAGGCCCCGGCTATCCCCTGCCCTTCCGGCCCCGGCGCGGCTTCAGGCTGTCGCAGATGCGCGTCTGGGGATCCAGGCGCACATAGTCGGCGGCCGTGATCACCTTCATGTCGATCGAACGGTTCCAGCCGGAATACCAGCGGTCGCGGATGCCATTGCGATAGTAACTGCCCATGATCTGATCGACCATCGGCGGAATGATCGTGGTGTTGGGGATGCGCGGCGCGTGAAAGCCGATCCGCGCCTGCGGCCCAAGGCAGGCATTCGGCATGGTGATCAGCATGGTGCAGGCCGAGCGGCAATAGCCGCGGATCCGCACCGTCTTTCCGGAACGCGCCAGGTCGTTGCGCCGCTGCACCATCTGCAGCACGTTCCCGCCGCTGTTGTTCCAGATATCGATGGTGTTCCGCGGCGGCCCCTTTTCGGCCAGGGCCGGGGCGACGCTCAGCGCCAGGCTCAGCAGCAGGGCCGTGGCGGCAACAGGATGAAATTGGCGCAATTTCTGAATCATATCGGCAATCTGCGCGAACAGGCGCGACAAGGAAAGCCACGCCTGCGTGAGCGCCGGGCGACCGCAGCGTGACGGTTGGCGTAAATATGCTACAGCCCCGGCGCAAATTCCATTACGTTCCAGAATTCGGCAGGGCAAACCGCCCCGGCAATGCAAGACTTGCGCAATATGTCTGCATCGGAAGGAAACGAAACCATGACGAATAGAACTCTCTGGATCGTGCTTGGCGTGCTGTCGGTCATCACCGGGATCTTCGCGCTGGCCAATCCGCTGGCCGCGACGCTGACCGCCGAACAGCTTGCCGGCTGGGGCTTTCTGATCCTCGGCATCCTCGAACTGTTCGCCGCCTTCCGCCAGCCCGACCGGGGCGGGCGCATCTGGATCATCCTTGTCGGTATCGCCTTCGTGCTGCTGGGCGTCATGCTGCTGGCCAAGCCGCTGGCCGGGATCATCTCGCTGACGCTGATGGTGGCGATGCTGTTCATGGCGACCGGCATCTTCAAGGTGGTGATGTCCTTCTCGCTGCGCGGCACCGGGGCCTTCTGGCTGCTGCTGATCAGCGGCGCGATCTCGGTCCTGCTGGCGGTGATGATCTTCGGCAACTTCCCCGCCGCAGCCGCCACCATCCTTGGCATCCTGCTGGCGGTGGAACTGATTTCCAGCGGCATCTCGATGATCGCGCTGGCCAGCGTCTCGTCCGACTGAACAGGCGGCACGCGGCACCTCGGGAACGGGCGGCCCTTGCCGCCCGTTTCGCGTTCCACCCGCGCCTCCGCTTGATTTTGACGGGGCCTGAACCTACAGACTCGGCCATGAGCCAGAACCCGCCAGCCCTCCGCCCCGACCTTGCCCGTGCGACCATCCCCGATGTCCGCCGCGAAGGCCAGCCGACCATCGGCATGGTCAGCCTCGGCTGCCCCAAGGCGCTGGTCGACAGCGAACGCATCCTGACCCGGCTGCGGGCCGAGGGCTATGCGATCAGCCCCGACTATGCCGGCGCCGATGCGGTGATCGTCAACACCTGCGGCTTTCTGGACAGCGCCAAGGCGGAATCGCTGGGCGCGATCGGCGAGGCGCTGCGGGAAAACGGCCGGGTGATCGTCACCGGCTGCCTCGGGGCGGAACCGGACTATATCACCGGCGCGCATCCCAAGGTTCTGGCCGTCACCGGACCGCATCAATATGAAACGGTGCTGAATGCGGTCCATGGGGCGGTGCCGCCGAAGCCCGATCCCTTCGTCGACCTGCTGCCGGCAAGCAGCGTCAGCCTGACCCCGAGACACTACAGTTATCTCAAGATTTCCGAAGGTTGCAACCACAAGTGCAAGTTCTGCATCATCCCCGACATGCGCGGGAAACTGGTCAGCCGCCCCGCCCATGCGGTCGTCCGCGAGGCCGAGAAACTGGTCGAGGCCGGGGTCAGGGAATTGCTGGTCATCAGCCAGGACACCAGCGCCTATGGCCTTGACCGCAAATTCGCCGAGGAACGCGGCCACCGCGCCCATATCACCGATCTGGCGCGCGACCTGGGCAGCCTCGGGGCATGGGTCAGGCTGCATTACGTCTATCCCTATCCGCATGTGCGCGACCTGATCCCGCTGATGGCCGATGGCCGCGTGCTGCCCTATCTGGACATCCCCTTCCAGCACGCCCATCCCGACACGCTGCGGCGCATGGCCCGGCCCGCGGCGGCGGCCAGGACGCTGGACGAGATCGCCGCCTGGCGCAGCATCTGCCCCGAGATCACCCTGCGCTCGACCTTCATCGTCGGCTATCCGGGCGAAACCGAGGCCGAATTCCAGACCCTGCTGGACTGGCTGGACGAGGCGCAACTGGATCGCGTCGGCGCGTTCCAATACGAAAACGTCAAGGGCGCGCGGGCCAATGACCTGCCCGATCATGTGCCCGAGGACATCAAGCAGGACCGCTTCGACCGCTTCATGCAGAAGGCGCAGGCGATCAGCGAGGCCCGGCTGGCGGCCAGGGTCGGCCAGCGGATCGAGGTGATCGTCGATGAGGTGGATGCCGAAGGCGCGACCTGCCGCACCAAGGCCGACGCGCCCGAGATCGACGGCAACCTGTTCATCGACGAAGGTTTCGAGGCGCTGAAGCCCGGCGATATCGTGACCGTCACCGTGGACGAGGCCGGCGAATACGACCTCTGGGGCCGGTTGTGAGCCTGCACAACCGGCTGCCCGCCTTCATCAGCGATCACTACGAGGTGCATGAATGGCGCCATGCCAGCGCCATCCTTGCCCATGACTTCCCCGACGAATGGCAGGACATCATCGACGTGCTGACCGCCTTCCGGCTGCGCCGCGAATGGATCGAGGTCGGCGGCGGCAACAAGTCGCGCGTCTCGGGCTTCATCGACAGCTTTCTGGAAGGCCGCGGCTGGCGCGAAAGGCTGTTTCGCACCGGCATCATGGTCGATGAGGCCCTGACCGAAAGCCCGACCCACAAGGTCGATTGCTTCCGGAACGGCATCGGCCTTGAAATCGAATGGAACAACAAGGACCCGTTCTACGACCGCGACCTGAACAATTTCCGCCTGCTGTTCGACCTGCGCGCCCTCAGCGTCGGCGTGATCGTGACGCGCGCGGACGAATTGCAGCAGATCTTCAAGGATCTGGGGCGCGGATCCTCCTATGGCGAATCGACCACGCATATGTCCAAGCTGTTGCCGCGAATTGAAGGTGGCGGCGGCGCCGGATGTCCGCTATTGGTATTCGGTATAACCAAGGCACTATATGTTGACGGAGAAGGGGATGAGCAGCGCCGCTGACGATCTTCTGGCCACGGCCGGATCGACCCGGTTCGGCACGATTCTGGCCGATCCCCCCTGGCAGTTCCAGAACCGCACCGGCAAGATGGCGCCCGAACACAAGCGCCTGTCACGCTATCCCACCATGACCCTGGACGCGATCTGCGACCTGCCGGTCGAGGCCATCGCCGCCCCGCGCGCGCATCTCTACCTGTGGGTGCCCAATGCCCTGCTGCCCGAGGGGCTGAAGGTGATGGAGCATTGGGGCTTCAAGTACAAAAGCAACCTGATCTGGTACAAGATCCGCAAGGATGGCGGCCCCGACCGGCGCGGCGTCGGCTTCTATTTCCGCAATGTGACCGAGATCCTGCTGTTCGGCGTGCGCGGGCGCGATGTCCGCACGCTGGCGCCGGGCCGGTCGCAGGAAAACATCCTTGTCAGCCAGAAGCGCGAACACAGCCGCAAGCCGGATGAGCAGTACCGGCTGATCGAGGATTGCAGCTGGGGCCCGCGGCTGGAGATGTTCGCCCGCGGCCCGCGCAAGGACTGGGCCGTCTGGGGCAACCAGGCCGAGGATTACGAACCCGACTGGCCGACCTATGCCAACCATTCGCAAAGCAACATCGTGAAGCTGCGCTCAAAGTGACAGGAAACGGCCCCCGCCCCCGCCCGGCATCCCCGGGCCACACCGTCGCGCGCCCCTGTCGCGGGGGTAACCGGCCGGCATGACCGACGCGGAACAGATCGCCTGGGATCCCGAGGGCAAGCCGCGCAAGCCGCGCATCATCGGTATCGGCGCGCAGAAGGCCGGCACCAGCTGGCTCAGCGAGATGCTGGCCCAGCACCCGCGGATCTGGACCCCGCCCTTCAAGGAAGTGCAGTTCTTCAGCCACCGCTTCGTGCCCGAACACCGCAAATGGCTGCCCTGGCACTTCCGCCGCAGCAAGGAAAACCTGATCCGCCGCCATATCGCCAGCGGCACCCCCCTGTCGCCCGAGATGCTGGCCTATGTGGCCGAGATCACCTCGGGCCGGATGTTCACCGAGGGCTGGTATCGCCGGGTCTTCGCCCCCGCGCCGCAGGGCACCCGGCCCATCGACATCACGCCCGAATATTCCACGCTGCCCGACGAGGGCGTGGATTTCGTCCGCGATTTCCTGCCGCAGGCGCAGTTCATCTATATCATCCGCCACCCGGTGGACCGCGCCATCTCGCAGCTGAAGATGAACCTGAAACGCAAGGGCCGCAAACCCGCCAGCCTCGACGACTGGCTGCGCGAGATCGAGGATCCGGTGCTGATGAACCGCGGCGATTACGCGGCCTATCTGCCGCGCTGGCAGGCCCGCTTCGGCCCCGACCGGCTGCTGGTCCTGCCCTTCGGCCGCATCGCCCGCGACCCCGGCGGCCTGCTGCACGATGTCGAGACCTTCCTCGACCTGCCCGCCGCCAGCTATCGCGGCCTGCACAAGAAGGTCTTCGCCGCGCCCGCCGGACTGTCCGTGCCGGACGAGGCCCGCGCCGTCCTGCGCGCCAGGCTGGAGCCGCAATTCGACTTTCTGGCCGCGCGGATGCCGGCCGAATTCATGGCCGACCTGCGCTGACCTTTTCCCGGCCCGCGCTTTCCCTTACATAGCCGCAAACGAGTGCAGGAGATTGCAGATGGCGTCCTATCAGTTCGTCTACCACATGGACGGCGTGTCCAAGACCTATCCCGGCGGCAAGAAGGTCTTCGAGAACATCCGCCTGAACTTCCTGCCCGGCGTCAAGATCGGCGTCGTCGGTGTCAACGGCGCCGGCAAATCGACCCTGCTGCGGGTGATGGCCGGCCTCGACAAGGATTTCACCGGCGAGGCCTGGGCCGCCAAGGGCGCGACCGTCGGCTATCTGCCGCAGGAGCCGCAACTGGATCCCGCGCTCAGCGTGCGCGGGAATGTCATGCTGGGCGTGGCCGCCAAGAAGGCCAAGCTGGACCGTTATAACGACCTGGCGATGAACTATTCGGACGAAACCGCCGACGAGATGGCCAGGCTTCAGGACGAGATCGACGCCGAGAACCTGTGGGATCTGGACAGCCAGATCGATGTCGCCATGGAGGCGCTGCGCTGCCCGCCCGACGATGCCGATGTCGAAACCCTCTCGGGCGGCGAGCGCCGCCGCGTCGCGCTCTGCAAGCTGCTGCTCGAGGCGCCCGACATGCTGCTGCTGGACGAACCGACGAACCACCTCGACGCCGAAACCATCGCCTGGCTGCAAAAGCACCTGATCGAATACAAGGGCACGATCCTGATCGTCACCCACGACCGCTATTTCCTCGACGACATCACCGGCTGGATCCTGGAACTGGATCGCGGCCGCGGCATCCCCTACGAGGGCAACTACTCGGCCTGGCTGGAACAGAAGGCCAAGCGGCTGGAACAGGAGGCGCGCGAGGACAAGGCCAAGCAGAAGACGCTGGAACGCGAACTGGAATGGATCCGCGCCGGCGCCAAGGCCCGTCAGGCCAAGCAGAAGGCCCGGATCAACGCCTATAACGAACTGGCCGGCCAGTCCGAGCGCGAGAAACTCAGCCGCGCGCAGATCATCATCCCGAACGGCGAACGCCTGGGCAACAAGGTGATCGAGGTCTCGGGGCTGAAGAAGGCGATGGGCGACAAGCTTCTGATCGAGGATCTGGATTTCAGCCTGCCGCCCGGCGGCATCGTCGGCGTGATCGGCCCCAACGGCGCCGGCAAGTCCACCCTGTTCCGCATGCTGACCGGGCAGGAAAAACCCGACGCGGGCGAGATCGTCTTCGGCGAGACGGTGCATCTCAGCTATGTCGACCAGTCCCGCGACGCGCTCGCCGCCGGCAAGACCGTGTGGGAGGAAATCTCGGGCGGGGCCGAACAGATCGTGCTGGGCGACGCGACCATGAACAGCCGCGCCTATTGTTCCGCCTTCAACTTCAAGGGCGGCGACCAGCAGAAGAAGGTCGGCCAGCTCTCGGGCGGCGAACGCAACCGCGTCCACATGGCCAAGCTCTTGAAATCCGGCGGCAACGTGCTGCTGCTGGACGAACCTACCAACGATCTGGACGTCGAGACCCTGCAGGCGCTGGAAGCCGCGCTCGAGGATTTCGCCGGCTGCGCGGTCATAATCAGCCACGACCGCTTCTTCCTCGACCGCCTCTGCACCCATATCCTCGCCTTCGAGGGCGACGCCCATGTCGAATGGTTCGAGGGCAACTTCGAGGCCTATGAGGAAGACAAGGTGCGCCGCCTGGGCCCGGATTCGATCGAGCCGAAGCGCGTGAAGTACAAGAAGTTTACGCGGTGAGATGCCTCTGATGCTGTAGATCCATAGCCGTTCGGTGGCGACCTCTTGCACCTCCCCGATGGTTTCAAAGATGTAGAAGTCCAGCCATTCGTGCCGGATCGTCCGGTTGTAATGCTCGACATATATCGAGCCCGAATGCCATGCGTTCGAGTGAGGGAGCGTCAGAAACCCTGTGTATCTGACCGGGCCCATGCGGGCATCGAAACGCGGCCGGACGGGCGGATCATCCGGATCGCCCTCCCACCACGACGCTTTCCGAAGTGTCGGGCAGCCCGCTTGACGTTTCGGCGGGCATTGATCACAAGACCGGGACGATCCCACAGCCGCCAACTTTCCTGCCCCGGCCCCTTCACATGGGGCGTTCCCGACCTGCCCTGCACCTCCTCAAGACAAGCCATGCCGATCACACACTTTCCACCCGACTCGGCCACGACGCGCGTTGGTGCGCTGTCGAACCCGTTCCGGCGCCCGGCTTGAGCGCGGATCGGACAGATCGGGCCAAAGTGCTGCGGCTCGCGGCGGTGGTCGTCACCCATCAACGCCTGGGCAAGCTGCGGGAAACCGTGGCGCGGCTGCTGGCCCAGCCGGTGGATCATCTGCTGGTCTTCGACAATGCCTCGACCGACGGAACCGCCGAATGGCTGGGCGGGATCACCGATCCGCGCCTTATCCTGCGCCGCAGCGCGCAGAATCTGGGCGGCGCCGGAGGATTTTCGGAAGCGCTGCGCGAGGTCCGCGACCGTCTGGATCCCGACTGGGTGGTGGTGATGGATGACGATGGCCGCCCGGCACCCGGCGCCATGGCCGCCTTTCGCGCCATGGACCGTACGGGCTGGGATGCAGTTGGCGCTGCGGTCTTTCATCCCGATGGCCGCATCTGCGAAATGAACCGGCCCTACCGCAATCCGTTCTGGCGCGGGGCGGAGTTCCTGCGAACGCTGTCGGGCGGGGGCCGGCGCGGCTTTCATCTGCAGGATCCGGCCTATGCGCCGGATGCGCCCTTGGTCGAGGTCGACATGGCATCCTTCGTCGGCCTGTTTCTGTCGCGCGCGGCCCTGAACCGGGCCGGCCTGCCCGACCCGCGCCTGTTCATCTATGGCGACGACCAGCTTTACACGCTGACCATGCGCCGCCGCGGCCTGCGCATCGGCTTTGCGCCGGGCATCCGTTTCGAGCACGATACCGAGGCCATGCAGGGGGCAACCGGGCTGGTGCTGAACCCGGTGTGGAAGGTCTATTACATGTATCGCAACGCGCTGATCGCCTATCGGGTCGCGGCGGGGCCGTTCTTCTGGCCGCTGGTGCCGGTGCTGGCGGTGAAGTGGCGTCGCAAGGCGCGCGACTACGGGGCCGAGGCCGGCCGCTTCCGGCGGGTTCTGGCCGTGGCCATGCGCGACGGGCTGGCCGGACGGCTGGACCGCAGCCACGAGGACGTGTTGATGCTGGCCGAATAGGGTGCGACCCTGCCGGGGGACGGGCGAATGGGAAACAGGCGGGAGAGGATGCAGATACTTCTGGTGGGTGCGGGGCTCTCCGGTGCGGTGATCGGGCGCCGGCTGGCCGAGGCGGGTCATCATTGCCGGATCATCGACACCCGCGGCCATATCGGCGGCAACTGCTTTACCGAACGCGACCCCGAGACCGGCGTGATGATGCATGTCTATGGCCCGCATATCTTCCACACCGATGACGAGGAGGTCTGGGCCTATGTGAACGGCTTCGCCGAATTCATGCCGTTCCAGAACCGGGTCAAATCGACCACCCGAGGCGCGGTCTATTCGCTGCCCATCAACCTGCTGACCATCAACCAGTTCTTCGGCAAGGCCATGCGCCCGGACGAGGCACGCGACTTCGTCGCCGGCGAGGCCGACCTGACCATCGAGGACCCGCAGAATTTCGAGGAACAGGCGCTGCGCTTCGTCGGCCGCGATCTCTATGAGGCATTCTTCAAGGGCTATACCGAAAAGCAGTGGGGCTGCGCGCCGACCGAACTGCCGGCCTCGATCCTGAAGCGCCTGCCGGTGCGCTTCAACTATGATGACAACTATTTCTTCCACCGATTCCAGGGGATGCCGAGAGACGGCTATACCCCGATGATCGCGGCGATCCTCGAGCATCCGAACATCACGGTCGAGTTGAACACCCCCTATACGCCCGACATGGCCGGGGCCGCCGGTCACGTCTTCTGGTCGGGGCCGCTGGACGGGTTCTTCGATTACGACCTGGGCCGGCTGGGCTATCGCACGCTGGATTTCGAGCGTTTCACCTGTCAGGGCGACTATCAGGGCTGCGCGGTGATGAATTACGGCGACCGCGAGGTGCCCTGGACCCGGATCACCGAGCACAAGCATTTCAGCCCCTGGGAAAGCCACGAGGGCAGCATCTGCTATCGCGAATACAGCCGCGCCTGCGGCCCCGACGACATCCCCTATTACCCGATCCGGCTGGTCGAGGAAAAAGCCCTTCTCGACGACTACATTACCCGCGCCGAGGCGACGACCGGCGTGACCTTCGTCGGCCGGCTGGGAACCTATCGCTATCTCGACATGGACGTGACCATCCGCGAGGCGCTGGAGACGGCGGCGGCCTTTCTGGACTGCGTCGGCACGGGCCATGCGGCGCCGGCGTTCTTCACCTCGCCGAGATGATCCCGAGGGTCGCCCGCGTGACGCGGGCTTGTCCGCTCCGCCCCGGCGGCTATCTGGCGGCGGGCAGGTAGCTGACGCCGTATTGCGCAAAGATCCGTTGCAGGCGGCCATCGGCGATGGCGGCGGCGATCACATCATCCACCGCATAGGCCAGCGGGCGGTGCTGGGTGGAAACGGCGAGGCCCAGCGTCCATCTCGACCGCTCCAGCCCCAGAAACGGCGGTTCGTGGATGGCGATACCCTCTGCCGCCCCGGCTTCCAGCTGGGCGCGCGGCCCCATCACGGCCTTGACCTCGCCCGCCGCCAGCGCCGCCATGGCGCCGGCAAGGCTGGCATAGCGGTGCATCTTGTCCGCCGACGACCCGACCAGCGAGGTCAGGAAGAAATCCGAGATCGAGTCATTCTCGACCCCGACCGGATCATAGCGGAAATAGGCCGGAACCGGCGCCTTGTCGGGATAGTCGGCCCGACGATAGGCGATGGCCAGATGCTCTTCGGCATAGATCCCGGTGAAAACCACCTGATCGAAGCGGCAGGCGTAATCGACATCATAGGGCACATGCAGGAACAGGTTCGAGACCCGCCCGCCGACCACCGCGCCCTTGTAGACATAGTTCAACAGGTCCTGATCCAGCATCTCACCGGCCTGCACCATGCGGATGCGGGCCTCGACGCCCAGGCCCTCGCCGATCAGCCGGGCAAGATCGACATCGATGCCCATGGGCCGGCCGTCCTGTTCCCAGGACCAGGGCGGAAAATCCTCATAGACCGCGACCTCGATCCAGCCGTCCTCGACAATCCGGTCGAGGCTGCGGCCGATATCCTGCGGGAAGGTGTTCTGCAGCCGCTGCTCGGGTGCGACGCCTTCGCAGGCCGCGAATACCGGGGCGGCGGCCATGACCGCCACCCCGAATGCCGCGCAGATGGAGGGGAAGCGCGGCATGACCGGTCTCAATGCGAGGCCGAGAGGCCGACCGTCAGCATTTCGGCCGCGGCCTGGCGATTGGCCGGTGCCCCGGCCAGGGCGGCGGCCGCGCGCGAGACCGGGCTGTCGGCGACCGGAGCGCCCGAGGCCGTGGCCACGCCGGTGGAAATTTCCTCGAGTTCGACCTTCAGCGCATCGGCATCGCCGTCATTCGCGGCCAGAAGATCGCGGATTTCGGTCAGCCGGGCGGTCTGGTCGTCCAGCGCGCCATCCTCGGGACGGGTCTCGACATAGGTGCGGATCGCCCAGGCTGCCTTCTGGCCCAGCACATCGCCGAAGGCCGGCATCTTGGTGGTGCCGTCCTGGGTATAGCCGTGGCGGAACCGCTCGATGAACCATTCGTCGCCATATTCCTCGGCTTCGAGGAAGCGCAGGTCGGGGGCCAACCCACCCGAGACCGCGCCGAGGCCGTGGCAGCGGGCGCAGTTCTGGTTGTAGCCGGAATCGCCGACCTTCACCGCCTGCAGCCAGACATCATCGCCCGCCGCTTCGGCGCGATAGGGGTTCTCGGTCAGCCATTCCTCGCCCACATCGGGCAGCGCATCGGTGTTCAGCGGCTGCGGGGCGACATCGCCGTGGGCCAGAAGCTGCACCGGAATGGCGATGCAGCCGGCTGCGACGGCGGTGATCAGGGCCTTGTGAAACAGGGTGGTCATGGTCAGGTTTCCTCCTCGTCCTGTGCGCTTGAGACAGTTACTGCCGAGGCTGCGCGTGCAGCAATTCGACCATGGTAGATACGACCTATCAGGGGGTTGGCCGGGCCGTGGCACCCCAGGGGAATCGCCCGACCTTGATGGTTTTCAAGGGCTTGAGAGAGGCCACATCGATCACCGTCACATCGCCAGAAACGCCGTTCGTGGTGAACAGCTGCGTCTGATCGGGCGAGAAGGCCATGTGCCAGACGCGCCGGCCGACGAGGATATAATCCTCGACCGTGCGGCTGGCCACGTCGATCACCGCGATATGGTCCGCCGGGCCGAGGGCCGCAAAGACCTTGCTGCCATCGGGCGAGAACCGCATGCCCACCGGTTGCAGTCTTTCGGGGCGGACATTGGGCAACTCGAAGCCGATCTTCGCCAGTTCGGCCTGGGTGGCGACATCGAAGACCGTGACCGTGCCGCCGACTTCCGAGCTGACCCACAATTCCTTGCCATCGGGGCTGAACTCGGCATGGCGGGGGCGTGAATCGACCAGCGTGTTGGCGATGATCTGCTGGCTTTCGGTGTCGATCCAATGCGCCATGTTGGTCGTCTCGGAGGTGGTGATCTGGATCCTGCCGTCGGGCGAGATTCCCATCCCCTCGGGCTCGATCCCGACATCGATCTGGGCCACGACCTTGCGCGATTCCGTATCGACAACGGTGGTGATGGCGTCATCCTCATTGGCGATATAGAGCAAGCGGTCGTCGGGCGAGATCACGAACTGTTCGGGATCCGCGCCCGAGGGCAGGTCATGCAGGATCTCACCGGTATCGGGATCCATCACCTGCACCGCATTGGAATCCGAGGCACAGATATAGAGCCGCTTGAAATCGCGCGAGAAGGTCACCCCGCGCGGGCGCTGGCCGGTGGGATAGGTGGCCTTCACCTCCAGCGTCCCGGTATCGATCACGCTGATCGTGTCGTCCAGTTCGTTGGTGACCCAGATCTCGTCGGCCAGCGCCGGCGAGGCAAGGGACAGGGCGGTGGTCAGGGCAAGCAGGCGGCGGGTCATGGCATCTCTCCAAATCGGGTGCATTCGGTGCCGGGCAGGTCCTGCCCCAGCGTGTCAAGTTCGGATCGTTCGTGCAGGAACCCCTCCAGCGGGGCGAGGCCGACCACGGCGCGGTCGGTCACCAGCGGCACCGGCTGGCGCATCTGGCCGTCCCAGTGACGAAAGCTCAGCGGCGTTCCCAGAAACCCCGCCAGCCGGAACTGGTCGGATAGAAGGTAGGCGCGCAGGGCGGCGGGATCGGCGGTCTTGCTGCGCGTCACCGCCTCGCCGATGGCCGACACCGCCGCCCAGGCGCCGAAATCCTCGGTCTGCATCTCGCGGCCCGCCAGATCGCGGAACCGGCCCTGCAACTGCGCCGCACCCCATTGCTCGACCACACCGGACCAGCCTTTCGGGATGATCCCCTCGGATCCGGCCAGCGGACGCGGAACCCAGGTGTTATAGGCGATATAGCGGCCGAAATCGCCGCGCTCGTCGGCGACCAGCAGCAGGTCGTGATCCGGCAGGTCCTGCGTGAACAGCGGCACCTCGGCCGAGGCGACGCGGCGCATGTTGGCATCGAAGGCCCAGCCCTTCTCGCCCTTCACCTTGATCCCGAACTTGGTCAGCGAGCGGCGCAGCGCCTCAGCGAAGGCCGCATCCTCGGGATTGGGGCCCTGCACCAGCGCCAGATCGGTCCATTGCTTCTTCAGTGCGAATTGCGACAGCGCGTCGGCGCGCATCGCAAGGCTGGGCGTGGTGTGCAGCAGGTTGCCGCGGCAATCCGCGCCACGCAGAGTGTCGTCAGGGGCGGAACTGTTGAAGATCACCGCGTCAGCAGCCTCGGGCAGATCGGCCAGCGCCAGCAGATCGGCCGGCGGGGCCTTCACCACCAGAAGCCGGGCGCCATCGGCCAGTGCCGCACGGACGGCCGGCAGGAATTCCGCCTCGGGTGCCACGATGGTTTCGTGCAGCGCATAATCATGGCCCATGAACTTGCCGGTGGTGGCGATGTCGGTCACCGCCAGCCGCGCGCCGGCCGCCCCCAGATCCGCGGGCGGAGCGATCATGTTCGACAGGATCGGCGGCGGCGTCACCTGCCGTTCGATCAGGTCGATGCGGACCTGTTCGGCTGTCGCCGCTCCAGCCGTCAGGGCGCAGGCCATCGCCGCGGGAATTCTGCCGCGCATCGGGTGTCTCCTCTCCTCCGGTTGCCGGAAAGCCTGAGGAAATTCACCACGCTGCGAAATACGACCATGGTCTAGGCCGGCGGCGTGGGCCTTCGACCAATGGACAATATACGGGCGGGTTCCGCCTCCCATACTCGGACGGGATTGCCTCTGAATGTGCGGAACGCCGCGGAGGCCCGGACCAAGCGGAGGAAAACAGATGAACAGATTCGTGCTTGCAGCGGTCATTGCGATGACCGGGCTGGCCTCGGCCGCCACGGCGGCGGTCACCGAGGAAGATCTGGCCAAAGACCAGCAGACCACGGGCGACGTGCTGACCAACGGCATGGGCCGCGACCTGCAGCGCTTCAGCCCGCTCGACACGCTGAACAAGGACAATATCCAGAATCTGGTGCCGGCCTGGGCCTTCTCGTTCGGCGGCGAGAAGCAGCGCGGCCAGGAAACCCAGCCGCTGATCCATGACGGCATGATGTATGTCACCGGCTCGTATTCGCGGGTCTATGCGATCGACGTGAAGACCGGCAAGGAGGTCTGGCAGTTCGACGCCCGCCTGCCCGAGGGGATCCTGCCCTGCTGCGACGTCGTCAACCGCGGTGGCGCGATCTATGGCGACAATTTCTATTTCGGCACGCTGGATGCGCGCGTCGTGGCGCTGGACCTGAAGACCGGCGACGTGAAATGGAACAAGAAGATCGCCGATTACAAGGAGGGCTATTCCTACACCGCCGCGCCGCTGGTCGTGAACGGGCTGGTTATCACCGGCAATTCCGGCGGTGAATTCGGCATCGTCGGCGAGGTGCAGGCCCGCAACGCCGAAACCGGCGAGTTGGTCTGGACCCGTCCGGTGATCGAGGGCCATATGGGTACGCTGAACGGCCAGGAAAGCACCATGACCGGCACGCTGAACGCGACCTGGCCGGGCGACATGTGGAAGACCGGCGGCGGCGCCACCTGGATGGGCGGCTCGTATGACGCCGACACGAACACGCTCATCTTCGGCGCCGGCAACCCCGCGCCCTGGAACAGCCATCTGCGCGGCGCCGGCGAACCCGCGCCGGACAACAGCGGCGACAATCTCTATGCCGCCTCGCGCCTCGGCATCGACCCCGAAAACGGCGAGATCAAGTGGCATTTCCAGACCACCCCGCGCGAGGGCTGGGATTTCGACGGCGTCAACGAGGTGGTGCCCTTCGTCGACAAGGACGGCAACAAGCGTTTCGCCACCGCCGACCGCAACGGCTTTTTCTACGTCCTGAACCGCGAGGACGGGAAATTCGTCAACGCCTATCCCTTCGTCAGCGAGATCAGCTGGGCCTCGGGCATTGATGAGACCGGGCGCCCGATCTACAACGAGGCCAACCGTCCCGGCGCGCCCGACACCTCGGCCGAGGGTGGCAAGGGCCAGCAGGTCTTTTCGGTGCCTTCGTTCCTCGGCGGCAAGAACTGGATGCCGATGGCCTATAGCCAGAAGACGGAACTGTTCTATGTGCCCTCGAACGAATGGGGCATGGATATCTGGAACGAGCCGATCAGCTACAAGAAGGGCGCCGCCTATCTGGGCGCAGGCTTCACCATCAAGCCGATCTTCGAGGATCATATCGGCAGCCTGAAGGCGATGGACCCCAATACCGGCGAGATCAAGTGGGAGTACAAGAACGACGCGCCGCTTTGGGGCGGGGTCATGACCACCGCCGGCGGACTGGTCTTCCTCGGCAATCCCGAGGGCGATTTCCTGGCGCTGGACGATGAAACCGGCGAGGTGCTGTGGTCCTTCCAGACCGGTTCGGGCATCGTCGGCCAGCCGGTCACCTGGGAACAGGATGGCGAACAATATGTCACGATCGTCTCGGGCTGGGGCGGTGCGGTCCCGCTCTGGGGCGGCGAGGTCGCCAAGAAGGTCAACTACCTCAATCAGGGCGGCACGGTCTGGACCTTCAAGCTGCCGAAGCAGCTGGCATCGAACTGACCGGCGCCGACGATCGCTGAGAACAGGGGGCGCGGACCCGCGGTTCGCGCCCCTTCCATCCCCGCCCCGGCCTTCGGTCATGAGACCTTTTTACAGGTCGGCGCGGGATCTGCTACGATCTAGGATGAAGACGCGGGACTTCTCGGAAAGAGGGAAATCACATGGCAGAAACGACGCCCCCTGACGCCCCTTCCGTATTCCGGACCGCGCTGATCATCGAGGATCATCCACTGTTCGGCGATGCCCTGGCGATGACGCTGCAATCGGTCTCGGGGATTGAGCAGGTGACCCATGCCGAAAGCCTTGGCCAGGCGGCCGGGTTCCTCGAATCCGGTCGGGCCTTCGACGTGCTGCTGCTGGATCTGAACCTGCCCGACGTGGACGGGCTCGAGGGGCTGGTCACGCTGCGCCGCATCGCCCCCGACCTGCCGATCCTGCTGGTCACCTCGGTCAACGAGACGCGGGTGATCCGTTCGGCGCTGGCCGCGGGTGCAGCCGGCTTCGTGCCCAAGCATTCGCGCCGCGAGATCTTCCGCGCCGCCTTTCAGGCGCTGGCGGCGGGCGAGATCTATGCCCCCGACCTGCCGGGTGATGACGAGATGGACGCGATGCCGCAGAAAGGCGGGACGGCGGCCATCCGGCGGCTGTCGCAACTGACCCGGCAGCAGGCGAAAATTCTTGATTTGATCTGCGAAGGCAAGATGAATAAGCAGATCGCCTACGAACTGGCGATCGCCGAGACGACGGTCAAGGCGCATGTCACCGCGATCATGCGCAAGCTGGGGGTGTCGTCACGCACCCAGGCCGTGCTGATGGCGCGCGATGCAACGATGACGGGGCAACTGAGCGATGCAGGAGGACATTCTTAACCCCTCGCTCACCGGCTTTCCGCCGAACCTGTCGACGACCGCGCCGGTTCGCGCCTCGGTCTTCGCCGACGATCCCGATCCCGCCTTCGCCCTGTCCGGCATCCTCGGTGCCGGCCCCTTCGCCCTTGTCCTGCTGTTCACCGCCGCCTCGACCGACCTGCCGGCCTTGCTGCGCCGGGCGCGGGAATTGCTGCCGGCGACCGAGATCGCCGGCTGTTCCACGGGGGGCGAGCTGTGCGAGGAAGGCTATGCCGATGGCCGCATCGTCGCCATCGGCTTTCCGGCCGCCAGCTTTGCCGCCGAGACGATCCTGATCGACCCCGTCGACACGGTCGATTCCCGCGTCGTCGTCGCCCAGCTTCAGCGTGCCCGGCAAAGCCTGCACCGTCGCGCCGGAGATTTCGCGCATGAACTGGGCATCCTGATGGTCGACGGGCTGTCCGGCCGGGAAGAGCATCTGATCGCCTCGCTTGCCGGCGGGCTCGGTCCGGTGCCGGTGGTCGGCGGCTCGGCCGGGGATGGCCGGACCTACCGACGCACGCAGGTCTTCGTTGCCGGCGCCATCCATGACCGGGCGGCAGTGCTGTGCCTGCTGCGGGTGGGCACGCCGCTGAAGACCTTTTCCTTCGACTGCACCCGGCCCTCGCGCACGCAGATGGTGGTGACCAGCGCCGATCCGCAGAGCCGCGCGGTGCTGCGCATCAATGACGAACCGGCGGCGCCGGAATATGCGCGGCTCGCTGGGGTTCCGCTGGAAAGCCTCGGGCCCGAGGTCTTTGCGACCCGCCCGGTTCTGGTGCGTGCCGGCGGGCGGCACCATGTCCGGTCGATCCAGCATGTCGGCGCGGACGGGGCGCTGGTCTTCTTCGGCGCGATTGCCGAGGGCATGGTGCTGACGCTGTCCGAGCAAAGCGATATCGCCGCCCATCTCGACGAGGCGCTGAAAGGGCTGAAGCAGGAGGGCGATCCCTCGCTGGTGCTGGCCTTCGACTGCCTGTTCCGACGCATCGACGCCGAAAGCCGGCAGAAATCGCGCGAGGTGTCGCAGATCCTGCGCGAGAACAAGGTCGCCGGCTTCTCGACCTATGGCGAGCAGTTCGGCGCCATGCATGTGAACCAGACCTTCACCGGCGTCGCCTTCTACGACCCCGCCGAGGCGCGATGACCGAGCCGCGCCTGCCCGCCGATATCGAACGGATGATGTCGCCCGCGGACGATATCGGGCGCCGGCATGAAAAGCTGGTGCGCATCACCCAGTCGCTGATCCGCCATATCGAGGATCTGCCGGGCGACAGCGGCGTCGGCTATGCCCAGTTCCAGCGCGCAGCGGTGCTGGAGGACGAGGTGCGCGCCCGCACCCGCGATCTTGAACATGCACTGGATCTGCTGAACGCCTCGAATGCGCGGCTGTCCGATGCCTATCGCGACAATGACATCGCCCGGCAGAACCTGTCCAACGCCATCGAGGCGGTGCAGGAAGGCTTTGCGCTGTTCGACGCCTCGGACGTGCTGATCATGTGCAATTCGCGCTTCAATGCGCTGCTGCCCGATATCGTCGAGGGGCTGAAGCCCGGCCTCAGCTTCGACGATTATCTCCAGCTGGCCGCGGGATCGCACCATCTGCAGCTGCCCGACGGGATGAGCCGTGACGAGTGGATCGCCATGCGCAAGCACCGCCACAACGAGCGGCATTTCATCCTGACCCAGGGCATGGCCGACGGCCGCTGGGTCCAGGTCTCGGAGCAGCGCACCCCGGATGGCAGCACCGCCATCATCCAGACCGAGGTCACCGACCTGATCCGGGCCGAACGCGAGGAACGCGGCCGGCTGCTGGACGACCAGACCCGGATCCTGCAGGCGACGCTGGATCATGCGCCGCTGGGGGTCTGCATCTTCGATGCCCGGCTGCGGCTGCTGGGCTGGAATGCCAACCTGACCGAGATGCTGACCCTGCCGCGCACCCGGCTGCGCCCCGGCCTGCATTTCGACGATCTGTGGCACCAGCTGCGCGCCCAGTTCGCCTTCCCGCCGCATCAGGGCGCCAACATGCTGGCCGACTGGGCGCGCTCGGTCCGCCGCAAGACCAGTTTCGAGGTCGAGATCCGGCGCCGCGGCGGCAGCGGCAGCTTTGCCCTCTTCGCGCAGGAAATTCCGGATGGCGGCTTCGTGATGTCGCTGGACGACATCACCGAACACAAGAACGCCATGCAGGCGATCCGCCATGCCAACGAAACGCTGGAGGCGCGGGTGCTGGACCGGACGCTGGAGCTTGAGGATGCGCTGGCCAGTGCCGAGCGTGCCAATGCGTCGCGCGCCCGTTTCGTCGCCGCGGTCGGCCATGACCTGATGCAGCCCCTGTCGGCGGCGACGCTCTATGTCGGCTCGCTGCTGGAAGAGGCCGATGACGGCGGGCAGCGCGCCAAGCTGGAAAAGACCCAGCGATCGCTGGATTCGGTCAGCGCGCTGCTCGAGGCGCTTCTGGACATTTCGCGGCTGGAGGTGGGACAGGCGGCGCTGACGGTCGAGCCGATCGCTTTGGGGCCGCTGTTCCGGCAACTGCGCGAGGAATTCACCCCGATCGCCGAACAGAAGGGGTTGCGGCTGGTGGTGCGCCCGGTCGAGGCGACGGTTCTGTCGGATCGCATCTACCTGCGGCGGATCCTGCAGAACCTGATCTCGAATGCGATCCGCTATACCGATCGGGGCCGCATCCTTGTCGCTGCCCGCGGAAGGCCCGGCCGGCAACTGATCCAGGTCCGCGATACCGGCCGCGGCATCGCCGAGAAGGATCAGGAGATCGTTTTTGCGGAGTTCAAGCGGCTGGATGCCAAGGCATCGGCGGCCGAGGGGCTGGGCCTGGGGCTGGCCATCGTCGAACGCGCCGCCTCGCTGCTGGGGCATATGCTGAACCTGCGCTCGGCCCCGGGATGCGGCTCGACCTTTTCGGTCGAGATCGCCTCGACCGGACTTGGCGACCGCCGCGATGCCGAACCGGCCGACGCCGACGGGCTTGCGCAGCAGGAGCGCGCGGTCGACGTGACGGCGCTTCTGGTCGAGAACGATGCCGAGGTGACCTCGGCGCTGTCGCAACTGCTTGAGCAATGGGGCGTCAACGTGCTGGACGTGACTTCAGGCGAAGATGCCCTGGAATTGCTGGAGGAAACCGGCGTCGAGCCCGATCTGTGCCTCGTGGATTACCAGTTGGGGGCGGGCATGGACGGGATCGCCTGCCTCAGCGCCATCGGCCGGCTGCTGCCGAACGCCCCCGCCAAATGCCTGATCACGGCCGACCGCTCGGACGCTCTGCGACAGGCGGCGGATCGGCATGGAATCGAGATCCTGCACAAACCGATCACGCCGGCGACGCTGGCGCGGGTGGTGATGCCAAGGATCGACAGCGGACGCCAGCCGGCATCATGACCCGCCAGACGCCGATTTTGCAGGAGCAGGACCAGCCGGCGGGTGCCCGCCGTTCAATTTGTTCCACCGCAAAGACTGTCTAAAAGAATCAGGCTCTATAGTCTCCGACTGAAATTGTAAGGTAGCGAAGGCCCGGCAAGGGGCCGCGCCGATTGGCTTCGGCTGTTGATTGCCACTGAGAATTGACCCGGCATTGTCACCGAGATCTGACCCACCCGGTTGTTATGTTCTGCGCGTCATGTTGGCGTCAATGCAGATGTCTCCTTTCGTTTCTTTTTCGCCGTCTCGG
>NZ_JAHKNG010000140.1 GCF_018860165.1 Paracoccus marinaquae
CCGGTGAAGCCCACCGCCCGGATCAGCGGATGGGTGACCAGCGCCGTGCCGACATCGCGCCGGCCGCCCTGGATCAGGCTGAAGACGCCCGGATGCATGCCGGTCTTCGCGATCGCCGCGTGGATCGCCTCGGCCACGATCTCGCCGGTGCCGGGATGGGCGGAATGGCCCTTCACGACGACCGGGCAGCCGGCGGCCAGCGCCGCCGCCGTGTCGCCGCCGGCGGTCGAGAAGGCCAGCGGGAAGTTCGAGGCGCCGAAGACCGCGACCGGGCCGATGGGGCGCTGGATCATGCGCAGATCGGGGCGCGGCAGCGGCTGGCGCCCGGGCAGGGCGGGGTCATGGCGGCGGTCGAGGTAATCGCCCGCACGGATGTGGCCGGCAAACAGCCGCAGCTGGCCGGTGGTGCGGCCGCGCTCGCCCTGAAGGCGGGCCTCGGGCAGGCCGGTTTCCTGGGCGCCGATCAGGGTGATCTGATCGGCGCGGGCCTCGATCTCGTCGGCGATCGCCTCGAGGAAGGCGGCGCGGGCCTCGCGGCTCAGGTAGCCATAGCTCCAGAAGGCGTCTTCCGCCGCCTCGCAGGCGCGGTTCACCAGATCGACCGTGCCGACCGAGAATTCATG
>NZ_JAHKNG010000141.1 GCF_018860165.1 Paracoccus marinaquae
GATAGGCCAGCACCTGCTCCGGCCCGCCGAAGGGCGGTTTGGCGTAGACCACCCAGTTGCGGCGACTTGCCGAAGCCAGCAGCCGGGCAAAGGCCTGCGGATCGGCCAGGTCGACGAGATCGCCGAAGAACTGCAACTGCCCGGCCTCGAAGGCGGCACGTAACGCTTCCAGAAACAGCCGCCGGAAGAGCCGCGACAGGACGCGGACCGGCAGGAAGAAACCGGGACGGCAGGCGATCCAGCGGCTGCCGTCCGGTGACGGGCCGCCACCGGGCACGATGCAATGGAGATGGGGATGGTAGCTGAGGGTCTGGCCCCAGCTGTGCAGCACCGCGATCAGGCCGATCCCGGCGCCGAGATGTCTTGGATCGGCCGCGATGATGCGCAGTGTCTCGGTGGCGGACTTGAACAGGATGCCATAGACGACCTTCTTGTTCTGGAAGGTGATTGCCGCAATCTCTGGCGGCAGCGTGAAAACGACGTGGAACCAGGGGACCGGCAGCAGGTCGCCCGCCCGCGCGACCAGCCAGTCACGAGCCGCCGCGCCCTGACACTTCGGACAGTGCCGGTTGCGGCAGGAATTATAGGCGACACGGATCGTGCCACAGGTCCGACAGC
>NZ_JAHKNG010000142.1 GCF_018860165.1 Paracoccus marinaquae
CATCGGCGATGCTTCCAGGCAACGTGCCATGCGCCGTCTCAGCCCACAGCAGCTTACAGCGCTCTTCCAGCCAAGCATTAAGCGCATCCAGATCCGGAAAGGCCGGCATCAGCTGCCACATCCGATGGCGCGCATCGCGCACATTCTTCTCGACCTGACCCTTCTCCCAGCCCGCCGCCGGATTGCAGAACTCGGGATCGAAGACATAATGGCTTGTCATCGCCGTGAACCGCGCATTCACATCGCGCTTCTTGCCTATTCCGACCTTGTCGACGGCGGTCTTCATATTGTCGTAGATACCGCGACCGGGCACGCCTTCGAAGACGCGGAAGGCATGCCAATGGGCATCGAACAGCATCTCATGCGTTTGCAGCAGATAGGCCCGCACCAGAAAGGCGCGGCTGTGCGACAGCTTGATATGCGCGACCTGCAGCTTGATCCGCTCGCCACCGACATAGGCCCAATCTTCGCTCCAGTCGAACTGGAACGCTTCGCCCGGTGCGAACACCAGCGGCACGAAAGTTCCACGATCCGTCGTGTGATGCGCCCGTTGCCGTTCGCCTTTCCATTCCCGAACGAAGGCCGCAACGCGCTCGTAGGAGCCGTCATAT
>NZ_JAHKNG010000143.1 GCF_018860165.1 Paracoccus marinaquae
CGGAAAAGGACACCAAGCTGGCTGTGGCGCGGGTTCGTCTGCGAGAACTGATAGAATAAGGCAGAAGCGGGATGACCGACGGGACGGGTACGGCTGAAACGAGACCGGCTCAGGGAACTCCGGGCGAGGTCTTTGCAGCCTTTTTCAAGCTCGGCCTGACCTCCTTCGGCGGGCCGATCGCGCATCTGGGCTACTTCCGCGATGAGTTGGTCATCCGACGGGGATGGCTGTCGGATCACGCCTACGGCGATCTTGTGGCGCTGTGCCAGTTCCTTCCCGGCCCGGCCTCGAGCCAGGTCGGTTTTGCTCTGGGAATGATGCGCGCGGGCTGGTTGGGCGCGCTGGCCGCCTTTGCCGCCTTCACGTTGCCTTCGGCGCTGGTGTTGCTGGTCTTTGCGATGTCGGCGGCATCCATCTCGGGTTCCCTTGGAACCGGGGCGCTGGACGGGCTCAAGATCGTCGCCGTGGCGATTGTCGCGCAGGCTGTCTGGGGCATGGCAAAGAACCTCTGTCCCGACCGGGAACGGGCTGCGATCGCGGTGGGCGCGGTGGTCATGCTGGCGTTCCTGCCGGGCGTTTTCGGGATGGCCGGCGCGATCCTGCTGGGCGCG
>NZ_JAHKNG010000144.1 GCF_018860165.1 Paracoccus marinaquae
GGCGGTTCTGGGCCCGCGGATATTTCTCGACAACCTCGGGCAATGTCACCGACGACATCATACTTCAGTATCTGGAACTGCATGGAAAACGGGATGCTACCGGCGTCAGCCGGTAGTGGTTCACTGTTAGTGCATGACCGGCGCTTGGTCCATCGCGACGATGGTTTCCGGGGCCGGTGGGCGATAGCCCAGAGCGCTGTGTGGTCGCTTCGTGTTATAGTGCTTCCTCCATTCTTCGATCAGGATCTGCGCTTCGCGGAGGCTGTAGAATACCTCTCCGTTCAGCATCTCGTCGCGGAACCGGGCATTGAAGCTCTCGCAGTAACCGTTCTCCCAGGGTGAGCCGGGTTCGATATAGGCCGTCTTCGCCCCGACAGCTGCGATCCAGTCTCGGACGGCCTGGGCGATAAATTCCGGGCCGTTATCCGAGCGGATGAAGGCAGGGACGCCCCGCAGGATGAACAGATCGATCAGGGCGTCGATAGGCGTTGTTGCAGAACTCGGCGCTGGAAGGATTCACACTGCGAATCCGGTAGGTTAAGAATCTCGACATGAGCAAGCCCGAGCCCGCCCGTTACCGCACGACGAACTGGAAATCCTACAACGAAGCG
>NZ_JAHKNG010000145.1 GCF_018860165.1 Paracoccus marinaquae
CCATCAGCAGGACGAAACAGGCGAGCGCCAGCGCAAAGTCACGCAAGTCTCCAATGGCGCTGGTGAAGACGGGCGAATAGAGCGCCGCGCCGAGAATGCCGACGACGGCGGCATTGGCGCCCTGCATCAGCGATCGGGCCTGTGGCATGGCGCGGAATCGATCCCAGAAAGGCAGAACGCCGATCAGGATCAGAAAGCCGGGCAGGAACACTGAAAGAAGCGCAATGACCGCCCCGGCTACGCCATTCGGCTGAGGCTCCAACACCGCACCGAGGTAGGCGGCAAAGGTGAAGAGCGGCCCGGGCACCGCCTGCGCCGCTCCGTATCCGGCGAGAAACTGGTCCGATGTGACCCAGCCGGGTGCGACGACCCCGGCCTGTAGAAGCGGTAGGACGACGTGGCCGCCTCCGAACACCAGCGCGCCGGCACGATAGAAGCTGTCGATCACCGCCAACCCCTGGCTCTGGCCAGCAAGAAGCGGCAGCAGAACGAGCAGGGCGAAAAAAGCAGTGATTGCTGCGGCCGCGCCCCCGCGCGACACCGGCATCGCGACATGGCCGCCGACCGGCACCCCCGACCCGCGGCCAAGCGCCAGACCGGCAA
>NZ_JAHKNG010000146.1 GCF_018860165.1 Paracoccus marinaquae
CGACCCATGCTCGGCTTCAAATCCTTCGCTTCGGCGTCAGCGACACTTGAGGGCATCGAAGTGGCCAATATGATCCGCAAAGGCCAGCTGACGCCCGGACTCTGTCCCTTCGCCCAATTCGCAGCACTGGCAGCATAATAAAACGAAAACAACGACCTCATTCAATCATGGTCAGAGTTTGCGACGGAGCCACCCGGAGATATTGATGAGACCGCGAAACTTTGGTCGGGCACGGATCGAGATAAACGCGATCGCCGTATCGGGAACCGTGATTTCTTCTTGGGTGGTCAGAAAAGCGAACTGACCAGGCGGGATTGCGAAACCTTCACCCGGCCGCAGCTTCTGCTTTGTGTGCTGCGATAGAATCTCAACCTTATGATCTGGGCTGATGTAGTTTTCGTTGCCGATCCGCAGCGTGTAGGCCGCGCAGTCGATAGCGTTCTCATTATAGGGCACCTCGAAAAATTGCTCTGACCGTGCCGCCTGTGTAGGAAGCGGGTGGTATTCGGCTGCTGGAGCGTGATGATGGTGCAGCTGGGTTTCTTTGATCTTTCAGACCGCTACGCGAGCCTGGACG
>NZ_JAHKNG010000147.1 GCF_018860165.1 Paracoccus marinaquae
CGACGGTCTGCGCGAGGTTCTGGGCCTGTGGATCGCCGAGAACGAGGGCGCCAAATTCTGGCTCTCGGTGATGAATGAATTGCGCAACCGCGGTGTCCAAGACATCCTGATCGCGGTCGTCGACGGGCTGAAAGGCTTTCCCGAGGCGATCACCGCCGCCTTTCCGGAGGCCATGGTTCAGACCTGCATCGTGCATCTGGTGCGCCACAGCCTGAACTTCTGCTCCTGGAAGGACCGCAAGGCGGTGGCGGGCGATCTGCGCCGGATCTATGGCGCCGCGACCGCCGATATGGCCGCCGCCGAGCTCGATGCATTCGAGGAAAAATGGGCCACGAAATATGCATCCATCGCCCCGGTATGGCGGCGCGCCTGGCAGGAGGTCATCCCGTTCTTCGCCTTCGATCCGGCGATCCGCAAGGTGATTTATACGACCAACGCCATCGAGAGCCTGAACCGCGTGATCCGGAAATCCATCAAGACGCGCGGATCGTTTCCGACGGACGATGCCGCGACCAAGCTGATCTATCTGGCGATCCGCAGCTTCGAGAAAGACGGCCGAAACGTCCG
>NZ_JAHKNG010000148.1 GCF_018860165.1 Paracoccus marinaquae
TCCGAGACGGCGAAAAAGAAACGAAAGGAGACATCTGCATTGACGCCAACATGACGCGCAGAACATAACAACCGGGTGGGTCAGATCTCGGTGACAATGCCGGGTCAATTCTCAGTGGCAATCAACATTTCTGGACCTCAAACAGCTTCGAGCTGTCGATGTTCATGAGCGGGTTTTCCTGCCCGTCGACAACGCCCTGTTGCAGCGCGACATACAGTTCCGAAAACGCCATCGGCGTCGGGTTCGCGCCCAGTGCGGTAAAAATCTGCAGCGTCATCGGATCGGGCGGGGTGCGGATCTTCAGGCCCTGCAAGTCCTCGGGCGTATTGATCGGCCGGACGTTGTTCGAGATGTGGCGAATCCCGTTATCCCACAGCGCCAGAAGCTTCAGCCCGTGTTTCGCGGCAGCCTCGTCCAGCTGGGAGTGTCAGGAACTCTGTGTATCTGATCCGGCCCATGCAGTTTCAGATACTCAAGCGGCGAAGCGCTCGCCGAACATTATGGCGAACTGGTTGCGGGCCGCAAACCATTCTCGGACGTTTCGGCC
>NZ_JAHKNG010000149.1 GCF_018860165.1 Paracoccus marinaquae
CCCCGCAACAGCAGATGCGCCTGCATCATGCGGCGGAATTGCGACGGTGTCTGCCAGCGGTTCGGACGCCGGCGCAACACCCGCCAGATCGGTGCATCCGAGGCATCCGCGCGGGTCCGGGCATCGATCCGGCGCTTGATATGCAAGGGCAGCGTTGCCACCGCGCCGGAAATGATGCGCACGCAGGCATAGACTGCCGCCACCCGCATGGCGCTGTCCGGCGTCACCGCCATGCCGGAGCCGCTGGCTGCGCCGGCCCGGAGCGCCGCATCCAGTTCGGCGGCAGAGCTGATGACCAGCCCGCCGCCGGCTTCATGGATGGCAGCGCGTGGCGACGGGGCGTGCGGAGGTGAGGCCGCAGGCGGGGCGCCTGCAAACCAGCGGGACCAGAAGGACATGGGCGTTCTTTCCGTAAGACGGGTAGCCTACAGCACCAGGATGCTGCGGCTGTCATAGACCGAGCGGCCGGCATTGACGTCGCGCAGGAGCGCCCGGCCGAGGGCGTTGCAGATCGCGACAATGCCGTCGAT
>NZ_JAHKNG010000014.1 GCF_018860165.1 Paracoccus marinaquae
CCGAAACGTCCGGGAAGGGTTTGCGGCCCGCAACCAGTTCGCCATAATGTTCGGCGAGCGCTTCGCCGCTTGAGTATCTGAAACTGCATGGGCCGGATCAGATACACAGAGTTCCTGACACTCCCCGGCAGGCCGGGAAGCATACGAGTCGACAATGGCCCGGAATACGTCAGTTCCACGCTGACAAACTGGGCCGAAAAGCGGGGTATTGCCCTGACCTACATCCAACCCGGAAAGCCGCAACAGAACGCCTATGTCGAGCGCTACAACCGGACGGTAAGGCATGAGTGGCTGGACCAATACATCATCGAAAGCATCGAAGAAGCTCAGGACTACGCCACGCAATGGCTCTGGACTTACAACAACGACCGCCCCAACATGGGCATCGGCGGCATGACACCCGCCATGAAACTGAAAATGGCCGCGTGAATTCTACCGATGCGCCCCGTTAAAAACGGGGGGATTACCCTGACAAGCCGCAGTTCTGCGCCCGCCCGGAGCAAGGGGTCGACGGCGCCGCCCGGCCCTGTGCCGGTGCCCGAACCCCGCGCAACGGTCGCAACCTGAGTACAGGCTGTGTCTGCCCGGTGTCGCCCCGGTGTACGGGCTGTGACGCAAAAAACCCGGCATTTGCCGGGCTTTCCGCGATTGCCCCGCAAGGTGTTGCGCCCTGCAACGCGCGCAGCCGTTGCGCGCCCCGATCATGGGGCCGGGAATCGAAAAGGCCGCGCGGGGGCGCGGCCTTCAAGGGATCGGATCGGGCGATGCCCGTCAGCCGATGGCGGCGGCGCGCACGTCGTCGTCGATGGCTTCCAGATATTGCGCGAAATTATCGCTGAACATCTGCACCAGCTTGGCGGCCTGCGCGTCATAGGCGGCCGGATCGGCCCAGGTCTGGCGCGGATCCAGCAGCTTGTCCCCGACGCCCGGCACCGCGACCGGAACCTCGAAGCCGAAATTCGCATCCTTGCGGAACTCGACCCCGTTCAGGCTGCCGTCCAGTGCCGCGGCCAGCAGCGCCCGGGTGGCCTTGATCGGCATCCGCTTGCCGGTGCCGAAGGCGCCGCCGGTCCAGCCGGTATTGACCAGCCAGCAGGAGGCGCCATGCTGGGCGATCTTTTCGGCCAGCAGCTTGCCATAGACCTCGGGGCGGCGCGGCATGAAGGGGGCGCCGAAGCAGGTCGAGAAGGTCGGAATCGGCTCGGTCACGCCGACCTCGGTGCCCGGTGTCTTCGAGGTAAAGCCCGACAGGAAGTGATACATGGCCTGCGCGGGCGTCAGCCGCGCGATCGGCGGCAGCACGCCATAGGCGTCGCAGGTCAGCATGATGACGTTGCGGGGGCTGCCGCCAAGGCTGGTCGGCGAGGCATTCGAGATCGCCTCCAGCGGATAGGCGCAGCGCATGTTGTCGGTGATCGAGTTGTCCTCGAAATCCAGCTCAAGCGTGTCGGGATCGGCGACCATATTCTCGATCACCGTGCCAAAGCGCGAGCAGGTGGCATGGATCTCGGGCTCGGCCTCGGCCGAGAGGTTGATGGTCTTGGCGTAGCAGCCGCCCTCGAAGTTGAAGATGCCGTTTCCGGACCAGCCATGCTCGTCATCGCCGATCAGCACGCGCGACGGATCGGCCGACAGCGTCGTCTTGCCGGTGCCCGACAGGCCGAAGAAGATGGCGCTGTCATCGGGATTGCCGATGGCGTGGTTGGCGCTGCAATGCATTGGCATGATGCCCTTTTCGGGCAGCAGGTAGTTCAGCAGCGTGAAGACCGATTTCTTGTTCTCGCCGGCATAGGCGGTATTGCCGATCAGGATCAGTTTCTTCTGGAAGTTCAGGGCGATCACCGTCTCGCTGCGGCAGCCGTGGCGGGCCGGGTCGGCCTTGAAGCCGGGGCAGTTGATGATGGTGAAATCGGGGGTGAAGCCGGCCAGTTCCTGCGCCTCGGGGCGGCGCAGCAGGTGGCGGATGAAGAGGCCGTGCCAGGCCATCTCGGTGACCACGCGCACGTCAAGGCGGTGCTCGGCGTCGGCGCCGCCGAACAGGTCCTGCACGAAATAGTCGCGACCCTTCATGTGTTCCAGCATGTCGGCATGCAGGCGGTCGAAGGCCTCGGGTTCCATCGGCTTGTTGTTCTCCCACCAGATCGTGTCCTCGACCTCGGGGGTGCGCACCACGAACTTGTCCTTGGGCGAACGGCCGGTATGGGCGCCGGTCGAAACCAGGAAGGTGCCGCCAAGACCCAGACGACCTTCGCCGCGGGCCACGGCCTCGGTCATCAGTGCGGGTTCAAGCAGGTTGTAATAAACCCGGCCGAGGCCCTCGATACCCTGATCTTCCAACCGGCAATTCGGGTTTACGCGCGTGCTCATCGTTGTAACGCTCCTGACTGACTGGATACTTGCGACATTTCCGTGACGCAGTATGCGGGGCCTATAGCATGGACGGGAGATGAAAAAAGACGCGAGCGCCAACGGTTAGCGCAATCAATAGATGTTATCGCCATCGGATGCGATGCCGGCTGTTTCCGGGGGGAAAATTAACCATATCCCGCCATGATCCCGCGACGAGGTGATTCGCATGAGGCAGGTGCATGGCACGACAGTGACGCTGGCTGGCCGGGGGGTGCTGATCCTCGGCCCCTCGGGTTCGGGCAAGTCAAGCCTGGCGCTGCAACTGATGGCGGCCGGGGCGGGGCTGGTCGCGGATGACCGCACCGATCTTTCGCGCGTGGAAGACACCGTGATCGCCAGTTGCCCGGCGCCGCTTCGCGGGCGTATCGAAGCGCGTGGAATCGGCATCCTCGCGGCGGCGGCGGAAGACCCGGTGCCATTGGCCCTTGTGGTCGATCTGGGCCGGATCGAGGATCACAGGCTGCCGCCGCAGCGTGAACATGACCTTTTGGGCATAGGCCTGCCTCTTGTCTTCGGTCCCTATCGCCCGCATCTTTATGCTGCGTTGCGGCAGTACCTGCTGACCGGGCGCATGGCATGAACGACGGGTAAGCCCAGACGGAGGTTCCGGCCGCCATGGCGGAAGATCTTGACAGCAGGGCCGAGGTGATCGGTGCGCAGCGGCTGGTCCTAGTGACCGGGCCGTCCGGAGCCGGCCGCTCGACCGCCATCAACGTGCTTGAGGACCTGGGTTTCGAGGCGATTGACAACCTGCCATTGTCGCTGATTCCGCGTCTGCTCGACGGGCCGCCGCGGCCGGTGCCGCTGGCTCTGGGGCTGGATGTCCGCAACCGTGACTTTTCGTCGTCGAATGTCATCGAACTGATCGACAAGCTGACCCGCAGCCCGGACTATGTTCCCGAGGTCCTGTTTCTCGATTGTGCCGAGGATGTGCTGGTGCGGCGATACAGCGAGACCCGGCGCCGCCATCCGCTGGCGCCCGACGCCTCGCCGCTGTCGGGCGTGATGACCGAGATGGACCTGCTGACCCCGATCCGCGACCGCGCCGACGTGCTTGTGGATACCACGGAACTGACGCCGCATGATCTGAAGGCGGAGCTGACCCGCTGGTTCCAGATCCGGCCCGACAGCAGGCTCAGCGTCTCGCTGCATTCGTTCAGCTATCGGCGCGGGGTGCCGCGCGGGGTGGACATGATGTTTGACTGCCGCTGGCTTGCCAACCCGCATTGGGAGCCCGCCCTGCGTCAGATGGACGGGCGCGATGCCCCGGTGCAGGACTATGTGGCCCGCGATCCCCGATTCGCCGAATTCTTCGCCCGGACCCGCGATCTGATCCTGTTTCTGCTGCCAGCCCATATCGCAGAGGGGAAAACCCACGTCTCGGTGGGCTTCGGGTGTACCGGAGGGCAACACCGTTCTGTCACTTTGGTCGAGAAGATGGCACTGGCGCTTGCGGATGCCGGCTGGCCGGTGTCAATAAGGCATAGGGAACTCGAACGTCGCATGCCAGCGCCGTTGTCTTTCGGTGGTCTCAGGGCGGACGACACGCGGCGCGCCCTGGATGATCGGCAGGGCGACGGCGGGGTGAAGGCGTCTGGACTTGGTGAAATGCGTTGATCGGAATTGTCATCGTAGCGCATGGCGGCCTGGCGCGGGAATATCTTTCCGCGGTCGAGCATGTCGTGGGTCCGCAGGCCGGTTTCGCCGCAGTCGCGATCGAGGATGACCACGACCGCGCCGCCAAGACGGCCGAGATTCGGCGCGCGGCCGATTCGGTGGATCTTGGCGACGGTGTCGTGGTGGTGACCGATCTCTTCGGCGGATCGCCCTCGAACCTGTCGCTGCCCGCCTGTGCCGCCGGCCCTGACCGGACCATCCTTTACGGCGCCAACCTGCCGATGCTGGTCAAGTTGGCCAAGTCGCGGCACTTGCCGGTTGCCGACGCGGTTGCCTTCGCGAAAGAGGCGGGGCGAAAGTACATCAACTCGTACAATGTTCCGCTCGAGGCGGTGATGGACACCGGAACATCCGCCAGATGACTGCCTCGATCACGCGCGAACTGCCCATCATCAACGTCAAGGGACTTCATGCACGGGCAAGTGCCAAGTTCGTCGATGTGGTCGAGCGCTTTGATGCGCAGGCCAAGGTCGAAAAGGACGGGATGAGCGTTTCGGGCGATTCGATCATGGGGCTGCTGATGCTGGCCGCGCCGCGCGGCTCCAAGATCACCGTCACCCTTACCGGACCCGAGGCCGCCGCCCTCGGCGAAGCCCTTGCGGCGCTGGTGTCGGACTATTTCGGCGAAGGCATGTAGGGCCGCGATCGTGGCCGAACGCAAAAGCTATCATCATGGCAATCTGCGCCAGGCGCTGGTCGAGGCGACCGCCGCCCTGATCGAGGAGATGGGCCCGCAGGCCTTCACGCTGGCCGAGGCCGCGCGCCGCGCAGGCGTGTCGCCGGCCGCACCCTATCGGCATTTCAAGGGCCGCGACGATCTGATCGAAGAGGTCGCGCGGCTTGGCTTTGTCGATTTCGCGGCGCGTCTGGAGGCGGCTTTCGACAGGGGCCGTCCACGCGCGCTGACCGCCTTTCTGCGCATGGGACAGGCCTATCTGGATTTCGCGCGCGACCGGCCCGGCTATTACATGGCGATGTTCGAATCGGGGATATCCATTGCCGGCAACGCCGATCTGGCACTGGCCTCCGAGCGCGCGCAGGGGGTTCTGCTGCGCGCCGCCGGCGCGCTGGCCGACCGCCTGCCCGCCGATCAGCGCCCGCCCGCGCGCATGGTGGCCAACCATATCTGGGCGATGAGCCATGGCGTGGTGGAACTGTTCTCGCGTGGCAAGCCCGGCGGGCGTACCCCGGTCGAGCCCTCCGAGATGCTGGAAAGCGGCGTCATCATCTATCTGCGCGGGCTGGGCCTGATCCCCGACTGAACTTTTTTCGTGACCCGCCTTGACGCCGCGTCCCTATCCCCCATCTATGTAAATGTGATTAACATTAACATGGAGGGATCACAGAGATGCACAGCGCATCGCAGACCATTCCGGCCTATCCGATGGCCCCGACGCGCGGCACCGGCCCGCTCAGTCGCGCCCGCGACTGGCTGGACGAACGCGGCAAGCCCGCCTGGATCGTGGCGATGATCCTGGGCTTTGTCCTCTTCTGGCCCGTCGGCCTTGCCATCCTCGCCTACATGATCTGGAGCAAACGCATGTTCAGTTGCAGCAAACGCGCCCACATGCCGCGCCACTATGCGGCATCCACCGGAAACTCGGCCTTCGACGCCTATCGCGAAGAAACGCTGAAGCGGCTGGAGGACGAACACCGCGAGTTCATGGACTTCCTGCAAAAGCTGCGCGAGGCCAAGGACAAGGCGGAATTCGATCAGTTCATGGAACAGCGCGACATCAAGCCCGAGAACTGATCGCGCAATCATCGACGGGGCCGGGTGACCGGCCCCTCGCCTGTGTGGTGCGGCGTCAACTACCGTGTCGGCACCGGGATTTCGCCGCGATAGTCATAGAAGCCGCGCCCGGTCTTGCGGCCCAGCCAGCCGGCCTCGACATATTTCGTCAGCAGTGGGCAGGGGCGGTACTTGGTATCGGCCAGCCCCTCATGCAGGACGTTCATGATCGCCAGACAGGTATCGAGACCGATGAAATCGGCCAGTTCCAGCGGCCCCATTGGGTGATTGGCGCCCAGTTTCAGCGCCTGGTCGATGGACCGGACATTTCCGACGCCTTCATAAAGCGTATAGACCGCCTCGTTGATCATCGGCATCAGGATGCGGTTGACGATGAAGGCGGGAAAATCCTCGGCGCTGGCCGCGGTCTTGCCCAGCCGCTCCACCACCTCGACCAGCGCCCGGTAGGTTGCGTCGTCGGTGGCGATGCCGCGGATCAACTCGACCAGCTGCATCACCGGCACCGGGTTCATGAAATGGAAGCCCATGAACCGTTCGGGCCGGTCGGTGCGGCTGGCCAGCCGGGTGATCGAGATCGACGAGGTATTCGATGTCAGGATCGTGTCATGTTTCAGATGCGGCTGCAGGTCCTCGAAGATCGCCTGCTTGACGGTCTCGCGCTCGGTCGCGGCCTCGATGACCAGATCGGTCTGGCCCAGATCGGCCAGCCTCAGCGTTGTCTTCACCCGGCCCATCGCGGCCTTCTTATCCGCCGCGCTGATCTTGTCGCGGCTGACCTGACGCTCCATGTTCTTGTCGATCAGCGCAATGGCCTTGTCCAGCGCCTCCTGGGTGATATCGGTCATCAGCACATCATAGCCTGCAAGCACAAAGACATGGGCGATGCCGTTGCCCATCTGACCTGCACCGATCACACCAACCGATTGAATCGCCATGTCCGCCTCTCGATCTATGGTCGGCGGGACGATAGGGCGCGCGGCGCGCTGCTGCAACGCAAAACCGCCCCGCAGGTAACGGGCCGCCATGGGAACCCTTCGCGCCACCAAGGTTCCGCAGCGGTTTCCGGTGTGGGCGCGCTGCATGAGCTTACGCTAGGTCAAGATTTCCGATTGAAACAGTCGGAGAAATGGTTAATGTGCAAATGCCAGCGACGCCGAGGATTCTCAGCGTTCGCCAGCTCTTCCTGAAAAGCGAATTCATCAAACCAAATGCGCCGTTGCTGACGGCGCAGAGGAGGACTTATGGCAATGTTTCCCAGCTTGCTCGGTGGCGGCGGTATCACCTTCGGAACCAGTGGCGATGACCTGATCGCGGGCGGGCGTGGCCCCTCGATCGTCTGGGCCGGTGCCGGCAATGACGGTGTGCGCCTCGGCTACGGCAACGACATCGCCTATCTGGGTGAGGGCGATGACGTGGCCTATACCGAGGGCGGCGACGATGTCGTTTTCGGCGATGCGGGCAATGACTTCATCTATACGGGCAGCGGCAACGACTGGGCCGAAGGCGGCGACGGGAACGACTTCCTGTATGGCGCGGGCGGCAACGATCAGTTGTTCGGCGGTGCGGGTGACGATCTCATCTACGATACCGAAGGCAACAACGCGCTGTTCGCCGGGGACGGCAACGACATGGTTTCCGGCGGTTCCGGGATCGATGTCATCTTCGGCGGTTCGGGTGCCGACATCATCACCGGCGGCGGCGGCAATGACTGGATCTCGGGCGGCAACTCGACCATCACCACCGTGAACGCGGACGGCACCGTCACCCAGACCCAGGGCGTCAACCAGATCTATGGTCAGGGCGGCGACGATATCCTGTCCGGCAGCGGCGGCTCGAACGAGTTCTTCTATGGCGGCGATGACGGCAACGATCGGATCAGCGGCTTTGATGCGGAAACCGACGAGATCATTCTGCTCAGCAATCTGAACGACAGCGGGATCGTCGATTTCGCCTCTCTGGTCGGGCGCATCTCGAACAGCGCCGAGGGTGCGGTGGTCGATCTGGGCGGCGACAGCCATATCCTGCTGCAGGGCGTCGCAGCCAACGATATCCTCGCGAATCTGGACGGTTACTTCGACTTCGCCTGATCTTGATGCCTGGCCCGGCGATGGCGGCAGCCTTCGCCGGGCTTTCCTGTTCACGGGTGCGGCGCCCCGGCCCGAAGGGTGCCGGGGCGCCCCGCCTTTCTTGCCATTCGCTTTCGCGGGTGCGAGACGCATCCGGTCGGGCGGCCGTCGTCGCCCCGCCTGCCACGGGGCCATCACGCCATGAGACATGACACACCGCCACCGCTGCAATCCGAGGCCGCCCTGCCGGGGCTGCCCTTCGCGCAGATCGATGCGCTGTTGCGGGCCGAGGCCGAGGCCCATGGGTTGGTGCTGAGATCCGGACATGGCCGGTCGACCTGGTGCGAGGTGGACCGGGGCGAGTTCGGCGCGCGCATGGGCCCCGAAGGCAGCATCCTCTATGTCCGCGCCTCTGATCGTGACTGGCTGTTCACCCTGCAGGAAACAGTATCCAGCCATGTTGCCGAAGCCTTCCCCGGGCAAGCAGGGTTGCTGCGCTGGTCCGGGCTTGATCGCGCGGGTGAGGCGCCGCCGAATTTTAGCCTGGCGCGCGTCGAAAGCATCCGCCCGGTCGGCGACCATTTCCTGCGCCTCAGGCTGCGGGGCGAGGGGCTCGAGCGGCTGGCCCGGGCGATGATCCATTTCCGCCTGATCCTGCCGCAACCGGGCGATGCCGATCCGCAATGGCCGGTGATCGGCCCGAATGGCCAGACTGTCTGGCCCAAGGGCGACAAGGAACTGCACCGGCCGGCCTATACGGTTCGTGCCATCGATCCGGCTGCGGGCTGGATGGAGACCGATGTTTTCATCCATGACGGCGGGCGCATCTGTGGCTGGCTGGCCTCGGCCGCGCCCGGCTCGCTGATCGGGCTGACGGGGCCGGGCGGGGGCGGGGTGCCGGTTGCGCCGCGCCTGCTGATCGGCGGCGATGAGACCGCCTATCCGGCGCTGGCCCGCATCATCGAGGCACAACCGCGGGACAGCCGGGGCGAATGCTGGCTGTTCGGGACCGCCGGGGATTACCCGCTGCCCGAACATCCCGGCATCAGCCTGATCCTTGCTCCGGGCGACGAGGCGCGGCTGGCGAATCGTCTGGCCCGTGACGGCACGACGGCCGACAGCATCTGGATCGCAACCGAGAAAAGCCGCCTCGCGCCGCTGCGCCGCGTCATTCTTGATGAGCTGGCGATCCCGAAACAGGCAACCCATCTGGCCGCCTACTGGACTGCGGCGAAGGTGCCGGCATAGACATCGGGTCGAACAGCGGGTTCCCGAGATCGGTGCCGCGCGCCGGCAGCGGGCGGCGGGCACTGTCCTCATAGCCGATCTCGAACCGGACCTTGTTGATGCAGACGCGTGGCATCGTTGGCGCAAAGAGATCGAACAGCGCGAAACGCTGGGCCCGATCGGGATGCCGGGCGCGGGCGGCCTGCAACACGTCGCGCAGGATTGCGTAGAACTGCGCCTCGGGCAGCCATTGGGCAAGGCGGGCCGACAGGAAGCGCAGCGAGGTGACGAAATGCGCGGTCTGGATGTCATGGATGATGACGGCGGGCGGCTTGCGCGGCAGGATGGCCCGGATGTCCGGATCCAGCCCCTGCATCTGGGGAAAGTCCTGATCCACCAGATCCATGTCGCCCTGGAAATCCTTCAGCATCATGCCGACCGGGCGACCGTCTTCCAGCGTGACGGTGATGTTCTGGCCATGGGCGATGAAGCCCACGCCATAGCGCGCCAGCAGCAGCCAGAGCGGGACCACGGTCACCCGGAACAGCGCCGCAAGCCAGGCATCCAGCGTCATCCCCGCCTGTCGCGCGTAATGCCATGCCAGCGGCGCGCCATCCGCGCCCCGGTGGAACAGGGCGGCGTGCAGAACCGGCGTCGCGCCCCCGGCGCGGGCTTCGGCACGGTCGCGCCAGATGGCGCCAAGCGCCTCGTGATGGCGGTAAGGTGCATCGGGGCAGCGCGCCATGACCGGATCGCGCCACCACTGCCCGGCGGCCTCGTGCAGGACGGTGACCCGCGAAAGTGCGGGATCGCTGGCGCAGATTCCGGCAAGCCAGTCCGAAATCGCCGGGCCATGGGCGATGAATTTCCCCGGCACGCCGCGCCAGGCCGAGGTGTTGAGAATGCCGAGCGCCAGCTTGACATCATAACGCCCGCCCGCGCGGGTCAGCGTGCGGATCGAGGGGGTCGCGCGAAAGGCGTGCCCCGCCGGTCCCAGCGGGCGGATGCGGCCCGCCGCCTGCTGCGGCAGGGTCAACTGCGCCAGATGTCCGGTCCATTGCCAGGGATGCACCGGCATCAGCATGTCCTCGCCGGCTGCCCGGCAAAGGCGCGCGAAATCCGGGCCAAGCGCATCGCGCAGGGCAGGTTCCGCCTCGCCGCTGACCGCCAGATCCTGCCGCGCCACGGCCAGCCAGAACAGGCGGATCGGCTGCGCTGCCTCGGGCGCGAAGGCCGCGTTCTCGGCCAGGCCCCAGCCCAGCCGCCCGCGATTGGCCAGCGCCTTCGGATGGCCCTCCAGCGCGGCGTGCAGATCCTCGCCGGGCAGGGCGGTCAGTGCCGTCCCGTCCAGCGCCCCCCATCGTTCCGCCGTGGCCATGTCCTGGGTCAGCGTGTTGGCAATCTCGCGGATGAACATCGCCTCGGTCGCGGGCGACATGGCCAGTTCGGCGCGGGCATCGGTGATCAGCCGGAACGGGCAGGTGTCGCCGCCGTCGCGGGCGATGCTGTCGGGGTCGATCTCCAGATTGTCCCAGATGCGCCGCGTGCCGTGAAAGCGCCAGATCGCGCCCGAGGCCAGACGCAGCACGCCGTCCTGCGGCGCCAGCACATCTTCCCAGGCCAGTTCCGAGATCATCTTGGCCAGAAGCCGGCGCGCAGCCGCGCCGTAAAGCGCGTTCACAGCACCCGGCCGAAGAATTCCGACCGCCGGCAGCGCATCAGGGCCGAGCGTTTGTGCGGAAAGTCGAATTCCTTCAGCTTCTCGTAGGCCAGCGCGTCGGCATAGGCCAGCAGCTTGGCGTTGTCGAAGCGCGGCTCACCGACCAGTTGCGTCGTCATCGGGCAGTCGAGAAACAGGTAATGGCTCAGCCCGCGCAGCCAGGCGGCGGTCTTGCGGCGGCCCAGATGCCGATATTCGCCGATCAGGCCGTGCCAGCCGCGATCCCAGGGCTGACTGTCGTAATAGGGGCCAAGCCGATCCTCGCGCGCCCAGTAAGCCTCGAAATAGCCGGCCTCGTCGCCGTCGAAACAGCCGATCAGGGGCAGGCAATGCGGGTCGGCCGCCCGGCCCTCGAGATAGGCGCGCAACTCGTCGCGGGGCTTGTTTTCCTCCCAGAAGAAGGCGACGCGGGGATCGTTCTGCCAGTGGAAAAAGCGGTCGAGATCCCGGCCGATATCGACGCTGCGGAACGACACGGTAAGCCTCGCCACCGGGTCGTGCCGTTCATAGACGAGGCCCTCGGGCTTGGGCGCGCGCAGCGGGTGGTCGCGCCCTTCGGGACCGGGCACGTCCTGCGCCCCAAGCCAGCCCTGCGGCTCATGCGCCAGCCAGAGGGGGGCTGACTGGAAAAAGCCTGCGCGGCTGACGGTGCCGTCGGGGCGGGCGCAGCGCATCGCCCGCAGCGGCATCCCCGCCGGCAGGCGATAGGTCTGGCATTCGGGATCCGCGAAGGCCCGCTCCATCTCGGTCCAGATATCGGCGGTGGATCCGGCGGCAGCGGCAGATGTCATGCGGACGTCCTTTCGAGATGCGCAATCGGGTTGGGAAGGCTCAGGAAACTGGCCAACTGGCCGTCGCCGCCGCCATCGGCCTCGTTGATGCCGCGGCGGGACGTGTCGAAATTGCCCTTGCAGGCCAGCCCCTCGCCGTCCAGCAGCGCCTCGTAGAGGGTCCGGTCGCCGGTGCAGTCCGCACGGGCGGCGACAAGAAAATCGCGCCAGTCCCGCAGCAACCCGTCCTCGGAAGCCAGCCCGTCCAGCGCCAGCGTGGACAGCAGGTGCATGACGGCGTTGACGACGACGTAATAGGTCAGCAACCGGTCGCCCAGATCGGCGGGAACGCTGTTCTCGGCGCCGGCGCCGAGGCCGGGGCAATGCGCCTCAAGCGCCTCGTGAAAGCTGTCGATATAGCCGGTGCCCTGGCAATCGCGCAGCCAGACCGAGGCGGGAAACCCCCGGCTGTCCAGCCCGATCATCATGTTCTGCTGATGCGCCCCGAACAGCAGGCCGTGGCTGGCGCGGATTTCGAGCAGCGGGTGAATGGCCGTCGTCAGGAAGCGGGCGAACCACGCCCGCGCCGCGCCGGGCGGGATCAGGCGGGCCAGCGGGCTGATGCCGCCGGGTTCGGGTTCGCACAGGCTGGCCAGCATCACCGGGCCGGGGCGTCCGGGGTCGCGAAACGGGTTGTCGCGCAGGGAAACCAGCGTTTCGGCGGCGATCCGGCCGTCTCGGATCAGCGCGGCATGGTCGGCTTCGCGCAGGACATGCATCTGCGGAAAGCGTCGGTGCAGCACCTGACCGACTGGGCCGGCCAGCAGCACCGCAAGATCGGCGCCGCGCCGCATCTCGCGCGGTTGCAGGATGCGGGTCGAGTTGGTCAGCCGAAGCGACAGCGAGCACTTCAGCATCACCGGCGCGTGCCAGCCATGCAGCGTCCGCATCGATGAGGTTGCGCGCCATTCGCCCTTTCCCGAGCCCAGCACCCGGGCGTCTGCCGCCCCGATCAGATCGGCCTCGCGCAGGGCTTGCCATGGATGGACCGGCAGCCGCAGCAGACCCGCCGCGCCCGCCTCGGGGGCCCGGTCGGCCCGCGCCAGATCCTGCAGTCGCCGTGCCGCGCCGGGCGACATCGTCACGCAATCGGGCGGTGCGGCCAGCCATGTCAGCGCAAAGCCTGCGCCGAATTCCGGGCCGAATCGGGCTGCCTCGTCGGCGGTCATCTCGTCGCGGCTGCGCGGGTTGGGGTGGCAGGGATGGCCCGCGCGCAGGGCCGATTCGGCCTGCTGGAAGGTCCATTCGCGGGGGTCGCCTCCTTCGGGCGGCGGGGCACGGCGGATGGCATCGAGGCTGTCCGAAACCCGGGTCGCGAAGGTGGCACCGAAAGGCCGGGCCAGCAGGGCAAGTGCCTCGGCGACCGAGACCGGTTGCCCTGACAGGCGCAGGCCGGCCCGAAATCGGGTGCGAAACCTTGTGCGTTCTGCGACAGGTATCAAAAGCGGGCCGTCTTCGGTCGGCACATGCAGAAGGTTCTGCCCGAACTGCGCGCCCGGCAAGGCGTCTTCCCGCAGCGCCGCGTTCAGAAAGGCATCGAGTGCCGGAACATCGCGCAATTCATCGCCCAAGGCTGACCCCGTCCCAGTTTGGTCTTTCGGACCATTATTCTTTACTATATTAGTCAACTTTAAATTGCGAGGTCAATTGCGGAACCGCCCTAGTCCATGAGGCATCAGATTCAACGCGCCCTTGCGCCGGTGCTGGCCGGCTATGCCTTCCAGCAGACCGCTTTGATCGGGATGCTGCCGGTGCTGGCGCTGCGTCTGGACCTGCCGCCGGGGCAGGTCGGGCTGGCCATCGGCGCCGGGCTGCTGGTGTCGGCGGTGATGGGACCGCTGCTGGCCGGCGGCATGACCGCACAAAGGCTGCGCGCCGCGCTGCTGGTTCAGATGCTGGCGTCGCTGGGGCTGATCGCGCTGCTGCTGGCGCTCGGGCCGGTCGGTGCGACCTTTGCGATCCTGCTGGCGATCCGGGTTTTGCAGGGAACAGCGGCGGCGATCACCCTGGCGGTCGCGCAGGCCGCAAGCGCGGGCATGGGGCGGCCGGTCGCCGCGCTGGCGCGGCTGCAGGTCGGCCCGGGGCTTGGCCGGGCCCTAGGGGCGGCACTGATCGGGCCGTTGATCCGGCTGTCCATCGTGCTGCCGATCCTGCCGGCGCTGATCGGCGCGGCGCTCAGCCTCTATCGGCTGGGCGCTGCGGCCAAGCGGATGCCGCTGCCAGAGGAACGGGGGCTGCGGGCGCCCTGGCTGCTGGCGCTGGCCGTGCCCTTTCTGGTGCAATGCGCGATCGGGGCCGGGCAACTGGGCCTCGGGCCGCTGCTGGCGCAAAGCTATCCTGCCGCGCAGGCCGCAGCGATCACCGGCATCTGCCTTGGCGCCGGCTATCTGGTGCTGATGCTCGTGCATCTTTTCGTGACCCCGGCCGCCACCGCGATCGGCCCGGCCCTTGCGCTGCTGGCCGTCGCTCTGCTGCTGCCGGTTATCTCGCCGCAACCCTCTGTGCTGATTGCCGCCACCTCTCTGGCCACCGGTGCGGCCGGGCTGACCATCGCGCGGCACCTGGCACGGGTGATCGCGCTGCGTCCCGAGGCGGCGCGACGCAATGCCGCCTGGCAGGGCTCGTCGCTGCTGGCCGGGTTGGGGGTGGGGGCCAGCCTGGCCGCGCTGGTCCTGCCGCTGCATCCCGTCGCGCCGTTCCTGCTGGCCGCCGGCTTCGCCCTGACGACCCTGCTGATCTGCCGGAGGCCGCTGTGACGACGTTCGATCTGTTCGGAGTGGGGCTTGGCCCTTTCAACCTGTCTCTTGCCGCGCTGGCTGATGGCGTGCCCGGCCTGACCTGCCGCTTTGCCGAGCGTCGGGCGCGCTTTGCCTGGCATCCCGGCCTGATGATCCCGGGCGCGACCATGCAGACCTCGTTCCTGAAGGACATGGTGACGCCTGTGCAGCCCACCAGCCGCTGGGGCTTTCTCAGCTATCTCGTGGCCCATGGCCGCTTTCACGATTTCATGGCCGCCCGGTTCGATTGCGCCAGCCGGGCCGAGTTCACTGATTACATGGCCTGGGTCGCGCATGGCCTGGAAAGCGCCAGTTTCGGCGAGGCGATTGCCGAGGTCGATCACGACGGCGACGCCTTCACCATCGCCGGCGCGTCGGGAGGACGCTGGCGCAGCCGCGCCCTGTCGCTGGGGGTCGGGCTTGTGCCTCGGATCCCCGCATTCGCCTGCCCCGGGACCGGCTGCCTGCATGCCGCGCAATGGCTGGATCGGGCGCCTTCGGTGGCCGCGCGCCGGGTGGTGGTGATCGGCGGCGGCCAGTCAGGGGCCGAGATCGTGCTGGACCTGCTGGGGCGCCGCGATCCGCCGGCGCATGTCACCTGGATCAGTCGCCGGTCCGGGTTCTGGACGCTGCAGGACGGCGCCTTCATCGACCAGTTCTTCACCCCCGGCTATATCGCGGCCTGGCGCCGCCAGCCCGGCCCGGTGAGACAAGAGGCTTTGAACGAACAGAAATATGCCAGCGACGGCATCACCCAAGCGACCGCCGACGCCATCTATCGGGCGGTCTATGATCGCCGCCGCGAGGGTCGGCGCGACGTCGTTCTGCGGCCCGGCCGCGAGGTGCGGGCGATCCGGGCCGGCAGGCGGGGGCAGGTGATCGAAGCGCGATCGGCCGATGGGACGGTGGAATGCTGCGAGGCCGATCTGGTCGTGCTGGCGACCGGCTTCCGGTCCGCCTTTCCCGACTGCCTGCACCCGCTGGCCGCGCGGTTCAGGCAGCAGTTCGACGGGTCGCTGGCGCTGGAGGGCAATTATCGCGCGATCTGGGACGGCCCGCGCGAGACGCCGCTTTATGCGATGAACCACGGGCGCCACAGCCACGGTATCGCGGATGCCCAGATCAGCCTCGCGGCCTGGCGCAGTGCGGTGATCCTGAACGACCTGACCGGCCGGCCGCTGTTCGACATCGGTACGGACGGGACGGATCCTGCGCTGGTCGACTGGCCGGGCGCCGCGCCCGATCCCCTTGCGAGGGACGACAAAAACGCAACATCGGCCGGGCCGCCGCCGTCAAGACGGATTGTCAGCACGGCAATATCTGATTAAAAATCTCTGAATTCGGCCAGCCCATCTGCCAGCCTTCCACGGGAGGTTGAGCACATGACGCGGCCGCCGTCGTCCATTTCCGTCGCTCTTGCGGGGCTTTATCTGGCTCAGTCGGTGCCGCTCTATCTGGTGGCGGCCGCCCTGCCTCCGATCCTGCGTGCGCGCGGCGTCGATCTGGCGGTGATCGGTGCCTTTGGCGTGCTGCTGGCGCCCTGGGTGCTGAAGGCGGCATGGGCGCCGCTGGTGGACCGGCTGGCGCGGCTGCCCGGGATCGGGCGCAAGGGTGTGGTGGCGATCTGCCTCGTGCTGACCCTGGCCTGCGTGGCCCTGCTGTCCACGCTTGATCCGGTCACTGACGCGATCCGCTTTTTCCCCATCCTGATGGCCATGTCGCTGTCTTCGGCCACGCAGGATATCGCCTCGGATGGCTGGGCGGTCGAGCATCTGCCACCCGAGCAGCAGGCTTTCGGCAATGGCATTCAGGCCGGCGCCGTGGCCTTTGGCGTGCTGATCGGTGGCTCGGGCACGCTGCTGCTGGTCGATCTTCTGGGCTGGCAGGCGACGCTTCTGAGCATCGCAGCAATTGCCGGTGTTGCCGCGCTGCCCTTCCTGCTGCTGCCCGAGGCACATGACCGCCGCGACCTGCCGGCCGATTACGGCCGCGCCAGCTTCGGACATTTCCTGTCGCTGCCGATGGCGGGGTCGATGCTGGCCTTCGCCTTTTTCTTCCGCATGCCCGAGGGGCTGGTGAAGGCGCTGGAGCAGCCCTTCCTGGTCGATCAGGGGTTCAGCCTGTCGCAGGTGGGCCTGATCACCGGCGGCTCGGCCGCACTGGTCGGTCTGTTCGGTGCCGCCATCGCCGCCGGGATCATCGACCGGATCGGTCTGCGGCCCTTTTTCGTGGCGCTGATCGTCGGGCGCACGCTGGCCTTCGCCGCCTTCTTCGCCGCCGCAACGCTGGGCATCGGAACCTGGCCGCTGCTGGCGTTGTCGGGCGTTGATACCTTCCTGCGCTATGTCGAGATGGTCGGGCTCTATACCGCCTTCATGCGTTTTTCCTCTCTGGCACAGGCGGGAACAGACTTCACCCTTCTGACCTCGGTCAACCTGCTGATGTACATGCTGGGCGGCATGATCGCCGGGGCGATGGCCTCGGCCTTCGGCTATGGCCCGGTCTTCGCCCTTGCCGTTGTCCTGTCGGCGCTGACCGGCTGGATCGCGATGACCCGCCTGCCCGAAGCCGTCCGGCGCCCCGCGCTTTCCCCCGATATCCCGAAGGAGTATCCCGCATGAAACGACATGCCCTGTTGATGAGTGGCGTTGCCATGGTGGCGCTGATGGCCGGTCCGGCCGCGGCGCAGGACGGTTTTTCCGATCCGGTTCCGCTGGGCGAGATCGTCCTTGATGCCAGCCGCACCGGGGCGGTGGGCAGTTCGATCCCCGGCGCGGTGCAGGTGATCGAGGGCGAGGACCTGTCCGAGCGTCTGCTGGCAGGCGAATCGTTGGAACGGGTGCTGAGCGACCTCGTGCCCGGCTTCGCGCCCTCGAACGGCACCATCGGCACGGCCAGCCAGACCCTGCGCGGGCGGTCGCCGCAGATCCTGATCGATGGCGGGCCGCGGACATCCGAGTTGCGCGGCTTCACCCGGGAACTGGCGATGGTCAATCCCGACAGCATCGAGCGTATCGAGATCATCAAGGGCTCGACCGCGCGGTTCGGCAACGGTGCCACCGGTGGCATCATCAATATCGTGACCAAGAAGCCGGGCGACGAGGAGCGGACAGACTTGTCCTATGGTTTCTCGGTCGGCACGGAAGATGACAGCCTCGGCGGTGAGCTGTCCTTCAGCCACGAGCGTCGCGTGGGCGAACTGGGTGTGCGGCTTGAACTCTACGGGCGCACCATGGGCGATCTCTATGACGGCGACGGCAACCGGATCCCCTCGGACCCGCTGGTGGGTCAGGGAAGCTCCGACAATTTCAGCAACCTCGCGGGCGCCGTCGTTCTGGACTGGAGCAGGGGGAACAATGAGGTCGTCGCCCGGTTCGGGGCCTATTCCTCGCGGCAGGAAATCGACAAGTTCACCGACTACACCACCGATGTCGTCAGTGTCGGTCCCGATGACTATACCGGCGAGGATGTCACCGACGAGGGCACCTATTTCGATGTGACATGGACCAATAACGCCCTTGCCATCGGCGAGGCCGAGCTGAACTTCTATGGCAGCGATGTCGACCGGCGCGCGGCCTTCGTGCCGGCCGGGATCGCCAACCCGCTCTATTACCCGATCAGCCCGACCGATCCGAGGCAGGACCCGAATGCCCAGAGCGAGCTTTCGACCCGGACCCTTGGGGCAAGGCTGACCCTGCGGACCCCGCTGGATGCCTGGCGCAGCAACGCGCAGCTGACCTGGGGTGTTGATGTCGGCTACGATGATGTCACGCAACGGGATCTTGCCGGGCGCGATCTGATCGCGCCGATGGAACAGACCGGTCTTGCCGGTTTTGCCCAGCTGGACGTGCCGGTCGGTAATGTCGATATCAGCGCGGGCCTGCGGGCCGAGAAGTTCTGGCTGAATGTCGACGACTTCACCCGCCCCGATGCCGTGCAACTGACCGCTGCCGGCCCCTACCTGCTGCCCGCGGTCAATGTCACCGGCGGCGATTACGACTATTCGGCCGTGGTCGGAAACCTTGGCGCCGTCTGGCATGTGAGCCCGAAACTGGACCTGTTCGCCGGGGTCAGCCAGGGCTTTTCCATCCCCGATGTCGGCAGCTTCACCCGCCGCGCCATGCCGGCAAACCCGTTCCTGCCCGGGCAGACCGTGTCCTTCGCTTCGATGCAGCCGGAATCGCAGATCGTGAACACGGCCGAGACGGGCCTGCGCTATTACGGCGACCGGTTGCAGGCCGCGGCCTCGATCTTCCTGTCGACCTCGGATGAGGGCACGGTTTTCGACAGCGCCACCAATACCGTGACCCAGCAGAAGGAACGTGTCTGGGGCGGCGAGGCCGAACTCAGCTATGCCGCCACCGATGCGCTGCAACTGGGGGCGCTGCTGGGCTGGCAGGAGGGCAATTATGACGAGGATGGCGATGGTTCGCGCGAGGCATGGCTGCCGAACAACCGCATCCCGACGCCCTTCACCGCGACCCTGACCGCCGGATATCAGTTCCAGAACGCGGCCCGCCTGAACGGCGAACTGGTCTATGCCGCCGGCCGCGACAAGACCGGCCAGCCGGTGCTGGAAGAGATGTTCACCGTGAACCTCTACGGCTCGTATCCGCTGGGCCGCGGCCAGTTCTATTATGGCGTCAGCAACCTGTTTGATCGCCAGCAGGAGAACAGCACCGCAAGCTCGGTTCGCGAGAACCCGCTGACCGGCGACGCCATCCGCGTGGCTGACGAGGGACGGCGCCTCTATCTGGGCTATGGCGTGAGCTTCTGAGGCGAACCCGGCGGGCGCCTGCCACCGCATAACTGCGGGCGGGCGCATCCGAAACGTCAACGGCGGGCCGGTTTGCGGCCCGCCGTATCGTTTTCACCGGACAGGGTCAGATCAGTCCAGCGCCTTGAAGTTCAGGCTGACACCCTCGTCCTTCAGGCCCGAGAACCAGCGCGCGGTCACGGTCTTGGTCTTGGTGTAGAAGCGGAAGGCATCGGGGCCATACTGGTTCAGGTCGCCGAAGGCCGATTTCTTCCAGCCGCCGAAGGTGTAGTAGCTGAGCGGCACCGGGATCGGGAAGTTGACGCCGACCATGCCGACATTCACCCGGCTGGCGAAGTCGCGGGCGGTGTCGCCGTCGGCGGTGTAGATCGAGGTGCCGTTGCCGTAATCGTTGTCCATGACCAGGCTCAACGCCTCGTCATAGGTCTTGGCGCGGACGGTCGACAGCACCGGGCCGAAGATCTCTTCCTTGTAGATGTCCATGTCGCGGGTGACATTGTCGAACAGCGACGGGCCGCAGAAAAAGCCGTTCTCGTAGCCCTGGATCTTCAGGTCGCGGCCATCGACCACCAGATTCGCGCCCGCATCGACGCCCGAGGCGATCAGCCGGTTGATGCGGTCCTGTGCCGCCTTGGTGATGACCGGGCCGAAATCCACGTCGTCGCCGGCCGTGTAGGGGCCGACCTTCAGTTTCTCGATCCGCGGCACCAGCCGTTCGATCAGCGCGTCGGCGGTCTTGTCGCCCACCGGCACCGCGACCGAGATCGCCATGCAGCGTTCGCCCGCCGCCCCGAAACCGGCGCCGACCAGCGCGTCCGCCGCCTTGTCCAGATCGGCGTCGGGCATGATCAGCATGTGGTTCTTGGCGCCGCCGAAGCACTGGGCGCGCTTGCCGTTCGCCGCCGCGCGGCCATAGATGTATTGCGCGATCGGGGTCGAGCCGACAAAGCCCACCGCCTGAATCTCGGGGTGATCGAGGATGCCGTCCACGGCCTCCTTGTCGCCATTGACCACCTGCAGCACGCCATCGGGCAGGCCGGCCTCCTGCGCCAGCTTCGCCAGCGCGATCGAGGTCGAGGGAACGCGCTCGGACGGCTTCAGGATCATGGCGTTGCCGGCGGCCAGCGCCGGGCCCATCTTCCACAGCGGGATCATCGCCGGGAAGTTGAAGGGCGTGATGCCGGCGACGACGCCAAGCGGCTGGCGCATCGAGTAGATGTCGATGGCGGGGCCGGCATTGTCGGTGTATTCGCCCTTCAGCAGCGCCGGTGCGCCCATGCAGATCTCGATCACCTCGAGGCCGCGCTGCACGTCGCCGCGGGCATCGGGCAGGGTCTTGCCATGTTCGAGGCTGACCAGTTCCGCCAGCTGGTCCATGTTGTCGAGGATCAGCTGGCCAAAGCGCATCATCACCCGGGCGCGGCGCTGCGGGTTGGTTGCGGCCCATCCGACCTGCGCCTTCGCGGCGCTGGCGATGGCGGCGTTCAGCTCGGCCGGGCTGGCCAGCGCGACGCGGGCCTGAATCTCGCCCGTGGCCGGATTGTAGATATCGCTGAAGCGCCCGGACGTGCCGTTGACTTCCTTGCCGTCGATCCAGTGTGGAATCTCTTTCATCGCACCCTCCTAGCGTGGTTGTGACGACCATAGTCTTGCGGAAATGCTGCGGAAAGGGGCAGGTTGCCAAAAAGGTTTTGCGTAAATGCAAAGGCGGCGGCGATGGACTGGGACGATCTGCGGATATTTCTGGCGGTGGCGCGGGCCGAAAGCCTGTCCGGCGCGGGCCGGCGGCTGGCGATGGATGCCTCGACCGTGGGGCGGCGCATCGCGCGGCTGGAACAGGCCGTGGAGGCGGTGCTGTTCGCCAAGACCCCCCAGGGCTATTCCCTGACGGCCGAGGGCGCGCGGCTGGTGGGGCCGGCCGAGGCGGCTGAACAGGCCGCCGCCGCCGCCGCCGAGGCGACCCGCGGCGAAGCCGGCATCAGCGGCCTGCTGCGGATCGGCGCCCCGGACGGCTGTGCGAACTATCTGCTGCCACAGGTCGCGCGATCCATGTGCGAGGCGCATCCGGGGCTGGAAATCCAGATCGTCGCCCTGCCGCGCGTGGTCAACCTGTCCAAGCGCGAGGCGGATATGGCGATCACCGTCTCGCCGCCGGACACGGGACGGCTGACCGTGCAGCGGCTGAGCGACTATCATCTGCATCTTGCCGCACATGCCGATTACCTGGACCGCCATCCGCCGATTCGTGCCCCCGAAGACCTGCGGCAACACAGGATGATCGGCTATATCCCGGACATGATCTTCGACCGGGAACTGGACTACCTGTCGGAAACCGGCGTCGAGACCGCCACGATCAGCTCGAATTCGATCTCGGTGCAGATGCAGGCCATGCGGTCGGGGGCGGGGCTGGGCATCGTGCATGACTTCGCCATCCCCTTCGTGCCGGGCTTGCGGATCGTGCTGCCCGGGCATATCGCCCTGCGCCGCAGCTTCTGGCTGCTGCGGCATGCCGATGATCGCGGCTCGCGCCGGCTCAGTCGGCTGGCAGATGCCCTTATTCAGGGCTTGAGGGCCGAAGTCAGCCGGCTGGAGGCGATGGTCCTCCCTGCTGCGACCGGTCGCACTTGACGCGGGGCGATTCCGGGAAAAAGATAAGCGCAACCACGCCGCGAAGGAGGATATGCCGATGCTGGTCAATCAGTTGCTGTCGATGAAGGGAACATCCGGCAAGCCGGGCATGGCGGCTGCCACGATCATCACCATCAAGCCCGAGGCGACGCTGGCCGAAGCGGCAAAGCTGCTGTCCGAATTGCGGATCGGCGCGGTGGTCGTTTCCGAGGACGGCAAGACCCCGGTCGGCATCCTGTCCGAACGCGATGTGGTTTGGAAACTGGGGCATGGCGGTGCCGAAGCCCTGTCGCAGCCGGTCTCGGATGTGATGACCAAGGAGGTGCAGACCTGCGTGACCGGCGATGACGCGATGGTCATTCTGGAGCGGATGACGGCCGGCCGCTTCCGCCACCTGCCGGTGGTGGACGAGAACGGCCACATGCTGGGCGTGGTCTCGATCGGTGATGCGGTCAGCGGCCGGCTGAAGGAACTGGCGGCCGAAAAAGAGGCGCTGACCGGCATGATCATGGGCAGCTGAGGCGTGGCCCGTTCGTTCAAGCGCTTGCATCTCGTGTAGAAATCGGGTTTGCCTGAAGGCGCGACCCAGCACGAGGATGCCAGACCATGCGAATTGGCCTCTATCCCGGCACCTTTGATCCCATCACCCTGGGGCATGTCGATATTATCCAGCGGGCGATGGTGCTGGTCGATCGGCTGGTGATCGGGGTTGCCATCAACCGCGACAAGGGCCCTCTGTTCAACCTGGAAGAACGCGTCGCCATGGTCCGTGCGGAATGCGACCAGGTCGCCGCCCGGACCGGCGGCGAGATCCTGGTTCACCCCTTCGAGAACCTGCTGATCGACTGCGCCCGCGATGTCGGCGCCGGCGTGATCGTGCGCGGCCTGCGGGCGGTGGCGGATTTCGAGTATGAGTTCCAGATGGTCGGCATGAACCGTGCGCTGGATTCCAGCATCGAGACGGTTTTCCTGATGGCCGACGCCCGGCGGCAGGCGATTGCCTCGAAGCTGGTCAAGGAAATCGCCAGGCTGGGCGGGGACGTGTCGAAATTCGTCACGCCGCCGGTCAACGAGGCCCTGAAGCAGCGTCTGGGCTGATCCGTCCGATTTCGTTGCACCGATGCAGAATCGCCCTTAGTCTTTCGACGGAACGCGCGAAAGATTGGAGGAAGACTTGACCCGATCAGACGCGACAGATCCGCGCCCCTTACCTGAACCGCCCGCCGAGCCGCTGCCCGATCCGGCGCCGGACCTGCCCGACGAATTGCCCGAGCCGGCGCGAATCGGTTTGCCCGACCTTGCCGAGGCGCTGACGGCGGGCTGGCACGACTTTCGCCGCGCGCCGGCCTTCGGGCTGCTGTTTGCCGCCTTCTATGTCGCCGGCGGCTGGGTGATGGTGATGGTCGCGGCGGCCTCGGGGCGCGAATGGTGGCTGATTCCCTTCGTCCTCGGCTTTCCGCTGATCGCGCCTTTCGCCGCGGTCGGGCTCTATGAGGTCAGCCGCCGGATCGAGGCCGAGGAGCCGCTGGACTGGCCCAGCGTGCTGCGCGTGGTCTTTGCCCAGAAGGACCGGCAGGTGCCGTCGATGGCGATGGTGATCCTGCTGTTGTTCATGTTCTGGGTCTTTGTCGCGCATACCATCTTCGCGCTGTTCATGGGGGCCTCGGCGCTGACCAACATCACCAGTTCCTTCGAGATGCTGCTGAATGGAAAAGGGCTGGCGATGGTGTTTGTCGGGACGCTGATTGGGGCTGGATTCGCCGCGGTACTGTTTTCATTCACCGTCGTCGGCCTGCCGGTGCTGCTGGATCGCGAGGTGGATTTCATCAGCGCGATCATCGCCTCGGTGCGGGCGGTGGCCGCGAACCCGGTGGTCATGGCGGTTTGGGCGGCGATGATCGCCGTGCTGCTGTTCTCGGGCATCCTGACCGCCTTTCTGGGCCTGTTCATCGTGCTGCCGGTGCTGGGCCATGCCAGCTGGCATGTCTACCGGCGGCTGATGCCCGACGACTGACGGGTCAGCCGCGTCCGATGAAGGCCATGTTGGTGGCCATGACGGTCAGGAACTGCATGTTGGCGCCCTTGGGCAGACTGGCCATGTGCAGGACCGCGTCGGCCACCACCGAGACATCCATCATCGGCTCGGGGGCGGGCGCGGACTGGCTGACCTGCAGCAGCAATTCGGTTGCGGCATTGCCGATATCGATCTGGCCGCAGGCGATCCCGAAGGGGCGCCCGTCCAGCGACAGGCTGCGGGTCAGGCCGGTGACTGCGTGTTTCGAGGTGGTGTAGGCGATCGATCCCGGTCGTGGCGCATGGGCCGAGATCGAGCCGTTGTTGATGATTCGCCCGCCCTGCGGCGCCTGTTGGCGCATCAGCCGGAAGGCCGCGCGGGCGCAGAGGAACATGCCGGTCACATTGACGTCGATCACCCGTCTGAAGATTTCGGGGTCGGTCTCGTCGGGGGTGGCGGGGGCGCTGCCGAGGCCGGCATTGTTGAACAGGACGTCGATCCGGCCCCAGGTGCCGACTGCCCGATCGAAGCTGTCGCCGACGGCCGCCGCATCGGTCACGTCGCAGGGCAGGATCAGCGCCGGCGATCCCTGCGCCGTCTCGTGCAATGGGGCCTCGCGCCGTCCGATCAGGCCGACGCGCCAGCCCTCGGCCAGAAAACGCCGCGCGGTGGCACGGCCGATCCCGCTGCCGGCCCCGGTGATCAGGATGCTCTGCGGACCCGACATGCTAGCCGCCCGTCACATGTTGCGTCTGCACGCCAAGGCCGTCGATGCCAAGCCGCATGATCTGGCCCGGACGCAGATAGACCGGTGGCTTCTGGCCCATGCCGACGCCGGGCGGCGTGCCGGTGGCGATGATGTCGCCGGGGTGAAGCGTCGCGAAGCGCGAGCAATAGGCGACCAGTTCGGCCGGGCCAAAGACCATCGTCGCGGTCGAGCCCTGCTGATAGCGGTGCCCGTCCACCTCGAGCCAGAGGCGCAGCTCGTGCGGGGCAGGGATCTCGTCGGCGCTGACCAGCCAGGGCCCGATCCGGCCAAAGCCGTCATAGCCCTTGCCCTTGTCCCAGGTGCCGCCGCCGCGCAGCTGCCAGTCCCGCTCGCTGATATCGTTCACGACACAATAGCCGGCGACATGGCGCAGGGCGTCGGCCATGTCGATATCGCGGCCCCCGGCCCCGATCACGATACCCAGTTCGACCTCCCAATCGGTGGCGGTGGAGCCCGGAGGAAGGCTCAGCGGGTCATCCGGTCCGGCGATGGAACTGGTCCATTTGGTGAACAGGATGGGTTCCTGGGGCAGGTCCATTCCGGCTTCGGCCGCGTGATCGGCATAGTTCAGCCCCACGCCGATGAACTTGCCGACATGGCCGACACAGGGGCCGAGGCGCAGATCCCGTTGCGGGTGTCCCTCCACCAGCGGCAGGCTTTCCGGATCCAGCGCCGCCAGGGCGGCCATGGCTTCGGGTCTCAGAACCTCTCTGGCGATATCCGCGACATGCGCGCCCAGATCGCGAACTCGCCCCGCGCTGTCCAGCAGGCCGGGCCGTTCCGCGCCGGCGGCGCCATGGCGAACAAGTTTCATGCCTTCCCCCGCTTATATTGATGCCCGAGACGGGTTCCACGTCGATGTTTTCCGCGCGGCTTGCGTCAGGCGCAGCCCGGCCGGTTTCCCCTCAGAAATCCATGAACGCGTATCTTCCGCAACCCGAAATTCGCCCGGGCGGGCGCGGTTAGGGGCCAGAACGGCAAACGGCCCGCGCAGGCGGGCCGTCGAGGCGATGCGGGCCGAAAGACGACGACAGTTCAGCCGGCGGAAGGAGGCGCCAGTTTCTTGGTGCCGGCCGAGGCCAGCGGGTCTTCCTGACGCTGGACCGAACCCTCGAAATGGGCGCCCGATTCGATCGCGATGGTCTTGTGGATGATGTCGCCCTCGACCCGGGCGGTCGCGGTCAGGCGGACCTTCAGCCCGCGCACCCGGCCGACGACGCGGCCATGCACCACGACTTCGTCTCCGACGATCTCGCCCTTGATCGTGGCGCTGTTGCCGATCACCAGCTGATGCGCACGGATGTCGCCTTCGACCGTTCCCTCGATCTGGATGTCGCCTTCGGTGCGGATATTGCCGGTCACCTTCAGATCCGAGGACAGGACCGAGGGCGCACTGGGCGCGCGGGCCGGGGCGGTCGGAAGGGTCTCGCTGCTGCTGCGTTCGGCCGGAGCCGCCGGTGCGGGTGCCGGTTCGCTGTCGGAAGATGCGGGTTGCTGAGGGCGGTTCTCGGTCACGCGGGTCTTAGAAAACATTGCTTGCTGCCTTGATGAAGGTCATCGGGTCTACAGCCCGACCATTCATCCGTACCTCGTAATGCAGATGCGGCCCGGTCGAGCGTCCGGTATTTCCCATATCACCGATCTGCTCGCCTTGCGACACCCTTTGCCCCTGCTTCACGCGGATTTTCGACAGGTGTGCATAGCGGGTCTCGACACCCAGTTCATGTTCGATCTTGATCAGATAGCCATAGCCGCTCTGGCGGCCGGCAAAGGTCACGACGCCGTCGCCGGGGGCGAGGATCGGTGTGCCGATCGGGCCGGCCATGTCGACGCCTTCATGCATCCTGCCCCAGCGGCGACCATAGCCCGAGGTATAGCGGAACGACTTTTCCACGGGCATCGCCAGCGGCAGCTTTTCCATGGCGATGCGATAGGTGTTCATCTGGTCCAGCGTCACGATGATCTGCCGGGCCTTCGATGCGCCCTGGCTCAGCGCGGCATCGCCACGGGTCGAATGCGCCAGCGGGGTCAGCGGGCCGCCCTGGCCGGAATAGCCGCTGCGGATGGTGTCCAGCACGTCCTCGGGGTTCATGCCGACGGAGCGGAAGACATCGTCCAGCGGGCCGACCGAGACGGTGACGGCATTTTCCAGCTGGGTCAGGATCTCGTCGTTACGGGCGATGATCTCGTCGCGCTGCAATTCCAGATCGGCGATGGCGGTTTCGGCCTCCTCGGCCTGCTGCAGCGCGGCGCTGCGCTCGGCCGCGGCGGTGCGAAGCTCACCCGTGAGGATGTCCAGCGCGACGGAAACTTCCTGCGCACGATCGGGGGCGACAGGTGCGTCGGTGCCCGCCGCATCGACCAGACGCTGCGCGTCGTTGCGTTCGCTGATCGTGTCGCGCAGCGTGGATTTCACGACGTTCAGCCCGGTCTCTAGCTCGCGCCGCCGCTCTTCGGAGGCGAGCAGCTTGGACTGCATCTCGGAAACCTGGTCCAGCGCGACCGTAAAGCGGTTCTGGGCGGCGACGGCCTCGGCGGCGCGGGCATCGCGTTCGGACGACAACTGGTCCAGCCGCTGCTCGAAGGCACTTTGCGCACGCCGCACCTGGTCGCGCGATGCACCGGAACTGACCGAGTCGATGACCAGAAGCGCGCTGGCGACGAGGGCCCAGCCGAACACGACGGTGAGTCCGCTGACACCGACCAGCTGCGTGACGGGACGCAGGCGAATGAAGCGCGTGGCGTCGTCCGAGCGCAGGAAGAGTCGTTGCTCGGGCAGGATACGTTCCAGCGAGCTGTTCAATCGGTTCATCACGTTCAGCGGCAATCCATGTCCCCCGATGGCGCACCCTCGTTCCGGCCGGGGCACAGTGGTTCCACACGCACCGGGGTAAACAGGAGCTGTGCCATCTTGGCAACAGACGAGCTGTCGCACTTTCTGCAGATGCGCGGATACATGCCTCGGCGGGCGAAAATCCGCCGAAACATTCGCGTGCTTCGCGAAATCGTCACGCAATTTCATAGGGCAAAGGTCCGTTTCTGTCGGCAGGGACGCGAAGCGGGCGGTCTATCGGCGGAACCGACCGCTGGTGGCAATCGGGCCGGGGGCAGATCCGGCACGAGATGCCGATCGGCTCGAACGAGCGGGGTTTGCTCAGATCCAGCCCGTCGGCATAGACCAGTCCCTCGGCATGGGCGACCTCGCAACCCAGCCCGATGGCAAAGCGGCGCACCGGCGCGTTGAAGGCACCGGCATGTTTCGAGACATCGCGCGACAGCAGCAGATAGCGCACGCCGTCGGGGGTTTCGGCCAACTGGCGCAGGAAACGGCCCGGCTGCTCGAATGCCTGATGGACGTTCCACAGCGGGCAGGCACCGCCGAAACGGGCGAATTGCAGCCGGGTTGCGGAATGGCGCTTGGTGATCGTGCCGGCCTGATCGACGCGGACGAAGAAGAAGGGCAGCCCCTTGGCGCCGGGCCGCTGCATGGTGGACAGGCGGTGGGCGACCTGCTCCAGCGAGGCGCCGAACAGATGCGCCAGCCGCTCCAGATCGTGCCGTTCGGCCTGGGCGGCGGCCAGAAAGGCCCGATAGGGCATCAGGGCGGCGCCGGCGAAATAGTTCGCCAGACCCAACCGGGCGACCTGCCGCGCGGTTTCGCTGCGGAAGCGGCCCAGATCCAGCGTCGCGTCCAGCAGGTCGGAATAGCGTTCCTGCGCCACCAGATGCAGCAGCTGGAACAGGCGGGTCGGACCTTCGGCGGCGGCATTGACCTGCAATTCGTCGCCATCGCGCCGAAAGACGCCCATCGCCGGCAGTTCGGTCAGCGAGACGCGGATACCCCGGGCGCGCAGCGCCGCCACCGCCAGCGGCCAGGGATCGCCGCGCTGTCCATCCGGACAGGCAAAGCGTTCGGCGGCGCGATCCACCGCGTCGATGTAATTGTCGCAGTAATGGAAGAAGTCGCGGACCTCCTCCCACGGGGTCGAGAGCGCGTTCTGCCCCGCGGCGCCAATCGCCTCGTCCAGTGCGGCCAGACGTTCCTGGCCCTGCCGGTGGGCGCGGTAGAGATCCAGAAACGCCCGCGCCAGAACCGGGACGTTGGTCGCCGCCAGCCGCAGATCGGCCAGCGGGGGCGTGGCGTCGAACAGCGGATCGGCCAGCGCCTCCTGCATGTCGATCACCATGCGTTCGGCATCGCCCGCCGCCAGCGTGGTCAGGTCGACCCCGAATTCCTGCGCCAGCCGCAGAAGCACCCCGGCCGAGATCGGACGATGGTTGTTCTCCATCTGCGACAGGTAGGGCAGCGACACGCCCAGCATCTCGGCAAAGCGCCGCTGCGTCAGCCCGGCGCGTGCGCGTGTCTCGCGCAGCGAAGAGCCGGCATAGATTTTCTGTGTGGCCATGATCCCACCCGTTCTTTGCAAATCCTGCTGTAGCTTTTGCAAAGGGGGGCGGGCAAGGGGGCGCGGGCGTCCGGGCCGCGGCGGGCGGCCGGTCCGTGGGTTTGGGTCGGGCGGGGGCAACGGGGTGCGTCATGTCCGCAAGGTGACGCAGAGAGGTTAAGATCGGGTTTCCGGCTATCGCGCGCCGGTCAGCCGACGCGCGACATCTGCCTTTCGCGGCGCAGCACCCACAGGATCGAAGCCAGCGCGGCCGTCGCCGAGGCGCACATGACGACCAGCAGCGGCGTGGCGCCCGAGCCGGGACGCAGCAATGCGCCGGCCAGCGCCGACAGGGCCGCGCCGCCGGCCACGGCCATGGCGCCGCCCAGCCCGCTGGCGGTTCCTGCAAGTTCGGGGCGGACGCTCATCATGCCGGTATTGGCGTTCGGCATCACCAGGCCGTTGCCCAGCCCCATGACCCCGATCGCGCCGAAGAAGACCAGCGGCTCGATCAACCCGAGAAGCACCGCCAACAGTGAGAGATACAGCGCCACGAGGCAAACCAGGGATCCGATCAGAACCATCCGGTTCAGTCCGATCACGGCGGTATAGCGGCCTGACATGAAGTTGCCGATCAGAAACCCGATCGAGGGGGCGGCGAAGAAATAGCCGACCTGCGCCGGGCTGAGGCCGAAGACCTGTTCACCGACGAAGGGCGCGCCGCCCAGATAGGCGAAGAAACAGCCCGACGAGAAGGTGGCGGCAAGGCAATAGCCCCAGAACCTGTGCGAGCGGGCCAGGATCGGATAGTTGCGCATCTGCTGGCGCAGCGGCACGCCGCCGCCCCGCACCGTCTCGCCCATGTCCCACCAGACGACCAGCAGCACGATCAGTCCAAGCAGGCCCATCGCGGCGAAATTCGCGCGCCAGCCGAAGGCCTCGTCCAGAACCCCGCCGATGACCGGGGCGATCATCGGCACGACCGCCATGCCCATGGTGACATAGCCGATCATCGAGGCGGCGCGTTCGCCCTCGTACATGTCGCGGACTGCGGCGCGCGAGACCAGCATGCAGACTGCGACCATCGCCTGAACCAGCCGGAACAGCAGGAAGGTGGCGGCATCGGGGGCCAGTAGCGTGCCCAGCGTCGCAACCGCAAAGACACCCAGACCCACAAGAGCCACGGGACGCCGGCCCCACTGGTCGCTGAGCGGGCCGCCCACCAGCTGCAGCACCGCGCAGGCTCCGATATAGGCCGATACCGACAGCTGCATGATCGCGTAATCGACGCCGAAATCCCGCGCCATGCCGGGCAGCGAGGGCAGGAACACGTTCATCGACAGCGCCGCCAGCCCCGACAGCGCCACCAGTGTCATCGGGTGCGGCGGGGTCCTAGCCCCAGTCATGGAACACGAACCAGGCGCCGAGGCAGATCAGCGCGAACCCCGCGCCATGCTGCCAGCTCAGCTTTTCGCCCAGATAGAGCCATGAGAAGATGGCAAAGACCGACAGGCTGATGACCTCCTGAATGGTCTTCAGCTGCGCGGCGTTGAAATAGCCGTGGCCGATGCGGTTGGCAGGAACCTGCATCATGTATTCGAACAGCGCGATTCCCCAGCTGATCAGAATGACGGTCAGCAGCGGCGCGGTCTTGAACTTCAGGTGGCCATACCAGGCGATGGTCATGAAGACGTTCGAGGCGATCAGCAACCCGATCGTGACGACCGGGACCGGCAGGCTCAATCCCATTGGCTCTGGCGGTCCTTGGCAAGATTGCCAAAGCGGGTGAACTGACCCTCGAAGGACAGCTCTACCGTGCCGATGGGGCCGTGGCGCTGCTTGCCGAGGATCACCTCGGCCTTGCCATGCACCTGCTCCATGATCTGTTGCCACTTGGCCATGGCGTCCAGATCGCTGTCCGAGGGCTTTTCGCGTTCGCGGTAATATTCCTCGCGGAAGACGAACATGACGATATCGGCGTCCTGTTCGATGCTGCCCGATTCGCGCAGATCGCTCAGCTGCGGGCGCTTGTCCTCGCGGTTCTCGACCTGACGCGACAGCTGTGACAGCGCGATGACGGGGATGTTCAGTTCCTTGGCGACGGCCTTCAGGCCCTGCGTGATCTCGGACACCTCGTTCACGCGGCTGTCCTTGGCCGATGCCGCCTTCAGCAGTTGCAGATAGTCCACCATCAGCACGTCGAGGCCGTGGGTCCGCTTCAGCTTGCGCGCGCGCGCGGCCAGCTGGTTGATCGGCAGGGCGGGCGTGTCGTCGATATAGAGCGGGCAGTTCTGCAGCGCATGGGCAGCCTCGACGAAGCGGCGGAATTCACCCTCGTCCATATTGCCGCTGCGGATGCGTTCGCTGGGCACTTCGGCGGCTTCGGACAGGATCCGCGCCGCCAGCTGTTCGGCCGACATTTCGAGGCTGAAGAAGCCGACCACGCCGCCCTCGACCGTCCCGGTGGTGCCATCCGCGCGCTCGCCCGCCTTGTGCGCCTTGGCGATGTTGAAGGCGATGTTCGTCGCCAGCGAGGTTTTCCCCATCGAGGGGCGGCCGGCGAGGATGATCAGGTCGGAATTGTTCAGGCCCCCCATCTTGCCGTCCAGATCGACCAGCCCGGTCGAAATGCCCGACAGCTTGCCATCGCGCTGATAGGCGGCATTGGCGGCCTCGACGGCGCCGGTCACGGCCTTCAGAAAGCTCTGGAACCCGCGTTCGGCCACGCCCTGCTCGCCCAGCTTGTAAAGCGTCTGTTCGGCGGTCTTGATCTGCTCTTCGGCGTCGTCGCCGACCTCGTGCGTGGCCGCGCGGGCGGAAATGTCGTGGCCCAGCTGGATGAGATCCCGGCGCAGGGCGAATTCGCGGATCATCTGCGCATAATCGCGCGCCGCATAGGCCGAGATCGCCGCCCCCGCCAGCCGCGCCAGATAGGGCGCGCCGCCCAGTTCCTTCAGCCCCTCGTCATGTTCCAGAAAGGCCTTGATCGTGACCGGGCTGGCCAGCGCGTTCCGGCGGATGCGTTCGGAACAGATCTCGAAGATGCGGCTGTGGACCGGGTGATAGAAATGCTCGGGCCTGAGAATCTGGCTGACCCGGTCGAAGACGTCGTTATTGGTCAGCAGCGCGCCGAGAAGCTGCTGTTCGGCCTCCAGCGAGAAGGGAATGGCGGGTTTGTCCTCGCCATCCGCCTCTTGCCCCGGAACGATCACCCGCAAGCCGCTCATCTCTCTGCCCCCGCCGATTCTTGTTATCGGGCGGTTATCTCATATCGCGCGCGGCAGGGCCATCTGGATATCCGGTGGATAAGCTGTGGATAAGTCGCGTCATGGCCGCAGGCTGGGCGCAAACGCCTGCCTGCGGATGCCGCGGGCGGAGGAACTGGGACACGGAAAACGGCTGGTTCCGGTGTCCGAGATCAGCCGTTCGCCGCCTGCCAGCCGCGCGGATCGCTGAGGAAGGTGCGGACCTCGTTCAGGGTCGCCTCGTCGAAGGCCTGCTGCGCATGGGCCTCGTCCAGCACGTCCCACCAGGTGCAGAGATGGTGCAGGCTGACGCCGTGATCGGCCAGGCGCTGCGTCGTCTCGGGGAAGATGCCGTAATAGAAGATCACGGCGGTATGGGCGCAGCTTGCGCCGGTGTCGCGGATGGCGTCGACGAAGCTCAGCTTGCTGCCGCCATCGGTGGTCAGATCCTCGACCAGCAGCACCCGCTGGCCCTCGGTCATCGCGCCCTCGATCCGGGCATTGCGGCCGTAACCCTTGGGTTTCTTGCGCACATAGGTCATCGGCAGGCCCAGACGCTCGGCCATCATGGCGGCGAAGGGGATGCCGGCGGTTTCGCCGCCCGCGACATTGTCGAAGGCCTCGAAGCCGGCGTCGCGCATCACCGTGGCGGCAAGGAAATCCATCAGTGTCTGGCGCACGCGCGGAAAGCTGATGATCCGGCGGCAATCCACATAGGTCGGCCCCTTCAGCCCCGAGGCATAGGTGAAGGGCTCTGCCGCGTTGAAATCCACCGCCTTGATTTCCAGAAGCATCCGGGCGGTCAGGCGGGCGATTTCCTCGCGCGTGGGGTAGGGCAGGCTCATGCGTCCTCCAGATGCCAGTAAAGCGGGAAGCCGGGGTCAAAGACGGTCACCGTCTCGTCACCCGCCGCGATGGTCGCGGGATAGGCCGCGGGCGTCTCGCGGCGCGTCAGGCGGATCCGGTCCTCGTTCGGCGGCAGCCCGTAGAAGGCCGCGCCATTGAGGCTGGCAAAGGCCTCCAGCCGGTCCAGTGCATCCTCGTCCTCGAAGACATGGGCGAGGATCGACATGGTGTTCGGCGCGGTGAAGCAGCCGGCGCAGCCGCAGGGTTGCAGCTTGGCGCTGTCGGGGTGGGGCGCGCTGTCGGTGCCGAGGAAGAAACGCGCCTCGCCCGAGGTCGCGGCCTCGCGCAGCGCCAGCCGGTGGGTTTCGCGCTTGGCGACCGGCAGGCAGTAGTAATGCGGCCGGATGCCGCCGGCGAGGATGGCGTTGCGGTTGATGACAAGGTGATGGGTGGTGATCGTCGCGCCCAGATCATCGCCACCGCTGCGGGCATAGGCCACGCCTTCGGAGGTGGTGATGTGCTCCATCACCACGCGCAGACCCGGTGTCTTGCGGCGGATCGGGTCCAGAACGCGGTCGATGAACACCGCCTCGCGGTCGAAGATATCCACCGCCGGATCGGTCACCTCGCCATGCACGCAGAGCGGAATCCCGGCCCCGGCCATGGCTTCCAGCACCGGGCGGACGCGGTCGAAATCGGTCACGCCGCTGGCCGAATTGGTGGTCGCCCCCGCCGGATACAGCTTCACGGCGCGGATGATTCCCGCCTCATGGGCGGCGGTGACATCGGCCGGATCGGTCGAATCGGTCAGATAAAGCGTCATCTGTGGCACCAGCGCCGCAGTTTCCGGCAGGGCGGCGCGGATCCGGTCGCGATAGGCGGCAGCCTGGGCTCCGGTGACGACGGGCGGCACCAGGTTCGGCATGATGATCGCCCGGCCGAAGCCGGCGGAAAAAGGTGTTACGGCGGCAAGCATTGCGCCGTCGCGCAGATGCAAATGCCAGTCGTCGGGGCGGCAAAGGACGATGCTGTCGGTCATGGGCTGCCTCTACAGAGGGCCGGCCCGCTTGCCAAGCCGGCAAATGGAAATGCCCGCGTTATCCATATGTCAGGCTTGCATTCACATATTCAGTCATCTCAACATCGGGTGGTCGGCGCGGCCGGCGACACAAGGAATTTGAGATGAAGACTAAAAACAACATGATGTCGGGCGTCTGGGCCCCCTATCGGATTTGGATGCAGATGACACGGATTGCCGTGGATTCGCAGGTGATCATCGGCCTTCGCATGGCCGGGATGATGGGCATGATGGCCCAGTCCCCGGGTGAGCCGTTCCGCATGGTCGCGGAAAAGCAGGCGGCGGCCTCCGAATCCCTGTTTGCCGTCGCCCAGGCGACCAGCCGCGGCGTGCCCGCCGATCGGGTCGTGTCGGCGGCGCTGCGCCCCTACAGCAAGCGGACCCGCGCCAATTCGCGCCGGCTGACGCGAAGGGGCTGAGGCCGGGCGGCATTTTCCGCCCCTGCCCAAGCCCGGTTCAGGGGCGTGAGCGCAGCAGGCCCATGATGTCCTTCGTCCGCTCGAGGATCGGGGTCGCGACCTCTTCGGCGCGGCCCGCACCGTCGCCGAGAATGCGGTCGATCTCGGCCGGGTCGGCCATGAATTCGCTCATCTTCCGGGTGATCGGAGCCAGAGCGTCCACGGCGATCTCGGCCAGCGCCGGCTTGAACGCGCCGAAGCCCTGGCCCTCGAACCGGGCCAGAACCTGATCGGGCGTCTCGTCGGCCAGCGCGGCGTAGATATTGACCAGGTTCCGCGCCTCGGGGCGGTCCTTCAGCCCCTCGACACTGCCCGGCAGCGGCTCGGCATCGGTGCGCGCCTTGCGGATCTTCTGCGCGATGGCGTCGGCGTCGTCGGTCAGGTTGATGCGGCTGGCATCCGAAGGGTCGGATTTCGACATCTTCCTGCTGCCGTCGCGCAGGGACATGACGCGGGTGGCCACGCCCTCGATCAGCGGCTCGGTGATCGGGAAATGGTTGACGCCGTAATCATGGTTGAACTTGGCGGCGATGTCGCGGGTCAGTTCCAGATGCTGCTTCTGGTCCTCGCCCACCGGCACGGCGGTGGCCTGATAGGCCAGGATGTCGGCCGCCATCAGCGCCGGATAGGCCAGAAGGCCAAGGCTGGCATTCTCGCTGTTCTTGCCCGCCTTGTCCTTGAACTGGGTCATCCGGTACATCCAGCCCACCCGCGCGACGGTATTGAACAGCCAGGCCAGTTCGGCATGGGCGCTGACCTGGCTCTGGTTGAAGAGGATCGACTGGCGCGGATCGACGCCCGAGGCCATGAAGGCCGCAGTGGCCTCGCGGATGCGGCTGCGCAGTTCTTCGGGATCCTGCCAGACGGTGATCGCGTGCAGATCGACGATGCAATAGATCGTCTCGGCCTGATCGCCCTGAAGTGCCGCAAAACGCTTCAGCGCGCCCAGATAATTGCCCAGCGTCAGCCCGCCCGAGGGCTGGATCCCCGAGAAGATGCGCGGCGTGAAGCCCGGATTGGTCGTCTCGCTCATGTCTGGCCTGCTTGGAATTTTCGTGGCGCTGGCTTAGCTGTTGGTCGCAGCGAGAGCAACCGCGAAGGAAAGCCCATGCGTGACGGCCTGAACGAATCGCCGCTGAACCCCCTGCCGGTTGCCGTCTGGCTGCTGGCCCTGCCGGTCATCGCCAGCGAGGCGGTGTTCGGGCTGGGCAGGCTGGGCCTGATCGGTGGCGCCGAGGGCATCGGGCTGCGGCTGTCGGGGCTGCAGATGGCGGCCTTCGCGCCCGAGATGCTGCAGCGCATGTGGCAGGTTCGGGCGATCGACTGGGATCAGCTTTACCGGCTGCTGAGCTATAGTTTCGTGCAGATGTCGCTGACCCATGCGCTGTTCGTCCTGGCCTTCACGCTGGCCCTGGGAAACCTCGTGGCGCGCGAATTCCGGCCCTGGGCGGTGATCGCGCTCTACCTGGGCTCGGCGATCGGCGGGGCGCTGGTCTATACGGTCGCGGTGTCGTTCCTGCCCGGCCGGCCGGTACCGTTGATGGGGGGCTATCCGGCGGTCTACGGGCTGGTTGGCGCCTTCACCTTCCTGTTGTGGACGCGGCTGGCGGCGGCCAATGCCAACCGCATGCGGGCCTTCAGCCTGATCGGGATCCTGCTGCTGTTCCAACTGGTCTTCGGACTGGTCTTCGGCAATGCCGGCCATGAGTGGATCGCCGAGGTCGCGGGCTTTGCCACCGGCTTCGGCCTCAGCTTCCTGCTGGTCGATGGTGGGGTGGCGCGGGTCCTGCGCCAGGTCCGGCAGCGATAGCGGCAGCAGGCGGGGGCTTTGCCCCCGCGCCCCCAAGGTATTTGGCAAGAGTGCGAGGCAGGACCGGTCAGCGCGAGCGTCTGACGGCCGCCTTCAGGTCTGACAGCCGATAGGCTCCGGTGGCGAAGCTGAGGGCAAAATAGATCGCCGCGCCGCCAAAAACGAGGATGGCGAGGCCGGGCACGCGGGCGATGCCGCTAATGGCGACCCAGTCCCGCAGGAACCACAGGGCCACGGCCATCAGGACCGCCGCCAGCACGAGGCGCGGTGCGGTGCGGCGCAGGCGCTGGTCGGCGCGGGCGGCAGGTCCCATGCCGCGCGTCCCCCACCAGAGCTGGGCAACCATGATCCAGGCGGCGGCGGTCGTGCCGATGGCGGCGGCCAGAAAGCCAATCAGCGGCATCAGGCCGAAGGCGACGGCGGCGTTCACCACCATGGAATGCGCGGCATAGCGGAACGGGGTCTTCGTGTCCTCGCGCGCGAAATAGAGCGGCTGCAGGATCTTCTGAAGCACGAAGGCGGGCAGGCCGAGCGCATAGACGACCAGGGCGCGGGCGGTCTGGATCGTGTCATGGGCCGTGAACTCGCCGCGCTGGAACAGCGTCGAGACGATCGGTTCCGCGATGATCGCGATGCCGAAGGCCGAGGGCAGGGTCAGGAACAGCCCGAACTCGGTCGCGCGGCTGAAGGCCGACTGGCCGCCGGCGTGATCCTCGGCCCGCAGGCGGCGGGCCAGTTCGGGCAGCAGCACCACCGCCACGGCCGCACCGACCACGCCGAGCGGCAGCTGGTAGAGGCGGTCGGAATAGCTGAGCCAGGCGATGGCGCCCTCGAAACGCGATCCGACCTGCCGGCCGATCAGCAGGTTCAACTGCACGACGCCACCGGCGAAGGCGGCGGGCAGGGCCACGGCCAGCAGGTGGCGCATGTCGGGCGACAGCCGCGGGCGACGTGGCCTAAAGGTCCAGCCGGTGCGGTGGGCGTCCCACCAGACCAGCGCCAGCTGCGAGATGCCGGTGACAGGGGTGGCCCAGGCCAGCGTCAGTCCCAGATCCCAGCCCCGCCAGCGCCCCAGCCCCATCGCGACGATGAACAGCAGGTTCAGCAGCACCGGTGCCGCGGCGGCGGCGGTAAAACGGCCATTGGCGTTCAGCACGCCCGAGATCATCGAGGCCATCGAGATCAGCAGGATATAGGGAAAGGTGATGCGGCCGTATTCGACCGCCAGCGCGAAACGCTCATCCCCCTGAAAGCCCGAGGCCATCAGCCAGACCAGTGCCGGCATGAAGATCATCGCCACGGCCGACAGGATCAGAACCGTCATGAACAGGCCGGAAAAGGCTTCGGCCGCGAAACGCCCCGCGTTCTCGCGGTCCTCGAGTTTTTTCGAGAAGATCGGCACGAAGGCGGTGTTGAAGGCGCCCTCGGCGAAGAACCGGCGGAACATGTTGGGCAGCGACAGCGCGATCAGGAAAGCCTCGGCCACCGGTCCGGTGCCCAGCCATGCGGCCATCAGGATGTCGCGCACGAAGCCCGAGACGCGCGAAATCAAGGTCCAGATCCCTACCGACAGGAATCCGCGCACCAGTCCGGTTTTCATCTTGTCTTATGCCTCTGCCCGTTTCGCCCCGTCGGCGATCGCCTGGCGCAGCTTCTTCTCGAGCATATTGCGCTTGGCCTCGCTGTGAAGTTTCAGGCCGAACATGTCCTTCACATAGAAGCTGTCCACGACCTGCGCCCCGAAGGTGGCGATGACAGCGCTGACGATCTGGATATGGTTCTCGGCCATGGTCCGGGTCAGGTCGTAGAGCAGCCCCGGCCGGTCGCGCGTGTCCACCTCGATGATGGTATAGATCTCGCTGCCCTCGTTATCGAAGGTGATATGGGTCGGAAAGCGAAATTCGCGGTTGCGCTTTTTCGGCTTGTCGCGGCTGGCGAAAGCCTCGCGGGCGACGATCTCGCCCTTCAGCGTCCGCAGGATGGTCTGGCGGATGCGGGGCAGGCGGTCCTCGGCGAAGGGGTGGCCTTCGGCATCCTGCACCCAGAACACCGCCGTCGCATAGCCGTCGCGGGTCGTGTAGGTGCGGGCGTCCACCACATTGGCGCCGGTCAGCGTCAGCGCCCCGGCAAGGCGCGAGAAGATGCCCGGATGGTCGGCCAGCACGAAGGCGGCGCGGGTCGCGTCGCGATCCTTGTCGGCGCGCAGGTCGCTGCGGATTTCCTCGGGCCCGACCTGACGCAGCAGATCGGCGAAGACCGCCTGCGTCTCGGTCGGAAGGCCGGGCCAGTAGCTGTCATAGTGCCGGGCGATCTCGGCACGGATCTCTCTGGCGTCCCAGCCCTTGGCGATCAGCAGATGCCGCAGCCCGCGCCTGGCCTCGTTCTGGCGCTTGTCGCGGTTCAGTTCCTCCATGCCGTTTTCCAGCACCGCGGCGGTCTGTTCGTGCAGCTTGCGCAGCAAGGCGGCCTTCCAGTTGTTCCAGGTGCTGGGGCCGACGCCGCGGATGTCGCAGACGGTCAGCACCAGCAGCAGGTCCAGCCGCTTGCGGGTCTTCACTGCCTTGGCGAAGTCGCGCAGGGTGCGTGGGTCCGCAATGTCGCGCTTTTGCGCCACATCCGACATCAGCAGGTGGTTGCGCACCAGCCATTCGACCGTCTCGACATCCTCCTTGGGAAAGCCGAACCGCAGGGCGATGCGCCGGGCGATGCGGGCGCCGAGGATCGAATGATCCTCGGGCCGCCCCTTGCCGACATCGTGCAACAGCGTGGCCAGATACAGCACCCTGCGATTGATGCCGGCTTCCAAGATCTCGCTGGAGAGCGGCAGATCCTCGGGATGCTCGCCACGCTCGATCTCGGCCAGGGCGGCGATGCACTGGATCGAGTGTTCGTCGACGGTGTAATGGTGATACAGGTTGAACTGCATCATGGCGACGACGGGCTCGAATTCGGGGATGAAGGCGGCCAGCACCCCCAGTTCGTTCATCCGCCTGAGCGCCCGTTCCGGATTGCCGTGCTTCAGCAGCAGATCCATGAAGATGCGGATCGCCTCGGGGTCCGAGCGGACATGGTCGTCGATCAGGTCCAGATGGGCAGCGACCAGGCGCATCGCGTCGGGATGGATCAGGATGCCCGTGCGCAGAGCCTCCTCGAAGAGCCGCAGGATGTTCAGCGGATCCTGTAGGAACTGGGCATCGTCCCGGATCGTCAGACGGCCGTGCCGGTCGGCGAAGCCCGGGCGCATCTTGCGGCGGCGGCGGAAGATGCGCCCGAGGATCGGGGCGTTGCGGACATGCTGCGCCTCGAGCACGGTCAGGAAGACGCGGGTCAGCTCGCCGACGCGGGTGGCGTGGCGGAAATAGTCCTGCATGAAATATTCGACCCCGCGCCGGGCCGATGTGTCGTGATAGCCCATGCGCCGGGCGACCTCGACCTGCATGTCGAAGGACAGCACGTCGACCGGGCGGCCGGCGATCAGATGCAGGTGGCAGCGGGCCGCCCAGAGGAAATCCTCGGCCTGCCAGAAGGCCAGATGCTCGTCGCGGGTGAAGACGCCCAGATCGACCAGTTCGACGGCGCGATCGACGCGGTGGATATACTTGGCGATCCAGTAGAGCGTCTGGAGATCGCGCAGGCCGCCCTTGCCTTCCTTGACATTGGGTTCCAGCACATAGCGCTGCCCGCCCTGACGCTGGTGCCGGGTCGCGCGCTCCTCCAGCTTGGCCTCGACGAATTCGGGCACCGTCTTTGCGAAAAGCTCGGACCACAGCCGGTCCCGCAGCTCTTCGGCCAGCGGCGCATGGCCGGTCACGAGGCGATGTTCCACCAATGCGGTGCGGATGGTCATGTCGGCGGCGCCGAGACGCAGGCAGTCGTCGGTACTGCGGATCGAATGGCCGATCTTCAGCTTCAGGTCCCACATCATATAAAGCATGGATTCGACCACGCTCTCGGCCCATGCGGTGACCTTGTAGGGCGTGAGGAACAGCAGGTCGACATCCGAGGCGGGGGCCATCTCGGCCCGGCCATAGCCGCCGACGGCCAGCACCGCCAGTTTTTCGCCCTCGGACGGGTTGGGCTGCGGGTGCAGTCTGGTGGTGGCGACGTGATGGATCGCGATCACGACACCATCGGTCAGGGTGGCGATGGCGCGCACCGTCTCGCGCGCGGCGCGGGGATGGCTGTTGAAGCCGGCGACGATATCGGCCATGGCATCGCTGCGAGCCTCGGCCAGCATGGCGACGGCGGCGCTGCGAATTTCGCGTGGCTCGCTCAGCGGCTCTAGCTGCGCGTCGAGGGCGGTCAGGAAACTGCCGATGTCGAACAACTGATGCGCCCCGGGTAGGGCCGGGGCGCTCTGGATCGTTGGTCGGACAGGCGATCGGGTCAAGATCAGAACCCGAAGCCACCGAAGCCGCTGGGGGCGGGATCAAGGATGACGACCTGGTTGTTGCGGATCGCCGCCACCGCCAGCCCGCGTTGGGAGGTGCCGTCCGGGCGCAGCCGGAACACCCCGTCGACGCCCGCGAAACCCGCACGCTGGGTCAGTCCGGCCGTGGTCAGGGCGTTGCGCTTGCCGGCGCGCACCAGCGAGGCGATTGCCGCGACCCCGTCATAGGACAGGGACGCCAGTTCGTGCGGCCGTTCGCCATAGGCGGCCTGATAGCGCGCCTCGAACTGCGCCTTCAGCCCCTGATCGGGGATCGCGAACCAGCCGTTCTGCAGTTGCGGCAGCGACAGCCGGGCACCGGGCTGGTCCCAGCGGGTCAGACCCATGAACTGGGTCACCGGCGAGGTCACGCCCGCCGCGGCCAGCTTTTCGGTCAGATAGGGCAGCACCGCCTGATTGTTGGCGGTCATGAAGATCGCATCGACCTGGCCTGACCGGGCCGCGGCCACGATCTGAGGTGTGGCGGCGTCGATGCCGCTGACCGAGACCGGGTGGTTGGTCCGACCTGCCAGCCGTGCCCCGTTGCGGGCGATGGCCGTCTCGATGGCGCGCCCGCCGATCTGTCCGGCGATGTCATCCTCGGCGACGATATAGACGTTGCGCTTGCCGTTGCGGACGCCGAAGCCGACCAGACGGTCGGCAACATTGGCGAAGCTGTTGCCGAGGATGAAGACATTGCCGCCCGCGATCTCGGCGTTGTTCGAGAAGGACAGCACGTTCACCTGCCGGGGCAGCATGGCGTTGCCGACGGCGTTCGCGGCCTCGGCGAACAGCGGGCCGACGATGATCTGCGCCCCGGCATCGGCGGCGGCATTGGCCTGCGCGACCGCCTGATCGGTGCTGCCGGCGGTATCGTAGATCCGCAGGTCGATGGTGGCGCCCTGTGCATCCGAGGCGGCCATGCGGGCGGCGTTCTTCAGGCTGCGGGCCAGCCATTCCAGATTTTCCGAACCGCTGCCGGCGGGCACCAGCAAGGCCACGCGCACCGGCTGGCCCGGCTCGATCATGGGGCCGATGCTGGGGCCGCTGGCCTGTTCGCCCAGCCCGACCGGGTCGCAGGCGGCAAGGAAAAACGCCGACAATACGGCGCCGGCGCGGGCAATTACGCGACCCAGACCAAGGCCGGGCCGGGTTGTGGCAAATGCGGACATATGAAACTTCCCTGCGATATGATCTTGTGGCGGCGAACTGGCGGCAGCCTATGTGCAACCGCCCCGATTGGCAATTGGCGGCACGACCCGCCTGAGGCAAAAGGAGGCCCATGAGCGAGCAACAGAACGAGCCGCCCCGGCGCCTGTCCGCGCATGTCGAGGCCGACCGGCTGATCCCGGGCCTTTATCTGGTCGCGACGCCGATCGGAACGGCGCGCGACATCACGCTGCGGGCCCTGGACGTGCTGAATTCGGCCGACATGCTGGCGGCCGAGGACACCCGCGTGATGCGTCACCTGATGGACATTCATGGCATTCCGCTGCGCGGCCGCAGGATCCTCTCCTATCATGATCACAATGCCGATCGCGTCCGGCCGGCGCTGATGACGGCGCTTGGCGGCGGGGCGAGCCTTGCCTATGCGTCGGATGCCGGCACGCCCCTGGTCGCCGATCCCGGCTATCGTCTGGCGCGTGATGCAGCGCAGGAAGGGCATCGCATTCACGCCGTGCCCGGCGCCTCGGCAGCGCTGGCCGCGCTGACCCTGTCGGGCCTGCCAAGCGACCGTTTTCTCTTTGCGGGCTTTCCTCCGGCCACCCGGGCGGCGCGGGCCGCCTGGCTGCGGCAATGGTCGGGGCTGGACGCGACCGTGATCCTGTTCGAAAGCCCGAGGCGCGTTAACCAGACATTGCATGAATTGTGCGAGATTGATCCGAATCGGATTACCGTGGTGGCGCGGGAACTGACCAAGAAATTCGAAGAGGTGATTCGTGGAACCGCGGCCGAACTTGCTGCAGATCCGCGCATGGCGGCCCTGAAAGGCGAAGTGGTGATGCTTCTGGATCGCGCCCCGCCCGCGCGCGCCGGCGAGGAGGATCTGCGCGAGGCGCTGCTGGCACGGATGGACGATATGACGGTCAAGGACGCGGCGCGGGAGGTGGCGCGGGAACTGGGGCTTGCACGTCGGGATGTCTATCAGGCGGCGCTTGCCCTGGCGGCGGCGCGCACGGACGAGGATTGATCCGCAGGGGCAACCGCGACGAGGGCAGCGAAGGGATGGCGATCATGGACGGCAGGTCTGGGAATTCATCGTGGTCTGCCGCACCCGGATCGCGCGGGGACGACCGGGACCGGACGCCTGCCGCCCGGCGCGCGCGCGGCCGGCTTGCCAATCTGTCGGGCGCCATGGCCGAAGACGCCGTTGCGCAGGGGCTTGAGGCAATGGGCATGTCCGTCGTGGCACGCCGCTGGCGCGGGGTATCGGGTGAGATTGATCTGATATGCCGCGACGGGAACTGCACGGTCTTTGTCGAGGTGAAGCAGGCTGCAAGCCATGTCGAAGCCGGGCAGCGTCTCGGGCGCCGTCAGATGGACCGGATCTGCGCCGCGGCCGCCGAATATTGTGCGATGCAGCCCCCTGGCCCGCAGGACGAGATGCGCTTTGATGTCGCGCTGGTCGATGCCCTGGGGCGGGTCGAGGTCCTGAAAAACGCCTTTGCCGAGGTCTGAGCGCGCCCTTGCATCCGGCAGGGTGACGGGTGACAAGCAGGCGTCGCAATTCAGGAGCGCGCCATGAGCCTTCACGTCGCCTTGCAGATGGACCCGATCGAAGATGTCGCCATCGATGCCGACAGCACCTTTCGGATCGGATTGGAGGCCGAGGCGCGCGGGCACAGGCTGTTTCAATATACCGTCGATCATCTGCGCTTTGACGAAGGCCGGGTGGTGGCGCGCGGCCGGCCGGTCACGCTGCGGCGCAAGCAGGGCGCGCATGTCACGTTCGGTGACTGGGCCGAGGTTGAGCTGCGCGAATTCGATGTGGTCTGGCTGCGGCAGGATCCGCCCTTCGACATGGGCTATATCACCTCGACCCATCTGCTGGACCGGGTGCATCCTGAAACGCTGGTCGTGAATGACCCGTTCTGGGTGCGGAACTGCCCGGAAAAGCTGATGGTGCTGGACTTTCCGGATCTGACGCCGCCGACCATGATCGCCCGCGATCCCGCCGCGATCCGCCGGTTCCGCGAACGGCACGGCGATATCATCCTGAAGCCGCTTTACGGCAATGGCGGGGCCGGGGTCTTCCATCTGGATCCGGACGACCGGAACCTGTCCGCATTGCTGGAAATGTTTTCAGGAATCAGTCGCGAACCGATGATCGCCCAGAAATACATCCATGCCGTCACGCAGGGCGACAAGCGCATCATCCTGGTCGATGGCGAACCCGTCGGCGCGATCAACCGGGTGCCGCAACTGGGCGAGGCGCGGTCGAACATGCATGTCGGCGGGCGGGCCGAGAAGATCGGCCTGACCGAGCGGGAGCATGAGATCTGCAGCAGGATCGGACCGACCCTGCGCGAGAAGGGGCTGATCTTCACCGGCATCGACGTCATTGATGGCTGGCTGACCGAGATCAACGTGACCTCTCCGACCGGAATTCAGGAGCTTGAGCGGTTTGACGGCATCAATGCTGCCGCGCTGATCTGGGAGGCGATCGAGCGGCGGCTTGCCACGCGCTGAACGTCGCGGCCGGGCAGGGGGCCGGCCCGGCCCGATGCAAGATTGGACGTGCGCGAGGCGGTTTCAGCCACCAGAGACGAAAGCCAGGCGATAGCTGATGGCTTCCGCCAGATGCGGTACGCGGACGGTCTCGGACCCCTCCAGATCCGCGATGCTGCGCGCCGTGCGCAGGATGCGGTGATAGCCGCGTGCCGTCAGGCCGAGGCGATCGGCGGCCTTCACGATCAGGGCGCGACCCTCGCTGTCGGGGGCTGCGATCTCGTCCAGCAGGCTGCCGGAGGCATCGGCATTGGCGCGGATCCGGGGCGTGTCCCTGAACCGGCGGCGCTGGATCTCGCGGGCTGCGGCGACGCGGGCGGCGATCCGGGCCGAACTTTCGCCCGCAGGCGGCAGTTCAAGGTCCGTGAAGCTGACCGCCGGCACTTCGAGGCGCAGGTCGAACCGGTCCATCAGCGGCCCCGAGATCCTGCCCATGTAGTCGGCGCCGCAATTCGGTGCCCGGGAACAGGCCTGCGCGGCGTCGGCCAGATGGCCGCAGCGGCAGGGATTGGCCGCCGCGATCAGCAGGAAGCGGCAGGGATAGCGGATATGGGCATTGGCGCGGGCCACCACGACCTCGCCCGTCTCGATCGGCTGGCGCAGGGTTTCCAGCACCTGCCGGGGAAATTCGGGAAACTCGTCCATGAACAGCACGCCGTTATGGGCAAGGCTGATCTGCCCGGGTCTGGCGCCGCGCCCGCCGCCGACGATGGCCGCCATCGAGGCGGTGTGATGCGGCTCGCAGAAGGGCGCGCGGCGCGAGATGCCGCCATCCTCCAGCGTCCCGGCCAGCGAATGGATCATCGAGGTTTCCAGCGCCTCGACCGGAGTCAGCGGCGGCATCAGCCCGGGCAGGCGCGCCGCCAGCATGGATTTGCCGGCGCCGGGCGGGCCGACCATCAGCAGGTGGTGCCGGCCCGCCGCGGCGATTTCCAGGGCGCGTTTGGCGCGTTCCTGCCCCCTGACCTCGGACAGGCAACCGCTGGCCGGCGCGTCGCCGATCATGCCGGGCGCGGCGCGGGAGAGCGGGCTGCGGTCGGTCAGGTGATCGACCACCTCGCGCAGGCTGGCCGGGGCGATGACGGGAACGGCATCGACCCATGCCGCCTCGGGTCCGCAGGCTTTCGGACAGATCAGCGCGCGATCATCCTCGGCCGCGGCCATGGCGGCGGGCAGGCCGCCCGCGACTGCGACCAGCCGGCCGTCAAGCGCCAGTTCGCCCAGGCAGACACAGCGGGACAGTTCCTCGGCCGGGATGATCTCCAGCGCCGCCAGCACCGCCAGCGCGATGGGCAGGTCGAAATGCGACCCCTCCTTCGGCAGATCGGCCGGCGACAGGTTGACCGTCAGGCGCTTGTTCGGCAGGGCGATGGACAGTGCGGCGAAGGCCGCCTTCACCCGCTCGCGCGCCTCGCTGACCGCCTTGTCGGGCAGGCCGACGATGGCGAATCCCGGCAGGCCGGGCGAGGCCGCGCATTGCACCTCGACCAGCCGTGCCTCGATGCCCTCGAAGGCGACCGAATAGGCGATCGCGGCCATTGCGTCCCCTGTCATATCCCTGCCGCTGTCTAGCGCGACCCTGTTTAAGGAAGGGTTAACCGGACCGCTTCCTTGCGGCACGAGGGCGGCAGGGCTATCTGTCGGTCAGTTTCCGGGGGACGAGATGAACGGCAAGCGCATCCTACTGATCATCGGCGGGGGTATCGCCGCCTACAAGATCCCGCAGCTGATCCGGCTGATCCGGGCCGAGGGCATGGCGGTGACGCCGGTGCTGACCCGTGCAGGGGCCGAGTTCACGACGGCGATGACCGTCTCGGTTCTGGCTGGCGAGGCCGCGCATGAGGGGCTGTTCGATATCGCCGCCGAAGCCGAGATCGGTCATATCCAGCTGTCGCGTGCAGCCGATCTGGTGGTCGTGGCCCCGGCCACGGGCGACCTGATGGCGAAGATGGCCCACGGGCTGGCCGACGATCTGGCCTCGACCCTGCTTCTGGCCACCGACAAGCGGGTGCTGATCGCGCCGGCGATGAATGTGCGGATGTGGCAGCACCCCGCCACGCAGCGCAATCTGGCGGAGCTGCGGGCCGACGGCATCCTGACGGTCGGGCCGGATGAGGGCGACATGGCCTGCGGTGAATACGGGCCGGGCCGCATGGCCGAGCCCGAGGCGATCCTGCGGGCCATTCGTTCGGCGCTGTTGCCGGTCGCGGTCGGCGAGCCGCTGAAGCTGCTGCCCGAGGCGAAGGTGATGCAGGGGCCGCTGGCAGAGCGGCATGTGATCGTGACCTCGGGGCCGACGCATGAGCCGATTGATCCGGTGCGTTATATCGCCAATCGTTCCTCGGGGGCGCAGGGGGCGGCGATTGCGGCGGCGCTGCGCGATCTGGGCGCGCGGGTCAGTTTCGTCACCGGCCCGGCAACGGTCCCGCCGCCCGATGGAGTCGAGGTGATCCGGGTCGAGACCGCGCGCGAGATGCGCGATGCCGTCGATGCGGCGCTGCCGGCGGATGCGGCGGTGATGGCGGCAGCAGTAGCCGACTGGCGGGTGACCAACGCCGCCCAGAAGAAGATGAAGAAGGACGCTTCGGGCAAACCCCCGGCCCTCGAGATGACCGAGAACCCCGATATTCTGGCCTGGATCAGCGGGCTGAAGAAGCGCCGGCCCGGGCTGGTCGTGGGCTTTGCCGCCGAAACCAATGACGTGATCGAGAACGCGACCGCCAAGCGTCTGCGCAAGGGCTGCGACTGGATCGTGGCGAATGATGTCAGCCCCGAAACCGGGATCATGGGCGGGGCCGAGAATGCGGTTACCGTGATCCGCGAGGACGGGGCCGAGGACTGGCCACGCATGGGCAAGGAGGCGGTGGCACGGCGTCTGGCCGAGGCGATTGCCGGGGCGATCGGATGAACCGGCAGTATCTGGACTGGAACGCCACCACGCCGCTGCGCGCGGAGGCAAGGGCCGCGATGGTCGAGGCGATGGAGGTTTCGGGCAACCCCTCCTCGGTCCACAGCGAGGGCCGCGCCGCCAAGATGCTGCTGGAACGAGCGCGCGAGCAGGTGGCGGTGGCGTTGGGGGCCGAGGGCGCGGATCTGGTCTTCACCTCGGGCGCGACCGAGGCGGCGGCGATGGTGCTGGCCGGGCGGGGCATCCATTGCGCGCCGGTCGAGCACAGCGCGGTCAAGGCCTGGTGCCAGCAGGATCTGGCGGTCGATGGCGATGGCATCGTGACCGTGCCCGACCCGGCGCGGGCCAGCCTGCAACTGGCCAATAACGAGACGGGCGTGATTCAGGTGCTGCCCGAGGACCTGGCCTCCAGCGACCTGACGCAGGCCTTCGGCAAGGTGCCCTTTGCCTTCAACTGGCTGGGGATCACCGCCGGTTTCGTCTCGGCGCACAAACTGGGCGGCCCCAAGGGCGTGGGCGCGCTGGTGCTGCGCAAGGGCACCGATAGCGAGGCGCTGATCCGCGGCGGCGGGCAAGAGCAGGGCCGCCGCGGCGGGACCGAGAACCTGATCGGGATTGCCGGTTTTGCCGCCGCCGCCATGACCGCGCAGCGCGATCTCGAGGCAGGGCTGTGGGGCGAGGTCGCCGAACGGCGCGACAGGCTTGAGGCCCGCCTGCTGGCCGCCGCGCCCGAGGCGGTGATCGCCGGAAAGGGCGCCCGGCGCTTGCCGAACACGACCTGCCTTCTTACATCGGGGTGGAAGGGCGAAACGCAGGTCATGCAGATGGATCTGGCGGGGTTTGCGATTTCCGCAGGCTCGGCCTGTTCGTCGGGCAAGGTTCGGGCCAGTGGCGCGCTTCAGGCAATGGGTTATGACGATCAGCAGGCGCAATCGGCGATCCGCATTTCGATAAGCCCGGCTTTGGGCGACGATCAGATGAACCGATTTGCGGATGCATGGGAAAAGGCGTATTCACGCTGGCGCGACAGGAATGGCTAGGCGATTGCCCGGCCCGAGGAAGGACGAGACATGACGGAGATCACCGATCTTGACGTTCGCGACGGAGTCGACCGTGAAACGGTCGAGACCGTGCAGAACATGGGCAGCTATAAATATGGCTGGAATACCGAGATCGAGATGGATTTCGCCCCGAAGGGGGTGAACGAGGATATTGTCCGTCTGATCTCGCAGAAGAACGAGGAACCGGAATGGATGACCGAATGGCGGCTGGATGCCTATCGCCGCTGGGTCACCATGTCCGAGCCGCGTTGGGCGATGCTGAACTATCCCGATATCGACTATCAGGACCAGTATTACTATGCTCGTCCCAAGAGCATGGAAGTGAAGCCCAAGTCCTTGGACGAGGTGGATCCGACGCTTCTGGCGACCTATGAAAAGCTGGGCATCCCGCTGAAGGAGCAGATGATCCTGGCCGGCGTCGAGGGCGCCGAGGAAACCCCCGCCGAAGCCCGCAAGGTGGCGGTGGACGCGGTATTCGACAGCGTCAGCCTTGGCACCACGTTCAAGGATGAACTGGCCAAGGCCGGGGTGATCTTCTGCCCGATTTCCGAGGCGATTCGCGAACATCCGGAACTGGTGAAGAAATATCTGGGCAGCGTCGTGCCGCAATCGGACAATTTCTTCGCCACGCTGAACAGCGCCGTGTTTTCCGACGGCAGCTTCGTCTATGTGCCGCCGGGGGTGCGCTGCCCGATGGAGCTGTCGACCTATTTCCGCATCAACGCGGAAAATACCGGCCAGTTCGAGCGTACGCTGATCATCGCCGACAAGGGCTCTTACGTCAGCTATCTGGAAGGCTGCACCGCGCCCAAGCGCGACACGCATCAGCTGCATGCCGCAGTGGTCGAGATCGTCATCCTGGAGGATGCCGAGGTCAAGTATTCGACCGTCCAGAACTGGTATCCGGGCGACGAGGAAGGCAAGGGCGGCATCTACAACTTCGTCACCAAGCGCGCCGATTGCCGCGAGGCCCGCGCCAAGGTGATGTGGACGCAGGTCGAGACCGGCAGCGCCATCACCTGGAAATACCCGTCCTGCATCCTGCGCGGCGAAGAGGCGCAGGGCGAGTTCTATTCGATCGCCATCGCCAACAACTTCCAGCAGGCCGATACCGGGACCAAGATGATCCATCTGGGCCGGAACACGCGCTCGCGCATCGTGTCCAAGGGGATTTCTGCCGGGCAGGCGCAGAACACCTATCGCGGGCTTGTGTCGATGCATCCGCGCGCGACCAACAGCCGCAACTATACGCAATGCGACAGCCTGCTGATCGGCGATAAATGCGGCGCGCATACCGTGCCCTATATCGAGGTCAAGAATACCTCGAGCCGGGTCGAGCACGAGGCGACGACCAGCAAGGTCGATGATGACCAGCTGTTCTATTGCCGCTCGCGCGGGATGGACGAGGAAGAGGCGGTGGCGCTGGTCGTCAACGGCTTCTGCCGCGAGGTGCTGCAGGCGCTGCCGATGGAATTTGCCATGGAGGCGCAGTCGCTGGTGGCGATTTCGCTGGAAGGCTCGGTTGGTTAAGGCGCCCGGCTCGGGCGCGGGATGACATGATGATGGTGCCGGGCTGCGGCACCGCTGCCACCATCTGATGAGGTAAAAATGCTTAAGATCAACAATCTGCACGTCAAGCTCGAGGAAGAAGACAAGCAGATCCTCAATGGCCTCAGCCTTGAGGTGCCGGCCGGCCAGGTCCATGCGATCATGGGGCCGAACGGCTCGGGCAAGTCCACGCTGTCCTATGTGCTGTCGGGCCGCGACGGCTATGAGGTGACCGAGGGCGGGGCCACGCTGGACGGCCGCGACCTGCTGGCGATGGAGCCCGAGGAACGTGCGGCGGCGGGCCTGTTCCTGGCCTTCCAGTATCCGGTCGAGATCCCGGGCGTCGGCAACATGACCTTCCTGCGCACCGCCGTGAACGCGCAGCGCAAGGCGCGCGGCGAGGAGGAACTGTCCTCGGGCGAGTTCCTGAAACTGGTCCGGGCCAAGGCCAAGGACCTGCAGATCGACGCCGACATGCTGAAGCGTCCGGTCAATGTCGGATTCTCGGGCGGCGAGAAGAAACGCAACGAGATCCTGCAGATGGCCATGCTGGAGCCGCGCATGTGCATCATGGACGAGACCGATTCGGGCCTTGATGTCGATGCCATGCGGCTGGTGGCCGACGGGGTGAACGCGCTGCGCTCGGCCGATCGCAGCTTTCTGGTCATCACCCATTATCAGCGCCTGCTGAACCATATCCAGCCGGATGTGGTCCATATCCTGTCGAATGGCCGCATCATCAAGACCGGCGGGCCGGAACTGGCCCTGCAGGTCGAGGAAGAGGGCTATGGCGACATCCTGTCGGAGGCCGGCTGATGTCGCAGGTTGCCGTTCAGACCAAGGATGCGACGCCGCAGCAGAGCGTCGGCGCGCCGAAACCGGCTGACGCGCTTCAGGCCCGGCTTGACGCGCTGACCCTGCCGAAGGGCGGCTTTACCGCCGCCGCCCGCGCCGATGCGTTGGTCCGGCTGCGCGGCATGGGGCTGCCGGGGCCGCGCGACGAATACTGGCGCTATACCGACCCGCGTCCCTTCAACGCGGCGCAACCGCAGCCCATTCCCATCGCCGCGAAATCGCCCGATTCGCCGCTGTTCACGGATCTTGACCGGCTGGTGCTGATCTTCGTCGATGGCGTTTTCGATGCGGCAGCCTCGGATGACCTGTCGCTGGCGGGGCTGGAGATCGGGACGCTGGCGCAGGCCGATATGCAGCCCGATCACTGGGCCAGGGGCCTTTACGGCACTTTGGAGACCGCCGGCCAGAAGCCGGTCAGCCGGCCCTTCGCGGCGCTGAATACGGCGGCCGCGCGGGACGGTGTGCTGATCCGGGTGACGGGAAAGCCGGCAAAGCCCGTGCATATCCTGCATCGCCGCGCCTCGGAGAGTGCCGATGTCATCTGGCATCACGTCATCCGCGTGGAAGAGGGCGCGGAACTGACCCTGCTGGAAACCGGCATGGTTGGCGCGCGCTCGAACGGTGTGCTCGAGGTCGATCTGGCGAAGGGTGCGAAACTGCACCACATCACCGCCAAGCGGGCTGGCCACCAGAAGCTGGGCATCTCGCATCTGTTCGCGCGGGTCGAGGCCGAGGCGCAGCTGAAAAGCTTTGCGCTGTCGGTCAATGGTACGCTGATGCGCCATGAGGGCGTGATCGAGATCGTCGGCGATGACGCGGTGGCCCATATCGCCGCCGCCGTTCTGGGCGATGGCGACAAGGGGCCGTTCCATCACGACGATACCGTCTTCATCACCCATGCCGCCGAGAATTGCGAAAGCCGGCAGGTTTTCAAGAAGGTGCTGAAGAACGGTGCCGAGGGCGTGTTTCAGGGCAAGATCCTGGTGAAGCAGGGTGCGCAGAAGACCGATGGCTACCAGATCAGCCAGGCGCTGCTGCTGGACGAACGCAGCCAGTTCCTGGCCAAGCCCGAACTGGAAATCTATGCCGATGACGTGAAATGCTCGCATGGATCGACCACCGGCGCGCTGGACGAGACGGCGCTGTTCTACCTGCGCTCGCGCGGGGTGCCGAAGGACCGCGCCATCGTGTTCCTGGTCCTGTCCTTCCTCGCCGACGCGCTGGAAGAGATCGAGGACGAGGTGCTGCGCGGCCAGATCAACGATCGGTTGGAAGCTTGGCTGACCCGACGCGCCAACAGTCAGTGAGACGCGGCGGCATCCTGCCGCGTATCCTGCAAAGCTGGTGGGCTCCGCGCGAAGTGGTGCGGGGCCTTTCGGCCATGCCCGAGGCGGGCAAGCTGGTCCTGCTGATGGCGGCCATGCTGATCTTCCTGATCGCGCAGGCGCCGCTGCACGCCCGCGAGGCTCAGTTGGATCCAAGCGTCCCTCTTGAGGGGCGGATGGGCGGCGCGCTGCTGGCGGTGATCTTCATCATGCCGCTTCTGGCCTATGGGTTGGCCTCGCTGGTGGCACTGTTGTCGCGGCTGACGCCGTGGCGGCTGCGCCCCGAGGATTCGCGGCTGGCCCTGTTCTGGGCGCTGCTGGCGGTGGCGCCGGCGATGCTGTTGTGGGGCATGGTCGCGGGGCTGGTCGGGCCGGGTGCGGCACAAATCCTGACGCAAGGCCTGGTCGGCATCGGTTTCGTGGTGATCTGGGCCGCCGGTATCGCGGCACTGGCGAGGAAAGTATGAGTTCCGACGATCTACAGGCGCTGGTTGGCCTGACATTCCGTAACCCCGAGGCGGCGGCGAAATCGCTGATCGCTGCGGGCTGGCCGATCACGGCGCGCTGGATGGCGCTGCTGCTGGCGGTCTCGGTTTCGGCCATGCTGGCCTGGATCTCGGCGCAGATGTTTCCGCTGCCCGAAGGCGAGGCCCCGATCCTGTCGCTGACCGCGCAGCCCATGGCGATGGCGGGGATGCAACTTGTCGCGGTGGTTCTGGCGGCCGCGCTGATGGCAGGTGTCGGGCGGCTGTTCGGCGGGCAGGGGCGGTTCGAGGACGCGCTGCTGCTGACCGTCTGGATCGAGGCAGTGTTGCTGATCGTGCAACTGGCGCAGGTGCTGCTGTCGGTGGTCATGCCGCCGCTGGCGGGGATCCTCGGGATGCTGGCCATCGCGCTGTTCTTGTGGCTGACGGTGCAGTTCACCAAGGCGCTGCACGGGTTCCGCAGCGGCCCCAAGGTCTTTCTGGGTCTGGTCGCGACCGCCTTTCTTGCCGGTTTCGTCCTGTCCGTCCTTGCCGCGGCCTTCGGCCTGCTTCCGGAGATTTCGCAATGAGTTTCGACATCGACAAGGTCCGCGCCGATTTCCCGATCCTGTCGCGGCAGGTGAACGGCAAGCCGCTGGTCTATCTGGACAGCGGCGCCAGCGCCCAGAAGCCGCGTCAGGTCATCGACGCGATCACCCGCGCCTATGAGGGCGAATATGCCAATGTCCATCGCGGGCTGCATTTCCTGTCCAATCTCGCCACCGACAACTACGAGCGTGTCCGCGCCATCATCGCCCGCTTTCTGAACGCCCCGCGCGAGGACGAGCTGATCTTCACCAGCGGCTCGACCGAGGGGATCAACCTTGTCAGCTATGGCTGGGCCGCGCCGCGCCTGCAGCCGGGCGACGAGATCGTGCTGTCGGTGCTGGAACATCATGCCAATATCGTGCCCTGGCATTTCCTGCGCGAACGGCAGGGCGTGGCGCTGAAATGGGTCGAGCCCGAGCCCGACGGCAGCCTGCCGCCCGAAAAACTGCTGGCGGCGGTGGGGCCGAAGACCCGGCTGATCGCCGTCACCCATATGTCGAACGTGACCGGCACCGTGGTCGATGTCGCGGCGATCGCGCAGGGTACCCATGTGCCGGTGCTGGTCGACGGCTCTCAGGCGTCGGTGCATATGCCGGTCGATGTTGCGGCGATCGGCTGCGATTTCTACTGCATCACCGGGCACAAGCTTTACGGCCCCTCCGGCTCGGGCGCGATCTGGATCCGGGCCGAGCGTCAGGCCGAGATGCGCCCCTTCATGGGCGGCGGCGACATGATCCGCACCGTCACTCGCGAGGGTATCGACTATGCCGACCCGCCCTTGCGCTTCGAGGCGGGAACGCCCGGCATCGTCAACCAGATCGGCCTTGGCGCGGCCCTGGAATACCTGATGGATCTGGGCATGGAAAATGTCGCCGCGCATGAACGCGCGCTGCGCGACCATGCCCGCGACCGGCTGCGGGCGCTGAACTGGCTGAACGTGCAGGGCGATGCGCCGGACAAGGGGGCGATCTTTTCGATGACGATGGAGGGGGCGCATGCGCATGACCTGTCCACGATCCTCGACAAGAAGGGCATCGCCGTCCGTGCCGGCACCCATTGCGCCATGCCGCTGATGGAGTTCTACGGAATCACCGCCAGCGCGCGTGCCTCCTTCGCCATGTACAACACCACCGGCGAAGTCGATGCTTTGATCGAAGGATTGATCTTCTGTCGCGAGCTTTTCGCCTGAATCTTGCAAAGTTTTGGTAACTCGCCGAAGAATGCCCGAAATTTCTTGCCGCAAGCGGGCGGATTCTGCATCTCTCTCTGTCAGTCGGCAGGGAGACAGTCATGTCCGAAATTCTGGTTCTGGGCGCGGGGATGGTCGGTGTCAGCACGGCGCTGGCGTTGCAGGCGCGGGGGCATGACGTCACCATTGTCGACCGCAACGCGCCGGGCCGCGAGACCAGCTATGGCAATGCCGGGCTGATCCAGACCGAGGCGGTCGAACCCTATGCCATGCCGCTGGCGCCGGGCGCGCTGATCCAGATCGCCCTGGGTCGTGGCTATGACGTGAAATGGAACATTCCCGGCCTGCTGTCGCAGGCGGGCGCGGTCTTCACCTATGCCCGGAACTCGCTGCCTGCGGCACATAAGCGTGCCTCGAAAACCTGGGGCAAGCTGATCCGCCAGTCCACCGAACGCCACGGGCCGCTGATCGAGGCGGCGGGGGCGGACAACATCATTCGCCGCGACGGCTATATCGAACTGCATCGGACGCCCGCGAAGATGGAGAAGGGGCGGGCCGCGGTCGAGCGTTTCCGCACGGAATTCGGCGTCGAGGCGACGCTGCTGAATGGCAAGGAACTGCGCGCGCTGGAGCCGTCGATCAAGATCGAGATCGAGGGTGCGACCCATTGGTCCGACAGCTGGAACTGCTCGGATCCCGGCGGGTTGGTGGCGCGCTATGCGGCGCTGTTCGAAAAGCGCGGCGGGCGGGTCATCAACGGCGACGCGGGCGACCTGCACCGCAAGGGCGCGGCCTGGGTGGCCGATGAGGGCGAGGGCGAACATGCCGTCGTCGCGCTTGGGCCCTGGTCGCCGATGCTGGTGGCCCGCTATGGGCTGAAGGTGCCGATGGTCTACAAGCGCGGCTATCACCGCCACTATCACATGGACGTACCGCCGCATCATCCCATCGCCGATTTCGCAAATTCGGTGGTGCTTTCCCCGATGCGGCGGGGCCTGCGCATCGCCACCGCCGCGGAACTGACCAGCCATCCGCGCCTGCTGCCGCCGCAGCTGAGCCATGGCGAGAAGGCCGCGAAGGAATTGTTCGGCATCGGCGCCCCGGTCGAGGCCGAGCCCTGGACCGGCCGCCGCCCCTGCATGCCCGACATGTTGCCCGTGGTGGGCCGCGTGCCGGACCAGCAGAACCTCTGGGCGCATTTCGGCCACGGCCATCAGGGCTTTACCCTTGGCCCGGTCACCGCCGAGATCCTCGCCGACGAGATGAATGGCGGCGAGGGCTGGGCCGAGCTTCAGCCGGGCCGGCTGAAGCGGTGACCGCCTGCTGACGCAATCCGTCAGCAGCCCGGCTTGACTTTCGCCATCGTGCGACCACCTTGACGGCCATGGGCCACAATAACACCAACGCGCCGGTCGCGCGCTTTCCCGAGGTGACCCGCCCCAAGCTGGAGGGCGGGAAACGCTTCGTCATGCAGAGCGAGTTCCAGCCGGCGGGCGACCAGCCCACGGCGATTGCCGAACTGGCGCAGGGCGTGCGCGACGGCGAACGCGATCAGGTGCTGCTGGGCGCCACCGGCACCGGCAAGACCTACACCATGGCCAAGGTGATCGAAGAGACGCAGCGCCCGGCGATCATCCTCGCCCCGAACAAGACGCTGGCGGCGCAGTTATACGGCGAGTTCAAGGGCTTCTTTCCCGACAACGCGGTGGAATATTTCGTCAGCTATTACGACTATTACCAGCCGGAAGCCTATGTGCCGCGCAGCGACACCTATATCGAGAAGGAATCCCAGATCAACGAGGCCATCGACCGGATGCGCCATTCGGCCACCCGCGCGCTGTTGGAACGCGATGACGTGATCATCGTGGCCTCGGTGTCCTGCATCTACGGCATCGGCTCGGTCGAGACCTATTCGGCGATGACACAGGACATGGTCGTGGGCGACAGCTATGACCAGCGCGAATTTCTGGGCCAGTTGGTGGCGCAGCAGTACCGGCGCCTCGATGCGGCTTTCCAGCGCGGTGGTTTCCGGGTGCGCGGCGATGTGGTCGAGGTCTGGCCCGCCCACCTTGAAGACCGGGCCTGGCGGTTCGATTTCTTCGGCAACGAGTTGGAGACGATCACCGAATTCGATCCGCTGACCGGACGGAAGACCGACAATTTCCGGCAGATCCGCATCTATGCCAACAGCCATTACGTCACCCCGCGCCCGACCATGCAGCAGGCGATCAAGGGCATCCGTAAGGAACTGGCCGAGCGGCTGAAGCAGCTGACCGGCGAGGGCAGGCTGCTGGAAGCGCAGCGGCTGGAGCAGCGGACGAATTTCGATCTGGAAATGCTGGAGGCCACTGGCGTCTGCAACGGGATCGAGAATTACAGCCGCTACTTGACCGGCCGCGCCCCGGGCGAGCCGCCGCCGACGCTGTTCGAGTTCATCCCCGACAATGCGATTGTCTTTGCGGACGAATCCCATGTCTCGGTGCCGCAGATCGGCGGCATGTATCGCGGCGACTTCCGGCGCAAGTCCACGCTGGCCGAGCATGGTTTCCGGCTGCCGTCCTGCATGGACAACCGACCGCTGAAATTCGAGGAATGGGACGCGATGCGCCCGCAATCGGTCTTTGTCAGCGCCACCCCGAAGGAATGGGAACTGGACCAGACCGGCGGCGTCTTCACCGAGCAGATCATCCGTCCGACCGGCCTCTTGGACCCGCAGATCGAGATCCGGCCGGTCGAGATGCAGGTCGACGACCTACTGGACGAGGTGCGGCGCGTGGCCGCCAACGGCTATCGCACGCTGGTCACCACCCTGACCAAGCGCATGGCCGAGGATCTGACCGAATATCTGCACGAGCAGGGCATCCGCGTGCGCTACATGCACAGCGATATCGACACGATCGAGCGGATCGAGATCCTGCGCGACCTGCGGCTGGGCACCTTCGACGTTCTGGTCGGCATCAACCTGCTGCGCGAGGGCCTGGACATTCCCGAATGCGGGCTGGTGGCGATCCTCGATGCCGACAAGGAAGGTTTCCTGCGGTCCGAGACCTCGCTGATCCAGACCATTGGCCGGGCCGCGCGGAATGTCGACGGCCGGGTCATCATGTATGCCGACAGCATCACCGGCAGCATGGAACGCGCCATGGCCGAAACCGAACGTCGCCGCGTCAAGCAGATGGCCTATAACGAGGCGCACGGCATCACCCCGCAGACGGTGCGCAAGAATGTCGACGATGTTCTGGCCGGGCTGTGGCAGGGCGATACCGACCAGTCGCGGATCACCGCCAAGGTGGACAAGCCGCTGGTCGGCGCAAATCTGGCCGCGCATCTGGATGCGCTGCGGGTACAGATGCGCAAGGCCGCCGAGAACCTGGAATTCGAGGAGGCCGCGCGGCTGCGCGACGAGGTCAGGCGGCTGGAAGCGGTCGATCTGGCCATTGCCGACGATCCGCTGGCCCGGCAATCCGCCATCGAGGAGGCGGCCGAGGCGGCGGTGAAATCCTCGGGCCGTTCGACCGCCGGACGGGCGGGACAGCGCGGGGGAAACAAGCGGTCGCGCAAGCGTCGCTAGGGCCGGCGGTCGAGGTCAGGGCGCTATCTGTCGGAATGGTTAGAACACAACAAAACCTGTTGGAATCTGCCTGTGAACGGCTATTACTTGTCCCGAAATTTCATCAGTAGAGGTGTTCTCATGCCGGTTCTCGCCCTTGATCCCGAAACGCTGGAAATGGATGCCGAGGTCGCCAAGGCGGCGGGCAAGGCCGCGTCCGACGAATATCGCAACCGCAAGCCCTATCCCTATGGCGGCTTTGACGATTTCCTGCCCGAAGAGGTGCTGGACCGGGTGCGCGAGGATCTGAAGCAGTTGCCCGAAAGCGAGACCAGCTTTGACCGGCCGCAGGAAAAGCTGAAGACCAGCTATATTCCCGAACGCCTGCCACCCTATACGCGGAACCTGTTCTACACGCTGAACTCAAGGCCCTTCGTGCAGTTCCTTGAAAACATGACCGGCATCAAGGGGCTTATCCCGGATCCCTATTTCGCCGGCGGTGGCATCCATATGGTCGCCAATGGCGGGCATCTGGATATCCATGCCGATTTCAACCACAACGCCATCCTCAATCTGGAACGCCGCCTGAATGTCCTGATCTACCTGAACAAGGACTGGAAAGAGGAATATGGCGGCTCGTTCGAGATCTGGAACAACGAGATGACCGAACAGGTGGCCAGTTTCGTGCCGCAGTTCAACCGGATGGTCTGCTTCAATACCGGCTCGACCACCTGGCATGGCAACCCGACGACGGTGAACCACCCGGAAGGTCAGCCGCGGATGTCGATGGCGCTGTATTATTATACCGCGACCTGGGATGGCACCAAGAAATCCCATACCACCCTGTTCAAGCCGCGCCCCGGCACCGCCGATGAGGCTGATCGGGAAACGCGGCGGAACGAGATTCTGCAGGACGTTCTGCCGCCGGTCATGTATCGCCGGGTGATCGGCCCGCTGCGCCGGCTGGGGTTCTGACGGGGCAGGACGCCCCGCCGTCCGGCTCAGTCGCAGGCCACGCGCTGGATCCAGCCCTTGTCATCGACATGGACGTTCACCCTGAACGGGCTGAAGTCCTGCGTGACCGCCTGGCCGGGGCTGATGACCCGGACGGGGCGATCCTCGGGCAGGGTGACATCACCGATATTCTGCCCGACCAGTGCCTGATTGTCATCGGGGCTGCAGAACGGCGGGCGCTCGGTCGTCTTGGCGGGGGCGCAGGCGGTCAGCGCGGCGAGTGCCACAAGGGGAAGCGCGGTGCGGGTGATTCTGAACATGATGTGCCTTTCCCTGTAATGCTGCCGGCCGGCAGTTTCTCTGCCAGCCTAACGCCTTCCGCCCGGTCGCGTTCCCGCAGGGCTTGCACAGATCCGGCGGATTGGCGATAAACTGCCCGGAATCGTCAGCAAATGGGGCCGACCATGCGTGTCCGTATCTTCCAGCCAGCCCGCAACGCCATGCAGTCCGGCACCGCGCGGAGCAAGGGCTGGGTGCTGGAATTTCCTGCAGCCGACCCGCGCGCGATCGATCCGCTGATGGGCTGGACCAGCAGCGATGATACCCAGAGCCAGGTGCGGCTGCGTTTCGAGACCCGTAAGCAGGCCGAGGCCTATGCGCGCGAGCAGGGGCTGGACTATGTCGTGCAGGATCCGCACGCACGTTCGGCCAATGTCCGCCCGCGCGGCTACGGCGAGAATTTCGCCACCGACCGTCGCGCTCCGTGGACCCACTGACCTTTTGAGGCATCGGACGGGTTGTTCGTGCAGATCGTTGACATGCCGCGATCCTTGAAGGACCCTTGCCTTTCGGTCCCGCGCGTCACTGCCCCTTGGCGCGCTGACATGTGACCGAGACCGCGGCGCATCATCCACGATATTGACGCACCGGGCGGCTCTGGCTACCAGCATCCGATGACCTTCGATCCACCCACGCCGCGCGGCGTGCTGACCCCGAACCGACCGCTCGACGCGCTGACATGGCTGCGCGTCGGTGGCCCCGCCGACTGGCTGTTCCAGCCTGCCGATGTGGACGATCTGGCCGGTTTTCTCGCCGCGCTCGACCCGGCCGTGCCGGTCTTTACGATCGGCGTCGGCAGTAACCTGATCATCCGCGATGGCGGTATCCGCGGTCTGGTGATCCGGCTGGGGCGCGGGTTCAACGGCATCGAAATCGACGGCGACACGGTCACTTGTGGTGCCGCCGCGCTGGACGCCCATGTCGCCCGACGCGCCGGCGATGCGGGGCTCGACCTCAGCTTCCTGCGCACCATCCCGGGCAGCATCGGCGGGGCGGTGCGGATGAATGCCGGCTGCTATGGGTACTACGTCGCCGATCATCTGACCCAGGTCCGCGCCGTCACACGCGACGGCAGACAGGTGGTCCTGATGCCGCAGGATCTGCGATTCGGGTATCGTCACTCTGAACTGCCCGACGGCTGGATCATTACCGAAGCCAGCTTCCGGGCCGAACGTGGCGATCCCGATGCGCTGCATGAGAAGATGGCGCAGCAGCTGGCGAAACGTGACGAGACGCAGCCCACGAAGGAACGCAGTGCCGGCTCGACCTTCCGCAACCCGGCGGGGTTCAGCTCGACCGGCCGCGCCGATGACAGCCACGACCTGAAGGCGTGGTCGCTGATCGACCGGGCGGGTCTGCGCGGCCATAGTTGGGGCGGGGCGCAGATGTCGGAAAAGCACCCGAACTTCCTGCTGAACACCGGGGGTGCCAGTGCCGCCGAACTGGAGGCCCTGGGCGAGCTGGTCCGGCGCCGGGTGCTGGAGGACAGCGGGCATGAGCTGCAATGGGAGGTGATCCGCGTCGGCGAGCCGCTGCCCGAGGGCGGGAAATCGGGCTGAGTCAATATTCTCAGCCGGTTGGCGAGAATTGCTCTTTTGCGATTCGGCCTTTGCGGCTATTCTTGCAAAATATTGTGCAGGACCGGGGCGAACCCGGCCGCGCAGAAGGCATGAAGCCCGGATCAACCGGGCGCGAAAGGCGAAATCGTGGCGGGCAGGTCGAGCAGGACAGCCCACACCGTAGCCGTTCTGATGGGCGGACCCTCGGCCGAGCGCGAGGTGTCCCTGTCCTCGGGGCGCGAATGCGCGGCAGCGCTGCGGGTGGCGGGCTATGAGGTAATCGAGGTCGAACTCGGGGCGGACCGGGACGGCGATGCCGTCGCGCGGCTTGCCGGGATGCGGCCGGATGTCGTCTTCAACGCCCTGCATGGCCGCTGGGGCGAGGATGGCTGCGTGCAGGGCGTGCTGGAATGGCTGGACCTGCCCTATACACATTCGGGCGTGCTGGCCTCGGCCATGGCGATGGACAAGACCGTCTCGAAGCAGGTGCTGCGCGAGGCTGGGTTGCCGGTGCTGGAAAGCCTGATCGCCGATGCCGACGAGGTGCGCCGCCGCCATGTCATGGCGCCGCCCTATGTGGTCAAGCCGAATGACGAGGGCTCGTCGGTCGGCGTCTATATCGTGCATGACGGTGCCAACCAGCCGCCGCAACTGGCCGCGACCATGCCCGGACGGGTGATGGTCGAGACCTATGCGCCGGGGCGCGAACTGACTACCGCCGTGCTGGGCGATCGCGGGCTGGGCGTGACCGAGATCATCACCGATGGCTGGTATGATTACGACGCGAAATACAAGACCGGCGGATCGCGACATGTCGTTCCGGCCGGGATTCCCGAACAGATCACCGAGGCCTGCCTTGATTATGCGGTCAGGGCCCATCGTGCCCTTGGCTGCCGTGGCCTGACCCGGACCGACTTCCGCTGGGACGAGACGCGCGGGCTGGACGGGCTGATCATCCTCGAGATCAACACCCAGCCGGGCATGACGCCGACCTCGCTGGCCCCGGAACAGGCGGCCCATGCCGGAATCGACTTCCCCGCGCTGATGCGCTGGATGGTGGAGGATGCACTGTGTCGGTCGTGATCGATCATCGTCCGGGCCGCCAGCCGCAGCAGACGCCCGAACAGCCGCGCCTGCGCCGCGATCCGGCGCCGTCGCGGCTGAAATACCGGCTGGAACGGATCTGGCTGCGACCGCTTTATCGTCGTCTCGTTCGGGTCGGGGGGCCGGCCTTCCTGATCGCGATGACGGCGGGCATCTGGCTGTCGGACGAGGATCGGCGCGCGACGCTGACCGGCGGCATCGCCGGGCTGGTCGACAAGGTCCAGAGCCGCGAGGCATTCCAGGTTCGCTTGATGACGGTCGAGGGCGCCTCGCCCGTCGTCGACAAGGCGCTGCGCGCCATGCTGCCGGTCGATCTGCCGGCCTCCAGTTTCGATATCGATCTGCCGGCGCTACGGCTGCAGGTGATGCAGCTGGACGCGATCGAATCCATCGATCTGCGCATCAAGCCGGGCGGCATCCTGTCGGCGGTGGTCACCGAACGTCAGCCGGCGCTGCTGTGGCGCCATGCGCGCGGGATCGAGATCCTCGACCGAAGCGGGCATCGCGTGGCCAGCGTCACCTCGCGCGAGGTGCGCCCCGACCTGCCGCTGATCGCGGGCGAGGGGGGCGATCTGGCGACGGCCGAGGCGCTGGAACTGCTGGACGCCGCCGGGCCGATCCTGCCGCGCGTGCGCGGGCTGATCCGCCGGGGCGAGCGGCGGTGGGACCTGCTGCTGGACCACGGCCAGCGGATCATGCTGCCCGAGAGCGGTGCGGTGATCGCGCTTGAGGCGGCGATCGCGCTCGACCGGGCCGAGGACATGCTGGGCCGCGATGTGAAGGTGGTCGATCTGCGCGACCCGTCGCGGCCGGTGCTGCGGCTGGGCGTGGACGCGCGCAACACGATCCGTTCGGCCCGGGGCCTGCCGATGCTGGGGCCTGACGGGACCGTTCTCGAAGACGACAGGAAAGGGGGCTGAGGCGATGGCGGAACTGTACCAGATGCAGCGGGCGATGCGGAATATCCGGCGTGCGGCCCTGCAACGCGGCGTGATCGGCATTCTCGATATCGGCACCTCGAAGATTGCCTGCATGGTGCTGAAATTCGACGGCACCGGTACCTTCCGCGAAACTGACGGCGTCGGGCCGATGGCCGGGCAGGCCAATTTCCGCGTCATCGGTTCGGCCTCGACCCGCTCGCGCGGGATGCGGCATGGCGAGATCGAGACCATGGCCGAAACCGAACGCGCCATCCGCACCGTGGTTGCCGCCGCGCAGAAGGTGGCGGGCGTGCGCATCGACCACGTCATCGCCTGTCTCGCGGGCGGGCGTCCGGCCTCCTATGGGCTGGCGGGCGAGATCGTGCTGCAATCGGGCAAGGTTGCCGAACATGACGTGGCCTCGGTTCTGGCCGCCTGCGATGTGCCGGATTTCGGGCGCGGGCGCGAGGTGCTGCACGCCCAGCCGGTGAACTTCGCGGTGGACAACCGCAGCGGCCTGGCCGATCCGCGTGATCATGCCGGCAACCGGCTGGCCTGCGACATGCATGTCCTGACCGTCGAGGGCGATGTGCTGGGCAATGTGGTCCAGTGCATCCGTCGCTGCGATCTGGAACTGGCGGGCATCGCCTCGGCCTCCTATGCCTCGGCGCGCGCAAGCCTGGTCGAGGACGAGCAGGAACTGGGGGCGGCCTGCGTCGATCTGGGCGGCGGCGGTACCAGTGTTTCGATCTTCATCAGGAAACACATGATCTTTTCCGACAATGTCCGCATCGGCGGCAACCTCGTGACGCAGGATATCGCGCAGGGGCTGCGGGTGCCCCTGCCGGTGGCCGAGCGGCTGAAGACGCTGAATGGCGGGGTCGAGGCCACCGGGCGCGACGACCGCGACATGATCGAGGTCGGCGGCGAGACCGGCGACTGGGAGGCCGACCGCCGCACCGTCAGCCGCGCCGACATCATCGGCGTGATGCGGCCGCGGATCGAGGAAATCCTTGAGAATGTCAGGCAGATGCTTGATGCGGCGGGCTTCGACTACATGCCCAGCCAGCAGATCGTGCTGACCGGCGGCGGCAGCCAGATCCCCGGTCTTGACGGGCTGGCCGCCCGCATCCTCGGGCCGAATATCCGCTGTGGCCGGCCGCTGCGGATCGACGGCCTCGCGCATCAGTTCACCAATCCCGGCTTTTCCAGCGCCGTTGGCCTCGCCCTGTTCGCGGCGCATCCGCAGGACGAATGGTGGGATTTCGAGATGCCGGCCGAAGCCTATCCCGCGCGCAGCCTGCGGCGGGCCTATCGCTGGTTCCGCAATAACTGGTGATCGGGACAACCCGGACTATGGGGGCATCAGCCGGTGCCCACAATATTCTGCGGCCTCAGCAAGATGCCGCCGATTCTTGCTGCGCGAACCGCCATATTTTGCGGTTTTGCGCCGTTTTTCGGGTGACGCGCAAGCCACGAGAGGCTACGATTGATGCTAATACGGGGGATTCGGGCGGGCGCTCCGGCCCGTCGAGAACAGAAAAAACAGGCGGAAACCATGAACCTCAATCTGATGATGAACGATGAAGACGAGCTGAAGCCCCGCATCACCGTATTCGGTGTGGGCGGCGCGGGCGGCAACGCGGTCAACAACATGATCGAGAAGAAGCTCGACGGGGTCGAGTTCGTGGTCGCCAATACCGATGCGCAGGCGCTGGCCGGGTCGCGCGCCACCAGCCGCGTGCAGATGGGGCCGAAGGTGACCGAAGGGCTGGGCGCCGGCGCCAAGCCCTCGATCGGCGCCAAGGCCGCCGAGGAAACCATCGAGGATATCGTCGATCACCTGATGGGTGCGCATATGTGCTTCATCACCGCCGGCATGGGCGGCGGCACCGGCACCGGCGCCGCCCCGATCATCGCCCAGGCCGCGCGCGAGATGGGCATCCTGACCGTCGGCGTCGTGACCAAGCCCTTCCAGTTTGAGGGCACCAAGCGGATGCGTCAGGCCGAAGAGGGCGTCGAGGCGCTGCAGAAGGTCGTCGACACGCTGATCATCATCCCCAACCAGAACCTGTTCCGGCTGGCCAACGAAAAGACCACCTTCACCGAAGCCTTCGCCATGGCCGATGACGTGCTGTATCAGGGCGTCAAGGGCGTGACCGACCTGATGGTGCGCCCGGGCCTGATCAACCTCGATTTCGCCGATGTGCGTGCCGTGATGGACGAGATGGGCAAGGCGATGATGGGCACCGGCGAGGGCAATGGCGAGAACCGGGCGCAAGAGGCCGCCGAACGCGCCATCGCCAACCCGCTTCTGGACGAGATCAGTCTGAACGGCGCCAAGGGTGTGCTGATCAACATCACCGGCGGCTATGACATGACCCTGTTCGAGTTGGACGAGGCCGCCAATGTCATCCGCGACAAGGTCGACAGCGACGCCAATATCATCGTCGGCTCGACCCTCGACCCCGAGATGGAAGGCGCGATCCGGGTTTCGGTCGTGGCCACCGGCATCGATGCCTCGGCCGCCGTCGCCGACGTGCCCGCGCCGCGCCGCAGCATGGCCGAGCCGCTGACCCAAAGCCCGGTGGTGACCCGCAAGGAGGAACCCGAGGTAAAAGCGGACGAGGATCTTCCGGTGCCGCCGCGCCGCAACCCCGCGCCGGTCGCCGAAACCCGCGCCGCGCCCGCGGTTGATCTTGAGGACGAGATGCCGAAGCCGGCCTACCAGCCGGCAAGGGACGTGGCCCGTCCGGCGACCGCCCGGATCGACGATCCCGCCGATGTGTTCATGGCCCCGCGCGCCCCTGCCGGTGGTCGCGGTCAGCCCGGACCCGAGGTGATGGAGCGTCTGCGCCGGGCGGTGGAAAACCATGGCGAGGCCCGTCAGGGCGGCGCGCAGCCGCAGCAGGCCGAGGCAAATCGCAATCACAGCCGGATGAGCGGCCTTGGCCGCATGCTGGAGCGGATGGCCGGGCACGGCGAACCCAACGTAGTTGCGCAGAAGCCCGCAGCGGCTTCGATCGCCGAGCGCGTCAGCGACCGCGTTGCCGCCCGCGCCCGCCAGCAGGAGACCGATTTCGACGATCTGGCAAATCCGGATCATGGTCAGGACAATGTCGAAATCCCGGCTTTCCTGCGCCGTCAGGCGAACTGAGCCAATCACGAATTCCGTCGGTTTTCCGACCTTGAGGGCCGCGCGAAGCGGCCCTTTTCAATTTTAAATCAATGTTTTGAGAAACCGCAGCCCAGGGTTGTAGGGTATCCGGGCCGGATTGTTTCACCCCGTTACAATTCGTTAATTGAACGCCCCGTCGCATCGTCTTAGCTGACACTGTACCAGAGCGATTGGACTCTGGCCCAAGAACATGAAGGCAGGCATATCATGCAGGCGACGCTGAAAACAAAGGTGGTATTCAACGGGGTGGGGCTGCATTCCGGCGCCCCCGCCCGGCTGGAAATCGTCCCGGCGCCGGCAGGCTACGGGATCGTGTTCCGTCGCACCGATCTGACCCCCGCCGTCGAAATCCCCGCCCGTTGGGACCATGTGACGCCATCCAAGCTGTGCACGCTGCTGGACAATGGCCGCGGCGTCACGCTGTCGACGGTTGAGCATATCATGGCCGCACTTGCCGGCACCGGCATCCACAATGCGCTGATCCGCGTCGATGGCCCGGAAGTGCCGATTCTCGACGGCTCCTCGGCGCCTTTCGTGCGCGCTATCCTGCGCGCGGGCATCCGGCTGCAACCGGCGCCGCTGCGCGCGATCCGCGTGCTGCGGACTGTCGAGGTGCGCGAGGGTGAGGCTTTCGCCCGGCTGTCGCCGGCCGATCATCTGGAAATCGATTTCCAGATCGACTTTGCCGACGCGGCCATCGGTCATCAGGAAATGAGCCTGGACATGGCCAATGGTGCCTTCCTGCGCGAACTGGCCGACAGCCGCACCTTCTGCCGGCAGTCCGATGTCGAGGCGATGCGCCGGAACGGTCTGGCTTTGGGCGGCACCTACAGCAACGCGGTGGTCGTCGATGGCGCGCAGGTGCTGTCGCCCGGCGGGCTGCGCCATGCCGATGAGGCCGTGCGCCACAAGATGCTGGATGCGATGGGCGATCTGGCCTTGGCCGGGGCGCCGTTGCTGGCCCGCTATACCGGCCACCGCGCCGGTCATGCGATGACCAACCGGCTGCTGCGGGCGCTGTTCGCGGATCCGACGGCCTGGGCCTGGGAAACCTGTTCGCCGGCGCTGGAAGACCGGCTGCCCGGGGCCGGCGTGATGGCCCATGGCGACGATCTGGCCGCAGAGGTGATCGCGGTCTGAACCGGCCGCGATTCCCGCGTGGGTCGACCCGCTTCGGCGCATTGATAAATCCGCGCGAAATTCAACGGATTGCCATTTTGCGCCCCCTGATGTTCTGTGTTAGGACGTGCCGGCAGTCCGGTTGAAACGGGCCGCCGGATGGCAGAATCGCAGGGCAGGGTGAAGATGGCGCGCTCGAAAATCTCGGCTTCCTTGATGGCTGCGGTGCTGGCCGGCATGACGCTTGCGGGCTGCGGGTCGCAGGGCTCAAGTCAGGCCGAACGGCGCAATCTCGACCGCTTCACCGCCCAGGAAATCTACAAGCGGGGCGAATACGAGCTGGAGAACAGCCGCAACCCCGAAGATGCCGTCTTCTATTTCAGCGAGGTCGAGCGGCTTTACCCCTATTCCGAATGGGCCAAGCGGGCGCTGATCATGCAGGCCTATGCCAGCCATCAGGCCAAGAACTACGAGGAGGCGCGCGGCGCCGCGCAGCGTTTTCTTGATACCTATCCGGGCGATGAGGATGCGGCCTACGCGCAATATCTGCTGGCGCTGTCCTATTACGACCAGATCGACGAGGTTGGCCGCGACCAGGGGCTGACCTTCCAGGCGCTGCAGGCGATGCGCGCGGTCATCGAGGAATATCCCGACAGCGAATATGCGCGCAGCGCCATCCTGAAGTTCGACCTCGCCTTCGACCATCTGGCGGCGAAGGAAATGGAGATCGGCCGCTATTACCTGAAGCGCGGCCATTACACCGCCGCGATCAACCGCTTCCGCGTCGTCGTCGAGGACTTCCAGACCACCACGCAGACGCCCGAGGCGCTGATGCGGCTGGTCGAGGCCTATCTGGCGCTTGGTCTCAATGACGAGGCCCAGACGGCGGGCGCGATCCTTGGCTACAACTTCCAGTCCTCGCCATTCTATCTTGATGCCTATGCCCAGTTGCGGGGCCGGGGCCTGTCGGTCGAGGCGACCGGCGACAGCTGGCTGAACGATATCTATCGCCAGATGATCGCCGGGAAGTGGCTGTGATGCCCGTCCGTATCGGCTAGGCGCGGCCCGCGGCGCCGATATGCTGAGATCGCTGACCATCCGCGACATGCTGCTGATCGACCGGCTGGAGCTGAGCTTTGGTCCGGGCCTGAACGTGCTGACCGGCGAGACCGGGGCGGGCAAGTCGATCCTGCTGGATTGCCTGGGCTTCGTGCTGGGCTGGCGCGGGCGCGCCGATCTGGTCCGGCAGGGGGCCGGGCAGGGCGAGGTGACGGCGGTGTTCGATCTGCCGGCCGACCACCCGGCGCGGGCGGTTCTGGCCGATGCCGGAATCGGGATCGAGGATGACGAGTTGATCCTGCGCCGGGTGAATGGCGGCGACGGGCGCAAGACCGGTTTCGTGAACGACCGTCGGGTCTCGGGCGAGGTGCTGCGGCAGCTTTCGGCGGCGCTTGTCGAACTGCATGGCCAGCACGACGATCGGGGCCTTTTGAACCCGCGCGGTCACCGGGCCCTGCTGGATGCCTTCGGCGCGCTGGATCCGGGCGAAACCCGCAAGGGCTGGGCAGCCCGGCGCGAGGCCGCCCGGCGCCTCGAGGCGGCCGAGACTGCCCTGACCGCCGCGCGCGGGGAAGAGGATTTCCTGCGCCACGCGGTGAAGGAACTGGAGGATCTGTCGCCCGATACCGGCGAAGAGGCTGCGCTGGACACACGCCGGCGCGCCATGCAGGCGGCCGAGCGGATTCGCGGCGACGTTGCCCGCGCCTTGCAGATGCTGGGGCCTGAAGGGGCCGAGGGTGCGATGCTGGATGCCGGGCGCTGGCTGGAAGGCGCGGCGGACCGGGCCGAGGGGGGGCTGGACGAGCCCATCGCGGCGCTGTCCCGGGCCCTGATCGAACTGGGCGAGGCGCATCGCGGCGTCGAAGTCACGCTGGCCGCGCTGGAATTCGATCCGGGCGCCCTGGAGGCCGCGGAAGAGCGGCTTTTTGCCCTGCGCGGGCTGGCCCGCAAGCATGGGGTTCTGCCTGACGATCTGGCCGGGCTGGCAGAGGATCTGCGCGGCCGGTTGGGCCGCATCGACGCCGGAGAGGCCGCGATCGCCGATCTGCGCGCCGCGGCGGCGGCTGCCGATGCGGCCTATGCCGCGGCGGCGGCGGCACTGACCGAGGCCCGCCGCGGGGCTGCCGCACGACTGGACATTGCCGTTGCGGCCGAACTGGCGCCGCTGAAGATGGAACGCGCGGTCTTCGAGACCCGCCTGCTGCCAGCCGAGTCCGGCCCGGAAGGCGGCGACGCGGTGTCCTTCACCGTGGCCACGAACCCGGGCGCTCCGGCCGGCCCCTTGGACAGGATCGCCTCGGGCGGGGAACTTTCCCGTTTTCTGCTGGCTCTGAAGGTCTGTCTGGCGCGCGGCAACGATGCGCTGGTGCTGATCTTCGATGAGATCGACCGGGGCGTGGGCGGGGCGACGGCCGATGCGGTGGGGCGGCGGTTGCGGCGCCTGGCCGAAGGGGCGCAGGTGCTGGTCGTCACCCATTCGCCGCAGGTCGCCGCGCAGGGGGCGCATCACTTCCGCGTGGCGAAATCGGTGGCTGACGGCATGACGACTTCGACCGTTGCGCCCCTGAACGAGGCGCAGCGGGTGGACGAAATCGCCCGGATGCTGTCGGGTGACAGGGTGACCGAAGCCGCCGCCGAGGCGGCCCGGGCGCTGCTCAGCGGTTGAGCGGGCAGGAGTTGATGCCCAGGATCCGGTAAAGCGGGCAGGTGCCCAGAAGCCCGGTCAGCAGGGGCACGAAACCGATCAGCAGCAGCCAGCGATAGCTGATTTCGGGAAACAGCAGATAGCCCGCGATCAGCGCGAGGCCGATCACGATGCGCAGCGCGCGGTCAATCCGGCCGACATTCCGAGGCATGGCGAACACTCCATATACATTCCTTGTATAGAATGTGTATTGGACGACTGCGGGTCAAGAAGGCGCGACAGCGGAGGGATGCGGCAAAGCGTCCCGGTGCGGCGCCGGATCGCGGGTCAGTCGAGGATTTCGTCCTGCTGGCGCAGAATGGACAGGATCTTTCCGGTCTCGACATCGATCCTTACCAACAGGCCCGAAGCCACCGCATAGCGACTTCCCCGCGGCTCGGGGCCCAGCCCGTAGAGGCCAGGATTGCTGATCGGGTGAAAGCTGCCCTCCGGCAACAGGTCGCCGACCTGCGGCTTGCTGTCGTCGGCCAGCGCGGCCGGTATCGAGGCGCCCGGCAACAGGTGCAGAACCGGTCCCGCCGCCAGTGCGATCGCGAGACCCGTGGCCGCCGATCTGAAAAGCCTGCTCGCAACCATTCACGCCGTCCCGTCCTGCTTCAATGACGGAACGGCAGTGGGTGAAGTTTGTTCCCTGCGAAGCCCCGGGTTCCCTCAGTTTCCGGTCCGCGTGCGGTTTTTGCCGGCCAGGTGTGGCAGCATTGCCGAAAAGTCGCGGCCGCGCCCGCCCTCATCCTCGACAAAGCTGCCATAGAGCCGCGTAGCCAGGGCGCCCATGGGGGTTTCGGCATCCGCGCTGTCGGCGGCCGATTGCGACAGGCGCAGGTCCTTCAGCATCAGTTCGGCCGCGAAACCCGGCTTGTAATCATTGTCTGCCGGCGATTTCGGACCCACGCCCGGGGCGGGGCAATAGGCATTCATGCTCCAGCTATAGCCCGAACTGGTTGAGACCACGTCGAACATCTTCTGCCGGTCCAGCCCCAGCTTGTCGGCCAGCGCGAAGGCCTCGCAGGTGGCGATCATGGTGACGCCAAGGATCATGTTGTTGCAGATCTTGGCGGCCTGTCCGGCGCCTGCCTCGCCGCAATGCACCGCCTTCTGGCCCATGATGTCGAACAGCGGGCCGACGGTGCCGAAATCCGCCTCGCTGCCGCCGACCATGAAGGTCAGCGTGCCGCCCTGCGCGCCGCCGATCCCGCCCGAAACCGGCGCATCGAGGCTGCCCAGCCCGGCGGTGCGGGCCTGTTCGGCGACGCCGCGGGCGCTGTCCACATCGACGGTCGAGCAGTCGCAGAGTACCGCGCCCTGCTTCATCGCCGGCACGACCTGATCCGCGACCGCGCGCAGGATCTGACCGTTCGGCAGCATGGTGATGACGACGTCGGCACCCGCGGCGGCCTCGGCGGCGCTGGCCACGGCCGTCACGCCCTCAGGCGTCGGCGCGGCGGTGTCAAAGCCCGCGACCTCGTGGCCGGCCTTCGCCAGATTGGCCGCCATCGGGGCGCCCATATTGCCAAGGCCGATGAATCCGATCTTCATGACTATTCCTCCCAAACCAGTTCATCCGCGCCCAAGGGCGACAGCAAGGCGCGGACATGCGCATCCGATGCATCCGCCGACCATTGCGGATTGCGGTCCTTGTCGATGACCTGCGCGCGGACACCTTCCATGAAATCGGTCTCCTCGGTCGCGCGCCGCGTGAAACGGTATTCGCGGCTGAGCGAATCCTGCATCCGGGCATCACCACGCGCGGCCCGCACCATTGCCAACCCCGCCATCATCGACAGGGGCGAGTTGCGCCGGATCGGCTTCAGCGCCTCGTCATCGCCCGCAGCTTCCAGCGCCGCGACGATCTGTTCGAGCCCGTCCTTGCCGAAGGCCGACAGATCGCGCGTGGCCAGCGAGGCGGGCGGCGGCGTGGCACCGTAGATGAGCGCGGTATCGCCGGTTTCCTCCAGCCGCGCGATCAGGGCGGGCCATTCCGCCTCGGGCAGATAGCTGTCGGCGAAACCGGCATGGATCGCGTCGCCCGGCCCCATCCGGCCGGCGGTCATCGCCAGGAACTCACCGATCCGCCCCGGCGCGCGGGCCAGAAGCCAGGTGCCGCCGACATCGGGGATCAGGCCGATGCCGGATTCGGGCATGGCGATCTGGGTCGTATCGCCGACGATACGGTGGCTGGCATGGCCACCCACGCCGACGCCGCCGCCCATCACGAAACCCTGCATGAGGGCCACGATGGGCTTGGGATAATCCGCGATGGCGGCGTTCATCAGGTATTCGTCGCGGAAGAAGTCGCGCCCGACCTGATGGTTGCCCTCCAGCCCGGCGCGATAGACCGCGGCGATATCGCCGCCGGCGCAGAAGGCGCGGTCGCCCTCGGCGTCGATGATGACCAGCGCGACCTCGGGATCGTCGCGCCAGTCGTCCAGCGCGGCATGCAGATCCAGCGCCATCCGGTGGCTCAGCGCGTTCAGTGCCTTGGGGCGGGCGAAGGTGATCCGGCCGGCGCGGCCCGTTTTGCGGATGTTCAGGTCGGTCAAGGTCCTACTCCCGTTCGGCCAGCAGCGCGCGACCGACGATCAGCCGCATGATCTCGTTGGTGCCTTCGAGGATCTGGTGGACGCGCAGGTCGCGCACGATCTTCTCGATCCCGTAATCGGCCAGATAGCCATAGCCGCCATGCAGTTGCAGGCACTGGTTGGCGACCTCGAAGGCGCGGTCGGTGACGTAAAGTTTGGCCATCGCGCAGAACTTGGTGGCATCCGGGGCGCCGCTGTCAAGTTTCCAGGCCGCCTGACGCAGGAAGATGCGGGCCGATTGCAGCGCGGTTTCCATCTCGGCCAGCCGGAACTGCAGTGCCTGGAACTGGTCCAGCGATTTGCCGAAGGCCTTGCGCTCGCCCATATAGGTCAGGGTCGCGTCCAGCGCCCCCTGCGCCCCGCCAAGCGCGCCGGCCGAGATGTTCAGCCGCCCGCCATCAAGCCCGGCCATGGCATAGGCAAAGCCGCGCCCCTCCTCGCCCAGCAGGTTGTCCAGCGGCACGAGGCAATCGTCGAACTGCACCTGCGAGGTCGGTTGGGCGCGCCAGCCCATCTTGTCTTCCAGCGCCCCGAAGCTGAGGCCGGGCGTGCCGTCCTCGACGATCACCGTGCTGATGCCCTTCGGTCCTTCCTCGCCGGTGCGCACCATGCAGATATAGGCGTCCGAATAGCTGCCGCCCGAGATGAAGGCCTTGCTGCCGTTCAGCCGGTAGCCTTCATTGGTCTTGTCGGCGCGGGTCCGCAGGGCCGCCGCATCCGAGCCGCTGCCCGGTTCGGTCAGGCAATAGCTGAAAACCTTTTCCATGCTGCACAACTGGGGCAGCCAGCGGGCCTTGTCCTCGGGGCTGCCGAACTTGTCGATCATGCCGCCGCACATGTTGTGGATCGACAGGAACGAGCCGACGGCGGGGCAGGCCATGGCCAGCGCCTCGAAGACCAGCGTCGCATCCAGCCGGCTGAGACCCGAGCCGCCATGTTCCTCGCTGACATAGAGGCCGCCAAAGCCCAGTTGCGCAATCTCGGACCACAACTCGCGCGGGATGGTGCCATCGGCCTCCCATTGGCGTGCATGAGGTGCGATCCGGGTCTGCCCGAAATCCCGTGCCATGTCGAAAATGGCCTGCTGTTCTTCGCTCAGCGCGAAATCCATCTGGCGTCCTCCCCCCTCTGATCCCTTCAATTGAACGAGTGTTTAATTATCAGAACCCGCGGCTGCATGACAAGTGGCAGCCGGGATCCCGTGGCTGCTGGTGTCTGTGTATCATTCCGGACCCGTCAGTGCATGGATTGATGTCGCGGACAGATCCCACGACTCGTGTTACACGGATACGCTGTCGTGGCGGGGGTGTCTTGCACTTTCAGACGCTCAACCGGTTGGGGCAGTCCGGCCGACCGTCTCCCTCCGCGTCCAGCGCGGCAATCATGAGGGGCTTTAAGGTGTTCAGGCTGATCGAAATCACCCGTACTGGCATCTGCGCCTCACGCCCACCTCGGCAAGCTGGATCAATAAGGTAGCGCGCCGGTCCGCAGAACCGGCGCGCATGATGAGAACCCAGGCTTCGGGAAACTAGGACAGCGGAAAGCCCAGGCGCGTGACCAGCGACAGCCAGGCATTGCGCCAGCCGCCCTTGCTGTCGGCGCCGTCCAGCGCGGCCATGGTGATCTTCGCGCCGAGGGCCCGGAAGGGCTCGGGCGGGATCCAGTTCGGCTCGGTCGCGGCGAATTCCATCCGGGTTTCGGGCAGGTCCTCGCCCATCAGCTTGGCAAGCCCGACCCTTGCGCCGAAGCGGCTGGCCGAGACCCCGAAGCCGGAATAGCCACCGGCATAGATGGCCTTGCCGCCATGATAGCTCTGGAAATGGACGGCCATGCGGGTGGTCAGGGCGATCGGTCCGCTCCAGGCGTGAGAGAAGCGGATCCCTTCCAGTTGCGGGAAGGTGGTGAAGAAGGCCTCGGCCAATCGCGTATAGGGTTCGGGCGTGCGGTCCGTTTCGGGGTCGCGCGGGCTGTTCATGAAATAGCCCAGCCGGCCGCCGAACAGGATGCGCCCGTCCGGCGTCAGCCGCATGTAGTTCAGCTGCGTGCGCGTGTCATAGACGCCCTGACGGTTGGCCCAGCCGATGGCGGTGCGCTGTTCGGTCGTCAGCGGCTCGGTCGTCAGGATGCGGTCGCGCACCATCGCCACCCGTGACCGGATCCGGCGGTGACCGGAGGCAAAGGCATTGGTGCACAGCAAGACCCGTGGCGTGCGGATCACGCCATCGCGCGTCCGCACCAGCACGGTCGCGCCCTGATCCTCGATGCCCTTCATTGGGGACAATTCGTAGAGCCGCACCCCGAGGGCAATTGCGGCGCGGCGCAGCCCCCAGGCCAACCGGGCCGGATGGACGATGCCGCTGGCCTTGCGCGACCAGATCGCGCCCTCGAACAGTGGCGAATTCAACTGTTCCCGGGTCTGCTGCGCATCCAGCAGTTCGACGTCATGGCCATGGGCGTGGTGCAGGTCGTATTCGGCCTGCACCGCGGGCAGGCCGTCCTTCGATACGGCGACGGTCATTTCGCCGGTCCATTCCAGATCGGCCTCGATGCCGTGACGTTCGATGGTCGACTGGAACCCGGCCATATTGTCATGGCCAAGCGCCTCCAGTGCCTCGAGGTCGCCCGGAAAGATGCGCTGCGCATTGCTGAGCCCATGCATGACCGAGGTCGAGACGATGCCGCCCGGGCGTCCCGAGGCGCCATGGGCGATCCGGTCCGCCTCGATCAGGACCACGTCCCGCGCGGGATCGGCCTCCTTGGCCTGGATCGCCGCCCAGAGCCCGGTGTACCCGCCTCCGACCACCAGCAGGTCGGCCCGCGTGGCGCCGACCAGCGCCGCAGCCGGCGCGGGCGCGTCCTGCCGGTCCAGCCAGAAGGGAAAGAAGGTGGTGTCGTTCAGTGCAAGTTCGGCACGGGTCTGCATGGTGCTGGCCTCATGGTTCCGGTGATGGGGGATCAATCCGCGATCAGGACATAGATCTTCCGCAGCGTCTCAAGCACTTCGAAACGCCCCTCGAAGCCGCTTTTCAGCACATAGCTGTCGCCGGGGCCGAATTCCTGCGCGCCGCCATCGGCTTCGGTGATGGCCACGCGACCGGACAGGATGGTGCTGTATTCGGTGGCATCGGGCAGGGCGAGGATCTCGGCATAGGGGGTGCATTCCCAGGTGCCGATCGTGACCTTGCCCGCGTCCAGATGGAGGGCGCCGGTTTCCCGCGCCTCGCCGATCAGCACGGCCTCGGCCGGAACGGCCGAGCAGGGGGCCAGTTCTTCGGTGGAAATGCCCTTGCTGTTGATCCTGATGATGTCCGACATGTGGTCCTCCAAGTCGTTCCGAGTTGATGACGCCAGATAGCCGGAGCCCCGCGGCTTCTTAAATGAGCGATTGCCAATCGAAACATTTGGTCGCATCAATGTCGGATGAAGCTTTCGGGGTCCGACCTGCATCTGTTGCGCGTCTTCGACAGCGTCGTGCGCAACAACGGTCTGTCGGCGGCGCAGGTCGAACTGTCACTGTCGCAACCCACCATCTCGAACCATCTGACGGCGCTCGAGCAGCGTCTGGGCGTCAAGCTGTGCGAGCGTGGCCGGCGCGGCTTTGCCCTGACCGAAAAGGGCCGGGTGGTCCACGAGATCGCCCTCGAAGTCCTGTCCGGTCTTGACGTGCAGTCGCGCCGGCTGAGCGAAATGCGCGGCGCGCTGACCGGAAGGGTCCGCGTCGGCGTGGTGGATTGCGTGGCCAGCGACCTCGGTTGCCCGCTGCCCGCGACCATTGGCCGGATCGCGGCTGACGCACCGATGATCGAGATCGTCCTGTCGATCATGCGCCCCGCGGATATCAGCACCGCCCTGGCCCGGAACGAGCTGGATATCGGCATCGGCGGCTTCGATTCACGCCTGGGGGTTCTGACCTACGAATTGCTCTATGAGGAAGAACACGGCCTCTACTGCGGCAGCGACAGCCCGCTGTTTGCGCTGCCTGACGAGCGCGTCGACCGCGAATTGTGCTATGCCCAGCCCTGGGTGCATCGCGGATACTGGGGCGGCCGCCGTCAGCTGAGCTTCCAGCGTATTGATGCCGACCGCATCGTGTTCGACATCGAGGCGCAACTTCTGATGGTCCTCTCGGGCGCCTATCTCGGCCTTCTGCCCAGCCACCATGCGGCCAGCCTGGTCAGCGAGGGGCGCCTGCGGCGTCTGCCTGTCGTCGAGGACGACTACATGGCGCAGATCGAGATGGTCACCCGCGGCGGTCGGATGCCGCGGGCCGTGGCGCTGATGCGCAAGCTGCTGCTCGGCACCGCGCAATAACATTTGCCTCCGTCAATCCGACCGTTTCCGCACCGTTATATTTCGGCGCGGCCCGCCCGGGTAATTTCCAGCATCACCCACAAAATGCGAGGAGGAGGAGATGCGTGGAGGTCATTGGGGTCAGGGCGTGCAGGGGTGCGCGGATCTGGCGGGAGAGACAACTGCAAGGATTTCGGGCCGACGCCGGCAGGTGCAGCCATGATCGGGTGGCTGGACAGGCTGCTCGCCCATCCCCATCGGCAGGCGGAAGCCGGGGCCAGAGCTTCGGCGCTGGATCTGTCGAGGTTCGACGCCGACGGCTGGACCGCCCAGATCCTCGCCGGTTTCGTGGGCTCGATCGCCCTTTCGCCGCTGATGCTGCTGCCGGTGCTGGTCTATGCCTATGACGTGCATCTGGGCTTTGGTCCCGACACCGCCGGCTGGGTGGCCTCGGCTGCGCTGATCGGCCTTGCGGCGGCGACGGTTCTGGTCTCGTTCCGGACCAAGCACTGGTCGCTGGCGCGGGTCTCGGTCTTCGGCATGGCGATGATGCTGGTCTTCACTGCGCTGACCCTGTTCCTGCACGATTCGACCAGCATGTTCACCCTGACGCTTCTGGCCGGCTTTGGCGGCGGACTGACGCAGGCGGCAATCGCGGCGGCCCTGTCGCGGACCCGCCAGGCAGAGCGCGCCTTTGCGATCTTCACCTGCTTCCAGTTCGTCTATCCCGGTCTTGGCGCCTATTTCTTCCCGCGGCTGATGGACAGTTCCGCCCAGGGCTTCAACGCCATGCAATACGGTCAGTTGCTTCTGATCGCCGCCGCCATGCTGATCGCCTCCGTCGCCGGAGCCTTCCGTCTGCGTAGCGATCTGAAGGACCTGGATCCGGCCTCGGGATCGGAACAGATGGAGTGGGCGCTGATCCTGCGGGCGCCTGCGGCGCTGTCCATCGTCGGCATCATGATCTACGGTGCCTCGAACGGCTCGGTCTGGGCCTATTCGGAAGGGATCGGACGGCTGGCGGGCCTCGATATCCTCGCCATCGGGGACATCATCGCCTATGCGAACGTGATCGCCGGCATCTGTGCGCTTGGCGTGATCTGGCTGGGTAACCGGGTGGGGCATTTCATCCCGCTGATCGGGGGTATCTTCGGGCAGTTGCTGTCGGTCTATATCATGCTGGCCTTCCAGACCCCTGCCGGATACATCTGGGGCACGATGATCTTCACGATCTCATGGGCCATCGTCTTCCCGTATTTCCTCAGCATCCAGTCCGATCTGGACCATTCCGGCACCGTGGTGGCCTTCGGTCAGTTCACCAATCTGGTCGGCACCGCCGTCGGTCCCGCCCTCGCCGCGGTCTTTGTCGGAGAGGAGGGGGATTTCACCGGCGCGATCTGGATCGCCATTGCCATGACGGTGCTGGCGCTGATCCCGATGATCCTGATCCCGGCCGTGACCCGGCGTGCCCGCACAGCCGAAGCCTGATCCAGCGGATCAGTTTCAAGGACACGGCAGGCCGACCCTTGTCGGCCTGCCGTTTTTCCTGTCCGGCCCCGACCTGTCAGCGATGTTCTTCGGCGGCGGTATCGGACAGGGCCTGATTGAGGGCGCGCAGGGCGTCCACGTGATAGACGGTTCCGACGACTTCCAGATCGGTCATCTCGGCGTCCCCGGAGCGGGGCGGGCGGATCACCGGCAGGAACGCGGCTCCGGTGCGGTCGAACTCGCGCAGCGCCGTTTCCAGCCTCATCCCCTCGGTCAGCGCCTGCCCGGCGGCGGCGAGGTTGCGGACCAGATCGGGCGAGGGGGCATCCTCGGCATCCATGCCCCGGATCAGCGCCGAGATGCGCATCTTCTGCGGCAGCCAGACCTGTGGCCCCTCGGCGATGCTGACGCCGCGATGCTCGAGCTGGGTCAGGAAGAAGGACCGATGCACCAGCCGCGAGGCGAGCGCGGAACTGAGCGATACGGCGGTCATCACCGCGATCCCCGTCTGCCAGTCGCCGGTCATCTCGAAGACGATCAATGCGGTCGAGATCGGCGCACCCAGCACCGCAGCCCCCACCGCGCCCATGCCGGCAAAGGCATAGAGGTTCACCGTGCCTGACACCTGCGGCAGAACCGCCGTGGCGATGATCCCGAAGGCAAGCCCGGTCAGCGAGCCCATGACCAGAGCGGGCGAGAAGACCCCGCCGCCCATGCGCCCGCCGAAGGTGATGGCCACCGCCACGGCCTTGACCACGGCGAAGATGATCGCCTCGGCCAGCCCGATCTGCCCGGACAGGGCGGCGGCGGTCGTCTCGTAGCCGACGCCGATGATATGGGGGAACGGGATGGCGATGGCGCCCAGCAACAGCCCGGCGAGGGCCGGGCGCAGCCAGCGCGGCAGGCCGGTCCGGGCCAGAACGCGGTCGCCCACCCGCTCGGCGCGGAAGATGGCCGACATCATCGCCACCGCCACCAGCGCCGAGACCAGGCCCAGCAGCATGAAGGCCGGAAGTTCGACATAGAAGGCCAGATCGATCTGCTGCGGCAGGGTGAATTCGGTCAGCCCGCCGAATTCCAGCCGGTTGATGACCGTGCCGGCGACCGCGGCGATGGCGATGGGCGCGAATGTCCGGGCCGCGAAATGCCGCAGCACCACCTCATGCGCGAAGAGGGCGCCGGCGATGGGGGCGTTGAAGCTGGCCGCGACCGCGCCGGCGACGGCACAGCCCAGCAGGCTGCGCCCGGTGATCGGGCTGGCCTTGATGCGGCGTGCGACGGCGGTCGAGACGACCCCGGCCAGGTGCACTACCGGACCCTCGCGCCCCGAGCTGCCGCCCGTGCCCAGCGTGATCAGCGAGGCCGCGGCGGAGGCCAGCCCCTCGCGGATCTCGACCCGCCCGCCTTCGAGTGCGGCGTCCTCGATCACGTCCGCCACCGCCCGGACCCGCCCGTCCCCGGTAAAGCGGTCGAGGATCAGCCCGACGACCAGCCCGCCGAAGACCGGCACGATCAGCACCCAGTACCAGGGCAGGCTGCTGGCCACCGTGGCCAGCGACAGGTCGTCGGCACCATAGATCAGCCGCTGCAACGCGCCGATGCCCAGACGAAAGGTGAGCGCGGCGAAACCGGCGGCGATCCCGATCAGCAGGGCCAGCAGCCAGAACTCGACCTGGTTCGGGCCGTGCTTGCGCATGATCTGCAGGGCGCGCAGCCCGCGCCGCAGTAGGCGGCGCCAGAGGCGCCTGTGCCAGCCGCCGTCAAGGTTGGCCCTGCCGCCATCGCCGCGGTTCGCGGCGCCACCCAGTTTCATGCTGTTCACCGTTCTCTCGCCCGCGGGCAAGCGGATCACAAATGCCCGCCGGGGTCCAGCAGCTTGGGCAGCGTGGCCTGCAGCCGGGCCATCCCGCCGGGGCGCCAGCCCAGCCGCGCCAGTGCCGTGCAGCCGGGCAGGCGCAGCGCGGCGGCGTCGGCGCGTTCGGGCAGCGGGGTGGCGCAGCCGGTCAGTTTCGAGACCGCGGCCAGCAGGTCGTGGCGGTCAAGGATCAGGTCGCTGGCATTGACCAGCAGGGGCGGGGCAGGGTGGTCCAGAAGGCGCAGCACCGCATTGGCCAGATCGAGGCCATGCAGTTCGGTTGCGACGCGCGGCGCCGCCATCTTGCCCGCCAGATGATCGGCAAAGAGGTCGCGCCATTTATGGGCGCGTCCGGGGCCATAGATCCCGGTCGCGCGGATTGCCGTGGCACGCAGCCCGGCGGCGGCGAGGCCGGCCAGATGCGCCTCGGCCCCGGCCTTTACCTCGCCATAGAGATTGGCTGGCTTCGCGGGAAGATCGTCGGTCAGCAGCATGCCCTGCGGCCAGCCGTCATGGACCGCGCGCGAGGACAGGAACAGGATGCGCGGCACCCCGCCCGATGCCGCCGCGTCGAACAGCCGGATCGAGCCGTCCAGATTGGCCTTGCGAAAGGCGGCGGGATCGTCGCCCTCGCCGCCGCGATAGCGGCCGGGGCTGTGGGCGAAGGCGCAATGGATCAGTGCATCATGGCCCGCCAGATCGGGCGTGTCGCCCAAGTGGAAGCCGGTGTTCCGCTCCAGCCTGGTGATCCGGTGCCCGGCGGAGATCAGCGCCGGCGCGATCAGGCTGCCGACGATGCCGCCGGCTCCGGTCAGGGCAATGCGCATCAGGCGGCCGGGCGCACCTGCGCGGCCAGGTCGGGCACCGGCTGGCCGGCGGCGATCGCCCGCCACAGATCGATCAGCGGGCGCAGAAGCTGCGCCTTGTCGTGATCCTGCCAGGGCTTTTCATACTGGAAATGCAGGATGCGGATGTCTTCCCAGCTCCACAGTTCCGGCATGTTGATCCAGACATATTGCAGCATGTTGTGATGGATCGACAGGCCGTGCCAGTCGGGGAAATAATCCTGCAGGAAGGTCTGGTCGGTGCGCCGCCAGAACACCCCCGGCTGGTCCAGCCGGGCCAGCATGTCGCGGAACCGGCGCGGGTCGGGCCGGGCCGTGAAGACGCCCGAATTCATCCGGTGGAACCCGTCCAGCCCGTCATAGACATTCGGCGCGGCGCAGAATTCCGGCAGTTCGAAAAGTTTTTCCACCGAACGCAGCACCACCGCATCGGCATCGACGAAGACGCAGCGCTCGTAATCCAGCTGCCACAGCCGCAGCTTGACGAAATTGTCCAGTGGCGTGTGAAAGTCGGGCTTGCCGCCGCGGGTGAAGGCGGCGCGGGCATGCAATGCGTCGCGGGCATGGGCGCGGTCGAACCGTTCCGAGGTCGGCAAGAGGTCGGCCGCGACCAGTCTTGCGCCATGGGCGCGCAGCCGCGCCCGATGCGCGGGCTGCAGGCCGCGATGCATCACCACCAGATCGGCGCGCGTTCCCGTCAGTTTCAACGAGCGCAGCAGCGCCTCGGCGCCGGGCAGATAGTCGGGGTTGGTGACCAGCGTGACATAGGCGTGGTCGGCTGAGGCGGCGGTTTCGGCGGCAAGCCCCTCGGACAATGGCACGACCCCCTGTTTCAGAACCCGGTGGCGTGGCGGTGAGATCCAGCTTTTGTCCATGTCGTTCTGCGTCCTGCCTTCAACTCTGCGGATCGACTCGGCGGTCATTGCGGGGCCACGCTATGGCGATTTGATGACCAGTTGATGACAGAACGCAGGCGGCTTTGCCAAGTTTCATTTGCGCGCTAACCTGCTGAACACAAGCGGAGGATTGCCGATGGCCCTGCCCGAAGAGACGACCGCGCGCCTGTCCGCGCTGCTTGGCCCGCGCCTGTCGCTGGCCGCCGTGGATCGTGACCACCATGCCGCCTCGGAAAGCTTTCACCGCGCGCCGCCCCCCGATGCGGTGGCCTGGCCCGAGGCGCCGGACGAGGTGGCGCAGATCGTCCGCATCTGCGCCGGGGCGGGCGTCGCGGTGATTCCCTGGGGCACCGGAACCTCGCTGGAGGGCCATGCGCTGGCCTATCGCGGCGGTGTCACGCTCGATCTGTCGCGCATGGACCGGGTGCTGGAGGTCCGCGCCGCCGACATGCAGGCCAGCGTTCAGCCCGGCGTCACGCGCGAGGCGCTGAATACCGAATTGCGGGCGACGGGGCTGTTCTTCCCGGTCGATCCGGGCGCCAATGCCAGCCTCGGCGGGATGGCGGCGACGCGGGCCAGCGGGACGACCGCCGTGCGCTATGGCACCATGCGCGACAATGTGCTGGGGTTGCAGGTGGTGCTGGCCGATGGCCGGATCATCCGCACCGGTACGCGGGCGGCGAAATCCAGCGCCGGCTATGACCTGACCGGCTTGTTCGTCGGCTCGGAAGGCACGCTGGGCATCATCACCGAACTGACCCTGCGCCTGCACGGCCAGCCCGAAGAGGTGGCGTCGGCGGTCTGCGCCTTCGACAGTCTCGATCACGCGGTCGAATGCGTCAGCGCCACCATCCAGTCGGGGACCCCGATGGCGCGGATCGAATTCGTGGACGCCCTGACGGCGCGCGCCTTCAACCTTCATTCGGGCAGCAGCCTGCCCGAGACGCCGCATCTGATGATCGAGTTCCACGGCTCGCCCGTCACGGTACGCGAGGATGCCGCGCGGTTCGGGGAACTGGCCCGCGAATTCGGTGCGCGAGGCTTCGACTGGGCGACCACGCCCGAGGATCGTGCCCGGCTGTGGCGCATGCGGCATGGCGCCTATCACGCCTGCAAGGCGCTGCGACCCGGTGCCAGCGGCGTCGTCACCGATGTCTGCGTGCCGATGTCGCATCTGCCGCAGGCGGTGGCCGAGGCGGCGGGCGATATTGCCGCGGCCGGGCTGATCGGCCCCATCGTCGGCCATGTCGGCGACGGCAATTTCCATGCCCTGCTGCTGGTCGATCCCGAAAGCGAGTCCGAGATCGCTGCCGCCAAGCGTCTCGCGACCCGCATGGCCGAACGCGCGCTTGAGGTCGGCGGCACGATCACCGGTGAACATGGGATCGGCGTCGGCAAGCGGCCGCTGATGGCGGCGGAGCATGGCGAAGCCTGGCAGGTGATGGGCGCCATCAAGACGGCGCTGGATCCGGGCAATATCCTCAATCCGGGCAAGCTGGTGCCGGATCGGAACTGACGCCGCGACGGGGGCGGGCGTCGTCGCACCGGCAGAGGAGCTTTCCGGCGGTCCTGACGCTAAATTGACCATCGCGGGGCGATGACATTTTTTCACGCCCTTGCGATAAGACGCGAAAGACCGCGTGAACCGCGGCAGAGAGCAGCTGTGCAAATGAGGGCAGGATGCGCCATCTTACCAAGATACTCCTGGGGCTGATGCTGGTTCTGGCGGTCGCCTGTTCGCGCACGCCCCCGCGCGCAACCGTCGGCACCGGTCCGGTCTATGTGTCCGGCACCGTGCCGCAGCTTGGCGACAGCAAGCCGCATGAGTGGCGCAACGGGCACCCCTATAACCATCAGGTCCACGGCATCGATATCTCGCGCTGGCAGGGCGATATCGACTGGGGCCGGGTGCGTGGCGCCGGGATCAGCTTTGCCTTCATCAAGGCAACCGAAGGCGGTGATCACAGCGATCCGGCCTTCCCGCGCTACTGGCGCGAGGCGGCTGCCGCCCGCGTCCCGCGCGGCGCCTATCACTATTACTATTTCTGCCGCTCGGGGGCCGAACAGGCGCGCTGGTTCATCCGCAACGTCCCGCGCGAACGCGGCGCGCTGCCCCCGGTTCTGGATCTCGAATGGACCAATTCGCGGACCTGCCCCGGACGCCCCGGCCCGGCCGAAATCAAGCGCGAGGCGAACATCTTCCTCGACATCGTCGGGCGCCATTACGGTCAGCGCCCGATCATCTACACCACGGTCGATTTCTACCGCGAGAACCAGCTGGGCGACATGCGGGCGGAATTCTGGCTGCGCTCGGTCGCCGATCACCCGCGCATGACCTATCCGGGCCAACGCTGGGCCTTCTGGCAATATACCGGCACCGGCACGGTGCCGGGCATCAAGGGGAACGTGGATCTGAACGCCTTTGCCGGCACGACTGCGGATTGGGCAAGATGGTTGTCGATGCGCCTGACGCGGTGAGGCCGCGTCCCTGGCTGGCGGTCGAATTCGCGGCGCTCTATATCGGGGCGCCGCTGGCCATTGCCTTCCTGCTGCCCCCGCATCGCATGTTCACGGCGCTGTTCCTGTTCAGCATCGCCGGCCTGCTGCTGCTGTGGCGGACCGGCGGCTTTCAGTGGCGCAACCTGATTCGCGGCCGCCGGATGCCCTGGTGGGAGGTACTGGGCATCGCCGTCGCAACTCTGGGTGCGGGTGTGGTCATCCTGTCGCTGAGCCGTCCCGAGGCGCTGTTTGCGATGCTGCGCGCCCGGCCTGAATTCCTGCTGCTGATCTGGTGTTTCTACCCGATTCTGTCGGCGTTGCCGCAGGAACTGATCTTCCGGCCGCTGTTCTTTCACCGCTATGGCGCATTGATGCCCTCGGGCAAGGCGGCGATCGCCGTCAATGCCGCGATCTTCTCCTTTGCGCATCTGATGTACTGGTCATGGGTGGTGTCGGCGATGACCTTTGTCGGCGGCTGGTTCTTCGCCCGCGCCTATCTGCGCCACGGATTCCCCGCCGCATGGATGCTGCATGCCGTGGCCGGGAATATTCTGTTTGCGGTCGGAATGGGCTATTATTTCTACAGTGGCAATGTGGTGCGCCCCTTCTAGGAGGCCGGTATGGCAGGAGTGACGGGAATCGGCGGCCTGTTCTTTCGCGCCCGCGATCCGCAGGCGCTGGCCGAATGGTATGACCTGCATCTGGGGATCGGCTTTCGGGACGGGGCGCCGTGGCATCAGGCGGCCGGGCCGACGGTCTTCGCGCCATTCGACGGCGATACGGACTACTTTCCCGCCGACCGGCAATGGATGCTGAACCTGCGGGTCGAGGATCTGGCCGGCCTGATCGCAAGGCTGCAGACCGCGGGCATCCATGTCGAGACCCGGCCCGGCGAATGGGACAGCGAGGTCGGCCGCTTCGCCCGCATTCACGATCCCGAAGGAAATCCGATCGAACTGTGGCAGCCGCGGGCCTGAGCGCTGCCCTCAGGATCGGACCGAGCATGGGATACCTCCGCTGCCCGGATGCCACGACGGTGCGGCGGGCTTGTCAAGACAGGCCCGCGCCGCCTTGACTTTGCGGGCTTGGCGGTTTGTATCGGCCCGACCCGATCAAGGAGCCGATGATGCACGCCTATCGCAGCCATACCTGCGCCGATCTGACCGCCGCCCATGCCGGCGAGACTGTCCGTCTGTCGGGCTGGGTCCATCGCGTGCGCGATCATGGCGGCGTGCTGTTCGTCGATCTGCGCGACCATTACGGCATGACGCAGGTGCTGGCCGACAGCGACTCGCCCGCCTTTGCCGCCATGGAAAAGCTGCGGGCGGAAACCGTGATCCGCATCGACGGCCGGGTCAAGCTGCGCGATGCCGCGCTGGTCAACCCGAAGCTGCCGACCGGCGAGATCGAGGTCTATGCGACCGATCTGGAAATCCTCGGCCCGGCGGACGAACTGCCGCTGCCGGTTTTCGGCGATCTGGACTATCCCGAGGAAACCCGTCTCGCCTATCGCTTCCTCGATCTGCGGCGCGAGTCGCTGCATGACAACATCATGCTGCGCAGCAAGGTGGTCCGCAGCTTGCGCAACCGCATGTGGGATACCGGCTTTACCGAGTTCCAGACCCCGATCATCACCGCCTCCAGCCCCGAGGGGGCGCGCGACTTCCTGGTGCCCTCGCGGCTGCATCCGGGCAAGTTCTATGCGCTGCCACAGGCGCCGCAGCAGTTCAAGCAATTGATCATGGTCGCGGGCTTCGACCGCTATTTCCAGATCGCGCCCTGTTTCCGCGACGAGGATCCGCGCGCCGACCGCTCGCCCACGGATTTCTATCAGCTTGATGTCGAGATGAGCTTTGTCGAGCAGGAGGATGTCTTTGCCGCCATCCAGCCGGTCATTCAGGGCCTGTTCGAGGAATTCGGGGCTGGCCGCCGCGTCGATACCGACTGGCCGCGCATCCCCTTTGCCGAAGCCATGCTGAAATACGGCAGCGACAAGCCCGACCTGCGCAACCCGATCGAGATGCAGGTGGTCAGCGACCATTTCCGCGACTCGGGCTTTGCCATCTTCGCCAAGCTCTTGGAGCAGGAAGGCACCGAAGTCCGCGCCATTCCCGCGCCGACCGGCGGCAGCCGCAAGTTCGCCGACCGCATGAACGCCTTCGCGCAGAAGGAAGGGCTGCCGGGGATGGGGTATATTTTTTGGCGCAAGGTTGAAAAGTCCGCTGATGAGATCGCCGAAGAAGAAGCCGAATATGCTGAAATGCGGAAGAATCCAAATTTCAATATTTTTGGTGATTCTGAGCCGACTATCGCGCGCTTTAAGACCGAGGCCGCCGGCCCCATCGCCAAAAATATAGGTCTCGAACGCACTGAGGCGATCCGCCAGCAGCTTGGACTGGGAGTAGGCGACGCGGCCTTCTTCCTCGGCGGCAAGCCCGAGGCCTTCGAGGCCGTCGCCGGACGCGCCCGCAACGAGATCGGCCGCGAACTGGGCCTGACCGACGAGAACCAGTTCAAATTCGCCTGGATCGTCGATTTCCCGATGTATGAGAAGACCGACGAGGGCAAGATCGACTTTTCCCACAACCCGTTCTCGATGCCGCAGGGCGGGATGGCGGCGCTGGAGGGTGATCCGCTGGCGGTCCGGGGCTATCAGTACGATCTGGCCTGCAACGGCTATGAACTGGTCTCGGGCGCGATCCGCAACCACAAGCCCGAGATCATGTTCAAGGCGTTCGAACTGGCGGGCTACCCGGCCTCCGAGGTCGAGAAGCGGTTCGGCGGCATGGTCAAGGCCTTCCGCTATGGCGCGCCGCCGCATGGCGGCTGCGCGGCCGGCATCGACCGGATCGTCATGCTGCTGGCCGATGAGGTGAACATCCGCGAGGTCATCATGTTCCCGATGAACCAGCGGGCCGAGGATCTGATGATGGGCGCGCCGTCCGAGCCCACCAATGAGCAGTTGCGCGAATTGCGCCTGCGGGTCCTGCCCAAGGAATGATCTGACAGGCTGCGGGCCTCGGGCGACCAGGGTTCGCGCCGCGGGTGACGGTCTTGGTCAGATCGCCTCAAGGGCGGCGAGGGCGGCCACAACCCGCTCCCGCTCGGTTTCCGGCAGCGGCAGGATCGGGCGCGGCGGCTGCGCCTCGGTCAGCCCGAGGATCCCGGTGGCCATATGTACGACACGCAGGCTGCCGAATTGCCGGAACAGTTCCCAAAGCGGCCCGAAGGCGGCGTCCAGCCGCCCGGTCTGTGCGGCATCGCCGGCCATGGCGGCGCGTCCCAATCGCAGGAAAGGCTCGGGTAGCAGGCCGGCCGCGACGCTGAAAAAGCCGTCGGCCCCGGCCAGCAGCGAGGCCGCAGCGCCCCAGTCGCCGCTGTGACCGATCACGAAACCGGCAGGAAGGGCGTCGCGCAGCCGGGCGATCTCGGCGCCGAAATCGCCATCGGCCGGCAGTGGCATCTTGACCGCGCCGATCCCGGGCAGTTGCGCCAGCCGTTCCAGCAGCGGCAGCGAAAAGCTGAAATGGGTGGTCGAGGGGTTGTTGTAGATGCAGATCGGCAGGTCAGATGCTTCGGTGACTGCGGCAAAATGCTGGTAGACCTCATCCTCGGTCAGGGGCGTGTAGCTGACCGGCGCCAGCAGCAGCCCAGCGGCCCCCGCCCCTCCGGCATGGGTGGCCAGGGCCTGCGCCTCATCGGTGCGCAATGCGCCCACCCCGACGATGACCGGCACCGCCCCGCCGATCTCGTCAAGGGCGACCTCGAGGATGCGCTGACGCTCGGTGCGGTTCAGATAGGCATAGCCTCCGGTGCTGCCCAGAAGGCCGACGGAATCAACGCCCGCAATACGCAGCCGCTGCAGCAGGGTGCGCAAAGCGGCCGCATCTGCCCGACCCATGGGATCGGCAGGTGTGATCGGAAAGGCCGAAAGACCACGGAAGACGGACATGATGGCAGCCCCATTGGTTTATTCGCCAGATGATCCCGAACCGCCCGGAAAGACAAGCGTACCCGGCCGGCCCTACGGCGCAACTTCGGGCGGGACGACGGGAAACCCGGCTGATGTCAGGTCGGCGGCAGGGGGCCGGGGGCTACTTGCGCCAGCGGTCCAGTTGCACGACCTCGCCGCCGCCGGGCGGTCCGTCATCAGGGCTGTGATCGTCGTCGCCGTCTTCCCCGGCGAAATCCTCGTCCGCTTCGTCCTCGTCGTCATCCTCGCTGTCCTGCGTTTCGAAGCGCAGGCCGAATTCGACCGAAGGGTCGACGAAGGTGCGCAGCGCGTCGAAGGGGATGCGCAGCGGCTCGGGCGAGTTGCCGAAGTTCAGGGTGATGGTGAAGCCCTCGTCATCGACAGTCAGATTGTCGAACCAGTGCTGGATGACGATGGTCATTTCCTCGGGATAGCGGTCGCGCAGCCAGTCGGCCATCTCGACGCCGTCTTCGCGGGTGTCGAAGGTGATGAAGAAGTGATGCTCGCCCGGCAGGCCGTTCCGTGCGACATCCTCCAGCACGTTGGCGATCAGCCCCTGCATCGCCCGATGCATCATTCCGCCGTAGTCGATCTCCGATCGCGCCATCCGGTTACCCCTGTTTCTTGGGGCCAGCATAGGCATATGGCGGACGATGAAAAGAGGCCTGTTCCGGTCCGAGGGCCGATTTTCCGGCGCGTGGACGGCGGCGGATACCGGCACCGCATCGCCGGGCGCCCAGACGCGGGGCGGTGCCGGGGGCGTCATGCGCGGAAGGTGCAGGATTCTGTTGCCAGGCTCCTGCGGGCCCCGCCTTAGGCTGCTAGGCATAAGGACTTAGGTTTCGGTTACCCGAGCTGCTTACGCAGCCAGAGCGACCGGAGCACGGTTGTCGTTGGCAACTGTACTTTGCGCACCGATAACGGTGGTAGCTCACCGGGACAAAGCAAACCCCTTTAGACGTTCGTCGATCCTGTTTCGGCCCCATGTTCCCCCAACGAAGGGTGATGGTGGAGCCGCCGGGTACCGCCCCCGGGTCCGATCCGCTTATTACGAGCGCGTTTATGTCCATAGTCCGGCTTGCGCCGAACAGAATGAATATAGGATCCGTATCGCCGGGTCGCAAGATGGGGCTGGCTGGCCGGTGCAGGGTCGCGCCGATGCGATGAGAAAGACCTGCCTTGCATGGTGCGGCTGATCAGTCGCGCCCTGGTCGACGCCTTCGTGCCCGCCTGCCGCTGGTATTCCTTTGCTGATCGGGCGGGGAATACGCCTTGGCTCAGCCAAGCAGGAGGAACTTCCCGTGAATAGGTCATGATTTGACTTTCCATGTATCGGATACAAACCACCGGCTTTCAGCCGGTCCGCTTCAGCGTTTTTGTCGATGATCTCCTCTCCCGGATTTGAAGCCGCCAGAGGCGGTATGGCTTCAAATCCGGGAGAGGAGATCA
>NZ_JAHKNG010000150.1 GCF_018860165.1 Paracoccus marinaquae
TAGAGCCGCCCAATTGGACGCCCATTTTGCCGTCTACTTCCAAAATCCAAACCCTCCGTCACGCCCATGCGCGCAGAATGGCCGGATCAAGTCGCAAATGGCAGGAGGGGGTCGGCGTAGCACTTACTCTGAAAGCCGAACTCATGCTTGCCTTCGCCGCACCGGAGGAAAGCTATCGGCCATCGAGCGCAGCTGACGTGATTGGTCGGTTCCGGGATGATCGTGGCGTCTGATCGGCAGCGCACGGCACGCAAAAGGCCCCCGTCGAAGGGGGCCTCGATAAACGTTGACGAGGTGTTGACAAGAATTTGGAATGACAAAAGCCGAGCGTTTTGCTCGGCTTTTAAGTGCCAGATAATACGTAGTTTTTTGGTTGCGGGGGCAGGATTTGAACCTGCGACCTTCAGGTTATGAGCCTGACGAGCTACCGGGCTGCTCTACCCCGCGACAGGGTTGCGCGTGTGTTGCGCGGTTGCGCCGATCGGGATGTGACAGGCGCTTTTTGGGTCATCGTTTCAGAGAGG
>NZ_JAHKNG010000151.1 GCF_018860165.1 Paracoccus marinaquae
TGTTTGCTACGTAGGTCACGGCGATGCAGACACCTTCCATCAGCTACAAGCGGCACCGGTTCCCGCCTTCGATCATTGCCCACGCGGTCTGGCTGTACGTCCGGTTCAATCTGAGCCTGCGGGAGGTTGAGGAGATGCTGCTCGAACGTGGCATCGACGTCTCCTATGAAACGGTTCGGCGCTGGACGGCCAAATTCGGGCCGCAGATCGCGAGGAACTTGCGGCGATGCCAGCGCCGCCCCGGCGACATCTGGCATCTTGACGAAGTCGTGGTGAAGATTTCCGGCAAGACGTTCTGGCTCTGGCGCGCCGTTGATCAACGCGGCGTTGTTCTGGACGAGATCCTCCAGTCCCGGCGGGACAAACGGGCCGCCAAACGGCTTTTGCGCAAGCTGATGAAACGCGCGGGGTCTGTTCCCAAGCGGATTATAACGGACAAGCTCCGCTCATATGGCGCGGCCAAGCGCGAACTCCTGCCCGATCTGGATCACTGGTCGCATAAGGGGCTCAACAATCGTGCC
>NZ_JAHKNG010000152.1 GCF_018860165.1 Paracoccus marinaquae
AAAAATCCCATGTCGATCACTCCGTATGCCTCCAGCTGCTTCAAGCCGAGGCAGGGTTGCACATGGGTCAATTCTCAATGACAATTTTGGCGGTTGCCGGGTCAATTCTCAGTGGCAATCAACAGTCCTTCTGGCCCTTGCCCTGCTCGACATGGATCAGCATCCGGTCGCTGTCGATGTCGCCGATCTTGAGATTGCTGACCTCGGCGGCCCGGAGCCCTGCGCCGTAGGAGATGCTGAGCGCGGCGCGATACTTGAGCCCGGGCCCCGGCGCCGCCATCAGGATGTCGGACACCTCTTCGATGCTGAAGACTACCGGCAGCTTGCGCGGCTCGGTGCGAAACTGCATGTAGCGCTTCATCTCCTCCCGCCCGCAGGTCATGCCGAAAAAGAACTGAACCGCCCCGGGTTTACCGGAGAGTAGAACACTCAAAGGATGAGCCCTATGACGAAGCAGAGATTCACCCCCGCTTACCCTGCCGAACTTCGCGAGCGCGGCGTTCGGTTGTTTCGAGAGCAC
>NZ_JAHKNG010000153.1 GCF_018860165.1 Paracoccus marinaquae
CCTTGTAACCCCATGGCCTTCATCAGCCGCTCAACCGTGCATCGGGCGATGTCGTGACCGCTTCGGCGTAGCTGGTGCCAGACCTTGCGGGCCCCATAGCGTCCCCGGCTGCCATCGAACGCATCCTTGATGGCGGCCATGTCCAGTTGATCCCGTTTCGCCCGGTCCGATGCCAGGCCGGGATCACGTTCCACAGCCTTGAAGGCATGATAGGTCGATGGTGCGATCCCCAGAACCCGGCAGATCGGCCTGCGCCATGGTCACTCGGACCAGTGGCGTTCCCATGGCACAGCACCAAAGACGCCTCGGTGATCGTCAACGAACGCGATCATTTGCGGAACGGGCGGTCGAGCTCCGCCATGGCGAAATACGCGCTCGCCTTCTTCAGGATCTCGTTGGCCGTGCGAAGTTCACGGACCTCGCGCTCCAGATCCTTGATCCGATCCTTCTCTGCGCTTGTCAGCCCGGCGCGTTGACCGGCATCGCGTTCGGCCTGCTGGCACCAGACGCGAAGAC
>NZ_JAHKNG010000154.1 GCF_018860165.1 Paracoccus marinaquae
ACCTGGATGATGCGGATGTCACGCCTGAGGCGTGCTTTCAGCACGACGCCGCTTTCCAAGAGATGGGTCGCGAAGCTGTGCCGTAGCGTGTGTACACTGACCTTCTTGGTCAGTCCCGCCGCCCTGGTCGCGGACCGGCAAGCGGAATGCAGCACCTGCACGTCGATCGGCTTGTCGCCACGCCCGGGAAACAGCCAGTCCGTTGGTCGCGCCAAGCGCCAGTAGCTCCGCAGGATGCCGAGAAGCTGCGGCGAGAGCATGACGGTCCGGTCCTTGGCGCCCTTGCCGTGGCGGACCTGGATCACCATGCGATCGCTCTCGATATCCGCGACCTTCAGGCTGACCGTTTCCGAGGCACGCAGCCCCGCAGCATAGGCCGTGGTCAGCGCCGCGCGCGCCTTCAGCGACGGCACCGCCTCGAGAAAACGGACGACCTCGTCGGCGCTCAGGATCGTCGGCAGTTTGCGTGGCGTGCGCGCATAGGCGATCCGCTCCGGTATCTCCGCCCGGTC
>NZ_JAHKNG010000155.1 GCF_018860165.1 Paracoccus marinaquae
CCTGCTCGCAGAAGAAGCGCGTCGCCGCAAGCGTCCGGCGGATCGGTCCTGGCGCATGGATGAAACATATATCCGTGTGAAAGGTGAATGGCACTATCTGTATCGCGCTGTCGACAAATTCGGCAAAACACTGGACTTCATGTTGTCGAAGCGCCGCAACAAGAAGGCTGCCACCCGGTTCTTTGCCCGAGCGCTGGAAGTTAACGGCTTGCCGCGCAAGATCGTCATCGACAAGAGCGGGGCAAATACCGCCGGAATCACGGAGATCAATCGGATGTTGAAACGCTTCGGCTGTCCGATCCCGATCGAGATGGTGCGGATCAAATATCTCAACAATCGCGTAGAGCAGGATCACCGCAGTATCAAGAAGCGGATCCGACCCATGCTCGGCTTCAAATCCTTCGCTTCGGCGTCAGCGACACTTGAGGGCATCGAAGTGGCCAATATGATCCGCAAAGGCCAGCTGACGCCCGGACTCTGTCCCTTCGCCCAATTCGCAGCAC